>JBAWZN010000014.1:0-46366 GCA_037143015.1 Flavobacteriia bacterium
GAGTTTACGGGACAAAAGTTGGTTTAGTGGCGCTACCCTTGACGGAAATTGCCTCCGAAAATGAATTCTTCGACTACGAAACCAAATACAACGGAAAATCTCAGGAAATTACTCCTGCTCGAATCGACAATGAACTAGTGTTGAAAGTGCAAGAACGTGCGAAAAAAATCTATCAATTACTTCAGTTACGATCGATTTCTCGCATCGACTTTATGATTGTAGGGAATGAACCATACGTCATTGAAGTCAACACAACCCCTGGCTTCTCACCGGCAAGTATTGTCCCACAGATGTTGGCCTGTGCAGGAACATCCATTCACGATTTCTGGCAAGAAATTGCTGCTTTTGAACTGAAGGACTAATACGTAGCCAAGGCATTGAGTATTTTCTCCATTCGGACGGTCAATTGATTTCCGGTACACGAAAAATCATTTACCGTAATCGCAAAGGCAATTTTTTTTCCGGAGGTGGAATCAATGTATCCCGCATACGATTTGACCCCTTGCATGGAACCGCTTTTGGCAAATATCCTCCCCTCACCTACATCTCCTTTGCACAATGATTTTGCTGTTCCCGTTTTTCCAGCAACCGGCAAGGTGTTTTTATAGGCGCTGGCATTTGGCGAACTTGACATCCATCTCAATAAGCCACAAAAATGAGCGGCAGAAATAGCATTCGAACGCGACAAACCACATCCGTCATAGATTTGGAATCCATCTAAGGTCATTTTTTCTATCCAAAATTCTTTCATTCGATTCAATCCTACGGATAAATCACCTTTTTCCGTTTTTTGATAAGCCAATGCATAGACAAGTCCGTCAGCAAATAAATTGACACTCTTCAAATTGGTCCAATTCGCGATATCCTTCACCGCTTCTCCTTCCACCTGAAAAAGCAAGAACTTGTTCTCATAGGTATTTGCATGCAGTTCTTTCTGCTGTAATCGAAATCCCTTTGCTCCATCCTCCACTTGAATGCCATTTTGAAGAAGGACCTTCACCCATTCAATGGCTAATTGATATTCCGGATCCGGCATGCTTCCTTTAACAATGAAATTTGTCGCGTGACTCGGCAAAGTTCCTTTAATACTTCGATTCAATTCAAAGGCATCTCCGTAAACAATCGTTTCGTCACTGCTGACGTTTGCTGCAGTAACTTTGTTCTCCAACTGAAATCCTGGTACTTCTGGAAACATTCCGATGTACTGTGCCCGCGTTCCTGGATTGCCTGTATTAAATTTCAACTTTACGGTATTATCATAAAAATTAATCCCTCCAGCGAACGCCCCGTAGTAATTTCCAACATCACCAGAATGCCAAGTTGCTGGTGTTCCCTCATAACCGAATTCCGATGCATCTGCAATCACCGACCCTTCAATAAACTTGATTCCTTTAGAATTCAAGGAATCGCTCCATGCGGTAAGGAAATTCAACTCCTGATTTTCAAGCGAAAAAAATTTACTCCCAAGACTCACATCTCCCCCACCTCTGATCCAAACATTTCCATGAAGTACACTATCTTTATCAATGAATCCATCGCAATATATGCGTGTTTTCATTCGGTAATTCTCACCCAATAATTCAAAAGCTGTAGCTGTTGAAAATAATTTTGCTGTGGAAGCACTTGGAATCGCCTGATGTTCGTGGTATGAAGCGATGACCTGTCCTGATTCGACATCCACTGCTTGAAAAGTAATTTGAGCATGACGATTAACCTCATCTTGTACAAACGCGTTCACCGATTGTTGAACGTTCACTTGAGTCCAGGTAATTTGGACAAAAAACAAGCAGAACAAAAAGCGCATATCGTATGTTAAAATTTAAGAAAAACAAAGATGCAAAAATATTGCCATAACGTAGATATCGCTAAAAACGTGTAATATTGTGGGTATTCAAAAAATAGATTAACGAGTGAAAACAATACACGAATTTCCAAAAGGACTTGTGTCCGTTTATCCAACTGTGTTTGGTGATGAAAGAGGATTTTTTCTTGAATCATTTAACCAAGAAACATACAAAGAATTCATTCCGGATTTAACCTTCGTTCAGGACAATCTTTCCAAATCTAAAAAAGGTGTTTTGCGTGGATTACATTTTCAAGCGCCACCTTTCGATCAAGGTAAATTAGTGCAAGTAATAACAGGAAGCGTATTAGATGTTGCGGTGGATATTCGCAAGGACTCTCCAAGTTATGGTCAACATTTTAAAGTGATTTTAAATACAATTGATCGCAACCAACTATGGATACCACCTGGATTTGCACATGGATTTGTAAGTCTCGAAGACGAAACCATTTTTTCCTACAAATGCACAAACACCTATTCGAAAGAACACGAAGGCTGTATTTTATGGAATGATTCAGACTTACGCATTGACTGGGAAATTGAAAATCCCCTCATTTCACCTAAAGACGAATTAGGAACTTTATTTAAAGATTTCATTAGTCCATTCTAACTTCAATGTCAAAAAACACCAACAAAGGTCCCCAAGAAACCATCGATATTTATGGGGCCAGAGAACATAATTTGAAGGACATCAATCTCCAAATCCCGCGAAACAAACTCATTGTTTTTACTGGACTTAGTGGCAGTGGAAAGTCAAGTTTAGCTTTCGATACCATTTTCGCGGAAGGACAACGAAGATACATCGATACTTTTTCGAGTTACGTTAAACAATTTATTGGTGGCTTGGAGCGTCCAGACGTGGATAAAATTGATGGATTAAGTCCTGTTATTTCTATCGAACAAAAAACCGTTTCTCGTTCCCCAAGATCAACCGTTGGAACGATTACGGAACTTTATGATTTCTTTCGACTCCTTTTTGCGCGCATCGGAACTGCGTATTCGTATGTCACGAATGAACCAATGGTAAAATACTCTGACGAAGCCATTTGCGAACGATTACATACCGATTTTAATGGTAAAAAAGTAGCTTTTCTTGCGCCAAAAATCAAAGGACGAAAGGGACACTACCGTGAACTCTTCGAGCAAATACTGCGCAATGGCTACACGAAAGTGCGCGTGGACGGCGAAATTAAGGACATCGTGAAAGGGATGAAATTGGACCGCTACAAAATTCATGACATCGAAGTCGTTGTTGACCGCATGCTCATTGGACAAGTCGATGAAAAACGCGTGTATGATTCGGTGCTTGTCGCAATGAAAATGGGCGAATCTACGATGATGGTCATGGACTTAGAATCGGATAAAGTAAAACATTACAGTCGATCGTTGATGTGTCCGACGAGTGGAATCAGCTATCCTGAACCGGAGCCAAGCCTGTTCTCTTTCAACTCACCGTATGGCGCTTGTCCAAGTTGCAAAGGACTGGGAGAAGTGAGTGAAATAGACATTGACAAAATTATTCCAAATCCAAGTTTATCGATACGCAAAGGTGGATTTGCACCACTCGGTGAATACAAACGTGTGTGGATTTTCGAGAAAATGGAAGCAATCTTGATCAAACAAGGATACTCCATCAATACCCCGATCTCCGATTTAGATGAAGAACTCATTCACTTGTTTCTATATGGAAACGAGGACATGGAAATGAACGCTAAATCCAACGACGATCGTTTTGAGGGAATTGCCAATTTCATGACGCGACATTCGGAAGATAGTACTGCCGGTATTCAACGTTGGGCACAGGGATTCATGAATAAAAAGAAGTGTCCGGAATGTCAAGGGACACGTGTTCGAAAAGAAGCACTTCAATTTAAATTAAATAACCAAACTATTGGGGACATTGCCTTTATGGATTTTGAACAATTAGATCGCTGGGCAAATGAAATTGAAGCGCATTTAACAGCTGACCAAAAACAAATTGGATCAGAAATTCTGAAGGAAATTCGCACACGCATTCGGTTTATCCTGGAAGTTGGACTTGATTATTTGACTTTACACCGCAGCGCCAAAAGTTTATCTGGTGGAGAAGCGCAACGCATTCGACTTGCGACTCAAATCGGGACGGAGTTAATCAATGTTTTGTATGTTCTTGACGAACCATCAATTGGATTGCATCAACGCGACAACACGAAATTAATTCAGTCGCTAAAACGATTGAGAGATGTAGGGAATTCTGTGTTAGTTGTTGAACATGACAAAGAAATGATTGAGGCAGCAGACTTCATTGTCGATATTGGTCCTGGCGCTGGTTCCTTCGGTGGAAACATCGTCAGTGCAGGAGATTTGAACTCTGTTTTAACAAGTAATTCGTTAACCGCTCAGTACTTAAACGGCTCTCGTAAAATTGAGGTTCCAACCAAACGCAGAAAAGGAAACGGGAACAACCTGACCTTAAAAGGCGCGAATGGACATAACTTAAAAAACGTGAATTTCACGATTCCACTTGGGACATTCACCTGTGTGACTGGCGTTTCTGGAAGCGGAAAATCCTCTTTGATCAATCAAACGCTTTATCCGCTTTTGATGAATCATTTCCACCAAGACATCCGCAAGCCATTGCCTTACAAATCGATTGAAGGATTAGATCAATTGGACAAAGTCATTGAAATTGACCAGAGTCCGATTGGACGAACACCACGATCGAATCCAGTTACTTATACAAAAGTATTTGATGAAATTCGCAGTCTGTTCGCAGCATTACCCGAGTCACAAATTCGTGGATACAAAGCAGGAAGGTTTTCGTTTAATGTCGCGGGTGGGAAATGTGAAACGTGTAATGGTGGTGGACTGAAATTAATCGAAATGAATTTCCTTCCAGATGTTTATGTGGAATGTGAAACGTGCAACGGAAAACGTTATAATCCAGAGACTTTAGAAGTTCGTTATAAAGGAAAAAGCATTTCAGACGTTCTGAATATGACCATTGAAGAGTCCGTTCCATTTTTTGAAAAACACCCTAAAATATACCGAACACTTCATACCTTGCAGCAGGTTGGACTTTGTTACATTAAGTTGGGACAGTCATCAACGACACTTTCCGGCGGAGAGGCACAACGCATTAAATTAGCCACAGAACTTGCGAAAAAAGCAACAGGAAAGACCATTTATATTTTAGATGAACCATCAACTGGATTGCATTTTGAAGATATTCGCATGTTACTAGAAGTATTGCAGCGATTAGTGGACGAAGGAAATACGGTATTGGTTATTGAACATAACATGGACATCATCAAAATCGCTGATCACATTATTGATTTAGGTCCAGAAGGCGGATACAGAGGAGGTGAGATTCTATTTACTGGTACACCGGAACAAATGATCAAAAAAGCGAAGGAAAAATCGTACACCGCAAAATATTTGGCGATGGAATTCCTGTAAATCGAACAAATTGAAGTAGAAAAGCGATAAGCTTAACCTTGGATTAAAGAAATTGACTTAATTTTACGCCCGAAAAGAGAATTTAACTATTTAAAACAAAATAAAATGGCATTAGAAATCACAGATGCGAACTTTGACGAATTAGTCATGAAGTCAGATAAACCAGTTGTTGTTGATTTTTGGGCTGAGTGGTGTGGTCCTTGCCGCATGATTGGTCCAGTAATCGAAGAAATGGCAAACGAATACCAAGGAAAAGCTGTTATTGGAAAAGTAAACGTTGATTTAAATTCCGGAGTTTCTGCCCAATTTGGTGTTCGAAGCATTCCAACAGTATTATTCATAAAAAATGGTGAGGTAGTTGATAAATCAGTTGGAGCTGTTCCAAAAGCAGTCCTTGAAGAAAAACTAAATTCATTAATGTAATTGTAAAGGGAGTTCGCTCCCTTTTTTTATGCCATGAAAGATTTTTTTAGAAGATTAAAATATTACGGACTAGGATTTTCCATCGGAGCAATCATGGTCGTCTTTATGTTTGATAACAAAGGCTGTAGTTGGTTTCCATCTAACCGAGTGAAGGACAATTTATTCAATCGAATGATTGTCGTGAATCAAGAAACAAACGCTGAAATCAAAGAACAAGGATTCACAGAAGCTCAATTTTTGAAAACCATTCAAGAGGGGTCTGTCGACTTTGGGAAAAGCAAAAAACAAGGGTTAGATAAGGTTTACCGCATCGACTACGAAAATCCGAAAGGAAAAAAAGAACATTGTTTCATGACAATGGGTGATGAAAGCTTTGTAACGGAAATTATTTTCTCTCCTAAAAAAGCTCAACAAATTACACCGACCAATTCAGAAAAATTAGCGCTTGGCGAAATTCTATTTTTCCCGAAAAATGAGTTCCTTTTCTACATGGATTCATCCAACGTTTTGACAGAAAAAATGAAGTCAATTGGTATTAAAAATGATAAAGAATTAAACCGTTTGATCCGAAAAAATGGACGTTTCAACTTTAGTCGTTCATCCCTTTCACAACACCCGAAACCCATTCATTGCCTACAATTCAACACAGCAGGAACGTCAAAAGAACAGCTATTTGTGAAGTGCATTTGGTACAAGGACAAAATTAAAGTCTATGAATTAACTGTAGACACACTCGATTTCTAACACTATTGGACTTTTCATTGTTAATAAATTGACTTTTAGCACCGTTTCGCCGTCTAACCTTTTTGTAACTTTGATTAATGGAATTTACAGCCGAACAAATCGCCGGCCTTTTACAAGGAGAAGTTGATGGGAATCCATCTGCGAGTGTCCATGGACTAGCCAAAATTGAAGAAGGAAACCAAGGTTCTTTGAGCTTTCTTTCCAACCCAAAATACGAAGAATTCATTTACACGACTGGATCGAGTATTTGCATTGTCAATAAATCCTTTAGTCCTTCGAAAGCGTTGCCATCTGCATTGACGCTGATTCGTGTGGACGATGCCTATGCGTGCTTCGCGAAACTTTTGGAGATTTACAATAGCATGAATCGCAAAGAACCTGCCATTGAGCAGCCCTCTTTTATTCATGAATCAGCACAAATTGGAAACGATCCATACGTTGGAGCATTCGCATACATCGGTCAAGGTGTGAAAATCGGAAACAACGTTCAAATTTACCCGAATGTCGTTCTTGGTGATCACGTTCAAATTGGAGATAACACCATCCTTTTTGCGAATGTCAGCATTTACGCGGATTGTCAAATTGGAAACAATGTCATTATCCACTCCGGAACGGTAATCGGATCTGATGGATTTGGTTACACCCCGGATGAACACCGTGTTTACCAAAAAATTCCTCAAATTGGAAATGTAGTGATTGAAGATCATGTTGAAATTGGTTCAAATTGTTCCGTCGACCGAGCTACCATGGGTTCAACGTTTATCCGTAAAGGAGTGAAAATTGATAATTTATGTCAAATTGCTCATAATGTCGATGTCGATCAGCACACTGCCATGGCTGCGCAAGTCGGAATAGCGGGCTCTGCAAAAATTGGCAAATATGTCATGATTGGAGGTCAAACGGGAATCGCAGGACACCTGCACATTGCCGATGAAACTAAAATCGTTGCGCAATCAGGTATTCCTTCCACCATCAAAACAGCGGATACATTGATGGGATCACCTGCCATCAATCACAACGATTTCAAGCGATCCTACATTGGATTCCGAAAACTACCATTTATCCTTTCGAAAATACAAGAGTTCGAAAAACAGTTAAAAGAACTCACGAAAAAATAAACAGAATGACAGAAAAACAACGCACACTCAAAGAATCCATCGTTTTTAACGGGGTTGGACTCCATACTGGAAAAGCAGTAACAATGGAAATTTGTCCAGCTGCAGATAATCAAGGTTATAAATTTCAGCGCGTTGACTTAGAAAATCAACCGATAATTAAAGCCGATGTGGATTTTGTTGTGGCCACAGACCGTGGAACAACGTTGGAGCAAAATGGTGCACGTGTGTATACAACAGAACATGTACTCGCTGCATTGTATGCGTGTCAGGTCGACAACGCACTCATCAAAATTAATGGTCCTGAAGTCCCCATCATGGATGGAAGTTCCATTTTATTTGTGAACGAAATTGAACGCGTAGGATTCGAAAATCAAACGGCCGAAAGAGAATATTTTGAACTCAATGAAAACATTCCTTGGGAAGATCTTGATAAAGGAATTGAATTTTTGGCCATTCCAGATGTGAACTACCGCTTAACCGTTATGGTTGATTACAATTCCCCGGTACTAGGCACCCAGCATGCAAGCATGTATCAATTAAGCGATTTTAAAAAGGAAATTGCCAAATGTAGAACATTTGTATTCTTGAAAGAACTGGAATATTTAGCTAGTAATAACCTCATTAAAGGAGGTGACTTGGATAATGCCATTGTTTTAGTTGATCGTCCAGATGTCGCTCAAGAAGAACTAGACCGACTTGCAAAATTGCTTGGGAAAGATAAACTCCAGGTTTCCATCGATGGAATTGGTGTCCTGAATAGCACCAAACTACAATACGAAAATGAGCCTGCACGTCATAAATTATTAGATATTGTTGGTGACTTAGCTTTAGTTGGGAAACCAATCAAAGCACACATCTTAGCAGCACGCCCTGGACATTCCGGAAATGTTCGTTTTGCTAAAGTGCTGAAAGAACAAATCAAGAAACAACAAAACCAAGGTCGCTATTTTGACCTTACCAAAGCTCCGGTTTACGACGTAAACGATATTGAACGCATTTTACCACATCGCTATCCGTTTTTAATGGTGGATAAAATCATTGAGGTACATGAAAACTCGATTCTTGGGGTGAAGAACATCACGATGAACGAGCCTCAATTTACCGGACATTTTCCGGGAAATCCGGTTTTTCCAGGAGTCCTTCAAATTGAAGCAATGGCGCAAGTTGGTGGGATTTTCGCTTTAACAAAAGTGGAAGATCCACATTTGTATTCGACCTATTTCATGAAAATCGACAATGTGCGTTTCAAGCAGAAAGTCATGCCTGGCGATACTGTTGTGTTTGAATTAGTATTAACTTCACCTATCCGCCGTGGACTAGTTGAAATGAGCGGGAAAGCATTTGTGAATGGAAAAGTTGTTTCAGAAGCAAGCATGCTCGCACAAATTATTAAAGACAAAGAATAAATGATTTCATCTTTAGCATCGGTCTCGAAAGATGCCCAGATTGGACAAAACGTCCGTATTGATCCATTCGCTGTCATTCACGAGGATGTGATTATTGGAAATGGAACGAGGATTCATTCGAATGTTGCCTTATATCCGGGCACACGCATCGGCGAGGACTGCGAAGTGTTTCCGGGAGCTGTCTTGGGCGTTGTTCCTCAGGATCTGAAATTCGACAATGAATATACCACCGTTGAAATAGGTAACAATACGAAAATCCGTGAATGTGTGACCATTCACCGTGGGACAAGTGATAAACTGAAAACAGCAGTTGGTGATAATTGCCTCTTGATGACTTATGTGCACATTGCTCATGATTGTCAAATTGGAAATAACGTCATTTTAGCAAGTTACACTGGACTTTCTGGACACGTCATCATTGACGACTACGCTATTCTGGAAGGTAAAGTAGCGGCACAACAATTTGCGCATATCGGTAAACATGCGTTTATTGGTGGCGCTTCGCTCATTCGTAAAGACGTTCCTCCATACATCAAAGCCGCTCGCGAACCTCTTACCTTTGCTGGAGTGAATTCAGTTGGTTTGAGAAGAAGAGGATATACGGATGAGCAAGTACGTGAAATTGAAGATATTTATCGAACGATTTATGTACAAAACAGTAACCTTTCTAAAGGTGTAGACGCAGTACTTCAGAGTATGGCTAAAACACCGTTACGCGATGAAATCATCGGATTTATACAAGCTTCTGATAAAGGCGTAATTCGTGGAATGATCTAATGAAAAGAGGAGATGAGATTTCCGTTGAAATCACGGACTATGCTTTTGGTGGACGTGGGATAGCGAAATTAGAAACAGAACATGGTCACTTTGTTGTCTTTGTCGACAACACTTTTCCTGGTCAAACCGTTCGTGTTCGCATTGAAACAAAACGAAAAAATTACGCAGAAGCCAAATTATTAGAGGTCGAAAAACGTTCGGAATTTGAAACTGAACAACGGTTTCAAGAAATTTCCGGCGGACCCTATATCCATGTTCCCGTTGAAAAACAAGAGAAGGTTAAACGTGAGTCAACACTTACAACCTTTGAACGACTAAGTGGAATTAAAGAGGTGCGCGAACGTTTCGACGCCTTTATTTCATCTCCAAAACATTATTTCTATCGAAATAAAATGGAATACAGTTTCTCCTGTATCGAACATGATTTGGAAACGAATGAAGAATTAGATGATGCCTTTGCGCTCGGATTTAAACGCAGAGGAACATGGTGGAAAGTGGAGAGCTTAAATAAAGCTTCTGGAATGTTTGATGAAGAATGGGAAACCAAACTTCGTGAAATTCGCTTGTTCTTGAAAGCAACGAACCTTCCCGCTTGGCATCCACCGAAGAAAGTTGGTTTCTTTCGCCATATTGTCGTAAGAAAATCGTTCCACACGAATCAATTATTATTGAACCTTGTCACGTCGACAGATGAAGATAAAGCATTTGACATTCAAGCGTTTGCAGATTTCCTTCAACAGTTGTTACCAGGACGAATTGCAGGCTTATGGCATACCGAAAATGACAATGTAGCCGATCGTGCGAAAATTGAAAACGGAACATCGAAATTGATTTTTGGACAAGAAGCTATCGAAGAGGTGCTTTCCAGTTTGACTTTTCAAATCTCCATGGAAAGTTTCTTTCAAACGAATCCATCGTGTGCTGAATTACTTTACGCGAAAGCACTTGATTACGTATTCGAAGAAGAAATTCCATCCGACAAAGTCGTGATGGATTTATTCTGTGGAACGGGCACCATTGGACAATTATTAGCGAAACGAAATCCGAACGTTCAAATCGTTGGAGTAGATATCATTGAAAAAGCCATCGAAGACGCGAAAGAAAATGCGAAGAAAAATGGCATTCATAGCATTGACTTCTATGCTGCAGATGTAGGGAAATTCCTAAAAGAATATCCAAATTACCAAGGAAATATCTCCTGTATTGTCTTGGATCCACCGAGAGCTGGAATTGCTCCAAAGACACTTCAAAAGGTAATCGATTTAGGAGCACAACACATCGTGTACATTTCCTGTAATCCATCGACACAAGCACGGGACGCAAATACCTTGAATGAAGCAGGATATGTTCTCGAAAAATATGCGCTTGCAGACCAATTCCCACATACAGGTCACATCGAATCTATTGCTAAATTCGTTCGAAAATGAACATTGAAATACTAGCTATCGGAGATGAATTGTTAATTGGTCAAACCATTAATACAAATGCTTCGTGGCTGGGACAAGAACTTTCTAAAATTGGTGCGAGAATCACTCGTTCCCTTGTTATTTCCGATGATAAGAATCGCATATTAGAAGCCCTGGATCAATGTTATCTAGATACTAATTGTGTCATTATCACTGGCGGACTAGGTCCAACGAAAGATGACATCACCAAGCACACCTTGTGTGAATATTTTGAGACCAACTTAGAAATACATCAACCGACATTAGCAAAAATCGAAGCCTATTTTGCCTCGCGCAATCGTCCAATGTTGGAATCGAATATTCAACAAGCAGCTTTACCTGTCGATTGTGAAATACTGGCAAACAATTATGGAACTGCAGCGGGAATGCTGTTCGAAAAAAAAGGACGTTACTGTGTTTCTTTACCTGGGGTTCCCTACGAGATGAAAGGCATTGTCACCGAGCAATTGATTCCCCGACTGACGCAACGCTTCCAATTAAAAGCCATGTACCATTACACCGCCTTAACGCAGGGAATCGGCGAATCCTTCCTAGCAGAACAAATCAGTGATTGGGAAGACCGTATTCGAGAAAGAGGATTTGGGTTAGCTTATCTTCCTTCTCCTGGACTTGTTAAATTACGTATCACCTCTTACGAAGGAAAAGAGGCTCAAGCCAACATCATGGAATTTTTTCAAGAATTAGCGACTCGTTTACCGGAAGCTGTTTTTGGTTATGAATCTGATTCCCTTCCGGAAGTCTGTGGTCGTTTATTAACTGAAAATCAATTTTCTATTGGTACAGTAGAGAGTTGCACCAGTGGGCTTTTGGCACAACAAATCACCAGTGTTTCAGGTGCATCTGAGTACTTTATGGGCTCACTACTCACCTATTCCAATGATTTGAAACATCGTCTTTGTGACGTTTCCGTGAACTCTATTCTTTCTGAAGGTGCGGTGAGTGAACAAGTTGCGATGGAAATGGCGGAAAACGGAGCGAAAAAATTAGGCGTTGATGTATGTATTTCCACAACTGGTATTGCTGGTCCGACAGGTGGAAGTGTCGACAAACCCGTTGGACTTGTTTGGATTGGCTTATCTATTTCCGGAAAAACCGTTGCGAAGAAATTTCAATTCGGCGATAACCGCGAACGCAATATTCAAATGACCGTTTTAAGTGCCTTAAACTGGTTGCGATTCGAGTTATCCAAAGGATAAATCACTTCCCTTCTAAACGATACGTGTATTGAATCATAATGGTTCTTGGCGCTTCGATTTTCAATGGACGCAAAGAATAGGTTCGATTGAAAATATTACTACCAATTACTGCTAATTTGTGCTGTTCTGAGAAATGAAAGGACAAACGTGCGTCGAAGATCCAATTGCCAAACCGATGTGACTGAAAATAGTCCATGTAAGTTAAATCTTGCAACAATTCATTGTCTACCGTGATTTGCTCAAAATCCTTAATAATGGCATCCATATTCACGATTTTTGAGAAATACTTCGCACTAACACCAATGGCATATTTTTTATTCCATGTATGCTCTGCATCGAGTTTAACATTGTGCAAAAATCGGTATTTCAGAATGCCATTACTTGGGTCCAAAGATGTTGACTGGTAACTAAATAAACGATTCAAAGAGTCGGTAGCATATACGTAATTTGGACTAAGCGTAATTGGAACGATGTAATTATATCCCAAAAGAAAAGTCAACTCATTCGTTTTTGACGTTTGAGCTTTTCCGGCATAGGAAACATCGATACCTGTCACTCGAGAATTGCCCGTATTTAAAAACATAAATCCGGCACTAGAGCCCATCGACTGAACAGAGGTCAATTCGTGCCAAATTCCAAACATGTATTCAATGGTATTTTGATACTCCTGCCAGAATCCTGCGATGTCCAAATAACCCAACACATTTCCAACTTTAATGCCCTGTTTGATGCCAATTTCAGCGTTCCAACTACTTTCCGGCTTTAGGTTTGGATTTGGAAAAACTCCAAAATTGCCCACACCTGTTTTAATATAACGTTCGGTGATGGTTGGAAAACGGAATCCTTGTCCATAGGAGGCTCGCAGAAACGTTGCTTTATGAATGCGGTATGTCGAACCAGCACGGAAGATTGGTTTTGTTGCGGTAATCGTATCATTCAACTCAAAGTATTCAAAACGCCCACCTGCGGATACATTCAATCGATCGTTCCATTTACTCTCTACTTGTGAGTAAACAGAAATATTCAGTATGTCATTATTTGGAGAACCGGATCCCGCATAAATATTTGCCTCGGACTTCGTTAATGTTCCGGTCATTCCAGCAACCATTTCTATCTCTTTCCAATCGGTCAATTTCTTCTGGAACATGTAATCCCCGTAATAGGTCATTGCCTTATTCGATTGATTGGCAGACATTTCATTATCAACTTTCAATAAACGTGAGCGCAAGTAGTGTTTTCCCTTATTTTCGGTGAGGTAATGAAGGAAGGGATCGACATTAAAAATAAATTGATCCTGCAAAAAGATGGCTCCCGGATAGGCACGATAGAGTCCAGAAGAATCGTTCAACCATGCCAATGGTATCGCTGTGTGCATCTTCATGAAATTTCCATTCACACCATAGGAAAGTCCTTTTATTTGTGAAGAGCGGTAACGTAAATTGAAATTCATACGTGCACGTTTTGAAACCAAGTCCTTCTCAGAAAAATTGGTAATGGTATCTGGAAAAACGGTTGCCACAAGTGAATCCGTTTTTGGGGGACCAATGTATCCGTGATCTTGATTCAAGTTTCCTCCCACGACCAAATCCAAATTTCCGATTCGACGAGTATGTAGAAAAGTTAATCCATGAATTCCAGGGTAGTGTTCATTCCATTTCATGGAAGGATTTAAGGGATTTGAATACGCTCCAGAGTACACTTGTATTTTCGTTAAGGGTTCGGCCTTTGGATACGCTGTTCGAATGTGAATGGATCCTGAGAGTGCAGAACTACCGGAAAGTACAGAAGATGCGCCCTTGGTGACCTCCACTTGACTAATGTTTTCAACCGGAATAAATCCCCATTCGGGACGACCAGCATCACCGGAAAGCATGGGCATATCGTCGACAATCACTGCGACTTTAGATCCTACGCCAAAAGTAAATCCACTTCCTCCTCTAATTTGTGGTTCACCGTCCAAGATATTTAAACCAGGCGTTTGATCAAGGGCCGTTTCAATACTTCGGGTATTTTTATTTTCAATGAGTTCTGGTTTTAACACCAACATTGTAACCGTTTGTTCTTCAATAGGTTTATCAAATTTACCCACGGTTACCTTCACTTGTTCTACTAGTTGAACGGGATCCTTTAAATAAAAATCGTGAATCACATCCGTTTGAAGATTTTCAATGAGAAATGTATTAACTTGTCCTCCATCGATTTTACAGCGAAGCATCCATTTTCCTGGACGAAGAAGGAGTTCATAAGAACCATCGGACTTTGAAAAGACACCCATATTTTCTCCGACAACAGTTATTCGTGCACCACGAATAAACTGCTTATCCTCATCATACACAAAACCGCTTATTTTATGGCTCTGTGCATGAACTTGATAAGAAAAAAGGAAACAACAAACAGATAAAAAGACCTTCATTCGCTTTACCTACGGAATGAACAATTTCTGACTTTTTCCTTGAAAATTCAAGAGGTATTGTCCGGATGGTAGAGACTTACCGCTCAACTGTGCCATACTGCCTTTTTTCACCAGTTGACCAGAAATACTATAAATGGAAAGATCTGTATCCATGGACAGGTCTTTGGACATCAATCCATAAACAGATGAATAATACAATTGTACCTTTGAAGAAATTTCACCAATGGAACTTGTATTGTAGATTAATTCGATATCGTCCAGTAGTACCTCATCATTGGCAGCACCTCCTCCTGGGTTTTTGTTTGTAGCAAATGTGAGCAGAATGTATTTTGCGATTGGCATTAATCCAACCTGAACTTCTAAATTAAAGGGAGCAGAAAATCGCACCCAATTTCCAGCAGTTGGCGAATAATTTAATTCCGCACGAGCTACCACAAATGGTTGTGATGCGGCGTCAATTGGATCGTGAACATTGCTGCTGTCGTGAATGATTGCATGCATTCGCGCTTGTTGTCCTGTCCCAGCCGTATATTTTGCCCAAAAAACGACTGAATCTGGAACGGCTGAAATCGGTTCAGAAAAAAGAGTGTCCGAAGTTTTAGAGTAGTTAAAGTTCAACGGACTTGACGCTGTTGTGCTCCCCATGTTAATTTGGCCTAAGGTCATCGTTCCATTGGCAACAATTCCAAGTGTACTCTTGGACCAAATTCTTGCGCAGTACATGCCTGTTGCATTTGCACGAATTGCTGTTGATTGCTCCAATTGTTGAGAGCCAAAAGACACGAGTCCGCCTGTACCAGATTTAAATCCATTCCAATTTGTAGGTTCCTCCGTTAATGCACCCAGATTATCCCAAGATTCCATATTGCTATTTGCAATTTGCTGAGCAGAAAAATAATACGCAATAAAAAGAAAGTGTAGTGTAATGATTTGCTTCATAGATTCGTTTTAGGTTTAAACAAATATAATCAAAATCAGAATGAAAAATCGACCGGTAAAACCAAGCATAATTGTTTAACTTTGTCCCATGTCAAACGATCGTTCTTCTTCCAGTGCACAACTCCCGATCATGGAGCATTTCTTCACGATTCAAGGAGAAGGTTATCATACAGGACGTGCTGCCTATTTCATTCGAACAGCTGGATGCGATGTAGGTTGCGTATGGTGTGATGTAAAAGAAAGCTGGACAAGTACAGCAGATCAATTGATGACGATAGATGCCATCCTTGAAGAAGTAATGACAGTAAATGCGAAATTCGTGGTCATTACGGGTGGTGAGCCTACCATGCATTCGTTACAAGAATTGGTGAGTCGTTTACACGAAAACAAAATAGAAGTCGCCATTGAAACAGCTGGAGTCCATACCTTGGATGCACCAATCGATTGGTATTGTTTTTCCCCAAAGAAATTCATGAAACCTAACGAGGAAGCATACGAAAAAGCGAAGGAACTAAAGGTGGTGATCAATCATGTGTCTGATTTTTTGTGGGCGGAGGAACATGCGAAAAAAGTTTCTGCTACTTGTCATTTATTCTTGCAACCAGAATGGGAAAAACGAGATAAATTGATTCCCTTAATTATCGACTATGTGAAAGGTAACCAAAAATGGAAGATTTCGTTACAGACCCATAAATACATGAACATTCCTTAAATGAGAAACGCGCTACTTCTACCCATTTTTATCCTATTTTTTTACGGTTGTTCATCAGCGCAATTTCCTTATTCAAGTACTAATAAAAAAGCCATTCATTATTTTGAATTGGCCGAAAAAGCTCCTAAAGATGGAATGAATCCCATGACGGGAGAATATGACTTTAAAAGTGGCATTGACTTACTTGGTAAGGCATTAGAGAAGGATTCCAATTTTTGGGAAGCACATTTATTAAGTGCGGAATTCAATGAAATTCAACGTAATTACAAACAAGCCATTTTTCACTATTCTCGCGCCTTGGAAATTGATCCAAACCACAGTATCAGTGGTTCCACTGTCTATCATTTAGCAACATGTCAAATGGCCACCGCTGATTACAATGGTGCAATCCAAAGCTGTTCACGCTACCTAAAAAATCCAAACGCCAAGGAAGAAAATTTGGGAACCGTTCGACGCATGCAAGATTGTGCAAACTTCGCCATTCAAGCCATGAAAAATCCAAAACCCTTTGAACCAAAGAACATTGGTCCATCGGTCAATACAAATTTTTCTGAATACTATCCTACCATTACTGTCGACGGTAACACGATGCTTTTCACACGAAGACTTGTTGAATTTCAAGGGGAAAACAAGCGTGAACAAGAGGATTTTTACGTGACGCATCACATCGACAACGTTTGGAGCAGGTCTTACCCCATGCCTCGAAACGTGAACACTCCTTTCAATGAAGGAGCTCCAAGTATTTCACCAGATGGAAAAAAATTAATTTTCGTCGCGTGCACAGATGAAAGTGGTGTTGATTACGGAGCAAACCGACAAGGAAAAGGAAGTTGTGATTTATTTGTCACCGAGCAAGTAGGTAAACTATGGAGTAATCCTGTGAATCTACCGGGAAAAGTGAATTCCACACATTGGGAAACACAGCCTTCGCTCTCTGCGGATGGAAAAACACTCTATTTCATACGAGGTTTACGCAGCAGAGAGGGCAAAAGAGACTCGGACATCTATGTTTCTCGCTTATTAGCAGATGGAACGTGGAGTATGGCTGAACCATTGCCACCGCATATCAATTCGAATCAAAACGAAGAATCGGTATTAATTCATCCAGATGGAAAAACACTGTATTTTGCTTCGCGTGGACACATTGGTATGGGTGGATCCGACTTATACGTTTCCAGAATGGATGCAAAAGGGAACTGGGGACTTCCACAGAATTTAGGTTACCCCATCAATACACTTTCTGATGAAAATTCACTCATGGTTTCTCCGGAAGGTGACATTGCCTATTTCGCGTCTGATCGTCCAGGCGGTTTTGGATTAATGGATATTTATTACTTCGAATTACCGAAAGAGGATCAGCCCATCAAAACACTTTACTTCGATGGATTCGTCTTCGATGCCAAAACGAAAAAATCTCTTGGCGCGAGTTTCCAGCTGACAAACCTATCGACCGGACAAGTAGTCATTCAATCCAAAGCGGATGCGTCAGACGGTACGTTTATGGTTCCATTGCCCATCAATACAGATTATGCGATTGAAGTATCTTATCCTGGCTACCTACCCTACTCCTTGAATTTCAACATGACCTTGAAGGAAAATGAACAAAGTTACCACGTTCAAATTCCATTGAATCCGGAGAACTCTTCCACTGAAAACATCCTTTCAAATGTGTTTTTTGACTTAAATCAAGCAAAATTGCGACCGGAGTCGATTGTGGAATTAAGTTCCTTCGCTAATTACTTGAAGGCACATCCAAACTTAAAAATCGAGATTGGTGGACATACCGATTCCCGAGGTAATGCACAAGATAACTTACTCTTATCCACCAATCGTGCCAAGGCGGTAAAAGATTTCCTTACGAGTAAAGGAATTCCAGAAGCACAGCTGAGTTACAAAGGATACGGCTCTACTTCTCCAATCATGACCGATGCAGCCATTAATGCCATTAGTGATGTGAACGAAAAGGAAAAAGCTCATCAAAAAAATCGTCGAACGACTTACACCTTGAAACCATGAAGTACTTTTTAAAACTCATTCGAGCTAAAAACCTCCTCATCATTTTGATGACCATGATTGGTGTAGCATTTTACCTCATGAAAAGCAATAGTTTTCAAAAGGTAGATTTTCATTACTTAGATTACTTTCTGCTCATCTTTTCCACTATGATTATTGCTGCCGCCGGAAATGTCATCAACGATTACTTTGACGTGAAAGCTGATCGAATCAATAAACCAGAGAAAGTCATTATTTCGAAATTCATGAAACCGAGATGGGCGATTTTGTGGCATTGGACTTTTAATCTGGTCGCATTTTTAATTGCTATATACTTATCTATCAAATACGAAACGCTCATTTTTGTGTTCGTTCATTTACTTTCCATCAATTTACTTTGGTTCTACAGTGTTCAATTGAAGCGAAAACTCATCATTAGTAACGTAATCATTGCTTTTTTAACAGCACTTGTCCCGCTACTTTCAGTTTGGTTCTTCAAAGTGTTGAATGAAAGTTCCATTCCATTCTCACCATACCGTGAGGAAACTTGGTCTACATACCTAAATTATTCGTTCGTGTACTTCCTGGCAATCTGCGCATTTATTCAAAATTTTGCGCGAGAAATCAACAAAGACATCCACGATATTCAAGGAGATTTAGTTACCCATGTAAAATCATTACCGATGAAAATCGGAAAGGAAAAGGCAGCCTATTTGACAATTATTTTGATTCAAATACCGTTGATCCTATTTGTATTCGGTTATTACCTATTTGATTGGTTTCAGGTGAACAAAGTAACGATGATTCTACTATTACTTTCTGGTACTGTGAACTTCACCAGTGCGTTATTGTACCTCATCAAAAAGGAATCCACATTAACATGGATAAATCATCTGATGAAATGGTCCATGTTCTTCGGTTTAATCTGTTTATTCTCCAATAGTTTATGAATATTGTTTTAGGTTCTGCTTCTCCAAGACGCAGTGAATTGTTGCGTCAAATGGGATTTGAATTCCGAATTGCCATAGCTGATTGTTTAGAAAATTTTAACGAAGCAGATTCTCCAGAGAACATCGTGATTTCCATCGCTCAGAAAAAAGCGAATGCGCTTCAAATGGACATTCGGCCAAACGAATTACTGATTTGCGCCGACACGATCGTATACTTAGAAAATGTTGTCATTGGGAAACCAGTGGACGAAGAAGACGCCATTCGTTTGCTTCATCAACTTTCCGGGAAGAAACACGATGTGTATACAGGTGTAGTTCTTTCATATAACGGGATTTCAAGTTCATTTTCAGTTCAAACCGCGGTTCATTTTCGCACATTAAGCTCCAAGGAAATATCTCATTATGTGATCAACTATCAACCATTCGACAAAGCTGGATCCTATGGCATCCAAGATTGGATTGGATTCATCGGAGTGGAGAAAATTGAAGGCTCGTACACAAATGTAATGGGACTTCCAACTCAAGAACTTTACCTCGCTTTACAAGAATTTAAGGCATAAAAAAAGCCATCTTTCGATGGCTTTTCTCTTATCTTGAAGGAGTATTACATTTTTACTCTAAACTCTACGCGTCGAGATTTGGCGTCCTTCACATCTTGTTCATCATCCTCAACGATTTCCGCGCTTGGAGTAGATGTTCCTTTGTATGTTTTAATGATTCTTTCTTCCGCAATTCCTTGAGCAACGAAGTATTTCACGGCAACTGCAACACGTTTTCTATCTAAGTCACTGTAGTCTTCGTTTTCTTTACTCGCTTTTACTTCTAACTCATCATTGTTTCCGGAAATCTCGATTTTCATTGCTGGATTCGCTTTCATTTGCTCGATCACGAAATTCATGTTTTCTTTCGCGTTTTCAGTTAAGGATGCTTTACCCTGACGGAAGTAAATCGAATGTGCTTCAATCTTTTTATCCACGGTCATTTTATCTGTAATCTCTGGCGCTTTGTCGTAAATCAACGTAGAGAACCCATCTTCGATTTTCGGTGGACGAGCATTGTAACAAGCACATTCAGAAACATTATCCACTAAACGGATAATGACGTTATCAATGTAGTAATATGCATGTGCAATTGGATCAGCTTCGCTTTCTTTTGGTTTTTTTACCGCTTCAAATCTTGTTGTTTCATTGCGATCAAAATTTCCGATAGTGATGTACTTCTCATCTCCTTTTGCGGTGTATGTATTGCATACTTTCTCCCATCCAAAGAATCCATTATGAACTTTGTTCATTTGTCCTTTCAGTACGTGATCGGTTGCAACATAAATCGCACCCGGCTCCCCTGAACCTGGATTTTCCTTAGAAAAGTAAGCCGCTAAATTATTACAAGAAAATTTAGAGGACTCACCTAAAGACAAGGAGTATTCCACACAGTATGTCAATCCTTTTTTCAAGGTAACTTGAGCATCATTTTTCAACAACTGAATCGTTACATACGAACGTTCACCCGCCATTTTACCTGGCTTATAAGCCACGATTCCCGCATAAACCTCTCCACCATTTTCAGTCGTTGGATCTTCTTTACCATAGACGTTGGTAGGAATAGCCACATCACCAGATCCTGTTTTGTGGAAAATATCCGCTTTGAGTTCTGTTGGCGATGTTACCCCTCGACCAACAATATCGATGTTGTTTAATTCAGTGACATCCTCACCTTTCACATGCTCGAATGTCATGTTGAGAATTTCCTTCTCATTTGTTTTTTTACTTTTCTGAGCAAAGCTCGTTGAAACGGACATCATTGCCGCAAATGAAAGGGCAACACATCCAAAAGTTCTTGGGTTAAATTTCATAACTTTTCACTGTATTTATAAAAACTTTTACTTTTTCTGGGTCAATATCGGGATACACCCCGTGACCCAAATTTACAATATGTCTTTGACTTTTAAATGATTTTAACAATTTTCTTGTTTCATTCTCAATTAAATCGTTCGAGCCATACAACACACAAGGATCTAAATTACCTTGTAATGTCTTTGTTTCCTGAACCAAACTTCGTGCCACGTCCACAGACATGTTCCAATCCAATCCAATCGTTGTGCACGATAGCGTAGCTAAACTTGGCAAGCTATTGATCGCTCCTTTTGAGAATACCGTGAAAGGAACCGTTGAGATGGCCTCTGTAATTTGACGAATGTACTTGATTCCAAATTCTTCGTATTGGGCATCACCTAAAATTCCCGCCCATGAATCGAACAATTGAAGGGAATCTGCTCCTGCTGCGATTTGCGCTTTCAAATAAGCGATGGTCACATTGGTGATTTCCTGCAATAACTCATGTGCAAGATCCGGTTTCGTGTAAAGCATTTTACGCGACTCCGAAAATGTTTTTGATCCTTTTCCTTCTACCATATAACATAAGATGGTCCAAGGTGCACCTGCAAATCCAATGAGTGGAACGCGTCCTGCTAAATCGCGCTTGGTTATGCGAATCGCTTCCATCACATAGGATAAACGATCTTGTACATCAATGTTTCGGTCGATAAACGATAATTGCTCACGTGAACGGATGGTTTTTTCAAACCAAGGTCCTTTTTGCTCAATCATCTCGTAAGTAAGTCCCATTGCTTCTGGAACCACTAAAATATCCGAGAAAATGATCGCCGCATCCACTCCCAATAAATCTACTGGCTGTATCGTTACTTCGGATGCAAACTCCGGTGTTTCCACCAATTCTTTGAATCCAGACAATTTTGCTCTAACAGCTCTGTATTCAGGTAAAATCCTTCCGGCTTGACGCATTAACCAAACGGGATAACGCTCGATTTGCTCACCGCGCGCTGCTCTTAAAAATAAATCGTTCTGTAGTTTCATTGCCTGCAAAGTTAGGGATTACCATTGAATTTCCGTTTGTTCCATCATCCTTAAGAATTCATTGGTTTTGCTGAAATGCTTACAGCCGAAAAAACCTCGATGTGCAGAAAGTGGCGATGGATGTACCGACTTCAATATCAAATGTTTAGAATGGTCGATAAACGCTTCTTTTGAAATCGCTTTGGCTCCCCAGAGGATAAATACGATTCCGGTTTTCTCGGCATTAATGGTTTGTATCACTGCATCTGTAAACTTCTCCCATCCAAATCCCTTATGGGAATCTGGTTTTCCTTCTTCGACTGTCAAGGACGAATTCAACAAAAGTACTCCTTGTTCTGCCCAGCGAGCGAGATTTCCGTTTTCCGGCATTGGAATTCCTAAATCTCCTTGTATTTCCTTGAAAATGTTTAATAAACTCTTCGGAAAGGGACGCACATCCGGCTCCACTGAAAAACACAGGCCGTGGGCATGTCCGCGCGTGGGATACGGATCTTGTCCGAGGATGACCACTTTTAATTGATCAAATGGACACAAATCAAAGGCACGAAAGATCTGAGATCCCTTTGGGAAAACACTTCCCTTTTGATCGATATAGGCCTGACGAACACGTTCCGTTACCTGCTGAAAATAGGATTGATCGAATTCCTTCTCCAGTACATTTTTCCAAGATTCGTGAATGGCAATGCTCATTTGATGTGTCATTTCTTACTTGGATCAATAATCGCTGTCCAAAGGGTGATTTTTCCCTCATCCATTCGCGGCCAGATTGGATGAACGTGTCCATTTACTGCGGCAATACCCAAATAATCGCCAAAGAATACTTTATCATTTGGCGTAAATGGCTTTTGTGAGATGGTTTCTTCTTTGAAGGTCGTTCCCCCATCTGAACTACTAGCCCAAACGACATCCGTGGATGTTTCTCTGTATTTTCGTCGGTCGTAGTAAACAAAATGAAGGTTACCGTTCGATTGATCAATGCTCATTGTAGTTAAAAACTGATGTGTTTTGGTTTGATCTTGGTTGACCTTAATAGGTTCCGACCATGAGTTTCCGCCATCAGTCGATTTCAACAACCAAACATCGGTATTATCCGCCCCATTACGTTGATCACACCAATTCAAATACAAGGTGCCTCGATTAGGACCATTGCTCATGTCGGACATTAAAAACGGAAGTCCATTCGCTCGGTAAAAGCCAGGAATATTGAGGTCCCATCCCCCAACTTGCTTGGACAAATGTTTTTCTTCTGCCATCCATGTAAGGCCGCCATCCGTTGATTTTTGAAACATCAGTCCCTTTGGACCGGTCCAAGTCACGTAGATTTCACCATTCGGACCTAAAGCTGGAACAGCACCTTCCACCGTATTATCGCCATCCAAGCAATCGCCTCCAAATTTGGAAATGCGCTTTGGACTTGTCCATGATTTTCCACGATTTAGCGACTTTGAAAAGACAATGATGGAGGTATCTTTTGGATCCGCAGAATCGTAGGCATCGAACTGTGTCCAAGTCATGTAAAGGACATTTGTTTTCGGATCTATTACCACCCAATGTTTGTCTTGTACTTTCGTCCCGTTTGGCGCTGGAAAGGTTCCTGAAGTAAACTTTCCGGAGATCGATTCAGATGTTTGACACAAAATACGATCCAAGTGCGTTCCTTTTTTATAATCCGTTAAATGGAAATAATACAAGCGTCCAAGTTGGTCGAACATGAGCACTGGATCGCCATACACACCATACGGACTATCCATTTTTTTGCTTTTCCAAGTCAAACCACCATCCTCTGAATAATGATAACCTTTCAGTACAGAACCTGCCGCAATCTGATTGGTATTAATCGGATTAATGGCAATGGATGGTTCACATTCATTGTATGGATAAGCCGCACTGACTGGTGGGATTTGTACGTTGAGGTACGTCGATTGTCCATAAATTGAAAAGGAACAAAAAATCAGAAAATTAACGAAGCCAATAGTGCAAGCGTTTTTCATTCGCAGAAGATTTAGTCAATAAAAATTGTGGCTTTTTATATGGTTTAATGGTCGCTTTAACCGAGAACAACTGTTCTTCTCTGGCGACAAGAATCTCACAGGATTCAAAACTACTCATTCCACTCATCATTCCTTCAAACATAGACTGATCTACGCGATACCCGTTACATCCGATGATTTCATCACCTACGCTAATTCCAGCCTCTTCGGCACTTGATCCGAAACGTACGGACTTCACCATCACTTTTCCGCCTTCTTCTCTTACACTCGCGCCAAAAGAAGGATTGTTTGTGGTGACATCTTGAACGTTTAGTCCAACAGGACCATAGAAATCTTTGTACGGAATGATTTCCGTTCCATCGACGTATTTCGCGAAAAAATCATCCATGTTTTTGCCTACAAATTTCGCCAATTCCATCTTGAATTCCGCCTCACTAAATCCGCGTTTGAGTCCTTCGTAATAGCTAACATACAATTGCTGTAGGAAATGATCCAAGCATTTTTTGCCATCCGTTTCCGCAACGATCATTGCGTCAATCACCGAAGCAAGCACCGAACCACGAGAGTAGTATGTCATGGTCGTATTGGAACTATTTTCATTTGGACGATAGGCCTTCACCCAAGCGTCAAAACTGGCATGTGCAACAGGTTGGATACGAGAACCTGGTGTTCCCTCGACGTAGTTAATCGACGATTGCAATTTCGCTAGAAACTCTTCTTCTGTGTAAAATCCAGTTCGACGAAGAATTAATTCGTCGTAGTACGAGGTGAATCCCTCCATCACCCATAATAAACTCGTGTAGTTCTCTGTGTCGTAGTTAAATGGACCTAATTCCACCGGACGAATGCGTTTTACATTCCATAAATGGAAATATTCATGTGCGACCAAGTTCAAGAAATCCACGTATTGTTTTCCGGCGTAGGTCCAACGGTTCACACTCAACACCGTTGAATTCATGTGTTCAAGTCCACCTTGTCCATCTACGACATTGTGCACGATAAACGTGTATATTTTATTGGGATTTTTACCAATGACAGCTGTTTCCGCTTCGACGATTTTCGCCATATCGCGTTTCAATTGCTCGACATTGCAGTTCGCATCTCCGTACATCGCAACAGTGTGATTGACACCGGCTGCCGTAAATTCGAAAATCTCTTGGTTTCCAATTTCCATTGGACAATCGACCAAGTGATCATAATTTTCGAATTGAAAACGTTGACCAAGTCCTTTGTAGCCCGCATCAACAGGTAAGGAAGTTGAAATACGTTTAAACGACTCATGCGGATAAACGGTAACATTTCCCGCTTGATTTTTCGATTTATCCGTGTACATAAATATACCAGATCCGCTGACGAATCCATGCGATAAATCCAAAAACGGCGTGCGAACCGACAATTCAAATGCGTATACTTCGTATTTCACTTGGATGTCCTTTTCTTTTCCCGCATTGATGATCCATGCGTTTTTCGATTTTTTCGTTACCGAAATGGATTTTCCATCTTTCGTAAACGCTTTTACCAAGTTGACATTCTTAGAAAACTCACGAACTAAATAGGATCCTGGAGTCCAAACCGGCATCTTCACCTCTACTTGCGCATCATCGTTTGCGCTGATGTTCATTTGTACTTCGAAATAGTGGTTTTGTGGCTTCGGCATTCTCAACTCATAGGAAACCGTCATTCCAAAAGAGACAATTGGAAGACAAAGGATTAAAAGGAGGATTTGTTTCATTTCACTTGGATTTTAGCAGCGTTTTTCTTTGCTTTTTCGACTAATTCTTGAACGGATTCCTCCCCAAAAGCGAGTGTAACAGCCATACGTCTGTATGGACGCGTGGTCGGTTTTCCGAAGATGCGTACTTCCGTATTTTCTTCCATAAGTGCGGATTCCACACCTACAAATTCGGGTGTTTTATCCGATGTTTCGGTCGCTAGTACAACTGCACTGGCGCCGTTATGCTTCGCTTCAATTTTCGGAATGGGTAATCCCAAAACTGCACGTGCATGTAATTCAAATTCAGAAAGGTTTTGAGTCCCAGCGAGGGTAACCATACCTGTATCGTGTGGACGAGGAGATAATTCAGAGAAGTAAGCACCTTCCTTTGTGATGAAAAATTCCACTCCCCAAATCCCCGCGCCACCGAGCGCTGCTGTTACCTTTGCTGCCATTTCCTGCGCTTCACTTAGGTGTTCAGCTTGCATGGGCATCGGTTGCCAGCTTTCTTGGTAATCGCCGCGTTCTTGACGGTGTCCGATTGGTGGACAGAACAAAGTTGGTCCATCTTTTTGCGTCACGGTTAGCAAGGTGATTTCGTAATCGAAATCAATAAATCCTTCTACGATAACCTCTTTCAAGTCACCGCGCGATCCTTCCATGGCATAATCCCATGCTTTTTGAATATCCTCAGTGGATTTGATTACCGATTGACCTTTTCCGGAACTAGACATTAAGGGTTTAACAACACACGGGATTCCACAAACTTCCACACCAGCGACTAACTCTTCGTAGCTCGTTGCATAGCGATATGTTGCCGTTCTTACGCCGAGGTCCTTTGCTGCTAAATCGCGAATGGCTTTACGATTCATCGTAAAATTTGCCGCTTTCGCACTTGGAACCACTTGAATTCCTTGTTCTTCATAGGCATAAAAGCGCTCCGTTCGAATCGCTTCAATTTCCGGAACAATGAGGTCCGGTTGATGCTTAGCAACGATGCGATCTAGTTCAGCGCCGTCTAACATGTTGATGACTTCGCAATCATCTGCTACTTGCATTGCAGGTGCGCCAATGTAACTATCGACAGCAATCACATGTTGACCATAACGCTTGCAAGCGATGACAAATTCTTTTCCGAGTTCACCAGAACCCAATAGTAGGATCTTTTTATTCATAGAACAAAAGTAGTGAAAGAAGAAAAACTTTTGATCAGGTCCGAAAAGTAAAGCGCATTTTAAGGATTCGACCGTAGTGAAGGAAAATAAATTTTGTTAACTTTGAATTAACATATATGGATTCGACCTACGACCTTCTTCAATCTTTTGAGACTATTTCCTTGCCGGAAATGGAACACGTAAAATTGATGAATCGGGTGGATACCAAATTTGCGTTTACCGTCAATACATTAAATTCCCTTCTACCATTACTTTCTGATGAATATTACGTTTTAAAGGTGGAAAAAACGACTATTCTTCATTATGAAAGTCTTTATTTTGATGACGAACGTTTCTCCTTTTTTAAGGATCATCACAATGGAAAAGGCAATCGCTTTAAAGTACGCATCCGTAAATACGTCGAATCAAACCTTTTCTTTCTCGAAGTCAAACACAAAATAAAAGGCCGAACAGACAAAAAACGCATTGCAACCGATCAATTTAATGAGGTTCTGCCTGAAAGTGATTTAGCTTTCGTGCAAAATGAACTTCAAGCAAATAAAAACTTAGTGCCTATCATGTGGAATTCGTTTCAACGAATCACGTTGGTTTCAAAAACAGAGAAGGAGCGATTAACGTTCGACTTCAATATTGCTTTTGAAAAAGATGGATTAACAAAATCATTTAAACAGCTTGTCATTTCAGAATTAAAACAAGAAGAGTTAAACCGCAACAGCGCATTCTACCAATTGATGAAACAGCAACAGATTCGTCCATATAGACTGAGTAAATACTGCTTGGGTTCTGTAGAAATTTACGGTGAAGAAAAATTAAAATTCAATCGTTTCAAAAAAAAATTACTTTATTTAAAAAAAATAAACCATGACCCTATTTAGTTTTATACTCTTACCCTTAAAAAAAGCTGCAATATCTACCTCTACCTTAACTTGGTTCAGTGAAGACTTTTACGTTTTATTAGTTCGTTTAGGGATTAACTTACTTTTCCTAACCATATTAATTCGCTTTTTGTATTATCCTAAAACCCAGCGAAAAGATTATTTGTTCACCTACTATTTAATCGGTACAATCACGTTTTTTTTGTGTTTTGGATTGATGCAAATGGACATTGACACCGGAATGGGATTGGGATTATTTGCGATTTTTGGAATCATCCGTTACCGCACAGACGCCATTGAAATCAAGGAGATGACCTACCTGTTTATGATTATTGGAATAAGTGTAGTGAATGCACTTGCATCTAATGAATTGAGCGTTTCCGAGGTGGGTGTAATCAATGTTTCTGTAGTTCTTCTAACATTCATATTAGAGAATCTCTGGTTGATGAAACACGAAACACGTAAAACCATTAACTACGAGCGAATTGATTTGATTACTCCGGATAAATACGAGGAGATGAAAGCAGATTTGGAAAAACGAACAGGTTTATCTATCAACCGTGTGGAGATCGGCAAAATTGACTTTTTAAATGATACGGCATTAATTCGCATTTATTATTTTGGAGACGAACAAGCTTTTTCGGATTATAACAACCAATAAAACGTATCTTTGAGGATGAGAAAAATCGGACTACTACCCTTTACGATTTTATATTGGCTCATCACTTCTACACGGAATATCCTCTTCGATGTAGGTATTCTTAAATCAACAACTATCCCGGGTAAATCTATTACTGTTGGCAATTTATCCGTCGGCGGATCCGGTAAAACACCGATGGTTCATTATTTGACCAATCTCATTCAAAATGACCATGCTGTACAGATCCTTAGTCGAGGCTACGGTCGAAAAACTTCTGGTTACAGGCAAGTGAATGCCACAGATGACGCTCGTACTGTTGGGGACGAGCCCTTATCCTATTTTCAGAAATTCTCGCAAAACGTAGAGGTTTTCGTTTGTGAAAAGCGAAAATTGGCCATCCCTTTCATGAAAAATCGAAATGAGCAGGCTGTCATTTTATTAGACGATGCCTTTCAACATCGACACGTAAAACCCGGACTTCGGCTACTTTTAACTCCCTTTGCTGATCAGTTCTTAGATGACTGTCATTTGCCTTCTGGGAATTTACGCGAATCAAAAGTAGGTGCAGGACGTGCCGATATCATCATTATTACAAAATGTCCGAATCTAACTGAAGATGACATGATGACTCATCGTAAACGTTATGAAATCTATCAAAAACCAGTTTTTTTCTCACGAATAGAATATGCCGATTTTAGTTCTGTTGGAAAACCAATTCAGGAAATGAAATCGATTTTATTGGTAACTGGAATCTCTTCCACCACCTCATTAAAAAACCATTTGATGGAAAGATTTCAAGTAGAGGAAGTTAAATTTGGTGACCATCACTCGTTTACATCGGCAGATATCCAAGTAATTCACAGAAAATTTGATACCTTTGCAAGCAAGGAAATGGGCATCGTCACTACTGAAAAAGACCTCGTAAAAATTGAAGGACTTTTGACCGAAAATGACCGACAAACCTATCCTTGGTATGTTCTTCCCATGTGTGTTAAAATGGAGAACGAAGAAGCGTTTAATTCGATGATAAAAGATTATGTTAGAAGTAATTAAAGAAACAGTGGCCTTTATTCAAGCCAAAACAAATGTTGAACCAACGATTGGAATTATTTTAGGAACCGGACTAGGTGGACTCGTAAAGGAAATCGAAATTATTGATGAAATTCCTTACGAAACGATACCGAACTTTCCTGTTTCAACGGTGGAAAGTCATTCTGGAAAATTAATTTTCGGTCGTCTGGGTGGAAAAAACGTTGTAGCGATGCAAGGACGTTTTCATTATTACGAAGGATATGACTTACAACAAGTTACTTTTCCCGTTCGCGTCATGAAGCTGTTAGGAATTGAACGACTTTTTGTGAGCAATGCATCTGGAGGTGTCAATCCAGATTTCGCTGTTGGTGAAATCATGATCATGAATGACCACATCAATTTGTTTCCGGGCAATCCACTCATCGGTAAAAACATCGACGAATTAGGACCACGTTTCCCTGATATGAGTGATCCTTACGATGAATCCATGATTCAAATGGCCCAAACAATTGCAGCAGAATTGTCCATCAAGGTTTCTGTTGGATGTTATGCTGGACTCACTGGTCCAACGTTAGAAACTCCTTCCGAATACAAATATGTACGCGTAATTGGTGCAGATGCAGTTGGAATGTCAACCGTTCCTGAAGTCATTGTTGCACGACACATGAGTATTCCATGCTTTGCGATTTCCATCATTACAGACCTTGGCGTTCCAGGGAAAATCAAAAAGGTGAGTGTTCAAGACGTGATTGAAGTGGCAACTCGCCAAGAGCCAAAAATGACGCAAATCATGAAAGAACTAATCTCCCGTATTTAACTAAATTATGGAAGCATCCATTCGCGATAAATACGAGGTTGTCATTGGACTCGAGGTCCATGCACAAATGTTGACAAAAACCAAAGCGTATTCAAACGACGTTAATGAATACGGTTCCGCACCAAATTCAAACATTAGCGCGGTAACACTTGGACATCCGGGTACTTTACCGGTGATGAACAAAAAAACAATTGAGTTCGCCATTAAATTAGGTCTTGCCTGCAATGCACACATTGCGCCAGCTCAGCATTTTGCACGAAAGAACTATTTTTATCCAGATTTACCTAAAGGATATCAAATTACACAAGATACAACGCCGATTTGTACTGGCGGACACATCGTTATTCGAACAGATGATGGAACGGAGAAAACCATTGGTTTGACACGTATTCACATGGAGGAAGATGCAGGTAAAAGCATTCACGACGTTGACGTTTACGACACGCTGGTGGACTTAAACCGTGCCGGGACTCCCCTACTCGAGATTGTTTCTGAACCGGATATGCGTTCCTCTATGGAGGCATACCATTACTTGACGGAAGTGCGCAAACTTTTGCGATACTTAGATATTTGTGATGGAAACATGGAAGAAGGATCCTTGCGTTGCGATGCCAATGTTTCGGTTAGACTTGTCGGTGTTTCAGAGTTTGGAACGAAGGTAGAAGTCAAAAACATGAACTCCATTCGCAATGTGCAACGTGCGATTGAATTCGAAATTCAACGTCAAATTGAAGTTTTGGAAAATGGAAGATCTTTATCACAAGAAACGAGGGCTTTTGACGCGCTGAAAGGAATTACCATTTCCATGCGTTCCAAAGAAGCAGCAAATGATTACCGTTATTTCCCGGAGCCAGATATGCCGCCAATTTCTGTCACTCAGCAACAAATTCAAGCAGTTGAAGCAGAAATGCCAGCATTACCGAGAGCTTTATTTCAACGATATACAAAGGAATACGGATTATCAGAATACGATGCATACAACATCACCGACAATAAAGGAATCGCTCTATATTACGAGTCCATTCTTGAACACACGAAAAACTACAAGTCCGCTGCCAACTGGTTGATGGGAGACATCAAATCCTACCTAAACGAGTATGGAATTGAAATGGACAAATTCCCCATGAAACCATTGCGAATAGCAGAATTAATTCACCTCGTGGAAGAAGGAAAAGTTTCTAGCTCCGTGGCTTCACAAAATATCTTTCCTGCGTTATTCGAAACAGAGGAAACACCTTTGCAAGTGGCTGAGCGATTAAACTTAATTCAAAACTCCGATGAAGATGCCTTGAAAGGATTCATTTTGAAGGTATTTGAATTAAATCAAGATGAAGTTTCCAGATACCGCGCTGGAGAAAAACAATTGACCGGATTCTTCATGGGACAATTGATGAAAGTTTCGCAAGGAAAAGCAGATCCGAAATTAGCGAATGGATTATTACGTCAAATGCTCGACGCATGAAAGATTGGATACTAAAAAATAAAACCTGGATCATCCTTGGTGTCATTGTCTCACTTGTTGGTGGAATTATTTGGTACAATAAATACCAAAAAGACTTGGTGGAAACAGGTGGACTGGAAGCGAACTTTGAAGTTTCTGGTAAAATAACTGGTGTCCCAGGTTTGACATTGTTCATCGAGGCACCAAGTGACAAAGGAACAATTCCGGTTGCTGAAGGACAAATAAACGACGATGGAAGTTTTAGCATCAACGGCAACATTCCAGGTTTAGGATACTATTTCTTGAGATTGAGCGATGAGAAAAACAGTTTGATTCCAATTACCTTAATTCCGGGGGATCACTTAAAAATCAATACATCCGTCAATTCCTTTGTCGCTAAACCAAATGCTAGTGGAACTAGTTGGAGTCGAACCATGAATAGTTATTTACGTGAATTCGACCAATTTCAACAGACACAAGCACGACTTCAGTTAAACGAAGAAAACCGTAACAAGGAAGAAGTTTCCAAACTTTTTCTTCAAGCGAAAAGCAAAATGGAATCGTTTTCAAGAACCAATATGTTGAAGGATCCTAGCAATGCCTACAACATCATCCTTTCCATGGATTTATTACCTAGCGTTAGTTTTGACGATTGGGATCCAAGTAATTTGGATGCCCTACGTAAAGTAACGGAAGCATTTGAGGATAAATATGCTGGACAACCTGCGGCTGAAACGTTTAGAAACCAATATGCACAAATTGAAAATGCTTATTTTGAATTCGCTTCGTCCGTGAATGGTACGGTTTCAGCTCCAGAAATTGCCTTCCCGAATCCCTCCGGAAAAATCTTGAAATTATCCGATCTCAAGGGGAAAATAGTACTTGTTGACTTCTGGGCATCTTGGTGTGGACCTTGTCGTGCAGAGAATCCAAATGTGGTAAAAATGTATGAGAAATTTAAGGACAAAGGATTTACCATATTCTCTGTTTCTTTGGATGAAGATGCAACGAAGTGGAAAGAGGCCATTGAAAAAGATCAGCTTTCGTGGACAAACCATGTTAGTGATTTAAAAGGTTGGAAATCATCCGTAGTTGCCAATTTTGGTATAGAAGGAATTCCATATACTGTTCTCTTGAATAAAGATGGGAAAATCATTGGGAAAAACCTTCGAGGTGAAAAACTAGAAGAAACTTTAAACGAACTTTTAAGATGAAAAACCTAGGAATTGTACTATTCGCCTTTTTTCCGTTTGGAATTTTTGGTCAAAATTCAATTAAAGCAACTGTTTCAGGCATGATTTTCAATGCCAACGTCGATTCAGTTCGGATTTCTCAAAACTTTGGGAATGTCTACAAGGACTATGCATCTGCTGCTTTGGATAAAAAAGGAAACTTCAAACTCTCTGTTGAATTAGCAAATCCAGATTACTACTACTTGCGTGTTGGATCAGAAAACATCCACCTAATCTTGAAAAACAATAGTGACATAAAGGTTTATGGGGATGGAAAAAAACTGAAAGAATTTTGCAATTTCGTTGGTTCAGATGAATCTAAAGCGATGAATGACTTTTCTCATATTGCAGAAAAATGGAGTATCAAAAGTGATTCCGCATTAGCAGCCATCAAAACAGATCCTTCTCGTCAGCAAGTTGTGAATGACTACATGACTCAAGAATTTTATAAGTTCAACAGTGAACTACAAGGATTTATTGGAGCCAACCCAAATTCACCGGTTTTGATCCTTGCGTTAGCCAATATGAATGCTGAACAGGACATGAAAACATATGAAAATGTGTTGAATCAGTTGTATTCTGTTTTCAGTGAAAGTCCAACAGTGCAAGCCTTTAATACCAATTTCTCCCAACTAAAGAAACGCATTGAAGATGCTAATTTTTTATCACCAGGGAAGATCGCACCGGATTTTACCGAGATGAAAACGGATGGAAAAAAGACCATGACTCTTTCTTCCTTGCGTGGTCAAATTGTACTCATTGACTTTTGGGCATCCTGGTGTGGTCCGTGTCGAAGAGAGAATCCAAATGTCGTACAGACCTATGAGAAATACAAAGCAGATGGATTTACCATCGTCAGTGTTTCCCTAGACACGGATGCACAAAAATGGAAAAACGCGATTGAACAAGATCAGTTATCATGGCCAAATCATGTTAGTGATCTTGGAGGATGGAACAGCAAAGTAGCCAAACAGTATCAGGTTTCTAGTGTTCCATTTACCGTTCTCATTGATCGAGAAGGTCGTGTCATCAAAACAAATTTGAGAGGTCCAGCGTTGGAAGAAGAATTAAAACGCATCTTTGGACATTAATGGAAAACTCGGCTAAATACACCTATTTTGCCTCAGATTTTCATCTAGGAACTCCTGATTTAGCCAGTAGTCGAGCCCGCGAGTCAGTCATTATTTCTTGGCTCAATGATATTGAAAAAGATGCCGAAGAAATTTTTTTAATTGGCGATATCTTTGATTTTTGGTTTGAATACAAAACCGTCATTCCAAAGGGATTTGTTAGGCTTCAGGCAAAAATCGCTGGACTGGTTGACAAAGGAATTCCAGTTCATTTCTTTAAGGGAAACCACGACATGTGGATGTTTCATTACTTTCAAGAGGAATTGGGCGTTCAGTTGCATGCCGATGAATATTGTTTTGAGAAAAATGGAAAACGTTTTTTTGTAGCGCATGGCGACGGATTAGGTCCGGGTGATTATAAATATAAGTTCATTAAACGCGTTTTTAGAAATCCAATTTGCCAATGGGCTTTTGCCCGTATTCATCCCAATTTTGGAATTTCATTAGCGAATTACTTCTCTCGCAGTAGTCGCAAAAGTGGAATGGCCAAGGACATGATTTACGCCGGAAAGGAAAACGAATGGCTTTACCTTTTTGCTGTCGAACATCAAAAAACAAATCCACAGGACTATTACATTTTCGGGCACCGACATTTGCCCTTAGAATTAATGATTGGTGAAGCAGTCTACCTCAACACAGGGGAATGGTTGTATGCACAAACATTTGCTCGATTTGATGGCACGCAATTGGAAATGTGTTCGTGGAAAAACGGAATAATAGAGTCCTACGATGCAAAAAAACCAAACTAAACGTTGGGAAAATATTCAGCTGGAATCACTATCAAGTGTTGCCACTGAACTTGTGCAACTCTTTTCAAAACCTAGCTTTTTCGCGATTCAAGGAGAGATGGGAGCTGGTAAAACAACCTTTGTACAGGCATTGCTGAGAGAATTAGGGGTTCAACATCCAGATGGATCTCCAACCTATGCCATTGTGCACGAGTATGCAACAATGAACCGAACAAAAACCTATCACCTCGATTGTTACCGCATTGAAAATGAACAAGATCTTGCACAACTGGGTTTAGATGAATTATTTGAAGAAAATGCCTATTTCTTTGTGGAGTGGCCAGAGAAAATTGAGAAAATTCTTCCAAAACACGCGAATTGGCTGTATATTCGTTGTGAACCAGAAGGTGAACTAAGAGAAATCGTCCTGAATTATGATAACTGATCCTGAATTACTAAAAACACTCATTCAAAAAGGCAGTCTTCTTCCGAAAGAAGAAATGCTGGAAGTGCGCAAGAAAAAAGGGAGCCTATTTATCGGAATCCCGAAGGAGACCTCCTTTCAAGAAAGACGAGTTGCTTTGGTTCCAGAAGCGGTAACCTTACTCGTTTCAAACGGACATCAAGTAATGATGGAAACGAATGCTGGTGAAGGATCAAATTTCACGGATAATGAGTACAGTGAAGCTGGTGCACAAATTGTTTATGACCGAAAATCCATTTACAGTTGTGACATCATCTTAAAAGTAGCTCCACCCTCTGAAGAAGAAGTGGAGTTAATGATAGGAAATCAAACATTTATTTCCGCGTTGCAAATATCAACACAGCCAAAAGAAATACTGCAAAAATTAACAGCAAAAAAAATAACGGCGATTGCTTGGGACTATATCCAAGATGAAGAAGGAGTTTTCTCTATTGTGCGCACCATGGGAGAAATTGCCGGCACAACATCCATTTTAGTTGCAGGTGAACTGCTTTCCTCTTTCTCACAAGGAAAAGGATTGATGCTGGGTGGAATTGCTGGTGTACAACCTGCCGAAGTGGTGGTAATAGGAGCAGGAACAGTCGGTGAATTTGCCACACGTGCAGCACTTGGACTCGGAGCTTCGGTAAAAGTATTTGATAATTCTTTGACACGTTTGCGTCGACTTCAAAACGATTTAAGTTTGCGTGTTTACACCTCTATTATTCAGCCCAAAGTATTGGCAAAAGCCATTCGAAGAGCTGATGTGGTGATTGGAGCTTTGCGTTCACCAATTGGCAGAACACCATGTGTCGTGAGTGAAGAGATGATACAAGAAATGAAATCAGGTTCTGTTTTAGTCGATGTGAGTATTGATCAAGGTGGATGTTTTGAAACTTCCCGTGTGACCAACCACAATGATCCAACCTTTATCAAATATGGCGTTATTCATTATTGTGTGCCAAATATTGCTTCTCGTGTTTCTAGAACAGCGTCCTTCGCCTTATCGAACACCTTCTCCCCGATGATTCTTGAAATGGGTGAAAAAGGTGGCGTTGTTGATTTGATTCGAACACATCGTGGTTTCCGAAATGGCGTCTACATGTACAAAGGTATTTTAACGAATGAAGTACTTGGAAAAGTGTTCGATTTAAAATACAAAGACATTCATCTCTTACTTCCGGGTATGTAATGAGTCCGATTATTCCGTTAAACTTACCACAAACATCCCTGCATTTAAGTCGGAAAGATGAGCAAATTTATGTGCATTGCCTCATCCGAAGAAAAAAAATAAAATTGACTCCAGAGGAATGGGTGCGTCAACACTTTATTGCCTACCTGAACCAAGAACACCTTTTTCCGCTCGCACGAATTGCCGTGGAAAAATCGATTCTATACGCGGGATTAACGAAGCGCTGGGACATCGTTGTGTACGACAATGACTTTCAACCGTTTATACTTGTGGAATGTAAGGCACCGCATATTCCCATTTCAGTGGATACCTTGTATCAAGCATTGACCTATCAGAAAGAAATGAAAGGTAGATTTATCGCGCTTAGCAATGGTTTAAACCATGCGTATTTTGAAGTTGATACAGAGAAACAATGTTTATGTGAACTCGATCAACTTCCCATGAACCTCTAGTTATTTAAATAATCCCAATCGCCTGATTTCATACGTTGGTATTCACGAGCGAGGTATGCAAGTTGAATGCGCATTAAATCAAATGCCGCTTCCGTTTCAGCACTAATTTCCTTTTGACGCATTTTTAATTGCAATTTCATGAACATGGCATGCATCAAAATTTCTACATCTTGACGTTGAACCATATTTGACTTTTGCTTGAATTCCTCGAGTGCTTCGTGGGCATTTTCACACAGTGACTTGTACTTTGCATCATTCATGATGGTCAATAAACTATTGTGTAAATAAGTCAACTCCACTAAAATTTCTTGAACTTCATCAATGTGCCCTTCTTTTTCAAGTCCCTTCACATTCATTTCACGGACGATATTTTGGTACCATGCAATTTGCTCATTCAATTGGAATTCATCGCGAATAGCCGGTTCTAACACTTGTGATTTGATTAATTCCATATCCATTTTCAGGGAACGAACTAAATCTTCAATTTGAAACAAATACAAAATGTATTCAGCAACATTTTCTACTTTTTTTGACTCTGTTGGACGCATGTTAGTTTAATTCCTTTTCGATTTGTGCTTGATTCTCGTTTAAAAAGTTGACGAATTCCGATGTAACATCCATGCGGCTGTTAATGTAATTTATTTGTCCACCCTCACCATGCATTAACAAGATATCAATCTGGTGTTTTTCACAGTACTTTTTACCTAAGGCTTCAATTTTTTTGTTGACCGTTTCTAAAGACTTCATCGCCAACTCTTCAATTTTAGCACCTTCCGTTTGTTGGTACTGCATGATTTGGTTTTGCATTTCTTGTGCTCGTTGTTGAACCTGTGCAATCTCATTTTGCGATAATAGTCCTCCACGAGCTTCCGCATCTTTTTTAGTAATGAACGCTTCATACGCTTTCGTTCTTCGCTCGACTTCAGACTCAAAAGCTTTTTGTTTTTTCTTGATAATTCCCTCTTCTTTCACGAAGTAGTCGAAATTTGTTTTAATGCTATCATTTGAGTAGTAAGCAATTTTCAATCCACCCAAAGAACGCACCGCTACTTTTGGTGTTGTATCCTTTTTAACTGCAGGTTTCTCTCCGCAGGAAGTGAAAAGAATGACTCCAAGGAATGAAGTAAAAAAGAACAGTGATTTCATGTTATGATTTTAAGTTAATAATTTCCATCCAATCGCCTCTCATCTCGATAAAGCGTTGAATGCATTTTGTTAAAAAAGAACCTTGAATAAGTAATTCCAATTGTTCGACTTGTGGGAAATCTGTTTCGGAAACTTTGAACGACTGCTCATATTGATCCAATGAAATCGTTAAAATAAATTTTCCATTATACGAATGGAGCTGAATCAGAAATCGTTCGTGGGGAATTTGTTTAATTAACCGCATGTGCAAAAATAGCAATTTTCGCACTGTCGTACGAATTATCCTAGCGGAAATGGCTTCAGGACATCGAATTCAAAGCCAATTTGCGTTAGTTGCTCCATGTCCTTCCCTAGTTCCAACATATCTAGGTCATTTTCCTCATAATTCCAATGTACATGCACTTCGTTTCCTTCCTTTATCATTTCTTTCAATAGGTAAAGCATTTCAACGAGAGCAGCAGACGAACTCGTGTCTAGCGATTCGATGAACAAATTCAAACAGGTTTTCGTGGACGGTTTATCACAATATGTTTTCACCCAGGATACAACTGGATTCCAAAATTCTTGAGAATCTTCGTCTATCGATTTACCACTGATCTCCATCAATCCATTTGATAGAAAAGAGACATGCGGTGTTTGTTCTGTTTGAGCGATAACTAAATGGTCCATATCTTGTAAAGAGAGTCAAAATTAGGGAAACGATAATAATTCTTAAAATTTTTAATAACTGAATTCAATATATTTTTCTGAACGATGTAAAAAAGGAACACTATCTACTTGTTTAACTGATGGTTAATCACTTTAAAATAATTAATAGGAAACCACGAATATCAAAATTAATCTACGAATAATGATGATTTCATCCCGTTTTCAACTCAGTAATTTTCATTATTTAAGCTGTTTACAAAAAGAAAAACATCTTTTTTAATAAACCATGAGGTGCTTTTAAATATTTATCCTAATTTCGAAGTGTTAAAACCTAGTAAACACAAGTAAAACCCTTGCTTTTTAAACATTTATGACCAGTATTTTTGTTGCCAAATTAGATTTTGGAGTGACCAATGAGCAATTAAGACAATTGTTCGAACAACATGGTAGCGTAATCAAAGTGAATGTCGCTACTGACAGAGAAACAGGTAAATCAAGAGGCTTTGCCTTTGTTGAGATGGCCGACCGCGCAGAAGCAATGAATGCCATTAATGCCTTGAATGGCCATATGATTAATGGCCGTGATATTGCCGTAAAAGAAGCAGAACAACGCGGGGACACTCGTCCAAACAACAATCCTCGCTCAGGCAATGATTTTCAACGAACTTCGACTCCTAGAAGCGACGATCGTAGACCAAGTACATCCATAGGTTCTGATTCTCCAATTATTCCTATTCCAATTGAATCGATCAAAATAGAACCTAGAAAAAAAGTCAATAAGGATAAAAAACCAGGAGACTCTGACTCAGACAATCGTTCCAAAAAACCTAAAATGGATGCCTACAAAAAAAGTGGGAAAGCAAATCGATTTTTTGACGATGATGACGATGATGATTTCGATGGAGATTTGTTTTCGTTTAATGACAGCGACGATGAAGATGACAACGACGAGGTAGAAAATGAGGATTTAGCATAGCAATTAACGCTATTCAGTTCTTTCGTCGTACCTTTGCAACCCATGTCATCGAACTACGCAGAAAAATTAAAACACCCCGTTTTTAAAGTTGTATCGCAGTATGCAACCGATCATGATGTAGATGCTTATGTCATAGGTGGTTTCGTTCGTGATTTAATCATGGAGCGTCCGTCTAAAGACATCGACATCCTTGTTTTGGGAGATGGTCCTGAGTTTGCAGAGGCCATTGCTAAAATTCTCCGAGTAAAAAAAGTGAGTGTTTTTAAGAACTTTGGAACGGCTCACTTTCGCTACAAAGACCTTGATGTCGAATTTGTAGGTGCTCGAAAGGAATCCTATGTCAGAGACTCTCGAAAACCAATTACTGAAAAAGGAACATTACAGGACGATCAAAATCGTCGAGACTTCACGATCAATACGCTTGCACTCAAACTCAATACCGAATCATTTGGAGAACTTGTTGATCCCTTTGGTGGAGTTTCGGACATCGAAAAAGGAATTATTCGTACTCCATTAGAGCCTGAAATAACCTTCAGCGATGACCCATTACGTATGTTGAGAGCCATTCGATTTGCCACTAGATTTGATTTTCAAATTGAACGGACTTGTTTAGAAGCTATGAAAAAACAAGCGGATCGACTTGAAATTATTTCTCAAGAGCGAATTACAGAAGAACTGAATAAAATCATTCTTACTGAAACACCCTCGCGTGGATTTAAACTATTGAATTCAACAGATTTACTTAAACAATTTTTTCCAGAGATGATTGCCTTACACGGCATTGAAACGCGCGATGGAAAAGCTCATAAAGATAATTTCTACCATACTTTAGAAGTGTTGGATAATCTTGCACTAAACAGTGATTCATTGTGGCTGCGTTGGGCAGCGATCCTTCATGACATCGCTAAACCACCAACAAAACGATTTGATTCGGTTGCCGGCTGGACCTTCCATGGCCATGAGGAACTTGGTGCTAAAATGGTGCCGCGTATTTTTACGCGTTTGCGCTTGCCTTTAGACTTCAAGATGAAATATGTCCAAAAACTGGTTCGACTACATTTACGTCCAATTTCCTTAGTGAAAGGTTCAGTGACAGATTCTGCCGTTCGACGTTTACTTAATGAAGCAGGCGAAGATGTGGAGGATTTAATGTTGCTATGTAATGCCGATATCACTTCGAAAAATGAATTCAAAGTAAAAAAATACAAGAAGAACTTCGAACTTGTTTCCGAAAAATTAAAATTAGTTGAAGAAAAAGATCGTATAAGAAATTTTCAACCACCAGTCAGTGGGGAGTTGATCATGCAAACGTTTGACCTAGGTCCGTGTGCAGAAATCGGTGTTATAAAAGCGCATATCAAAGAGTCCATTCTAGAAGGAACGATTGAGAATTCATACGAACAAGCTGTTTCAGAAATGCTGAAACTGGGAAAAGAATTGGGATTAACAGTAGCAAGAACACCCGATTTGGATAAATAATATTAACTTTACCTAACACGTAAAATCAGTCAAAATGCCAGGATTAAAATTCAGAGTTTTATTGGATTCAGACAAAAATGAAGAGGTTTTTAGAGACGTCTTGATTAGCGACTCTAGTGACTTTGAGTCTTTTTACCACGCCATCATGAAATCCTTTCATTTCCAAGGTGATCAAATGGCTAGTTTTTACGTTTCCAATGAAGCATGGGATAAGGGTCACGAAATAAATTTATTGGACATGTCTTACGACGATGATTCCATTGACTCTCCCGCAACTGTCATGAAAAATGCAGTGATTAAAGATTTCTTGGAGGAACCAGATCAACGGTTTATTTTAGTGTACGACTTTATGAAGATGTGGATTTTTCTCATCGAGTTAATCGGGTATGACAAAAATGAGCCTGAGAGTCCAGAAATGCTTCTGGCCATTGGTCATTCACCGAATGAAGCATCACGAGAAGCGCTTGACGAAGATCTATTACATGAAAGTGAATCTTTATCTACAGATGATGAAGAAGACGATTTTGGATTTGATGAGTTTGATGACGATTATTCTGATGACGATTTAAGTGACTACAACGAGTACGAATATTAGTATGAAAGCAGCAGAACAAGATCCAATTGGTCAAGCTATATTGGACTACCACAAAACAAAAAAACCATTTGACATAGTCGTTTCCTCCGATTTATGTGACGATGATATCATTCCAATAGAGGTCCTTTTTCGCACATACAATGATATGCCCGAATTGGAGAAATTGGCCATTAAACTATGTAAAGGACAAGTTCTTGATGCGGGTGCTGGCGCTGGTGTACATGCGAATGAGCTCATTAAACGTGGACACACCGTATTTGCCATCGATTCGTCTGAGGGCGCTGTTGAATACATGAAAGGACAGGGGATTTCAGCAAAACAAATTGACTTCGAATCTTATAACCCACCCGCGAAATTTGATACAATCTTGTTACTTATGAACGGCATCGGAATCGCTAAAAAGAAATCGAACTTAATGAGTTTCTTGAAAAATGCAGGGGAGAAATTAAACAAAGGGGGACAAATCATCTGCGATTCATCGGATGTGAAATATTTGTACGAGGATGAAGATGGTTCGTATTGGATGGACTTGAATTCCGAATATTACGGGAATTTCAAATTTCAAATGCACTATAAAAAAATCAGTGGACCAGAATTCCCTTGGTTGTATGTTGATTACGATACGTTACACGATGTGGCGAGTCAAGCCGGATTCAAATGTCAACGCGTATTTGACTTAGATGCACATTTCCTCGCTCAACTGACAAAAATCTAAGCTAGATTTTAACACGAAATGAAATCCATTTACACCCTACTCCTCCCATTTTTCGGCATGCTATATGCTTGTAGTTATTCTGAAGGACAAATAAGCCAATTCGATCAACGAATTGAAAAGTTTATAGCAGGGAAATCTTTTCACCTCACAAAATCAGAAAGTGGCCTTTACACTGAAATCATAGAAACGGGAACAGGTCGTGAAATTCATTTGACAGATAGCATCGGCGTTAGTTATGTTGGAACCTTTTTGTCAGGAAAAAAGTTTGACGAACAAAAAAGTACAATTTACCTCCCAATGCGCGGTGTAATTGATGCATGGAAAGAGGCTTTAATTGGACAAAAACAAGGCGTTAAGTTAAGAATAATTGTCCCACCGCAATTGGGATACGGTGCGGGTGGCATGGATAAAATTCCGCCCAATGCCTCATTATATTTCGAATTGCGCGTAGATGACGTGAAATAAATGTTGTTTTACTTGCTATTAACGCCACATTGATTAATTTTGACCAAGAAAAATAGAAGTAGCCTTATGAGTGTTTTAGTAAATAAAAATTCCAGAGTCATTGTTCAAGGATTTACCGGTAGTGAAGGTACTTTCCACGCAAGTCAAATGATCGAGTACGGAACAAATGTTGTTGGTGGTGTAACACCAGGAAAAGGTGGAAACACGCATTTGGATCGTCCAGTGTTTAATACAGTTGCGGATGCTGTTACAAGCACGCAAGCAGATACTTCCATCATCTTCGTTCCACCTGCATTTGCTGCAGATGCTATTATGGAAGCTGCGGAAGCAGGAATCAAAGTGATTGTCTGTATTACGGAAGGAATTCCAGTGAACGACATGATTAAAGCAAAAGAATACATTCAAGGATTCGACACACGATTAATTGGACCAAATTGTCCAGGTGTCATTACAGCCGGAGAAGCGAAAGTAGGTATCATGCCTGGATTTGTTTTTAAAGAAGGAAAAATTGGAATCGTTTCTAAATCTGGTACATTAACATACGAAGCAGCGGATCAAGTTGCTAAAGCTGGAATGGGAATCACAACAGCAATCGGAATTGGTGGAGATCCAATCATTGGAACAACGACTCGTGAAGCAGTAGAATTGTTGATGAATGACCCAGAAACAGAAGGGATTGTTATGATTGGTGAAATTGGTGGAAACCTTGAGGCAATTGCGGCGCAATGGATTAAAGAAAACGGAACCAAACCAGTTGTTGGATTCATCGCAGGTGAAACTGCTCCAAAAGGAAGAACAATGGGTCACGCAGGTGCGATTGTTGGTGGAGCAGATGATACTGCAGAAGCGAAAAAACGCATCATGCGCGAATGTGGTATCCACGTTGTAGATTCGCCAGCGCAAATCGGAGCGAAAATGGCAGAAGTAATGGCGAACAGATAATCGTTCCACTTAAAATATGAAAAGCGCCTGAGGGCGCTTTTTTTTATTCCTTAAATGTGTAAATGGATTTAATTCCAAAAGTCCCAAGTCAAACCAATTTTGATTTGCATACTTGGAAACACATAATGTGAGACAAATGCCGTTGTAGTGGGAACCCAGAAGGAACCAATATTGTCCACTCGAACAAAGAAGCGAAACGTTTCCACCTCTAAAGCAGTTGTAAAGGAAAGATTCATGAATCCTTTGCTCATCGTTGGATTGCTTTGAAGTAGATCGAATACGCCCAATTGCGGGACAAATAGCAATTGTTGAAAGGAACTAAAATACTGCGCATCCGTCGCAAACAACATGCGTAATTTCTTCGCTTTAAACACACCACCCTTCCACTGAACATGCAGGGAAGTTTGATGCTGTGGTTGAAAATTCAAACCTGAAGAGAAATTTATCCAACGGTACTCCGGTTTAACCTGCAAACCTTTATAGTTCCAACATGCTGAAAACTGGATGCTCTGCCCATTTCCTTCGCTAGCCAGTTGATTGTTTCTCCATTTACCTGCTAACTGATCGAATACGTACACTTTTCTAAATTGCAAGGCTTGATAAGCTGCTTCGAGTTGAATGGAACCAACTTTTTTTAATGCGGATAGCCGAACTGAATGATTCCATTGGTTTTCCAACGAATTCAATTGGTATTGCACATTATTACTCAAGTAATTTCGTTGCATCAACTCGGGTAAAGTTGAACTTAGTTTATGTTCTATACAGACATCTAGAAAAGAGAAAGGAAGCATCAATTTACTGGACGATGTAAACCCGTTAGCAGCACCCAAGATGTTGAAGGCATCATGGTGTTCCAACTGAAATTTGGCCCTCTGAAACGAAAAATCGTTCCGCCACCATAGTTCTGTTGTGTCGTGGTAAAGAAGTTTGTCGTGCCAATTTCGAATCCGGTAACTCAAGACACTTTGTACGTTCAACTTCGAGCGGTCCAGGAAAATCCCCACTTCATTCGAGAAGGAACGCTCCCGAAATCGATCTTGCGTTGAATCAAGATTCCAAAATACACTTTGATACAATGTTGCTAAGCTATCAAATTCTTGATAGTCCCTCTTGGACTCATAGAACTCATGACGTGCGAACAATCCAAGGCCATTGATGGAATCTTTGTCTAAATCAAAACGATGCTGTATACGAACAAAGGATAGTGCTTGGTCGGAGTGTGCATTTTCTTTTTGGACAGGTTGTAAATTCACATCAACGTCAATAATAGGAATTGGACTTGTTAATCCATTCGACCAAGAACGAGACACAAGCTCTTTTCCTGTTTGAACATCTATAGAATAACGTTCACCAAAATGAAGTAGATGTGCATTAAATTGCTGAAACGAAAAATCATCGTTTCTTAAAAATCCATTCCCTTTGGATTTGTCGAAGTTCAGGTTTACCAGGATATTGTGTTTAAAGGCCTCTTGAAAATCAACTTTCAAACGCTGTGAACCTTGTGCTCCGAAAGCGTATGAAAATCCAAGGTGCGGAAGAGCAGAAAACAACAATGGTTTTTCTGAGACTTTTAGCGCATGAAGCGAGCTTCCATTGGAGGAATACAGTTGAAAAGGAGAAAGAATCGCAGCATTTGGTGAGATGAAAAAGGAAGATTGAAACGCTTGTGTTGTGTTCGAAAGTGTATCGAGTGCTCCACCTGATCGATGAGTACTTTTTACCGTATCCACATGTTGATGAAACGCCGCTTGTCCATAAGTAACCACGGAAACCAACAGGAACAAACCGAACAGCGAACCTTTTTTCATAAAAGCAAACATAACAAAAAAAGGGGCTCGAGGCCCCTTAACTATTGGATATTTCTAAAATTACATTGCGTTCACACGAACTTGCAATCCTGATTTCAAGTTTGCAGCTTTGTTCTTGTGAATAATGTTTCTTTTCGCTAATTTGTCCAGCATCGTAACAACTTTCGGTAACATTTCAATTGCCTCGTTGCGGTCTTTCGTCTCACGAAGTTTACGTAAAGCGTTACGTGTTGTTTTGTGTTGGTACTTGTTCAATACACGTTTCGTATCGTTTGAACGAATACGTTTGATTGCTGATTTATGGTTTGCCATAACTTAATTGTTAATTAAAAACGTTCTAAATACTTTAAATATCCTCGTAGCCTATAGGAGAATCGAACTCCTGTTACCAGGATGAAAACCTGGCGTCCTAACCACTAG
>JBAWZN010000015.1:0-44517 GCA_037143015.1 Flavobacteriia bacterium
GAGACCCTCTGATTAACAGTCAGATGCTCTAACCAACTGAGCTAAGGAGGAATGTTGCTCTCTGATTGAGGATGCAAATATAAATAAATTTTTATTTAATCAAAATCAGAATTGGCAAAAAAACTAGATTTTTTTTATGCTTATTTCTAAGTGCTTAAAAATCATCTTCATCCATATTGAAATCATCCATGGAAGTTTCGTACGAATCGTTGTCGTTGTCGACAAGATCTTCGGAAAGTTCATCTTCACGGCTTACTGGACGTAGAATATTCGTTTTAGAAACGTTTAAACGAATTTCTGAACGAATGGTGCCGTCTTCGTGTTGAAAGGCTTTAGAAACAGGGGAACCAATGACCTCTACCATCGTTCCACGTTTTAAAAAGTCTACAATACGCATATTGGCCCCATCACGCTTCCAGATGGTGCAATTGACCCAAGTGGTCTTGGTTTTCACTTCTCCTGTACGCTTGTCCTTCCAGTTTTTATTGTGTGCGACCGGAAAGTTAATGGCAATGATGCCACGATCCATTGTTCTAGTCAATGCATCTTTCCCGATGTTACCAATCAACCTTGTTTCAAATATTGTTGCCATGGATCTATGTACTTTTCACTTTAACGTTCCGAAAAGTATAAAAAATTCCGCAGAACAAAGATAATAATCTGATTTTCTGTCAGTTCTTAGTGCTCGTGTCCGTTTGGACCATGTGCATGTCCGTGTGCGATTTCTTCCTCAGATGCCTCACGTACTTCTAATACTTCACCAACAAAATGCAAATCCGTTCCAGCTAATGGATGATTGAAGTCCATTTTGACATTTTCTGCATCTACTTCAACAATTTTACCACGCAATTGATTCCCGTCGTTATCGCTCATTGGAACCAACGCACCAACGTGAAACATTTGTTCATCAAATTTTCCTTCTTCATCATGGAAAATGTTTGTTGGAATCATCGCCATGTGCTGTGGATCATGATCACCATAAGCGTTTGCTGCAATGATGTGAAAATCAAATACATCTCCGGCCGTTTTATCCGCTAAATTCTCTTCGAATTCAGGAATTAAACCTCCAACTCCATAAAGGAATACCAATGGATTTGTTTCGTTTGTTTCTTCAATCTGCTCACCAGTTGAATGATTTGATAGTTTGTATTTTAACGTAACTACCTTGTTTGCTGAAATTTGCATGCTCAATTGTTTATTTAAGTTCAGTTGTCGCTTCCGACTGATTATTTACGTAATAATGTTTTCACAAAGTTTGGTGTGGCAAACGTTGCAAAATGAATGTCCTCGTTGTAATAACGCAATCCTTGGTCCGCAACGAACTGACGGATTTCATCTACATTTTGAACATTTTTCGGATGACAATTCCCTTTGATTCCATATTGGAAACTCCACATACCAGTAGGGTAGGTAGGAACAAAGAATAATCCAACAGGTGCATTGTTTTCACCGAACATTCCTTGTAAAGTATGATTCAATTCAGCAAATGCTTTCTCGTTGAATTTTGGAGACTCTCCTTGAGCAACTAAAATCCCTTCTTCCTTTAAGGCATTGTAGCAATTCGTGTAAAATTCTACGGAAAATAATCCTTCCGCTGGACCAACTGGATCCGATCCATCTACGATGATGATATCGTATTCACCTTGTTTTGCCTTTTTCACGAACTCAATTCCATCGTCTACAATTAGTTCCAAACGTGGATCGTCGAATGAAGCAGCGATTTTTGGTAAATGCACTTTACATGCGTCAATTACTTCTCCGTCAATTTCGACCATTGTTACATGCTCGATATTGGAATGACGTAAGACTTCTCTTACGGTTCCACCATCACCACCACCGATTACCAAAACGTTTTTCGCGTTACGTAAAGTAAATAGGGAAGGATGAGAAATCATTTCATGGTAATGGAATTCGTCTTTTTCTGTTGTCATCACCATATCGTCCAAAGCCAACATTTTACCGTATTTTAAGGACTCCAAAATGCGCACACGTTGGAATGGAGATTGAACATCTACCATGACATCACCCGTAAAACGCAAGGATAACGCTTGATCTTCGTCTTTGTCTGTAAACCATACGTTACGTGTATAGAAATCAGGATTTCTCCATTCAGCTGCTTTTTCGCGAGCGGAAGAAATATCAAAATCATTTCGTTGTAATAAATTCACAGATCCTCTTTTCAATTCAATCGCTGAATAAGACTTTGAACCGAAACATTCTTTCAAGTGATCGAAAGAAATCCACGCATTCATTTCACCACAAGTGAATAAATCAACTGCTGCGTAACCATATTCTGGCCACGTATGAATCGCTAAATGACTTTCTTGGATTACCACGACACCAGAAACTCCATATGGAGAGAAATGGTGGAAAGTAGAGTTAATCACTGTTGCACCAGCCTTTTTTGCTGCTCCAACCATGTCTCGTTCAATTGCGGCAACGTCGTTCATCACGTGTGGATCGCAATTCATAAATTCTACTAAAATGTGATTTCCTAATGCTGTACTCATGCTAAATGTTGTTGTTTAAGTGAAAAAGTGGCGCAAATTTACGGAATTCCGATAGATTTTAACGTGATTTAAGTGACATTTAATGGAATAGCAGGAAATTCATCGAGATTTAATGGAACAACAACTAGTTTTTTAAAAAGCGAAGCTTATCAATACTAAGTTTTATTCGTGCTTGACCAAAGATAACAGAGAGTTGTTTGCCTTTCATTTCTTCAACGACACCAATGCGATTCGTTTGAATCAACTGAACTTGTGAACCAACTTTGATTAATTCTTGTTGATAGGTTTCCACTTTCTCTATTTGTTTCTTCGTTGGCTTTTTCGGCTCAATCGTTTCTTGCTTTTTGATTTCCGTTTTGGATTTCTCCATTCGGAGGAATTGCGTTAATTCTTGAAATAAAACAGCATTCACGTCTTTTTTACGCGATTTCGCATTGAATCGCTCGATGAATTGCAGCATTTTTTTTCCGGCTTGCAATTGCTTGCTATTCACTTCCGTGATTTGATTGACTTGCGTTAAGCGAGTATCCAATTTAGATTCCTTGGACTCGTATTCTGCTTTGGCACGAATAGCTTCGGTGGAAACTCGGTCGAATTTATTGGACTTCTCGATGAGCTGATTACGTTCTTTCTGTAAGGAGTTTAATAAGGTGTCCAACTTCACCTTCTTCTGATCCAATCTGCTTTTCGCATCTTCAATCAATTCCTTGGATATGCCATTCATTTGAGCGACTTCAAAGGTAAAGGAACTACCAGGTTGTCCGATGGAAAACTGATATAAGGGCTGTAGATTCGTTTCATTAAACAACATACATCCATTCTGCGCATGTGGCAATTCACTTGCCCTTAACTTGATGTTTCCATAATGGGTTGTGATCACACCAAAGGATTTCAATTTGTAAATTTGCTCGAAGAATACTTCTCCCAAGGCACCCCCTAATTCTGGATCAGAACCGGTTCCAAATTCATCTAAAAGCAATAAAGATTGGTGATTGGCTACCTCTAAAAAGTACTTCATTCTTTGCAAACGGTAAGAGTATGTACTTAATTCATTTTCAATAGATTGATTATCTCCAATGTCTGAAAGTATACTGCTAAAAAAACACATAATACTATTTTCACTCACAGGAACTAACAATCCAGCCTGAAGTATCATTTGCAGCAATCCAATCGTTTTCAGTGTGATGCTTTTACCACCGGCGTTAGGGCCAGAAATCACCAATAAACGCGATGACGGACTCATGGCAACCGACTGTGGAAAAGTAGATTTCCCAGAGCTTTGGTTTGATTTCCACAAAATAGGGTGGAAGGCGTCCTTTAAGTGAAATCCAGTTGTTTGACCAATGGAAGGCAAATTGGCGTTTAAATCCAGTGCCAGTTTGCATTTAGCGTTGATGAAATCCAATTGAACAAGCAACTTTTGATAGGCTTCAATCAAGGGCTTGAAATACGTAATGGTTGCCGTTAACACCTGCAAGATGCGGTGAATTTCCTTGCGTTCATCATCGAAAAGGAATTCGAGTTCATTGTTTAACGGAACGTTTACGACCGGTTCGACAAATGTCAAGCTGCCCGTTTTACTCGAACCATGTATGTTCCCAGGAACTTTTCGCTTGAACGTAGATTGGACGGTTAATACGCGTCGATCATTGATGAATCCTTCGAGCGTTTCACCAAGTACTTTGTCCTTATTGTATTTGCGTAATTCACGGTCAAAATTGCGGTTAATTTGCGCACGCAAGGAACGAATTCGTCCGCGTATATCTTTTAATGCTGGTGAAGCATCATCCTTGACATTTCCAGCGCGATCAAAAACTTTGTCAATCTCCGTGAGAATATCTTTTGTAAAGTAAACATCACCGGTCAATTCCTTTAATAGCGGATAATTAAATATGGCTTTATCGAAGAACTGAATGATGTGATTGACTAAATCTGACGCTTGGTATAAGCGTCTAAATCCTTCGATTGGAATTACCGCTTGTTGAATTCCCAATAAACGAATTTCCGTTTCTAGTTCTTCAAAATCCAATGCTGGAAATTTTTCACCATGAATTCTAATGGATTTAAATTCATTTAGTCGATTCAAATCGAGACGAATTTGTTTGAAGCGATTTCCAGGCGTTAATTTTTGCGCGGTAGCTTTTGCACTTGGACCCACACAAAAAGATTCCAACCATTCTCGAATGAGTTCAAATTCTAAATCGTTTAATGTTTGTGCGTCCGTGGTAAGCATAGAACAAAGTTAATGTAATTGGAATAATGTCATAGTTACATCAGTGAAACAACGAAAGTTGATTTGGGTTCATTCCTTTGAGCACATTGATACAAATGAGTTATAATTAATATTATGTTAAATAGATTAATTAAAGATAAAGGGACTGCGTCAACAATCCCTCTTTTCATTTAATCCTTCCAGGCGTCGTATCCACCTTCTAAGTCATATACTTTTTTAAATCCTGCTTTCTTTAAGTCCTTCGCAGCACTTGCTGATCTTCCACCTGCCGCACAATAAACCAACACAGGTTTTGTCTTGTCTAATTTCTTTTGTGCTGTAGCAACAAACGTTGGTGAAAAATAATCGATGTTCATTGATCCGCTTATTTTTCCTTGCGCTACTTCATTCGCTGTCCGAACATCTACTATTTGCGCAGACGGATCTTTCATTAATTTTTTAAATTCAGTTTGTGATACTCGATTTTGTGCACACGAAACGGCAGAGAGTCCAACAATTAATAGTGACATTATAAATTTCATATTCCTTTGATTTAAGGTACAAAGATATCAAATCTACTTTCGCTGAATGTGACCTGCGTTACAAAAGTCTATTTAACATAAGATAAACGCCGTCATTTAAATAATCAGTAACTTCGTTTTAAATCTTACCGTATGGCCATTTATTCGTTCAATGGATTTATTCCTGTAGTCAAAGCCTCCAGTTTTGTTCACCCGCAAGCCGCTGTTACTGGAAATGTAATTATTGGTGAAAACGTTTACATAGGTCCAGGTGCTGCCATTCGTGGAGACTGGGGACAAATCATCATTGAAGACGGATGTAATGTTCAAGAAAATTGTACGATTCACATGTTTCCTGGAACGACCGTTCATTTAAAGAAAGGTGCGCATATCGGACACGGAGCTATTATCCACGGTGGAATCATCGAGGAAAACTGTTTAATTGGCATGAATAGTGTCATCATGGACGACGTCACAATTGGAAAAGAGTCAATTGTTGGTGCGCTGTGTTTTGTTTCTGCCAATACGTCCATTCCTCCACGTTCTTTAGTTGTTGGGAATCCCGCCAAAATCATCAAGGAAGTCAGCGACGAAATGATCCAATGGAAAACGGAAGGGACAGCACTGTATCAGCAGCTTCCGGCGGATTGCCACGCTTCCCTCCTTCCCTGCGAACCTTTACGCGAAATCGAAGAAAACCGTCCAGTTCAAAAGCAAGATTACTTCGTTTGGCATAAAAAGAAATAAACATTCTCCTTTTTTGTTAACATTTGACTAAACAAGTGCGAAGGATGTATTATCTTTGACTCCCGTAGTTACAAATTTATTTATGTCCAATTCAACCAAGTATGTTTTTGTAACCGGGGGCGTTACTTCTTCTTTAGGCAAAGGCATCATTGCCGCATCTCTTGCGAAGCTTTTACAAGCACGTGGATACTCCACCACCATTCAAAAATTAGATCCATACATCAATATTGATCCAGGAACCTTAAATCCATATGAACACGGAGAATGCTATGTAACGGACGATGGTGCGGAAACAGATTTGGACTTAGGTCACTATGAGCGTTTTTTGAATGTCCCTACTTCTCAAGCAAATAACATCACAACGGGGCGAATTTATCAATCAGTGATTGAAAAAGAACGCCGTGGGGATTACCTCGGTAAAACTGTCCAAGTGATTCCTCACATAACAGATGAAATCAAGGAACGCATTCAAATGGTTGCAAAAAATGGTAAATACGATATCGTCATAACCGAGATCGGTGGCACTGTTGGTGACATCGAATCCTTGCCATATGTTGAAGCTGTTCGTCAAATGTTGTGGGAATTTGAAAACGACTGCGTTGTCGTTCACTTAACTTTGGTGCCCTATTTAGCAGCCGCTGGTGAATTAAAAACAAAACCGACACAACATTCTGTTAAGCAATTATTGGAACTAGGTGTTCAGCCAGATGTTTTATGTTGTCGCACGGAACATGAGTTAGACTTTGGACTTCGTCAAAAAATTGCGAAATTCTGTAATGTTTCTGTTAATGCAGTAATTGAAGCACGTGATGCTTCCTCCATATATGACGTTCCAATTTTGATGCATTCAGAAGAATTGGATAATGTTGTGCTGGATAAACTAGGTCTTTCAAAGAAAGCAAAACCAAATTTAGACAATTGGAAATCATTCTTAGAGCGTTTGAAAAATCCAAAACACGAAGTAAATCTCGGATTGGTTGGAAAATACGTTGAGTTGAAAGACTCGTATAAGTCCATCAGTGAAGCATTTATTCACGCTGGCGTCTCAAATGAAACAAAAGTAAATGTGAAATGGATTCATTCAGAGGAGTTAACGCCTGAAAACATTTCCGCAGAACTATCAAATTTGGACGGGATACTTGTTGCTCCAGGATTTGGATCACGTGGAATTGAAGGGAAAATTGAAGCTGTTCGTCATGCACGAGAAAACAACATTCCATTCTTGGGGATTTGTTTAGGAATGCAATGTGCCGTTATTGAATTTGCACGCAATGTATTGAATTTAAGTGATGCTCATTCGACAGAAATGTCCGAAAAGACCAATGCGCCTGTGATTTCTATGATGGAAGAGCAAAAGAAAATCTCCAACATGGGTGGAACAATGCGACTTGGAGCTTATCAATGTGAGTTAAAACCGAAGTCAAATGCATACTTGGCTTACAACACCAATAAAATTTCAGAGCGTCACCGTCACCGTTATGAATTTAACAACGACTATTTAACAGCGTACGAATCTGCTGGAATGACCGCAACTGGGAAAAATCCAGATACAGGATTGGTGGAAATCGTTGAAATCCCCACTCACCCTTGGTTTGTAGGTGTTCAATTCCACCCTGAATATAAAAGTACCGTGGCTCAGCCCCACCCTATTTTCGTTGCTTTCGTAAAAGCAGCATTGACCAATAAAAAGTAAAAGAAAGAATATGGATCGTAATTCGGTAACCGGACTAGTATTAATTGGATTAATCCTGACGGTTTTTTCCATCATGAATCAGCCATCGGCAGAGGACTACAAGAAAAAAGCAAAGGCCAAGACAACTAAAGTAGTTGACAAACCTGCGAACAAGGCAAAAGACAACTCAAGCACTTCTTCGGCGAACGCAGAATCAGAAACGACAACTAAGGACCGCAAGCAAGCAAAACAAGTTGTTTCAGGTAAAATCGTTAGCTTAGAAAACAATGATATACATGTTGATTTCAACACCAAAGGAGGAATCGTTGCTGCGGTATATTTGAAAAAATATAAGTCATACAAAGACTTTGCAGCTAAACGCGATGCAGAATTGTGTTTATTTAAGGATGGAAACGCCTACAATCAGTTAGTTATTCCTGTTGGAAATCAAAAAATTCATACGCGCAACTACCAGTTTGAAATCGTTCAACAAGATGCAAAATCCATTGTATTTGAAGCGCCATTAGCTGGTGGAAAAGTTCGTCAAACGTATACGCTGAATAAAAGTTATGATTTAGATTACGTAGTTGAATTAGTTGATTTAAAAGGAGTTGCTAATGAAAATGTTAAATTGAATTGGAAAGCCGATTACAACAAAACGGAACGATTATTCAGTGAGCAACGTCGTGTTTCCACGGTTTGTTTCAATCAAAAGAACGATGGATTAGATTACCTGAGCGAAACGTCTGACGATGCAGAAGACGCAGAGGACGAAATTGAATGGGTGGCTTTCAAACAGTCTTATTTCTCTTCGATATTGAAACCTACCAACGCATTCCCTAAGTCTGGGACGAAGTTTCGCATCAATACCTTCAAAGGAAATAAACACAAAAGTTGGACCTTGTTAAAAGGCTACAGTGCAACAATGGCTTTGGACTTCACCAACAATAAAGCTTCTTTCAATTGGTTCTTTGGTCCGAACGATTATGAATTGTTAAGAACGTACAACAGCAATTACGACGACATCCTAAACTTTGGATGGGGATTATTCCGTTGGATCAACTTATATGCTGTTCAACCAATTTTCACCTTGTTGATCAATTATGGAATGAGTATTGGAATCGCTATTTTGATTCTTACCTTGATTTTGAAGTTGATTTTAATGCCGATCCAATGGAAAATGTTTGTTTCTTCTGTGAAGATGCGCATTTTGAAACCAGAAGTAGATGAATTAACTGCCAAGTATCCAAAACAAGAGGATGCGATGAAAAAGCAAATGGAAATGATGAGTCTCTACAAGGAATCTGGTGCGAGTCCATTGGCAGGCTGTGTTCCCATGTTGATTCAAATGCCGATTCTATTGGCGGTCTTCCGCTTTTTCCCTGCTGCGTTTGAATTGCGTCAACAACCTTTCCTATGGGCTGAAGATTTGAGCTCCTTCGATTCCATTCTTGACCTTGGGTTCAGCATTTGGCCGTATGGAGACCACGTCAGTTTATTCACGCTATTAATGGCTGGAACAACGTTAGCTTATACCTTTATGAACAGTGGAAATGTTCAACAACCACAACAACCAGGAATGCCGAACATGAAAGTAATCATGTATCTGTTCCCGATTATGATGATTTTCTTCTTCAACAACTACTCAGCTGGATTAAGTTACTACTACTTTATTTCCACATTGATCTCCATTTTAATGATGGTTGTCATCAAACGATTCTTTGTGGATGAAGAGAAATTAAAAATTAAAATGGCTGAACGAAAATCAAACAAATCGGGAAGTGAAAAAGTAAAGAAAAAATCGCGTTTCCAAGAGAAATTGGAAGAAATGCAACGCAAGCAAATAGAAATGAATAAAAATAAAAAATAAGACCCATGAATTTTTTCATCGATACAGCTAACCTAGCTGAAATTAAAGAAGCTTACGAACTAGGAATCCTTGATGGAGTAACCACAAATCCATCATTGATGGCCAAAGAAGGAATCACTGGGACTGAAAACATCTTGAATCATTACGTGGCGATTTGCAACATCGTTGATGGTCCAGTAAGCGCTGAAGTCATTTCAACGGATTTCGAAGGAATGGTGCGTGAAGGAGAACAATTGGCTGCTTTACACAAAAACATCGTTATAAAAATACCAATGATTTTAGAAGGAATCAAAGCAATTAAGTATTTTGCTTCGAAAGGAATTCGTACGAATTGTACCTTGATCTTCTCTGCGGGACAAGCGTTATTGGCTGCAAAAGCTGGAGCGACGTACATTTCGCCATTTTTAGGACGTCTTGATGATGTTTCCACAGATGGAATTCAATTGATTCAACAAATTCGTGTGATTTACGATAATTACGCATTTGATACACAAATTCTTGCAGCATCTGTTCGTCACCCGATGCACATCATTCACTGTGCGGAAATTGGTGCAGATGTCATGACAGGACCGTTGAGTGCTATCAAAGCGTTAGCGAAACATCCTTTAACGGATTTGGGTTTACAACAGTTTTTAGCTGATTACGCGAAAGGAAATAAATAAACATGCTTCCAAAGGAAGAACGTAAGGCATTTAACGAAGCATTCTGGTCTGGATTTAAGGATCACATGCGCGGACAAATGTCGAGCACCGGACGCAGAGTCAATTGGGTAAGTTATCCAACTCAAGTAAAAAGCACCTACTTGCGCATGATTTGCACGGGCAATCAAACCGCTATTTGTTTCGATATTCAATTCAAAGATGCTGGAATTCAAGCCATTGTTTGGGAACAATTAACGGAATTGAAAGTCGTATTGGAAAACGCGATGTCCGTTCCAACCAATTGGGACCCACGTTTTCACAATGCCGAAGGACACGTAATTGGACGGATTTCCTGGGAACTAGCGGGTGTGAATTTTTACGAAAAGTCTGATTGGCCAAAGATTTACGATTTTTTCAAAAAGCATTTGGTCGAATTCGATGCTTTTTACCAAGAATTCAATGACATTTTAATCACGTTGGTCGATTAGTAACAAATGTGATTCGGTTTCGTGTTCTTGTATAATGGCACATTAAAAGTTAACTTTACCCTATGAAACAACTACTTCTTTTCATCCTTGTCTCATTTTCCATGGGGATTTCGGCACAAACAGTGATACTTTCTACTGATTTTCAGAGTGGAATGCCGGCCATTTACACGATTGTAGACAACGATGGAAATACGCCTGATCTAAGCGTAGCAGAATATACAAGCGCATGGATTACCACTGTTGATCCAGAAAATGCCGCGGATACGGTAGCTGCATCCACATCCTACTTTACGGCCTTGGATTCCGCTAGTCGTTGGATGATCACTCCTCCCCTTTCACTTGGTGCTTTTGGAAATTACATTGAATGGAATGCAAAGTCACACGATCCATCTTATCCAGATGATTATTTAGTGTTGGTATCAACTACTGACAATCAACTTGCTAGTTTTACGGATACCATCGGATACATCAAAGAAGAAAACTTTGAATGGACAAATCGAGAAGTGAATTTATTCACTGAAGGATACCATGACCAAACGATTTACGTGGCTTTTGTCAATAGATCCCTTGATGGATTTAAGTTGTACATCGATGACATCGAAGTGCGTAAAGACGATCCAGTTGGATTACATGAACCGAATGTTATTTCTTATGTGGTGTATCCCAATCCAACTACGGATTTTATTCAAGTGGCAAGTTCTGAAAAAATCGAACTTCTCGAAGTGTTGGATTTGAACGGAATGCGCGTTTTATCTAGTCCAATTCCTCTATTGAGCATGCAATCGCTTCCAACAGGAATTTACTTGGTTCGCTTTACCATCAACGGAATTTCCACAACACAACGCATCTCTAAAATCTAATGACGCATTTAATCGATCAAGTTGCCAAGCTCGTTGAAGCAAAATTCAAGGATCAGGAAGGCAGTCACGATTGGTTTCACATCGAACGCGTTTGGAAAACAGCACTGTATTTACAATCCAAAGAAGGCGGAAATGCGGATGAAATTTCCTTAGCAGCCCTACTCCACGACTATTCGGACCACAAATACAATGGGGGTGATTTCGATGCTGGATCGCGCGAAGTCATGAATTTACTCAATCAATTGAATTGTCCCTTTGAAATCGCTGACCGAGTGGCGAAGATTGTCCAAGTCGTTTCCTACAAAGGAGCACTAGTTTCCGACGAAGCAACTTCCATTGAAGGAAAGATTGTGCGAGATGCCGATCGACTAGATGCCATTGGCGCGATTGGAATTGCACGTGCGTTCTCCTACGGAGGAAGCAAGGAACGTCCATTATACGATCCGAGCATAGCACCCCTACTCCACGCTACGAAGGAGGAATATGCGCAATCAAAAAGTCACACCATCAATCATTTCTACGAAAAGCTCCTGTTACTGAAAGATCGCATGGAAACAGCGACCGCTCGACAACTTGCTGAGGAAAGACATCAATTTATGCTGGATTTCTTGAAGCAGTTTGAACAGGAATGGGGAACACGCTAAGAAATTACGCGTTTTTCCCACTTAATCAAAAAATTTGATTAAAAAAAAGGAAGGGCCGCTATCCCCTCCTTCTCTCGTTTGAATAAAACTAAAACTTAGTCAAATTAAGCACAAGCTACCGCACATTTTTCACACGCTTCAGCGCATGCTTTGCAACTTTCGTGGTGTTGTGCGTGTTTAGCACATTCTTCTGCGCACGCTTTACATGCTTTTACGCATAAGGCACAAAGGTCACTCGCATACGGTGAGTCACGTGCCGACAATCTTGCGCATAATGCGCAGATGTCCGCACAATCGCGGCACAAAGCGATGCAATGTTGATTACCTGATTTGATACAATCATTGATACAGCCCTCACATGTAAGAATACAAGCGAAGCAAGCTGCAATACATTCATTTTTTTTCATTTTCAATAAGTTTAATGCAGAGGAATCACTACGATACAAAGGTGAATTCATCTAACAAGAAAGTCATATACAACCGAGAAAAAGAGTTGTATGATTCACATATAATGTACTGTGAGCAAAGGAATAACGAAACGAGATTAGTATTTTTTTTTTTAAAAATGTAACTAACTTGATTGTAATTCTTAGTGTTTCGTAAATACTGTTTTTAATCTGTACTTATTACATTACTCATTCTTTAAATCCAATTTTTGAACGGTTCGACTGACTCAACTTCTTTTAATCCTTTTGCATTAAATACGTCAAAACGTGTTCAATGTCCACAAACTTTTGATTGTATTGTTTTTCCATCTCTCGTAATTGCTTTGCTAGATCCTCATGTGAAAGCGCCCACTTACGCATGTGCACGAAAGCACGCATAATGGATATGTTTATTTCAATGGCGACATCCGAGTTCATAAGACCACTGAGCATCGCAATTCCTTGTTCCGAAAAGGCAAAAGGACGGTAACGAATTCCACCAGCAACTTTTGAGGTGCAAATTCTGCACCTCAAATTTTCCCATTCTTCTTTCGTCAACTCAAACATGAAATCCGAAGGGAATCTTTTATAATGCATTCGCACAGTCCGCTTCAAGTATTTTGTCTCCACACGGTACATTTTCGCTAAATCATAATCCAAGATTATCTTTTGACCCCGAACCTCATGGATACTTTCTTTTATTTGTACTAATTCCATTTCTTTAAATTTTCGATGTTAAAAATCAAATATCGATTGGACAATGGGAATTATTCGGTTGATAAACACTTAAATCCGAATGAAAACAAATAAGAAAGTAACAGGTAGAACTACAGTAAATGAAACAAGGGATGCGCCGCTAAAAACTGTGCTTTTCGTTTCATGGTTTGCTCCATGTGTTTGCGGGCTGCTTGACTTTTTGGATATAAGATTTTATGCTGCTCGGCTAGACGAATCTGTTGCCATTGCAAAAGTAAATCAATGGTTTCTTCCGCAAAGAAACTGGACTGAAAGAAATCCCAAAGTTCTAAAACAGCTTCTGGTGTGGGATGTACACCATCGGACTTAAAGAACCGATAATCACGCAGTTCGTCCAGCACAAACTCGTAAGCCGGAAAATAATATACCCCGCGTTCCTCTTTCAATTCTTCAACTGCTAACAACAAGCGTGCTTTACTTCGATTATTTTCAATGTAGCCGTCCTTGATGTGTCGCACTGGACTCACCGTAAAAAAAATGGAGATACTTGGATTTTCCTTTTTCAATAGGGAAAGCACGGACTTCCATCTGCTGACGATTTCTTCGACCGAACTGTTTTCTTTATGAAAAAGATGACTGCTTTGCTTATGGCAGTTGGCTACTATTTCTCCATCGGAAAGCAATCGATAAGCCCAAGCACTGCCGAAGGTCACGAAAAGTTGATTTGCTTTTAAAAGGAAATTTCTTAATTCTGAGCGAAGCTTTTCCATTTTGGTGCTTAACTCTTCAGAACTCATTCCATAGATTGTCCCGGATAATTCCCAAGCAAAGAAAATATCTTCATGCTGCAAAATGCGGAAGGAAATCGAATCGTCGAAACTCCATTCAATTAATTTGGCTATGGCTAGGGGATGGAAAATGGTACCACCTGGATTCACCAAGGATTCAAAGCCATTCGAACGTATGATGTTTCCTAATTCATCTGAGAAACAACTGCCCAAAAAGACAAAGGACTCTCCATGCTTAAATTTAGGAAAAGCTTGTTCCTTCATCCTTTGATCGTAGCTACTCAAACTCATTTTTCGTTCAATAAATTCTCGGCATTTTGTAGAGCAGCTTCCGTAATAACTTCACCACTCATTAAGCGCGCGATTTCTTGTGGACGTTCACTTGGATCCAAAACGCGCACAGTCGTTTGCATGCGATCGTTCCGTAACTCTTTCGCAACAACCATGTGCTGCGCTGCCCTTGCTGCCACTTGAGGCAAATGTGAAATGGCCATCAGCTGAACAGTTTGCCCCATTTTCTCTAATAATTGTCCCATTTTCAAGGCGACATCACCAGAAACTCCCGTATCAATTTCGTCGAAGAAAATGGTTGGTAAATCTTGCTTTTCGGAGATCAATTGTTGCAAAGCCAACATCAATCGGGATAGCTCTCCCCCACTTGCCGCTTTTTCAATGGGCACCGCGTCGATTCCGTAATTCGCTGAAAACAAAAATTCTACTCCCGTACATCCTGTTCGATTAAACTCGGCTAATTCGCTTAATTCAAACTTCAAGGTCGTATGTGGTAATTTGAGTTCCTTCAGTCGCTCTTGCAGAATAGACAATATCGCTGGGATGCGTTTTTGACGTTCATCCTGTAGGTATTTTGCATCTTTCCACAATTCGGATTGAAGTAGGGAATGTTCGTTTCGCTTTTGGGTACATGCGTGTAACAATTCATCCAAAGAATTCAATTTACTTGTCAACTGTTCGTACATAGCAGTTAACTCATCCGCCGAACTCAAGCGATGTTTCGTTAGAATCTTATTAAACGTATTCCATTTTTCCATCATGGACGCTTTGTCAGATTCATTCGTATCTAATTGATCCATCGCATCATTTGCTTCCAAGGAAAGATCTTTTAATTCGAGTAAAATCGAATCCAAACGTTCCTTCATGGATTGCAATTGCGGGTCGTAGTTGGATTGTTTATCTACGCTCGCTTTTAGCCGATAGAGTTGCTCGTACGTTCCGTTTTCCGCAGTAATCAGACTTATTTCTCCAAATACTTGAAGGATTTGCGACGCATTTTCCATGCGTGTGATATCGATTTCCAATTGCGAAAAATCCGTTGATCCCAAAGACAATTCCTGAAGTTCATCTAGAATAAATCGATCATAATCTTCAGCTTGAACGGCGGCGTGGTATTGTTCATCGAGGGACTTCAATTCTTTCGAAATGGATTCGAACGCACTGAATTTTTTCTCAAAAGATTTACGCTCAGGCATCAGTCCTGTGAGTACATCAATTAATTCTAATTGAAAGGACTTTGATCTAAGTTCGAGCGTATTGTATTGCGAGTGGATTTGAACCAAACGCGATGTTAATAGTTTTAACGTTTGCAATGAAACGGGAACATCGTTGATAAATGCACGGGATTTCCCTTCTTTTGCAATTTCACGACGTATAATAGTATGTACATCGTAATCTAGGTCGTGTTCCTCAAAAAACGAAAGATAGGAATCATTCAAATTGAAATTTGCCTCCACAATTGCCTTCGGAGAAGATGGACCGATCACCGAAAGTTCCGCGCGTTCACCTAAAATAAGTTGTAAGGCATGTAATAGAATCGATTTTCCAGAACCTGTTTCACCGGTAAGCACCGTGTAACCTGATTGAAAGTCCAATTCAACTTCGTCAATCAAGGCAAAATTTGAAATGCGAAGCGATGCTAACATTAATTGAGGATTTCTTGGTAACGAGCGGAATTAGCCGAATCCAATTTCTTTAAAAGAGTCACTAAATCTTGTTTCTCTTTTAATTCTGAATCTGAGAACACATTTTTGAACTCAGGAATTTTACCAAAAAGAAAACTAAGTAGATTGACGGCATTCGGACGTGTTGCTGCCAGTGGCGATAATTTATTTAGCGCATCATAAATGGCTTTTTTACCAGCTACTTTGTCCTCATACAATTTATCGATTCCTTTGCGGTGATACATGTATATACATTCGCGCATTGGATCAAAAACCGGTTGCAGCATATTATCTACCAAATAAAATCGGTTTCTTTTACCTGATTCTGACGATTTCCATCCAGGAGCACCACCGACTTGCGCATTTGTTACAATAGCTTGTGCTTCAATATAATAAGGTGTTCCTCCTTTTAACGAAAATGAATCGTAATCTAATCCGATCATGTAATATGCATAAAACGCAAGTATGGATGTCAAGTTATCACGGTATTGATTTTGTGCATAAACCAATACTGCATTTCGAGAAAATGTAACTGCAAAATCAGCATCATCAAAATTTAACAACAGCGTATTGTAGCTCGAATTAAACGAAGGACGAGTTGATTGAACTTGGATGTTTCCCCTATACGTTCCAGTGGAAGGTATTTCACGAATTTGAATCTGAAGATTGCATTTGATGCGTTCTTCCGTTTTGAATTTATCTTTTGTCCACTGCGTATTATTCATCAAATCGAAAATACTTTGTTCCATTTGTTTGATAATTTCCTTTTCAGTCGAAGAAACCTCCACTTTTGCCTCCACAATAACGGATACTTGACAATTTAATTCCTGTGCATATGAAATAGAAATCCCAGAAATTGCCAACAATAAAATAATTAATCCTTTCATTTTTAATCTTTTAAAACGATAGAGAGTATGTCTTTTGCCACTTCTTTTTTTGATTTGAGCGGAAATTCAAAAGCCGATTGATCCCTATCGAAAATAGTAATTTTATTTGTTTCTGCTTGAAATCCACTCACATCTTTTACAAACTCATTCAGAATGATAAAGTCAAGATTTTTACTCGTCAATTTATCTAACGCATATTCTTGCGCATTATTTGTTTCCAAGGCAAAACCAACCACTTTTTGTTGATTATTTCGGTTGTTGGATGCCCAAGTGAGAATGTCAGGATTCTTCACTAGCTGCAATGTATGTTCATCCGCCTGTTTTTTAATTTTTTGAGTCGCCACTATTTCAGGACGATAATCCGCAACCGCTGCGCTAAAGATTCCAAGGTGACACGTGCCCCAGTATTCTTGAACGGCGTTTAACATGTCCTGTGCCGATTGCACATTCACCACTTGTAAATTCGGATGCTTAAGTTCTAATGACGTTGGACCACTCACCAACAGCACTTGATAACCCATTGCCAAACACGCTGAAGCCAATTCATAGCCCATTTTCCCACTGGAATGATTTCCAATATAACGTACAGGATCTATCGCCTCATACGTTGGTCCGGCAGTAATCAAAATACGCTGAGTCGAATCTGTCATGTTTAAAAAAAAGAAATTCTGCACGTAAGCTGCAATATTTTCAGGCTCCTCCATGCGTCCTTGTCCATCTAAACCACTTGCCAACGATCCTTCCGTAGCTGGAATAATCGAAACGCCATCAGAAAGCAAGGCATCCATGTTTCGTTTCACTGTTGGATGCTGGTACATGTCCAAGTCCATTGCTGGCGCAATAATCGTTTTTCCTTTCATAGAAAAGTACGTAGCAAGTAACAAGTTGTCACAGATGCCACTTGCCATTTTCGCTAAGGAGTTGGCTGTACAAGGTGCGATGATGAAAACATCTGCCCATAGTGCTAATTCGACATGATTGGCCCATTCACCCGTTTTCTTGTTCCAAAATTCAATATGAACTGGATTTTCTGACAAGGTGGAAACAACGAGGGGACTAATAAAATCAGAAGAGGCAAGAGTCATAATTGCTCTGACTTCTGCCCCTTGTTTTTTAAATATTCGTATGAGGTAAGCAATTTTATAAGCTGCAATACCTCCTGTTATACCAAGAAGGATGCGCTTTCCTTGCATTACTCTTTTTCTGCTGGTTGACGCATGTAGATTTTGTCATCCAATAACTCCTGCGTAGCAATAGCTGTTGGCTTCGGCATTTTCTCGTAATGCTTTGATATTTCAATTTGCTCACGGTTTTCGAAAACCTCTTCAAGGTTATCCGTAGTAGAGGCAAATTCTTGAAGTTTTTGCGTCAACTCTTCTTTAACTTCAGAAGAAATTTGATTCGCTCGCTTTGAAATGGCTACCAAAGCTTGGTAGATATTTCCTGTTTTTTCTTCCATACGAATGGTATCACGCGTAATGGTTGACTTTTCTGCTGGTGTGTTTTTATAACTCATAATTCACTTTTCAGTTGTTGTTCTCGCTCAACTTATCAAGGTACGAACTTAATTCTTTCGAGTATTTTGACTGCGGATGACGAACCACAAAGGTACGGAATCTTTCGTTAGTTTGTTCGAATCGCTCTGATTTTTTACTCTCAATGCTATTGATTGTTAAAAAGTAAGAATTTTTAACAACGACATAGTTTATTTCTTCTGCAAAATCTGATTGTCCGTGTCCCTCTAAAAACAATTCACCTGAAGCCACAGCAGCTTTGTAGTTTTCCATTTTGTCGTAAAGCTTCACCTGATCGTATTGTTTGGTCTCTAATTTAAATTGTAGCTGATCAATGATTTGATTGCACGAATCGATCAGGTACGATTGTGGATAACGGTCAATAAATTGCTGAACGTTATTAATCGCCAATTCTGTTTCTGTTTGATCCAAAGAATGTTCCGGAGAATTTTTAACGCTGCACAACGCCACCATGAATAAAACCTCTTCATTCTTTACACTATATGGAAAACGCTGCATGTACGCACTGTAGTAATATTGAGCCATGTAGTAATCCTCTACTTGGAAATAACTTTTAGCCAGGCGGTAATACGACAGCTCACCTTCTGCGCTTTTTGGAGAATGTTGGTAAATTTGCTCATATAAAACGATGGCTTTTTCGTATTGTTTTCCATCGTATAGTTCATTCGCTAAGTTATACTTTGCAGCAAAGTCATCTGCTTTCACCACTGCATTGTAGTTTGAACAAGCCGTTAAAAACACGATTCCTAAACTGATGAAGAAATAATTTTTCATTTATTTTACTCTTAAACTTTTCCCCACTTGAAGAACAGTTGTTGGTTTAATTCCATTTAATGAACATATTTTCGAAACGGTGGTTCGATTTCTGTCTGCAATCTCCGTTAGGGTATCTCCTGAACGAACTTGGTAGTATTTAACTTGTGGAGCACGCACAACCACAGGTGGTGGCGTTTCATCCGTTGGTGTTTCCGCGGGATGCTCCTCATAATAATCTGTCGGTTTTGCACCCGGACGAAATAGTCCTTTGTGCACAAACAAGTTTTCACTCTTTAATAATCGTTTATCGAAATCAATGATTTCTTCTGGATTCATTGGCGCATCGTAAAAACGAATCTCGAAATGCAAGTGGGGTCCGAATGACCTTCCCGTATTTCCGCCAAGTCCAATTGGATCACCAGCTTTCACCTCTTGATCCGGATAAACTAAAAATTTACTCAAATGGGCATGAAACGTTTCCAAGCCATTTCCATGACGAAGAATTACGAGGTTCCCGAATCCACCATCATTATATTTCGCGTAACGCACTTTCCCAGGCCACGTGGCATAAACAGTATCTCCCACATTCAATCCGATATCAATTCCATTATGGTAACGTCCACTTCTATATCCATAACGCGAAGTCACTATTCCTTTTGTTGGCATGGAAAATCCATCGTTTTGTTCATCATTTACGCACAGCCAAATCGTATCTTTCAACTTGGATAAATCATTTCGACTGGTAAAACACACTTCATTATTCCATGTAAGCGTAAAAGGCACATCCTGATCCTCCGTCATGATTTTATGAATGCGGGCATTCATTATGCCATCAAACTTAAACGGATTGTATAGGGCCCATGTTTTGTTGGAATAAATAATTACCTTTCCAATTTCCGTATCTACTGTATCCAATGCTCGTTGCCCAAACACTTGAGAGCTCAAGCATGCGAAGAAAAAAACAATATGTATAAATTTACGGGTCAAGTTCAATAAAATAAGGATTTCAAAGATAGTGAATTCCTTTTACATGGCCCTGACATCCATGATTTCAATATTGTAAAACACCTGCTCATTTGGCTTCACTAAATCAGCATAACCACGAGTACCATAAGCTTGAGGTGCATCGAGAATGATAAAATAGCGCTCGCCTTTTTTTGCATTCTTCATGATTTTCCTCAATCCTGGAACGATCGTTTTTTGACCAGGAGTGTATTTTAATGGATAATTCCCTAAACGCGTATTCATGACAGACGCTTTTGATTCGGTGGAAACCATCGCATGAAAAGACAGCTCCTTACTTGGATCCTTTGCTAAGCTAACTCCTTCTCCGTCTTTTATTTTCCAAGAGGTAACTCCGTCCTCATGAATGCTCGGAGTAACAAGTGCCACCACTTTCACATAGAGCCAAACGGGTGAATTTGCCGGAATAACGCCTTTTATTTCTTTCGTTCCCAATGCCAATTCTGCAGGAATTTCCACTTTGACAAAATCACCAGGTGTCAGTTCTTGAAATGCTAGGTCCCAACCGGGAGTCTGCATATTATACCCAATTACAAATGGAATAAATGGCATTTTGATACGGTTGTTTCCATCGACGATTTTTCCATCCGGAAGGGCCAAACGGTAATCGATTAGCGCCATCTCCCCTTTTTTTAGTTTTCTGCCTTTTCCTTTGAGGATCCATTTAATGACAAGGCCATTGCTAAATGTTTTCGCATCTGCAACCTTGCCTTTTTCGAAGGATTTCAAATTGTCTTTAGTCGATTTAAATTCCTTGTCAATTTCATCAGACTTCTTCAGTGGTTTCTGAATGTCCTTTTTAACGGGATTTGTTTTCTTTCCCGTCGTTGTGTGGCAGGCAGCCAACGTCAGGACCAAGATGCAGAGAATAATTCGATTCATTACTTAATATCAATTAGTTGAAGGTCAATATACAAAACACTTTGCGGCGGGATTTTCAATCGATCTCCTAAAAGTCCGTGTCCCAGATAACTTGGAAGGATTAATTTTGCTTTATCACCTTTCATCATGAGTTGCAAGGCTTCATGAATTCCCGTTTCTTTTTCACTTTTAGCAATCACCACACGTTCAATTTCATCTTTCGCTGTTTCATAGCAAACACGTCCATCAAGCAACTCGATTTTCACTCGAATAATCGCTTCCTGTCCTACTTTCGCAAGGTCTGGACCAATTCCATGGAAGTAACGCATGAGACGCAAACCCGATTCACTCACTGTAGAATCCATTTTTAACTCTTGGTGATGCGCTAAAAAAAGTTTGATTTTAAGGTCCTCTCTGGCATTCAATTCCTGATTAAAGTCCACGGAATGCGCCGTTCCCCACTTTTTCGCAGCGGAATCCTTCGTTTTTTCCGCTCGACAAGCAAACAGAAAAAGTAGCATGAACAGGATGGGAAATCGTATCATTTCGTCGGTGTTAACTCTCCTACTAACGAACGGAAGCGGTCAATTGTTACAGATAAGGAATCATTTGAAAATCCACCAGCGGCATATTGATGCCCACCACCCATAAAATTTCTATTAGAAAACTCATTGACAAAGTACTTTCCTTTGGAACGGAACGAGATTTTGATTCCATCTTCGTGCTCCACAAAGAATGCCGCGATGGAAATACCTTCTATCGAAAGAATGACATTTACGAGTCCCTCTGTATCGCCTTTTTGATAATCGAAACGTCTTAATTCGTCTAATGTCAAACTGATTAATCCAATCGGTAATCCTGGGAAGAGCTCCAGTTTTTCTGCGATAGCGTATCCTCGTAATTGCAAACGAGAAACGGTATTAACGTCATAAATGGCTTCGTGAATATCGACATGATTAACACCAATTTTCAATAAATAAGCAAGTACCTCGTGTGTTTTGGCTTTAACCGACGGAAAGCGGAAAGATCCTGTATCCGTAAGCATACCTAAATAGATGCCATTCCCGATTGCTTCATCGATGACGGGCAAAAAGCCCATCTCCTCGATGCATTCGAAGATTAGTTGAGCAGTTGAACACACTTCGGGACGAGAAACCGTGATTTGACAGAATTCCTGTGGATGCGGGTGATGGTCAATCATGACTTTCGTTGCAGGAAAATCCAGGACAAAAGACTCCATGTCCTTCCCTACTCGGCTTGCACCGTTGTAATCCAAACAATAAAGCGTATCAAAGGTGGAAATATCCTGCGTGAATCCTTGATCGAAGATTGAATAATCGACATCCTTTAAAAAGGGAAGCAAGAAATCAGCTGGACGATCCGGAATCAACACATGTGCTTGTTTGCCCATGTTTTTAAAAAAGAAATACCATGAAACAACACTCCCAATGGCATCACCATCGGGAGATTTATGTGTAGTGATTAAAACCTGTTGGCTTTTTTCAATATGTAAGCGAAGTGCATCTATCATGCAACAAAGTTAGTTGTTCTGCTGCATGTGTTCAGCTTCTTCCTTGTCTTCTTGAAATAATTTTGGTAAATCTTTCTTTCCTTGAAGGTTATCCATCAAATCTTCTAGTTGAGAAATGGATAAGTTTTTCGCAATAATTTTTTTGTCTTTATCCAAAACGAAAATTCTTGGAGTGGAATATAAGTCATAGGTCGTTTGGAAATTCAAGGACTCCAAGGTCGTTGGCTTTCCTTTCTCGCCTGCATATATAGGCACCAATTTTTCCGGCGTTGACTTTGCAATTTCGTAGATGCTATTCGTAACAGCTACATTAATGAAATTCAAATTGTTTTCACGGATGTACTTTTTCCATGCTTCAAAATCTTTCCCAATTCCTTTTCCAACGGCATATACTTCGATGTTGCGGTTCTTAAACTTCTCATTATAAAGCGTCACCAATTTCGGTGTTACTTTCTTACAATGTCCACATTCTGGATCCCAGAAATAAAGGATGGTGTATTCAGATTTTAGCGAATAGAAATCCATCCATTTTGTATCGGAGGTATCGCGTAAAATGAGGTTATACGGCTTTGCACCAACCACCAAGTTCATTTTCCATTTTAAGTCCTTGCAAAGCTCCTCAAATTTATCCTCTGCAACCCATGTAGCTGGGGATTTACCTGTTTTCGGATCCGTTGTACAGAAGTAGCGATTCAACATGTAAATGTAGACTTTGTCCATTCCCATAATTTGACTCTTTCCAAAAGTTGAGGCAATCCATCCAACGCTGTATTCATACATTTTTGATTTCGGATCGAGTCCATCACAGAATTTGAAGGCATATTTGATAATGGTGTCCCAATGTTGGATCATCATGTTTTTACCAAAGTAATACTCTAGTTTATTATGGAAAATAGGATTATTCACCAACGCATCTGTCTTTAAATCAACGTTATCCCAATAATGTTCGAAGTAATATTTGTAACGGAAATTCGAATCGATTACTTCACCTTTTTCGTTTTTTGGTAACTCAGGAACAAAGACATCCAGGGACATTTTTACAATTTTACCACCAAGCATCGTTGGGTATTTCTCAACGAGATTCTTCTGATAATCTTCGACTTCTTTATTCAATGCGTCGATTGTTTCGCTCAGTGTTTTGTACTCCGCATCGGTATCCTTTAATTTCGCACGTTGTTCCGCTAATTTGTTCGCTTCTCCTTTTTTCGAGCTGATGTACTTCACGTATGGAATAAAGATTTTATTCTCCTCGGATTTCTTAATCACCAAATTCCCCATGAAGTCCGGACCTTTTGTCTCCAATTGAATATCTTCGTTGTTGTAAACAAACTCAAAATATTTTTGTCCTGGCAATAAGAGTCCAACAATCCCCGGTTTTTGTTTTCTACCATCAAAAACCACCTCTCCGTTTTTCATTTGAGCGGTATCTGCATAGTTCAGGCGAGAACCGAAGTATTTAATTAAAAACACCGTGGTGTCCTTTTGTCCTTCTACTTTCAAGCGGATTTTTTGTGCATATGTCATTGATGCACAAACCAAAAACAAAAATGTCAGAATATTTTTCATAGTAATTAGTAAGTTTTGTGATACGAATATGCCTTTAATTTAGTTAGTTGATCTTTTTTTAACATTTCTTTAACCAAAGCATAGTGGATCGACTTGCGTTCATCAAAGACTTCTGTCTGTAAGCTGTATTCGTTGCCAAAGTTGTTCAACGAGTGATTCCGGTAAATATGGATTCAATGCGATTAAATCGTTGTAGCGTTTTAACCAAGTTAGTTGACGTTTTGCGTAATTTCGAGTGTGTTGTTTAATTTTTTCGACGGTTTCATCGAAATTGAATTCATTATCCCAGTAGCGAAAGAATTCCGAGTATCCTACTGTGTTTAGTGCTTTTAGTTGACGCAGGTGAAACAAGGATTTTGCCTCATCCAACAAGCCCGCTTCAATCATTAAATCAACACGCTCATCAATGCGCGCATATAAATCAGACCGTTCCCAGTCAATGCCAACACGAACAATATCATAATCATGCTTAACTTGACCTTTTCTGGATTCCGAAAATGGCTTTTGAGTCAAATCAATGACTTCAAGCGCGCGAATAAGTCGAACAGGATTGAGGGTATCCACTTCCGAAAAATAAACGGGATCCAATCGTGCTAATTCGTTTTGAAGAAATGTTAGTCCTTCCGTTTCATACAGACGAATCCATTTTTCCTGAATTCCTTTGTCGTGTGGAATATCATCTAATCCGAGTGTCAAGGCATCTATAAACATTCCGGAACCTCCAACAATTACCGCGGCCTTATTTTGATACAATAAATCATCCAAAATTGGCTTTGCTTCTCCTGCAAACTGACTGGCAGAAACTTCCTGATGTATCGAATGGGAATGAACCAAATGGTGTTTCACTTGAGCTAATTCCGCAGCACTTGGTTTTGCAGTACCAATAGACATTTCTTGATAAAATTGACGAGAATCCGCCGAGATAATTTCCGTATTTAGTTGAAGCGCAAGTTGAATAGCAAGCGTGGTTTTCCCAGAAGCTGTTGGACCTTGAACAATGAATACCTTCCCTTCTACACGTGACATTTACTTCCAGGACGTATAAATAGCGAATACTTTTTTCACGTAGGAAACCGCGTGTCCACGATAAGCACCGCAACGCACATGTTCCGAGCGGTAATATTTCGGTTCATCCAGGTGACGGACCATTTCCTCAACATTTCCATCCCAAATAAGTGGATTTAGTCCGGTTGCACGTGCAAGATTTTGCGCATCTTGAATGTGACATGGTCCAGCGTTGTAAGAGGCCAAGGTAAATTTCAAACGTTGTTCCGCATCAGGAACCGCCTTCCACATGTTGTAGGTACGATTGAGCAAACGCATTCCACCTACAATTTGCACTTCGGGAGTCGAACCAGGAAAGACACCACAGCTAGGGCCGGTATTTGGCATGAACTGCATCATTCCGTAAGCACCACCAAATCCGCGGGCGTTGGGATTAAATCGAGACTCTTTGAAAGCCACAGCTGCAATAATTTTCCAATCCCATGCATATTTCTTGGCGGCAGCTTTAAACAAATCATCAAATGGTGAAAGGTGACCTTTTTTCGTAATGTAAAACTCAAGTGGTTTCGTGTCCAAATAATCGAAATAGCGTTTTTTCAAGTCTGTAAAAGCAGGTGATGCGCAGTAGGAAAGTAAGAATTCGTCCATTTTCTTTTTCAATTCAGGGCTATTGATTCTCAGACCGAACGCAACTTTTTGTTGGAATGAGATGCGTGTATCAATATTCAGGTTGGGATGCATTTCCTTACTGATGCGTGCAAGATTTTCGTGGGCAATTGTAAAAGGAATTACGTTATTGGCAACCATTTCAATTAAATCCTCAGTGATGGGATTCTCCGTTTTGTAGCGAATATTAATTCGCGCACCTATTTCATCTTGAAGATCCGTTAAACGTCTAGAAAAAGGAGAGTTTTTTCGAACACAGACCGTTTGATTAGCCAATTCCGCAGGTTCTTTGATGAGTGTATCGTTGGAACGTTGAACCAACACTTGATGCGTGTCGTAGTATGGCGTGGAATATGCGAGTCTTTTTTCATCTTCCAAGGAAACCACTAAATTGGACGCTATGACATCTCCTTCTCCATTGTTAAGCAACCTCTGAAAGTCTTTGGTATCGGTGATGACCTTCACCTCCATTTTTAACCCTTGCGATTTACAGAAGGAGTCCATAATTTCGTATTCGAATCCGAGTCTTTTTCCTCTGTACTCGAAAAAGGACAAGGAACTATTTTCTGTAAGAATGGTTAATTTGCCTTTTTTCTGAATTTCTTTGAAGTCAATTTTAACGGCAGGACCAACATGTTTACCCCCGCAAGAAACTAAAATCATGGCAATCAATAAAGTAGTCCATGTTAAACGCATGTGCACTCTTTTATGTAAGTTCTTCTCTACGAAACATCTATGATAAAGTTACACGTAATTCTGAACATTTGGATTATTTCGAAATTAAATGGATATTTGACACTCAAATGATTGTGTATGAGCAATGAACAAAACGAAATGTACTCAAAAGTTGTGCGTGCTGGTAAGCGAACGTATTTTTTTGACATTAAAGCAACCAAAGGAAATGATTTGTACATCACCCTGACAGAGAGTGTAAAATCCTTCGGTGAGGATGGTGATGGCAACTATCAGAAGCACAAGATTTTCCTTTACAAAGAAGACTTTGAGAAATTCAGAGAGGGCTTAGATGACGTATTGGCCAAGATTGAGGAATTAAAATCGCCACAATAATTTTTTCGAAAAGTATTGCAGAATTAAAAAGTATGCATATCTTTGCACTCACAAAACAAATGGGAGTTTAGCTCAGTTGGTTTAGAGCATCTGCCTTACAAGCAGAGGGTCGGGGGTTCGAATCCCTCAACTCCCACTCTGATAAAAGCACGATCGTAAGATGGTGCTTTTTTCGTTTCAGGACGTTTTGAATTTATTCAAATAAGGACGGAAATGAAAAAAAGGACCGCCTGAACGCAGTGAGGGAGTGCTTTTATCCACTGCACGTCGGGACAACGGGATCTATAATCCCTCAACTCCCACTCTGATATGTGTATTATTTGCGACGGAATTCAAAGCAATTGAATTCACCGAAGTTTGTTTACTGACAAACTAGGGTATCGAAGTAAGGAGAATATCCAACCCAGATTCCTAAAGCACCACCTTGAATATTTGATGGGATATTGGTTGGAGTAGCAAAAGGATTGCCACCGGAATACATTTGATTGTATTTTTTCTCAAAAAAACTATATTCTTTTCTCCCGATTTTGGACAACTTAACGATGATGGTATCTCCTAGTTTGTAATACCCTCTGTAAGCTGGATCGCCATTCGGATCATCAAAACTCATCGGGTTTTCGTATGCAAAATCAAAGGTTTGTCCGTTAAAGAATTTGTCGTTGAAAAAGGGATTAAACGTGCGCTTAAAATTCGGCATTCCAGCAAATTTCACTTGCCATGCATAGGAATCTCCACTTTGAACTGGATCACTCAATTTCACCCAAGAGAATCCACGATCTAGAAAGGAACCTTCTGGTTTCCAGTAAAGCGAATCCAGAGGAGTTGGATCGGTAATATTTGTCGTAGCAGTATATTCTGAGCCATTGTTGATGACTTTCAACGTGTAAGTCTTTCCTACTTCACCTACCATCCCAAAGGAAATGTAGGCACACAGATGCAAGTTCACAAGGACATCCACTGGCAAACCAAAAAATGCCGCAGCAATTTCTTCAGTGCCTGGAGGAAGATTATCGGAACAAATTTCCGTCAAGGTGTCCGTTTGGGTACCATTCGAGATAACGACAGTTGCTCCAGAAACAAATCCTTCTAAATATACTTGATAATTTGTCGGGGAATAAACGTTGTTCGTTTTGCTCAAAAGAACAATCGCTGGTTGACCCGTTTCAATGCTACCATCAATGACTAATTGATCCTTGTAACCGGGAATATCAATTTGAACTTCTTTTGTACAAGAGGCAGCTCCTAATAAAATGGATATGCCGACGATTAGTTTATTTAAAATTCGAAATTCCATGTTGCACTTGGTATAATTGGAAATAAGGATACTTGTTTAACTGTCAACTTAAAATTGCCTGAGAGGAAATCGCCGTCATTGTCTACATATAAAAAGAATGGATTCATTCGGTTGTATACATTGTAGATGGAAAAAGACCAATTACTTCTGTATCTTTTCTTCACGTCAATTTCTTTCCCAGTTGCTGGATCTGTTTTCGTTTTATATGCTTTACTGTATAAAGTAGCAGATAAATCCAAACGGTGATATGGTGCCATACGTGTCGAATTACGTGGACCATAATTGAAAAGTAAGTTTTGTTCTTGAACATACCATGAACTTGGTAATGTCAGTGTATTACCCGTAGCATAGATAAAACTAGCAGAGAATGTCCATCGGTCATTTAGCTTATAAGTACCAACAAGCGTTAAATCATGTCGACGGTCGTATTTTGCCGCATAAATATTTCCTTCATTGATGTCTGGGAATCTTCTATTCGTTTTCGCCCAAGTATATCCTACCCATCCTGTAAAGCGCCCAACCGATTTCTTAAAAAAGAACTCAATTCCAAATGCTCTACCTTCACCAAAAACCAAGAGGTTATCGGTATTGTCATTCACATCATCTCCTGGCAAGGCACCTTCCTTGAATTCGATCATGTTTTTCATTTCTTTGTAGTACACTTCAACAGAACTTTCGAACTTATCTTTGAAAAAGTTTCTGAAATATCCTACGGAACCTTGCCATCCTTTCTCTGGTTTCGCAATATCCGTAGTTGGAAACCAAATATCTGTAGGAAGAGAAACAGCGCTCAATGATGTCAAATGCACGTATTGGTAGTTGTAAGCATATCCCGCCTTAAACGAGCTATTATCTGGCAATAACCAACGCACAGAGACACGTGGCTCCAATCCATGGTAAAACTTGATTAAATCGCCTTTTTTATACTGTATCGATGTATCTTGCGTACTGATTCCATCTCCTTTGATGTAGCGGGTAAAAGGTCCGACATGCGCAAAAGCACTGTAGCGAAGTCCAACATTCAAGCGAATTTGATCGTTTAAATCAAACTCGTCCAACACATATGCTGCGGCTTCGTGTGAATACAACTTTTGCGCGGCACCCGTATCAAATACGGTCGTGTCATTTTGAGCAGTCACACTTGTAGGAGTAAACGTATGGAATTTGTAATCAGCTCCCCACTTGATTCGGTGAATGGGGTTCGGGAAATAGGAGAAATCGACTTTCGCCCCGACATCGCGGATTCCGGAAGCGAGTTCAAAACGAAATTCATCTTGGGAAGATCCGAATTTAAACATGTAATCAGAAAAGGTTGTTGTTAAATTCATAAACAATTTATCCGAGAACAAGTGATTCCACCTCAGAGCTGCAATTCCATTTCCCCAAGGCATATTGGCGCCAAATCCTCCTTTTTTATCGGAAAAATTAAATACGTCTTTTCCGTAATACCCGCTCAAGTATATTCTGTCTTTTGCAGATAATTTGTAGTTTAACTTCGCATTGAAATCATAGAAGAAATAAGATGATCCCGCAAAAGGTGAAGTATCCGAAATCGCTGCTTTCATAATCACGTCAATGTACGTTCTTCGTGCAGAAACGATAAACGATCCTTTATCCTTTTTAATGGGTCCTTCCAAGGTCAAACGGGAAGAAATCGCACCGATTCCACCGGTCACTTTTAATTTCTTCATATTTCCTTCGTTCATGTTGACTTCCAGAACGGAGGACATTCTTCCACCAAAGTTAGCTGGCATTCCTCCTTTGATGAGGTTCACCGATTTCACAGCATCCGCGTTAAAAACGGAAAAGAATCCAAACAAGTGAGCAGCGTTGTAGACGACACCTTCATCTAGCAAAACTAGATTCTGATCTGGACCACCACCACGCACGTAAAATCCTTGTCCGCCTTCAGAAACCGAAGAAACACCTGGAAGCAATTGAATGGTTTTAATCACGTCTACCTCCCCCATAAAAGCAGGAAGTGTTTTGATTTGATCCATTTGCAATTCAATTTGACCCATTTTTGTTGAGGTCACATTCTCCGTTTTCTTCATATTCACAACTACTTCCTTCGCATCACTTACTTTCGTTCCTAGTTCAATAGAGAGTACGGTGCTTTTCGTCAGGTCAATCTCGCGAACTTCAGAACCGTAGGACACGGAACGATATTCCACTGCATATTTCCCGGGAATGACGGTTAAGGAGTAAAAACCATAGGCGTTGGACATCGCTCCTAATTTCAGAGCGGGGATGTAAACTTTGACATCGGACATTGCCTCTCCGTCATTGGAATCTGTAAGGTAGCCACTTAAGGTAACTTTGGATTGCGAGAAGGAGATAAATGAGAGGGAGATAATAAGAAAGGAGAGTACTAATTTCATATTCCACGAAGGGATTTTACTAATTGGACGAGTTCATTTTGATTCTGTTACTAGAATTCCATGCAAAAGTAACAACTTAATAACGAAAGTGTTTGAAGATTCTTGTGTTTAAGTTTAAAGAAGCACATTTCCTTGTAATTTTGTTGCATGAAAAAGTGGAAAAACATTTGTTTTTTGAATAGCAATGATGGCACGGGGATTTTATCCTTTGGCATTCAGAATGAATTTATGTTAAACGAAGGACAAGCACTTGATCAATTACAGCATTACATTGACCAAAATAAGGGGTTCTATTTATTCGGATCCTTGTCTTACGACTTAAAGAATTCCTTTGAACAATTAAGTTCAAGACATAGCGACCAATTAGCCTATCCCTTGGCGCATTTTTGGGTTCCGAAGTTTGTCATCAAACTGGAAAAAGAAAAATTCGAGTATTTACAAGGAGAACAGAACGAAGAATCCTTTCAGTTCCTCGATTATTTCATGGAAGAGGAAATCGATCATAATTTCCATTCTTTTCCGTATCGATTTGAAGCACGTACATCCAAGGAAAGCTACATTTCTCAGGTGGAGAAATTAAAGTCATACATTCAACGAGGTGACATCTACGAAGTGAACTATTGTCAAGAGTTTTTTGCGGAAAATGTTGAATTGGATTTCCCATTGGACACCTATTTTAAACTCAATCACATTACCAAAGCTCCTTTTTCCACCTTTCTACAAACAGACAATCACGCGATTTTTTGCGGGAGTCCGGAGCGGTACATGAAAAAAACGGGGGATCGTTTGTTGTCGCAGCCCATCAAAGGAACAGCACCTAGGGGGATCAATGATAAAGCAGACGACGCACTGAAACAACATTTACATAACGACCCGAAAGAACGCTCAGAGAACATCATGATTGTGGATCTCGTTCGCAATGATTTATCGCGCGTCGCAAAGAAAGGAAGCGTTCACGTCAGCGAGTTGTGCGGCATTCACACCTTTGAAACCGTACATCAAATGATTTCTACCATCGAATGTGAAGTGGAAAAAGAAGTGACTTTCTTGGATATTCTCAATGCTAGTTTTCCCATGGGAAGCATGACCGGTGCGCCGAAGGTTGAAGCGATGAAAATCATCGATGAAACGGAGGACTTTAACCGTGGAATCTACTCAGGTTCTATTGGTTATATTAAACCTAGCGGGGATTTCGACTTCAACGTGGTCATTCGCAGTTTAATTTACAACCGAGAAAAAAAATACCTTTCTTGCGCTGTTGGTGGCGCTATTACCATTCTATCCGATCCAGAAAAAGAATACGAGGAATGTCAAACGAAAATTCAAAAAATCCTAAACGGGATGTATGCTGAATAAATTCCAGACATACCTTCACACTTTCGTTGAAAAGCATCCCGCAGCGCAGTATTTTATTGCCGTCAGCGGCGGACACGATTCGATGTTGTTATTGGAGATCTGTCGAAGAAATTCACTTCCAATTACTGTTCTTCACGTCAACTACCAACTCAGAGGAATAGAAAGTCAAGAAGACCAAGCATTTGTAGAAACTTATTGCCAATTACACAATATTCCGTGTCACGTTCACGGCGTTGATTTACAGGAAAAACTTCATTCCGGAGGAAACCTTCAACAACTTGCTCGACAAGAGCGTTACGATTTTTTTGAAACACATTTGAATCAGTCTCCCAATTCGTACCTCTTCGTTGCACATCACCAAGACGATCAAATAGAAACATTTTGGCTTCAATTATTTCGCGGTGCGGGATTATCTGGTTTACAAGGAATGCTGGAGAAAAATGGTCGCGTTTTACGTCCACTCTTGCCTTTTTCCAGAAAAGAACTTTCGGAACTTTCGAGCGAATTACAGCTTGCATGGCGAAACGATTCCAGCAATGAAAGTACAAAATATTTACGCAACCTTTTCCGCTTGAAGTTAATTCCAGAGTTGGAGGAGGAAATTCCCACGCTTCGCGACTCCATTCAAACACTTCAAATCGTTTTTCAAGCGACATTGGAGGCGGAACAAGAGGGAATAAACGGCATCGTAAAGGAAATTCTACAAAACAAAAATATTACTTTAGATAAGGTATTATTATTCCATGAATATCAGATAGTTGAAATAATTAAAAAGCTTTCCATTCCTCTTGTATTGACAAAGAAAATAACGGGACTTTTATCTAGTGAAGTGGGAAAACGATTGAGTTGGAAATCCAATGAAGGTCCTTTTCACGAACTTGTCAGGGAACGAGATTCGCTGCGATTCATCCCCTCCATTCCACAAAAACCAAGCACACCAACGTTTCAAGCAAAATTCATTACAACGCTCCCAACTGAATTTGACAAAAACGTTTTGTTTTTAGATCAATCCAAGGTCCAAGGAGAATTATTTATTCGTCCATGGATGGAAGGTGACCGCATGCAGCCCATTGGGTTAAAGGGATCCAAGTTAATTTCAGATATTTTGAAAGACGACCGCGTTCCATCAAGTGAAAAAAGTGCGCGTTTTGTCTTGTGTGACCATGAAAAAATCATTTGCTGCATTGGACACCGCATTGACCGCAGAAGTATTGCGAGCAACGAATCGAAGCTGATTATTCGTATCGAAATTCAACAATAATCGGTAATTTTAAAACATGATTCCACTTCCGAAAGATTTTGTCACCCGCATCGAAGCTGGTCCTTTAGGACAAACACCATTGATTCAGTCGCTCGACTCCGAATCTCCGATTTCGATACGCTTGAATCCGAGAAAGAAAGCTACACAGTTTGAGAACGAAGAAGTCGTTTCGTGGTGTTCAGATGGACGCTATTTGAAAGAACGTCCCTCCTTTACGCTGGATCCACTTTTTCACGCTGGAACGTATTATCCACAAGAAGCAGGATCGATGTACATCGATGCAATTGTTCGCAGCATTGAACTTCCTGAAAACCCCATATTATTAGACTTGTGTGCTGCTCCAGGCGGAAAAAGTACTTTATTGGCGAGTTTTTTAGACAACCGTGGCATGTTGATTTCCAACGAAATCATTCGGTCTCGCGCCTATATTTTAGCTGAAACTTTGACTAAATGGGGCTACTCGAACACATTTGTGAGTAACAATGCTCCGACGGATTTCGAAAAGCTACACTCTTACTTTGATTTTATTTTGGTGGATGCGCCTTGTTCCGGAGAGGGAATGTTTCGCAAGGATCCAAATGCACGTTTGGAATGGAGCACGGAAAGTGCGGCACATTGTGCAGTTCGTCAAGCAGACATCTTGGAGTCAGTCTGGCCAAGTTTAAAAGAAGACAGTTACCTACTCTACTCGACCTGTACGTTTAATCCAGCCGAAAACGAAGCGTGTATTGCCGAATTTCTCGAAGAACACGAAGCGGAAATTGTTCCCATCCCCTTCTTTGAAGGATTGATTCCAGATGTCAACGGATTCGGTTATCATTTTATTCCCGGAATTGCCAAAAGTGAAGGATTTTATGCCGTTTTACTTCAAAAAAAGTCGTTTTCAGGTCAAAACAAGCGAAAATCGGGTAGAATTCAAACGTTGATCGAAACTGAAATTCCACTAAAAATCGAGTCGAATTTCCCACATGTCTATTTTAAGGAAGAAGAAAATATCTACGCTACAACGGAATTCTGCGTGCAACATTACGATGAAATCAGCAATGTCCTAAAGTGGATGAAACGCGGAACACACATCGCCATTGAACAGCGCAAAGGCTGGCAGTTAGAAATTGAATTGGCTTTAAACTTTTCCTTGCATCCAGACATACCAACCATTGAATTAAGTCGTCAAGAGGCTCTTCAATATTTACATGGAGATACGTTTTACTTAGAAGGAAAACCAGGTTACACCTTGCTTTCTTACGAGGGACAGCAAATTGGCATTATTAAGCATTTGGGGAATCGTTTTAACAATTCACATCCAAAAAAGTGGCGTATTCGAATGAACATACCAAGAAACTAAGTCATGACAGAGGAAATTGCTCACGCACAGCTCATACAGTACATTAAAGACAAAATCAGCATAACCGCTGAACATGAATCCTTAATTAAAAGCCGTTTTCATTTACAGAAATTAAAGAGGAAAGAATTTTTCTTGCGGGAAGGCGATGAATGTTATTCGCAGGGATTTATTGTAGAAGGAACTTTTCGCGTGTTTTTTATCGATCAAAAAGCGTCGGAACATGTCTTGTATTTTGGATTCAAAGATTGGTGGGTTGGAGACATTGCTTCCTTCCACAGTCAAGAAAAAACGAACATGAACATCCAAGCGATGGAAGACAGTTACCTGCTATCCTTCACCAAAGATGATTTGGAATTGCTTTTTATTGAAGTTCCGCCATTGGAACGTCTTTTCAGAATCATGGCTCAACGAACGTTAGCAGTCCTTCAAAAACGATTTCTTTTAACGATTTCAGCAAGTGCAGAAGAGCGATTCCTGGAATTGATTCAACGCCATCCAGGAATCGAACAACTCGTTCCACAACATCAAATTGCTTCGTATTTGGGGATTTTACCGGAGTCCTTGAGTCGAATGAAGAAGTTGTTGTATAAGAAATAGAGAAAGAGTCCGCCGCGGCGGAGAGAGCGTGAATGATAAAGAGAATGATAAAGAGAATGAGAGCGAAAATGAGAGCGAAAATGAATAATTTGAAATTTATACAAATCATATTTTTTGGGTGTATCCTTCATTCGTATGGATTAAAAACGGCAGAGCAAGTTGGAATGTAATGCACCTATTTATTCAGTAATACAACTTCACCTCCACCCTTCAAAAATTGTGGAAAAGTCCTTTTTTTTACTAGACTTGAAATCCGTAAATTAGCCCTTCTAAAAACTATACAAATGAATACACGTTTAAAAAGTACTTTTTTAGCCATCGCTTTGTTCGTTGGCTTTTTCGTTCGAGCGGACGAAGGAATGTGGTTTTTGATGTTCATTGAACGTCTGAATCACAGAGATATGGAGAAATTGGGATTGCAGTTAACGACGGAAGAAATCTACAGCATCAACCATTCTTCCATCAAAGATGCCGTTGTTCAATTCAATGGTGGATGTACCGCTGAAATCATTTCCAAAGATGGATTGATTTTAACAAATCACCACTGTGGATACGATGCAATCGCTGAATTATCAACGCCTGAAAAGGATTACTTAACCAATGGATTCTGGGCAGCAAATCGTCAAGAGGAGATGAAACCAAAATCTTTATACGTGCGCTTTTTCGTTCGAATGGATGATGTGAGCAAACGCATCCTTGGAAAAGTAAATGACCAAATGACGGAAACAGAGCGTGAGAAAGTCATCAAAGACGAAGTCGCATTGATTGAAAAAGAGAACAGCGAAGGTGGAAAATATACCGTAAGTGTACGTTCTTTCTTCCAAGGAAATGAATTTTACTACTTCGTTTACCAAGATTTCAAAGATGTTCGTTTAGTGGGAACACCTCCAAATAGCATCGGTAAATTCGGTGGGGACACAGACAACTGGGAATGGCCACGTCATACAGGTGACTTCTCTATGTTCCGTGTATACGCTGACGCAAGCGGGAATCCTGCTGACTATTCAACCGCGAACGTTCCGTTGCATCCAAAACACCATTTACCAGTAAACATCAAAGGAATTCAAGATGGTGATTTCGCAATGATCCTTGGATACCCAGGAAGAACAAACCGTTGGTTGCCTGCAGGTGGAATTGATCAAAACGTGAAATTCGCTTATCCAGCTTGGGTAGAAGCTTCTAAATCAAGCATGGATGCCATGAAAAAATACATGGACAAAGACGATAACGTTCGTTTGAACTACGCTTCTAAATATGCACGCATCGCTAACTACTGGAAAAACCGTCAAGGGATGATTGATGCCTTAACGAAATTCCAAACAGCTGCGGATAAAGCGAAAAACGAAGCAAAATTCAATGCTTGGGCAAACAAACCAGCGAACAAAGCAAAATATGGAACTGTCGTTGAAACAATCAACAAGTTCTATGCTGCGACAAACGAAAAATCTCGTCACGATAATTACTTACAAATCGTTTTTCGTTTTTCTGATTACGCAGGAATCAGTCGTTCAATTGGTGGACAACTTCAAGCCTACGCAAAAGCAGATGCAACGAAACGCGCAGAAATGAAAGCAGGATTAACAGCTGCCATCAATGAATTCTTCGAATTGACTTACGTTCCAGCTGAAATCGACATCTTGATTGACGGATTGAACTTGTACGCGAAAAAAGCAGGATACAAATTAGTACCAGCTGTAGAAGACATGTACAAAGATGGTTCCGTTGCAAATGAAATCAACGCGGCTTTCGCGATGTCTATTTTAGCTTCTAAAGAACGTATGTCGGCTTTCTTAGAATTACCTAGTGAAGCGGCATTGACAAACGATCCATTGATGAAATTGTCTGCTGACATTACATCACACTTGATGTTCCGTTCAGAGGAATTGATTAAATTGACAGATGACTTTACGAAATCTTACCGTTTGTTGGTTGCTGGATTGCGTGAATCTGGAATGAGTACGATTCAGTATCCAGATGCAAACAGTACCTTACGTTTGACTTACGGAAATGTAAGTGCATTGCCTGCTGACAAACGAAACGATGCGAAATACAATTACTACACAACCCTTCAAGGTGCGATCAACAAATACAAGCCAAACGACGAAGAGTTTGACTTACCAAAACGTTTGATGGAATTGAACGAGAAAAAAGATTTCGGTCCATATGCTGATAAAGCGGGATACATGCCGGTTTGTTTCTTAACGGACAACGACATTACGGGTGGAAACTCAGGTTCACCAGTATTGAACGGAAAAGGTGAATTGATCGGTTTGGCATTCGACGGAAACATCGAAGCGATGGCAGGTGACGTGATCTTTGACACGAAATTGCAAAAAACCATCAACGTGGATATCCGTTACGTATTGTTCATCATCGACAAATACGCAGGAGCGAAACACATCGTAGATGAAATGACGATTATTCGTTAATCCGTTCGAAATAGATTCAAGAAAAAGTCCCCTGACGATTCGTTAGGGGACTTTTTTTATGCTAATTGATCTGAGTACTATAGAGTAAAGTCAAATGAAACAAGGACTCCCCTATTTCCTCTTCGTTCAAGGTTTGATCGTAAACACAGGTTCCAACGCCTTCTAACAAGCACGAACGAATTTCACCCGCGACATTCTTCTTGTCTTGATACATCAATGAAATTACGACCGAGACATCATCCGCATTCAGCGTAATCATTGGAAAAGATCGAATAATGGTTCCTTCAATGTCCTTGTACACTTCCTTACTCAACATTCCACGCTTCATGGATAGATACGATTCGGCAATCATGCCCAAAGCCACCGCATGTCCGTGAGAAACGGGCGTCGACTGTAAAAAATACGATTCCAAGGCGTGTCCGATGGTATGTCCAAAATTCAATTTCTTGCGCAAGCCACCTTCCAAAGGATCTTGTTCAATGATGTCCGTTTTTACACGAATCGACTTCACCACAACCTCCTCTTGAATCAATTCCTCTTCGCTGTGTATGTGGCGAATTTGCTCCCATAAATCCGCATCACCGATTAAGGCATGCTTCAACATTTCTGCGTATCCATTGAAAATCTCCTCTGCTGGTAATGTCGATAAAAATCCAGTATCGATAAATACACGATTGGGCTGCGTGATGGTTCCCAGTTGATTTTTATAGCCATTTAAATCGATGCCATTTTTTCCTCCAATGGCGGCATCGACCATTCCTAAAAGCGATGTTGGCACGTGAATGAAGGACAAGCCACGTTTATAAATAGAGGCGATGAAGCCACCCATGTCTGTGACGACTCCGCCTCCAAGGTTAATCACGAGGTCTTTGCGTCCAACGCCATATTCTGTAAAAGCTTGCCAAACTTGAAAACATACTTCCATCACCTTGTTTTCTTCTCCGCAAGGAAGGAGCATAATTTCGGCACGTTCCAATTCCGGAAAACTCGTCAGTAGGTATTCGAGGCAGTAATCGTGCGTGTTTTCATCGACCAAAATGAGAATCTGCTGATTTTCAAACGCTTTCAAAAAATCCTGGAATCCACCATTTACGATAGACCCGATTTCCAATTGACAATATGTTCCTTCGATTTTCATGGTTTTCATTGGTGGGATAAAATTAAACTTTCGAGATGACTTCTATTCTAAAAAACGATGTAAATTTGGGTTATGATATCATTTGACAACACCGAAGTTGCCTTTTCGAGCAAATCTAAGAGCGACCTAAGAAGGGCTTATTGGCTTTTTCGCATCATTGCTTCCCCGTCCATCGTGAAATTTGGAAAAGCAGCGACCAATTTGGCCTTAAACTTAAGACTTCCCATTTCCGCACCGATTAAAGCAACGATTTTCCGTCAATTCTGTGGTGGAGAAACGATTGCCGAGTGTGACCGAACGATTGCAGAATTAGGGGAATTCGGAATCGGTACTATCTTAGATTATTCCGTAGAAGGAAAAACAAGCGACGAAGACTTTGATCAAACGGTCGACATCATTATTCAGACGATTCATCGTGCGGCGAATGACCCACACATTCCATTTGCTGTATTTAAAGTAACGGGAATTGGACGACACGATTTAATTGAAAAAGCATCCACAAAAGGATATTCACCAAGCGCAAGCGAAAAATCAGCAATTGACGTCATTGTTTCGCGTATTGACCGTATTTGTCAGGCCGCACATGACGCTGGGACAGCGGTATTTATCGACGCAGAGGAATCGTGGATTCAAGATGCGATTGACCAATGGACCTTCGACATGATGTTGAAATACAACAAAGAACACTGCATTGTATTCAACACCTTACAAATGTACCGTCACGATCGTTTGGCTTTCCTACAGGACTGCCTAGCGTTAGCGAAAGAAAATAACGTGAAATACGGAATCAAGTTGGTTCGAGGTGCTTACATGGAGAAAGAACGTGCCCGTGCAACAGAAAAAGGGTATCCATCTCCGATTCAAGCAACGAAAGCCGATACGGACAAGGATTACAACGAAGGATTAAAAATCATTTTGGAAAACCGTGACGTTTTCTCCTTATGCGCAGGAACACACAACGAGGACAGTTCTGCATTACTCATGCAATTCATGCAAGAAGCGAACATTGATCCGCGGAGTGAGCAATTCTATTTTGCACAGTTGTTGGGAATGAGTGATCACATCTCTTACAATGTCGCGCATGCGAACTACCATGTGGCAAAATACGTTCCCTTCGGACCTGTGAAGGAAGTCCTGCCTTATTTGTTGAGACGTGCAGATGAAAACACCTCTGTTGCTGGTCAAACCGGACGTGAATTGTCCTTACTCATAAAAGAATTAGATCGTCGCGCTAAAAAATAGACGCTATTGCTTGATAAACTTGAAGGAATGTTGTCCAATGTTTAGGAAATATACACCTTGATTCCAAGAAGACGTTTCAATCGTGAAGTTGGATTCTAATTTTCCTATCAAAAGTCGTTTACCCATTAAATCGCTAACGAAATAATCTCCACTTACCTGATCACTCAAACTGACATTCAATTCATTCGAAGTTGGATTCGGGTACATCGTTAACTCAACCATTGTTTGATTCAATTCGATGGTCTCCACGAGTTGGTTTAAGGTGAAAACATTTTGTGTTTCAATCGGAAATGTATTGCTCGGGTGATATTTAAGCACAAAAATATTGGAGCCTCCATTCGTGGCATTTTGACCATCAACGATCATTGTATTGAAACCTACGGAGATGAATCCTCCATCTCTTGTTTGTGTGATCTGATTGCATTGATCTGGCCCTTCATTGATAATCCCTGTTGAATTTTCAGCCAACCAAACAGCATTCGAAGCAGCATAAAACCCGTAATTTAAGTTATTAGCAAAAGAACCAAATGAAAATTGATTGTCTTCCATAACAATGGAGATTTTATAATATGGATCCGGAATAAATACCACTTGAGAAAATTTACGATCTGCAGGATAGCTTGAAAATGGGTCATCTCCCTCCTCATTTTCATTTTGAAAAACCCCATTTCCATCTAAAACCCTTGTATAAGCATTGTGATTATACGTTTCAACTTCCCTATTTCCTACAATGTAAAATTTATCCTCACCATCTTCGATATCAGACAAATGATAATTTCCTGGTAGTGGTCCAATCATTAATTGCGAAAGAATGGTTCCTTGATCATTAAACGTAATCATGCAACCTTTAACCAAGTTCAATTGCGGATCGAACATATCACCAACAACAATGTACAATGAATCTTGAAATCTTGTCACTGAAGTCGCTTGATCTTCACCAATTGTCCCAATGGTTTTTGTCCACAAGGTATCCCCATCTTTATCCAAGCGCAGCAACAACATGTCTGACTCTGAACCGAATAATGCTTGACGGTATCCGACCATCACAATTCCTGTATCTTTTGTCATCAACGCATCGTTGATTCGATCCCACGCAGGATTCGGGTAGGTTTTCATCCATTCTTGATTTCCGTCTTCATCTGTTTTGATCAACATCGCATCGAAGTTTCCTTGGCTTGTTGAATTCGACATTCCTGCCAGGTAATATCCACTTCCTGGACGTTCCACAACCGTTACTGCTTCCTCAGATTCAGCACCACCATAAGAATGACTCCAAACATAGTTTCCAAGAGAATCAATTTTCATAAGGAAAGCTTGCGAATTCCCTCCCCAACTTCCTGAACTACCAGAAATGATATATGAGGAATCTACTGTTTCAATGATATCCTCTCCTTCATCAAAGCTATTTCCTGAATACAACTTATAGAAATACTGTTGTGACCAAGAAGAAGTCACAAACAAAAAACTGAAAATCGTGATTAAAATGCGCATTTCACTCGAAGAATTATGGATTCACCTGTTTTACTCAATAAATTTTCACTTGCTACGCCAATGTTCCAATTGGAAAATTGAAAACTGGAATACATTCCCCATTTTAGGCGGGAGAATCCACCGTAAGACGCACTGACACCTGTTGACCAATGTTTGGTTACTCTTCCATGGACACCCGCAAAGAAGTATGGGATGTAATTTGTTGAGAGAAACATACGTGCACCGTAGAAACTTTGAATACGCTGTGTGGCTTGCATATCGACCAATTTGGAAAACTGAATGAATCCAGGTAACAATAAGGCTTTTTTCTCTGTTCCTTTTTCCAAACCAAGTGTATCTGCTAGTTGAATGGTACTCAATATATTTTGCTGTACCAGTTGGTTTAAATTAAATCCAGTGTATTGAAACGAAGAATCTGCCGAATAACGTGTGACGTTTGTTGGTAGAATAAATCCAATGTTTTTCGCGAGTAACTGAAAGGTCATTTCATGTTCATTTTCGTTGGTTTGAATGCGATAATCGATGTCAAAAGACAATCCAAATCCTTTAGAAAATCCCGCTCCCTTCGCGAACGAAAATAAACCCGTATAATCCAAGTTGATGGTGTCATTTTGACTATCCTGATCAATCGTTGCCGTTGACATGGCTCCAGTAGCAAATTGATTTAAGGAAAGGACATTCAAAGTCAAGGAATTATTTGTCGAACGATTAAAAATTCCAAATCCAATTTTCGAATACCCCATGGACTGAAAACGCGTTCCTGAAAAGTCCGCTGTATCCCCAAGAAACAAACTATTTCCCTCAAAGGCATAGCGAAAAGCATCACGTGAAAAAATGATCGATGAAAACTGATGGTATCCAGCTTGAATAGAATATCCATGATTGTAAAAGGGACTACTTTCTTTTTTGGTCAAATCTCCTTTTGAACGGAACAACAACTCGGCATTCATGTCCAATCCGAACTGGTTAATGTTCTGCAGGCGTTCAATACTTGAGTTTTTCATGTCTTGATCAATGAATCCCCCATAAAAAAAGGATTGAACGATATTTTTTCCAATCGAATTTGACGAGTAATCCCCGTTGGACGTCAGTGTGAATGAACCACTGCGTTGACCTGTGGTATCCTGAATAAGCGGAAGCATGTTTTGTCCAAACACGTTCGTGACACAAAGCAAAAAGAACAAACTGATTCGATTTCTCATAGGATTACTTTTGTGTTCAATTTCATGCGCAGTTTGAAGGAAAGGAAAGCCTTCGCTTGGACTTGTTTCGGTTCACTTAGTCCGGTGGTTGGATTCGGTGAATCAAAGCGCGCCTCCACAATGATTTTTTTGATAAGGGCTAAATCAGAAAGCGCCTCTTTTTCCACTATAAATTCGATGTGAGAAGGCTGTTTTTTCAATCCATCGATGGGATCAATAGCCGCCATTTCACAAGAAGAAATTTGACTACTTCCAATCAGCGTGTGTAAAATTTGCCCATCTTCTGTCATTAAATACAACACTGGATCGCAGCTAAACGGAAAAGCATTGCTGACATCCAAATAGATTAATCCTGATTCAATGCGAGTCTTCTCTTGATTTTGCTTGAAATTAATGTCAAAGGTATCACGCAGGGTAAGTCCATCCAAACCAAGTTTCAAAGGAAGTTGCGCACTCGCTTTCACCTTAATTCGACTATTTGGAAAAGCTTCATCGTTTCCTGCGGAAATATTTCCCCAAGGATTCAACTGCACTTCGTAGGAAGCTTCATTTGAAGCGCCAAGATTTTCTAAAAAGGATTCTACATTTGAATTGGTTGGATCGAAAGAAAGCTCCTGCGAATTGGATTGTAGTGAATTCCATGAACCAACTGCGGGAGAAATGAAAAAACTTGGGCCGATTTGAGGCGATGTTAAGGACACCGTATTCCCCAACAGATTGGTGTTTTTTAGATAATGTAGCTGTCCACGCACCGGAACTTTTATTCCATTTTCGATAGAAATTTGCACAGATGACTGCGGTAAATCCAAGGTTCCTTCTGTGATTTTACTCATGAAATCCAAGGTAAAGTCCGCATTATCTGAAAAAACTTTTGAACCAAAATAACCTTTGGCATAATCCACCTTGATGTCTTCCAAGCTAGCTTCGAACTTAAAATCGTAAGCAGAACTGATGGAAGCAGGAGCACCATTAGGATCCGTTGTTAAGGTCAATTTCGTTTGAAGAATATTGTATTCCAATCCACTTAAACCACGCAAATCGATTTGGTAATTCGTTAAATCGAGTAGTTCTTCCTTCACCGTTGGACTCGCCACTGATCCAGCATCTACGCTGTAATTTTGTTCAAATATCACTCCGTTTTGAGTAACACCCGGCATTTGAATTTTAAACAATACCTTAGTTCCAAGTGGGTTGTATACTTTTACTTTAACTCTTCCGTTAGATATACGGATGTTTTTCAAAAGGACATCCTCCAAGTCAAAAGAGTGTTCTTCGATGGCATTCACGAAGGTTGTTCCGGGAGGAATGTTATTCAATGTGAAGATTGGTGAAAAAAGCTGTGTCACCGAGGTGTCTGGAATTTTAATCAGTTCCGAAAGACTGATATCCAACAAGGTACGCGTTAAATCTACTTCTATTTCACCGTTAGCTGTTTCGGTTAACGTGGAATCATTGACCCAATTTTTCAACGAAAGTGTATCATGAACCAATGGAGCTTCTAGGTCTACATTCCAAGATGTATCTTCCTTTTTACAAGAAACCAATCCAATAATCACGAAAAATAAAAGTAGTTTTCTCATCTTATACTCGTTCGATTACCGCCGCATATCCTTGTCCAACACCGATACACATGGTCACCAATGCATAACGTTTGTTTGTTGCTTTTAATTGTCTTGCTGCCGTTAAAAGTAAGCGCGCACCTGACATTCCGAGTGGATGTCCGAGTGAAATTGCCCCGCCCATTGGATTAATGCGTGGATCGCGGTCATCTAGTCCCAAACTACGTGTACACGCCAAAACCTGCGCTGCGAATGCTTCGTTTACTTCGATGATGTCCATTTGATCCAAGGTTAA
>JBAWZN010000016.1:0-44490 GCA_037143015.1 Flavobacteriia bacterium
AAAGGAATTACTTCCAAAAGTACTGCTCATAAATCGCGTGTACGATTTTAATCGGGCAATCGTACTGATATAGACGATTGTAGAGAACATAAAGAAGGAAAGGTATAATAGATTTTAATCCAATTAAACGCATAAAAATGATTTATCCGGGGAATCATATTCATTTGATGCTATTTTCGAGTGTAAAAAAACCACCCTGAGGTGGTTATGTTATTTATTGTGCCGTTCCGATTAAGAAAATGGCTGGAATTTTTCCAATGTCATAGGCCTTCTCCCTCCAATCTTTGACACTCATAGTTCTAATCTGTTCAGTGAGTAAGGTAACATTTGAGGCAATGCAAAGTTGACAGCTGTCCCCCAAATCATTTAACATGTCTTCTAAAACATGCATGTTTCGAAAAGGTGTGTCCATGAAAATGTGAGTTTTGCCACTTCTCTTTGTATCCATTTCAAAGTCTTTCAATTTTTTAATACGTTCTTTACGCTCTCTCGGTAAATAACCGTGGAATGAAAATTCTTGTCCAGAAAATCCACTGGCCATTAATGCAAGTAGAATCGATGATGGTCCAACCAATGGAACAATTTTAATATTCTGTGTATGCGCAAGCGCGACCAATTCAGCCCCTGGATCAGCCACGCCAGGACATCCAGCCTCAGAAATAATACCGATGTTTTCCCCTTTTATCAAAATCAAAAGGATTTTCATTAATTCGGATTCTTTCATGTGTTTATTGATGATGAAAAATTGTGAATCATCAATGGGGAAAGTTCGATCCATTTTACGAAGTAATCGTCTAGCTGATTTAATTTCTTCTACTGCAAAATAGCGTAAACTAGTAGCAATTTTTTGTACGTCTGCAGGCAAAATGTCTGAAACTGTTTCCCCACCTAATGTGTTGGGGATTAAATAGAGGTTACCTAATTGTGCCATTTTTTATTTTGCTTATCACCACATCTGTGGCATGATCTAATAATGTATATACTTCTTGAAAGTCTGCAGTAGTTCCGTAATATGGGTCGGGAACGCCATTGTTTTCGCCAGGATTAAGTTCGTTTAATATTAACTCAACTTTTTCTTTATCATTTGTATTTCTAGCAAGTCGAAGGATATTTGACAGATTTTCCTTGTCCATTGCATAAATTTTATCAAATTCATCGAAGTCCTGTACCACGAATTGACGGGCACGTAAATCATCAATGTTAGTTTGGTTATTTTTAGCAACTTGACACATGCGAGAATCAGGTTGTTTACCAGTATGGTAATTTGCTGTTCCGGCAGAATCAACGAAAACATCGAGATTCTCTTCTTTAACTTTACGACGCAACAATCCATCAGCCATTGGTGACCTACAGATATTACCTAAACATACCATGAGTATGCGTGTCATGAAGTGAGCTTGCTAAGTAAACGTTCCTTATTGAATCGTAAGTTTTTTCTCTAATTCTTCTAAGTAGTGACGGAATTGTTTATCCGTTTCAGAAAGATTTACAACCGTTCTGCATGCATGTAATACCGTCGCGTGATCTTTTCCACCACAATGTGCACCGATATTTGCCAATGATGACTTGGTCATTTTCTTAGAGAAATACATGGAAATTTGACGTGCTTGAACAACTTCTCGTTTACGTGTTTTAGATTTAAGCATTTCAATCGGTAAATCGAAATAATCACAAACCACTTTTTGAATGTATTCAATGGAAACTTCACGAGCTGTACTTCTCACGAATTTATCCACCATCTGTTTTGCTAACTCTAGAGTAATCGCTTTTTTGTTCAATGATGCCTGAGCAAGTAAGGTATTTAAAGCACCTTCAATTTCTCTGACATTTGTATTAATGGAATAAGCTAAATATTCAACTACCTCACGCGGTAATTCAATTCCGCTTCCGTACATTTTCTTTTCAAGAATGGCAATACGAGTTTCCAAATCTGGAGTACCTAAATCCGCAGAAAGTCCCCATTTGAAACGAGACAATAAACGTTGTTCCATTCCTTGCATTTCCACTGGAGCCTTGTCTGATGTTAAGACAATTTGTTTTCCATTTTGATGTAAGTGATTGAATATGGAAAAGAAAACATCTTGTGTACGTTCTTTACCAGCGAAAAATTGAACATCATCAATGATCAAAACATCAATCATCTGATAGAAATGTACGAAATCATTCGTTGTTTGATTCTTGATCGCATCAATGAATTGATGAGCAAATTTTTCCGACTGAACATACAACACCGTCTTATTTGGAAAGTTGTCCTTTATGGAAATACCGATTGCATGTGCAAGGTGCGTTTTTCCTAAACCAACTCCTCCGTATAATAAAAGCGGATTGAAAGCTGTTCCCCCAGGCTTATTCGATACGGCGTATCCAGATGCTCGAGCCAAACGGTTACACTCACCTTCTACAAAATTTTCGAATGTGAAGTTTGGAATTAAGTTTGATTCTATATTAACTTTTTTCAATCCGGGAATAATAAACGGATTGCGAATTTGTTTCTCATTTACGTTAATCGGAAGATTAACAGGTGCATTTTTTAAATTGCTAGAATTGTTCGCTGGAATCTTTACCGTGTAAGGATTAGATGTGCGCGAATTGTTCTCCATAACGATGCTGTATTCTAAGCTGCCCTCTGACCCTAGTTCTTTCTTTACCACCTTTCTCAACAAAACAATGTAGTGCTGCTCTAACCATTCGTAAAAGAAATGAGATGGTACTTGAATTGTCAATACATTGTTCTCTAATTTCGTAGGAATGATCGGTTCAAACCATGTTTTAAACGCTTGCAATGAAATATTATCTTTAATAACTTTCAAACAGGCATCCCATGCCGCTTCGTGACTTATATTCATAGTTTTTAACATAATCTTATTTACACTTGCTTTCAATTCGAGAGAAATTTCCCTAATTGTATCTTGAAATAAAGAGAGAACAAATATTTACATAAAAAAGTTAAAAAAAAAATCAAATGCCCCTTGATTATTTAATATATTTTACATGTAAAGATATATTTTAGAATTCGCAAAAATATACCTGAGAGTAAAGCCAAATTACGATTCTTTCCCTGATTTTACAAAACATTCGTTGGATTTTTTAATTTCGTTCCATGAAAGATAAATATGCTAAAATGAGGTTTTCAACAAAACTGCGAGTTCGATACAGTGAAACAGATAAAATGGGCTTCTGTTACTACGGAAATTACGCTCAGTATTTTGAGGTTGCCCGAGTAGAAGCGCTTCGTGAATTAGGAATTGTTTATAAACTTTTGGAGGAGAATGGAATTTTATTACCAGTAACAGAATTCCATATACGTTATCTGCAACCAGCGAAGTATGATGATCTTTTGGAAATCAAAACAAGCATCACCAAATTTCAAGGGACGCGTATGTATTTCCAATACGAAGTTTGGAATGAGGAAGGGATTTTATTAAATGATGCGGAAACGACACTCGTTTTTGTAGATGCAAACTCCATGAAACCGATTCCAATCCCTACATTTGTTTTAAACATCCTCCAAAATGAACAGTCCTAGTTCTAATTTTTCTTTTCAATCTTGGGATCCTTCCCTGATTTCTTCAAAGTATGCTCCTCGTTTAGGTGAAGAACGCATCGGTGACTACCTCTTACAACAAAGGCTTTCTGCTGCCAAATATGTGATTATTGGAATTCGTGAATGTTGTGGTCCTTTAGCAAATAATGGCAGAACAGGTGCCCAATTTGCCTTCCCCGCTTTTGTGTCTTCGTTTTTAAATACGCAAGTTCACGAACAGTATCCGAAGGAATCTATTTTTGTTTTGGGCGAAGTTGTTGAGTTGGAACATGTTTTTCAAGGGAAATTATCTGATAAAGTATCTGAGTTAGATTCGTTTTTAGAGCAGATTCTCGACACGTTCTTAGTCGCGGGTCAGATTCCAATTTTTATCGGAGGAGGACATAATAATGCTCTCGCTATGATGCGTTGGTCAGCGAAACGTAAAAAATTGGCGGTCATCAATCTAGATGCCCATGCGGATTTGCGTTCAACAGATGTTCGTCACAGCGGCAATTCCTTTTCAACGGCCATGGAAGAAGGTGTGCTGCTGCATTACTCCGTTCTAGGTTTGCACGAAGCGTACAACAATGCATATATGAGGGAAGTCCTGAAAAGCGATCAAGTATTTCATTCATTTTATGAGGCATATGTATTTCAACAAAGAGATTTGTTAGAAGATTTGACAAATATCCTTCGCCATTTTCATACGGACACTCAAGTTGGACTCGAAATCGATATGGATTCAATCGCATACATGCCAAGCAGTGCATTGTCTCCAAGTGGCTGGACATTGGATCAAGTCCGACAGTTTACGCACCATTTCGTGAAAACACAAAAACATGTTGCTTATCTGAATTTAACAGAGGCGGCACCCAATTCCGAAACGGATTCTTTGATCGTAGGCAAGGCATTGAGTTACCTAGTGCGCGATTTCACTGGAATTTAAAACCTGCGCTGGCTTTCGATTTTTCGACATTTTCTAAACTTACAACACCATCTATCGTGCAACCCTCAGGACTCATGGCTCGACTGATGGTATAATTGAATTGAATGTAAAGTCCGTTCTTTTGGTATTTATGTTTGAGATTAATCGGGTAGATTGTGTGAAAATCAACAATACTCGATTTACTAAAAACACCTTCGATAGTAATGTAAATCGGACAGGGTTCATTCTTAGAAATATGCACTTTGCCTAAATAAGAACCTTTTAATTCAAATTCATTCGCAGTTATCTTGCATGGATTTGTTTGGCATGATATCCCAATCAAAAAAATAATAAGTGAAAACAAAGTGATTTTCATGTTTGACTTTTAACAAATATAAAAAAAAGAGGCCCATGAAGAGCCTCTTTAAAATCAACCTGTAGCAAAGTTAATTCAGTAATTGTGTTGTTCTAACGGGAGTTTTAACGAATTGTTTCATAAAAATTAACATTTATCCTTTGATAAAGATCTGAATAGGTAAATTTCGACAAGCAACTACGGAATATATTTGTCCACGTATGCATGGCACTTCATCTATTCAAGCTTTAGTTCAACTCATTGACGACCCCGATGAGTCGGTTTTTGAGCATGTACGCGATCAATTAATAAAAATTGGTTCAGAAGCGATTCCTTATTTGGAAAATTCGTGGGAGACAGATTACTATGGATTGCTTTTTCAAAATAGAATTGAAACAATCATTCACAACATACAATATGACGAAGTAAAATCCAATTTACAAGCGTGGGTTGAATCGACAGAAAAGGACTTACTCAAGGGAGCTATCATCATTGCAAAGTATCAATATCCAGGATTGGATGAGCCAAAAATTCATGAGGCCTTGCAAATGATCAGACGTGACATTTGGCTTGAATTAAATGATAATCAAACAGCTTTTGAGCAGGTAAAAATATTTAATAGAGTATTTTTTGGCTTGCATCATTTTCAAGGTGACAACAAGAATTTTCATTCATCGGTTAATTCCTACATTAATGCCGTCCTCGAATCTAAAAAAGGAAATCCGCTCAGTTTATGTTTGATTTATAGCATCATCGCACAATCGTTGGATTTACCAATCTATGGGGTCAACTTACCGAATCACTTCATTTTAGCCTATATGGATGCCAAATACTCGAGCTTTGCCATCAATGAGCAAAATGAATTCGGCGTTCTTTTTTACATCAATGCGTTTTCCAAAGGAAGTATTTTTGACACCAATGAAATCAAAGACTTTCTAAATGGATTAAATTTGAACCATCATCGAGAGTATTTTGAACCTTGTTCAAATACGTCGATTATCAAGCGTATGCTCACCAATCTAATCTCTTCCTTTCAACAAGTTGGCAACAGTGAAAAGGTGGAAGAGTTGAAAACATTGCGCGAATTAGTTTCTTAAGCGTATCCTATCATTTGGCGATTCTTGCTATTTTTGGATAAAAGAAATTATGTCCTATTCATACTCCGTTGAAGAGCGTTTTTTACGCTATGTTCAAATAGATACCACTGCAGATCCAAACGCTACATGTTTCCCTTCGTCGGAAAAACAAAAGGATTTAAGTAGACTTCTTGTGAGTGAATTGCAACTTTTAGGACTAGTTGAAGCAGAAATGGATGAATGGGGATATGTGTATGCGACTCTCCCATCAAATTCCGACCGGACAGATTTACCAACAATTTGTTTTTGCTCTCATTTGGATACGGCTCCAGATTGCAGCGGGACAAATGTAAAGCCAATTGTACACCGTAAGTATACTGGCGAACCCATTGTTCTTCCAGATGATCCAACACAAGTTATAACGACGGATAGACACCGCTACCTAGCGTCCAAAATTGGAGACGATATTATCACGGCGAGCGGCTTAACGCTTCTTGGCGCTGACGATAAGGCTGGGATTGCCATCATTATGGACTTCGCGCAGTTCATTCAGGAAAATCCGCAAGTGAAACATGGACCTATTCGCATTTTATTTACTCCTGATGAAGAAGTAGGAAGAGGAGTTGAGCACATAGATATGAAACGATTAAACGCGGATTATGGCTATACTTTAGACGGTGGACCTTTGGGTGACATTGAGGATGAAACGTTTTCTGCCGACGCAGTCAAAATCACCTTTCATGGTGTCAGTGCGCATCCAGGATATGCAAAGAATAAAATGGTGCACTCCATCAAATTGGCAACTTCACTGATTGAAGCCTTACCAAAAGACTCATGGTCGCCAGAAACAACTGCTGGTCGTGAGGGATTTGTTCATCCGGTTTCCATTGAAGGCGGACTAGAATCAACGACCGTACAATTTATCATTCGCGATCACGATACGTCAAAATTGGCTGTTTACGAACAACGTTTAAAGGAGATGGCAGATTCAGTGGTTGCTTTACATCCAGGTTCCTCCGTAGATTTTGACGTTTTTGAACAGTATAGAAATATGAAGGAAATCTTAAAAGAACTACCTTTTGTTACGGATTATGCCGTGGAAGCGATGAAAAAGGCAGGAATCGAACCAAATCGCTCCATTATTCGTGGTGGAACAGATGGTTCTAGGTTGTCTTTTATGGGATTGCCTTGTCCAAATATCTTTACAGGGGAAATGGCCATTCATTCCCGACATGAATATGTGAGTGTTCAAGATATGCAAAAGGCCGTGGATACGCTAGTAGAATTGAGTCAAATCTGGGAAAAACATCAGTAATGGATCACAAGCTCCTTTTAAAGGATATCAAAAATAAAAAGTTTGAAAAAATGTACTTCCTACATGGGGAAGAGGCATATTTTATCGACGTGCTTTGCGATGCCATCATGGAACATGCCATGGAAGAACATGAACGAGATTTCAATCAAACCATTCTTTACGGAAAAGATGCGGAACTTTTATCTTTAATCAGTGAACTGAAAGCATATCCAATGATGTCTGAGAGAAGACTGGTTGTATTAAAAGAAGCTCAGGATTTCAGGAATATGGACGGATTGGAGCAGTACGCGGAGAATCCCTTAGATACAACGATCTTTGTCGTTTGTCATAAGTACAAGGCTTTTGATGCGCGAAAAAAAGTACTGAAGTCGTTCGCGAAAAATGGAACCATTTTCAAATCGGATAAAGTAAGAGAATATCAATTGGCAGATTGGATTCAACAGTATGTGAAGTCTACTGGATTTGGAATAAATTCAAAGGCTAGTATGTTATTAGCTGAGTTTTTAGGAACAGATTTAGGTCGTATCGTAAAGGAATTAGAGAAATTAGCCATTCTCCTTCCAGCTGGCACTACTATTGATGAAACTCACATCGAACTAAATATTGGTATTTCAAAGGATTACAATGTTTTTGAATTTGTGAATGCGATTTCAGCACGAAACACCGAAAAGGCGTTTAAAATCATTCAGTATTTTGAGTACAATCCGAAAGCGGCAGATTTAACCGTCATTATTTCAAATTTGTTTAAGTTTTTCTCTCAAATCATGCGCATACATTTCTTGCCCAATAAATCGAGGGAAGCTGTTGCTCAAACCATTGGCGTTCATCCTTTTGTTGCCGGGGAATTGCTACAGGCAAAAAACCAGTATGATCCGAGGAAAATTGCTGCAGCTATTGAATTGCTACATCGCTACGACTTAAAGGCCAAAGGTGTAGGAAGTTCAAGCATGAGTCAGGGCGAATTATTAAAAGAAATGACTTACCAAATCTTACATTAATGCATCTGTTTTACGCTCCTGAATTAACGCATAGTTGCCTTGAGTACACGCTCACGGAGGAAGAATCCAAACATTGTGTTCGTGTACTTCGATTAAAACAAGGTTCAGCGGTGGAATTGTTGAATGGCAAAGGACTTTCTGCCATTGCTGAAGTCGATGATGACCATCCTAAAAAATGTAGGATGCGGATCGTGCGGACTGAATTTTACCCACCTGTTTCTCAGGAAATTCATCTTGCTTTAGCACCCACTAAAAATATGGATCGCATGGAATGGCTGGTGGAGAAAGCTACAGAAATTGGATTAAGCAAACTTACTTTTCTAAAATGTGATCACAACGAACGAGGGAAATTGAAATTAGATCGCTTAGAGAAAATTGCCATCTCTGCAATGAAACAATCCAAGCGCTATTATTTGCCGGAAATATCGGAATTAATTCCTTTCAAGTCCTTTGTTGAGAATAATCCCAATGGATACATCGGACATTGTTATCCCGCAACCAAAGTTGGATTAGATTCCATTTCGGAAACGAAGGTGTTCTTAATCGGACCTGAAGGAGATTTTTCAGAGAATGAGGTGAGCATTGCTCTGTTGAATGGATATCAAGCGGTAAGTCTGAGTGATTTCAGGTTGAGAACGGAAACAGCCGCACTAATTTCGGTAATGAAATTAAGTTTAATTTAAGATTTTCTCGTGTATTTCTTTACCGTAAAGGCGGCCTCGTGCTGAGCGTCTATTTCTTGCTCAAAAATAACTTGGCTTTCCCATTTTTTTTCATCAAAACGAGGAAAAAACGTTTCAGCTCCGTAGTGATGATGAACATGGGTAATATACATTTCATCCAGCATGTCTGATTCTAATGCCATACGGTATATTTCACCCCCTCCAATAATAAATACAATACGTTCTGTTTCTTCCTCGAAGTACTTTAGACATGTTTCCAAGGAATGGAAAACCAAACAATCTGGAGCATTAAAGTGCTCGTTTCGTGTTAATACAACATTCAAGCGGTTTGGAAGTGGACGGTATTTCTCCGGAATACTATCGTAGTTCTTGCGACCCATCACAACAATTTGTCCTTGCGTGGTGTCTTTAAAGAACTTCATATCCTTTGGCAAGTGCCACATCAGGTCATTATTTTTACCAATTCCCCCTTCGGAGTCCAGGGCAACGATGAGTGCAGTTTTCATTAGATGGCTACCGCTGCTTTAATGTGTGGATGTGGATCGTAATTACACAATTCGAAATCATCGTAGGTGAAGTCAAATAAATTTTTAACCTCTGGATTCATCTTCATGGTTGGTAATGTTTTGAATTCACGAGTCAATTGCAAATGAGCTTGTTCGATGTGATTCGAGTATAAATGCGCATCGCCTAAGGTATGAACGAAGTCGCCAGCCTCTAAACCACAAACTTGTGCCATCATCATCGTTAACAAAGCATAGGAAGCAATATTAAACGGAACACCTAGAAAAGTATCCGCACTGCGTTGATACAATTGACAACTTAATTTCCCATCAGCAACATAAAACTGAAAAAAGGCATGACAAGGAGGTAAGGCCATTTTATCAATTTCACCTACGTTCCAAGCGGAAACGATAATTCTTCGAGAATCTGGATTGTTTTTTATTTGATCAATCACTTGTGTAATTTGATCGATGTGGCGTCCATCTGCTGCCGGCCAACTTCTCCACTGTGATCCATATACAGGACCTAAATTTCCGTTTTCATCTGCCCATTCATCCCAAATAGAGACATTGTTGTCTTTTAGGTATTGAATATTCGTATCTCCTTTCAAAAACCACAATAATTCATGAATAATGGAGCGCAGATGCAATTTTTTCGTGGTCACACAAGGAAATCCTTCTTGCAGGTTGTAACGCATCTGATAGCCAAATACGGAGATCGTTCCAGTCCCTGTGCGGTCCTCTTTTTTAACGCCGTGGTCAAGTATGTGCTGAAGTAAATCGTGGTATTGTTTCATGTGAGCTGAAGATTAGCGCTAAAATAGCCAAAATTTTACTTTTGGCGTTATTTCATTGTTCATTTCCAATGGAAATTTGAAATCAGTACAATCCAAAGGAAATGTTTATTTTCGTGTATGAAATGGATATTCGTTTTTGTTTTTATTAGTCTATATCTAGACAATGCCGTTGCACAAACCGTTCGGGTTAAACGCAAATATTGCAAGACTTATCAAGGAGAGATTCCAACATATAGCGCTATGTTAGGGCAAGAATTGGTAAAAGTTTCGTCCGTGCAAATCGACATAATTGTGAAGAAGGACAGCCTGTATGTAACTTTCGGAAATATGCAGATTTCGGGAGAATATACTGCTCAAAAGTCAACGAATACTGATGAAATAATACTGATTTTACCACGTGAAAATTCAGGAATAGACGAGCGTATTAATTTAAATACAGTGAACAAAACGTTATTGCGTAAAGGGGTTTTTCCACAGCCTGATGTTGTGTTGATTCGTAAGGAAAAATCAAAAAGGTAACCAAAGCGTAAACGTAGTTCCTTTGCCCAAAGTACTTTTTACATCGATTTTTCCCTGATGTGCTTCGATGATGAGTTTGACATAAAACAAGCCCAATCCAAATCCTTTGACATCGTGTACATTTCCAGTTGGAACCCGGTAAAATTTATCAAAAATTAGTTTTAAATTCTCCTTTTTTATTCCAATACCGTTATCTGAAATTTCAATGATTAGTCCATTTTTCTCGTTTCTCGTTTGGATGTGAATCATGGCTTTCCCGTCGCAATATTTGATGGCATTGTCGAGCAAGTTGTATATGACATTCGTAAGGTGAACAGAATCTGCCTGTATTTCAAAGTTTTGAGCATCAAAATCAATCGTAATCACACCGCCAAGTTCAGACTGATTAAACTCAAAATTCTCTTTTACTTCGGAGAGTGAATCATTCACATTGAATAATTCTTTATCCAAGACAACTTGGTCTTTATTCAACTTAGCAACATTTAATACCCGTTCAACTTGATTTTCTAGCCGCTTATTTTCTTTATAAATGATACTGGCATATTTGCGAATTTTTTCTTGATTTTCATCTGCTAAATCCATTCGCATCAACATTTCACTGGAGAGACTAATCGTAGAAATGGGTGTTTTTAATTCGTGCGTCATGTTGTTTATGAAGTCCGTTTTGACCTCCGACAGTTTCTTTTGACGAATAATAATCCCAAGACTAAACGCAAAGAAAACGATGACAAAAAGAATGATAATCACTAGATAAACCCAAGGAGAAACGAAGGAAGCGGCTTCAATTGGTTTAGGCTTTACGTTTGGAAAATAAACCGTGAAATAGTGACCGTCTTTGGTTAAGTTTAAGGATTCAGGGGTAAGTTTTGGAAGTCCGTGTTTGGAATCAGCATACAAGGAATCTTTCGTGAATTTGATGAGATTCCCAAGCACAATAGAATCGGTAAAGCAATCATAAATGCCGTAGACAAAATCTTGGTGAATGTTTTGATGATACAGTTCTTTTTTTAGTAAAGTTTCTAAGTAAAAAGGTTGTAACTCTTCGTTGAAATCAACTGTGAAGTGGTTGCTTTTGATTTGTTTAATCGCCCCGTACAAGTCAGTGTGATCGGGGTGATTCTTAGAAATTTGTTCCAACACCTCTCTCAGCGCGCTGTGTGCTTGTTGTGAGAATTCACGTAGGTTTAAACTGTCTTCCTTCTCTTGAATGGCAATGTTTTTAGCCTGCATTTCCACGGTACTGCGCATCCAAACGAATTGCACCAGAAGGATACTAAAAATGGAAACGAGTCCAAGTACAACTACAGAATTAACGGTCCAGCGATTCATCTGAACAAAGTTACTTCTTTCAAGCGAATATCAACGTCAATTAAAACCTTGCACACCGTTAACCGTCGTGTATTTTAGTACGTTCTTTTTTTCTGGATGTATACGAGCAAACGCAGATTGTACTGCTAAAGTTCCTTCATGGAAACCACAAAGAATCAATTTTAATTTATTCTCATAGGTATTGACATCCCCAATGGCATAAATACCTGGAATATTCGTTGAGTAATCCAAGGTATTCACTTTTATGGCGCTTTTTTCAATTTCTAAGCCCCAATCGGCAATCGGACCTAAACTTGGTTTTAATCCAAAAAGTGGAATGAAATGATCTGCGTCGATCACTATTTCCCCATCTTTCTGATGCGTCACATGAACGTTCTCAAGTTTGTCGCTACCAGACAAACCAGTAACTTCTGCTTCTGTAATTAAGTTTATTTCGCCTGTTCCAGCCATGTCAATGACTTTTTGAACTGAATCTAAATGTCCGCGGAATGAACTGCTTCTATGAACTAAGTATACTTTTTTAGCAATTTTTCGTTCTGTCAAGTAAATGGACCAATCCAAGGCAGAATCGCCACCACCAGCAATGACACATACTTTATCTTGATAAATACTTGGATCTTTGATGATGTATTCAACGCCCTTGTCCTCAAAGTCTACGATGTTGTCAATAGGTGGTTTTCTTGGTTCGAATACTCCTAGACCACCGGCAATCATAACGATTGGTGCGATGTGCTGAGTTCCTTTTATTGTTGTCACAATGAATTTTTCATCGGCGGTTTTTTCAATCGAAAGGGCAGCTTCTCCAAGAGTGAATCCTGGTTTGAAAGGAGCGGCTTGTTCCATTAAATTGTCAATCAGTTCACCTGCAAGAATGGATGGAAATCCTGGAATGTCGTAAATAGGTTTCTTCGGGTAAATTTCTGAACATTGTCCACCAGCTTGTGGCAATGAATCAATTAAATGACAACGTAACTTTAATAGTCCGGCCTCAAAAACGGTAAAAAGTCCGACTGGACCTGCGCCAATAATAATAATATCTGTTTCGATCATGCTTCTGAAATAATGCTGGGCAAAATTAGTGATTTAAAGGACTAACATCCAATTTTAAAAATTGTTTATTAATGGTCTGGGTGATTCGGTTTATTTGAAAGCATTAACTCTATTTGTTCCATTACTTCAACGCTTAGTTTTTCTTTGGCTTCCAAAGATTTCAAATTCTCTGTTAATTGATATTCTTTACTAGCTCCTAATATAACGGTACTCACGTTTGGATTTTTCAAACACCATGCAAGTCCAAGAACAGGAAGTGACATGTCTAAATCACCTGCCAGAGCACTCAGCTTTTTTACCACATCGATGCGCTCAGCCGTCAGGTTTTTTTCTTTCAACCAATCCATTCCTTCCATTCCAAGTCTTGTGTCACTTGGAAAATCTTTGTTGTATTTCCCACTTAAAATCCCACTCGCCAACGGAGACCAAATGGTCGTTCCAAGCCCAACAGTCTTGTAAACCTGAGAAAACTCCACTTCTACTTTTTGACGTGTAAACATGTTGTATTCTGGTTGCTCGACAATTGGACCGATGAGGTGATTTTGTTTTGCGAACATGTGAGCCTCCATGATTTCTTGTGCACTCCATTCGGATGTACCCCAATACAAGATTTTTCCTTGCATGATGAGTTGATGCATCGACCAAACTGTTTCTTCAATAGGCGTTTGCTTGTCCGGACGGTGACACAAAAACAAATCTAAATAGTCTAATTGAAAACGATTCAAGGCTTGTTCACATGCTTCTACAATGTGTTTTCGACTCAAGCCCTTTTGTGTAGGCAATTGTCCACCCGCACCAAAAAACACTTTGCTGCTCACAATGTAACTGTCTCTCGACCAATTTTTCTTTTTCAGGATTGCTCCCATCACTTCCTCGCTTTTTCCGCGTGCATAAATCTCTGCATTATCGAAGAAATTAATGCCATTTTCGTACGCGATATCCATAAGTCTTTCAGCGACATCATCACCAATTTGTTTTCCAAAGGTTAACCATGACCCTAATGAAAGTCGGCTAATTTGTAAGCCGGATTTTCCAAGATTAGTATATTCCATTTTCTATAATTTTTGTTTTTTGTTGTGCGTTATTAAGTCGATTTTTATAGATGCCATTTGCAATCACCACTAATATGATTACCAACGAACCTATGTAAAAGTTCACGTTTAGTAATGTATGTTCTTTTAAAATGAAAATCGCCAAAATAATGGTATAAACTGGCTCCAAATTAATACTCAAGGAAACAGTAAATGCCCCTAGTTTTTTGACGATTTCAATGGTCATTAAAAAGGCAAAGGAGGTACAGACAACGCCTAAAAAAAGAAGCCATAGTGCATCTGAAACGGACATTTTAAGCATCGGATATGTCAGTTTTCCGGTGAACCAAAGGACGATACTAATGAAAACAATACCTGTGATCAGCTCATAAAGTGTAATGTAAGCGGACTCTACATCTTGAGCAATTCTACCGTTGAATACAGAGAATAATGCCGCAAACAATGCAGACGCGAGTCCATAGTATAGTGCTGTCCGTTCTTGTGCACTGAAGTCATTTGCCACAAAATAGATTCCGAAAATGACTAAAAGTCCAAAAAGAAACTCCATCCAGGAGAATTTTCTTTTCATCACAATAGGCTCCAACCAGGTTACGTGTAATGTTGTGGTGGAAAGACATAAAATCCCTAGGGATGCCGTTGAAATCTGAATGCTATAATAAAAGGTCATCCAATGTCCGGCTACAATCATTCCTACTAAAATAATTTTCCAAGCATGTTTCATCGGAAAAGAAAATGACTTCCCAGTCCAAATGAAGTAAAGCGCTAAAAATAGGGCAGCTATGACGACTCGATACCATACAATAATGATGGCGTCTAGGTGAATGAGTTTACCAAGTATCCCGGTAAATCCCCACATAAAAATGATCACATGCAACCAAATGTGATAGCGGTACTTTTGGAACAATGTTATTTCTTTTTACTCCACTCTTCCATGGATTGTTGATTCATTTTAACATAGTTTTGATCGCCATCTTTTTCTGCTTCAATCATAGAGTTTTTAGCCGTTTCCATGGCACCTTTGTAATCGCCATTTGCTGCTTTTAGCTGGGCAAGTAAACGAGTCATCCAATAAGCGCTTGGACCTTTCTCAGCAACTGCTTTTTCCGCCCAAGACAACGCTTGTTTCATATCCAATTGTTCTGTATAGTAATAACTAGCAGACTTGTAATAATCATCCGCAGAGATCGTTTTTGATGCCATCGTTTTATTGATGCTTGCAATTACTTTTTCTTTCGTATTTACAGTAAATGGAAAGCGAATGTTCATTTCTTCCCAAGAAATGACAAGTTCCGCGCTGTTAAATTCCATATTTTCAATTCCAATAGTGAGATTTTCTACCGTCATTCTTGGCTTTTCTATACCGGATCTTAAAATCAATGCGACCTTTTGCTGATCCCATTTTTCTGGCATCCCCCAGTTGCTGGTGTCAGAATAGAACTCCAAGGTCCAATGATCAACATTCGGGGTCGCAAACAACGCGTAAGTTCCTGCCTTCAGAATCCCTGCTTCAAAATTCAAATCATCAGATGTTTGAAATTTTGTATTTTCATTGGCACCTAGCCTCCATTTTTCTCCGAAAGGAATCAGCTCTCCAAAAATCACACGATTATTTACTGAAGGACGAGAATAGCTTATCGTAATATCCGTAAGTCCAACGCGCTGTTGAACCTTTGCCAATGGACTTGCTTTTGGAGTCAGTACTTGTGAATTAGCTATTCCGCAAATAAAAATGACACAACTTAAGATTACTTTTTTCATTAGTTTGACTTTTTTTAAAGGTTATATAAATAAAAATTAAGGGATTTTAAAGGTGCTTTCAATTTCCCAATTTGCTCTTATTTTAATCGAGTCATTGAATAACAACACTTCCTCGGCTAATGTTTTCGTTTCAGGAGAAATTGGATCCCATTTTCCATTTTCATTGCGGTCCAAAAGGACTTTAAATGTATATTCTCCTGGAAGTAAATTCGAAACAACTAAGCGATTCGCTTCTCTTACACTTAATTCTCTTATGACATTCGCTTTTTCTATTACTTGAACAATTCCTGCTGGAATTGTATCGGAAAACAACATCGTTAAATCACCGTATTCGCGTTCTTGTTTCCACTGAAGTTCTTTTTGAAAGCGATTGGAGATATTCGTTGTTTTTCCAGTAATAGCGCCTTCAGAAAATGAGAAGTATAATTTCATTGTATGTTTCTTTGGACGAATTTCAAATTGATTTGCGAGGTAATCAATCTCAAAATCTACAAGGCTACTATCATCCGTATTTCTTAAAATGATCTTGGAAGTGTCGATCCACGAGATAAAATCAGAGCAATGAAAGTAAAATCGCTCCTGTAAGCCCTCTTTTTCCATCAGCTGAATCGAAATTTTAGCTGCTTGTTGTTTTGGGGTATTTCTAACTTTTATAGTGTCTTGTCCATTACTCAATTCAAGTTCCATTTCCTTTAGTGCTCCAATGGAAATCAACAAACTATCTTTTCCAATTCCAAGGATTTCATTGATCCCAAGTTCTTTGCCATTCAATTTAATTGGATTTCCTTGCATTGCTTCCGGAATGTGAATTCCAATAATTCCCGGAGGAATGACACGTTCATTTTTTACTACATCCACCTGTTCCGGCAAGGAAATCGCCATTTTCAAGGTGTCGTGATAGGCAGTGTCTAAGTGCAATGATTCAAAGCGATAACCTTGTTTTTCAGTTACTTGAATTTGTCCATCTTGGTTGACATCAACGAATGATTTTACAAAGTAATCTCCTTCTTTTAATGCTTCCAAAGAAACGATTCCCTTCGAATTACTTTGTGCAAAATAGCGCGGCTTTACATCCCCCCATTGCGCATACAAGCCAACGGTGACTTTCGGTAAAAGTGCTTTGGAATAAGCGTCGTAAACCGAACAATGAAAACCTAGCGAATCAATTACTTTACCGGTAGAAAACGTGAATTTCATCAGTGAGTCATTACCCTCTGTTGCATCTTTCACAGCTGCATTCAAATAAATGGTGTAGGTAGTGTTTTTCTGAAGTGAATCCTCAAACGAAATGGAAAGTGTTTTTTTTGTTAATTTACTTTGAAGTTTTGAGTCCGCCGGAACCAGAACGATTTGTTCAGCTGCTTTATTTAACTCGATGTATTCATCAAAGGTAAATTCAATGACTTTTTCAGAAAAGTTTAATTGTTTATCCCTTAAGTTCGATGAAGTAATTTGAGGCGCAATTTCGTCCTTTGGCCCACCTGAAATAGTCCCGATTTGACCACAGGAAACAACAAGGAAAATGCAACAAATTAATGCAAGGATACGAGCCATGTACAAAGTTGAGTTAAAAATTTGACATCTACTTCATCGAAGTCGTTCAGCTTGTCACTATCCACATCGAGAACACCAATCACTTCACCGGCCTTCATCAATGGAACAACCACTTCACTTTTGGACCAAGAACTGCATGCGATGTGACCAGGAAACGCTTCTACGTCAGGAACTAAAATCGATTTTTTTTGTTCCCACGAAGCGCCACAAACTCCCTTTCCAAAGGCGATGCGCGTACATGCTACGGGACCCTGAAATGGACCTAAAACAAGTTGATCGGTTTCAACCAAATAAAATCCAACCCAAAAGAATCCAAAAGTTTCCTTCAATGCAGCTGAAGTATTCGCCAAATTCGCAATCCAAGAAGACTCAGATTCTGTTAAAGCAAAAATTTGTGGCAGTAATGCTTCATATCTTGCTTGTTTTGTTTGGCCAGAAATAATTATTTGCTCGGACATATATCAATTTTAGCAAATTTGACGTTTTTACTCCGATTAATCAAGATTTTCACCTATATTCATCATATAAATTAACCAATATGCTTTCACGAATTCAGTTTGACAAAGTTCTCTTTTTGGACATTGAAACAGTACCTCAAATTTATCAGTACGAAGACTTAGATGAGAAGGGTCAAGAGCTTTTTTATGCAAAGAATCGTTTCCAAGTAAATCCTGAGAAGAATATCGAGATGATTTACAATGAAAAGGGAGGCATACTTTCTGAGTTTGGTAAAATCGTCTGTATTTCTGTTGGAATGGTTCGGGAAACTTCAACGGGAAAAACCATTCGTTTGAAGTCCTATGCGCACGATGATGAAGAAACCCTGCTTCGCCAGTTTAAAAAGTTATTAGAAGAGCATTACAATACAAGCTACCACGTGATTTGTGGTCACAACTCCAAGGAATTTGATATTCCATACATCTGTCGTCGCATGCTTATTAATGGCATTTCTCTTCCGGGAATTTTAGATATTGCGGGAAAAAAACCGTGGGAAATCAATCATTTAGATACCTTAGAACTTTGGAAGTTTGGAGATTACAAAGCATTTACATCTTTGGCATTATTGTGTCACGTGTTTAAAATCCCCACTCCGAAAGATGATATTTCTGGTGCGGATGTCGCACGCGTTTATTATGAGGAAAACGACTTAGATCGCATTCGCATTTATTGTGAAAAGGATGTGATTGCACTCATTCAGTTGTTGTTGCGCATGCGCGGTGATGCGCTTGTAGAAGAGGACAATATTTCTTCCGCCAATTAATTCGAGTAAGGGAATTGCATTCGAAACTCCCTTCTTTTCTAAACAATGATTAGCTTTAAACCCGAATTGAACCCAAATGACGGAAGACAAGATTATTCTTGGTATTGACCCTGGAACTACAGTGATGGGATATGGACTCATTCATGTGAAAAAGAACCAACTTCACATGCTGAATTTCGGTGTCATCCAATTGAATAAGTTAGCAAATCATCCCGATAAATTAAAACGAATCCTCGATCGATTGAACGGACTCATCGCGGAGTATAAACCAGATGAAATGGCGATTGAAGCACCATTTTTCGGGAAGAATGTCCAGTCGATGTTGAAACTTGGACGTGCGCAAGGAGTAGCCATAGCAGCGTGTTTAAACCACAATATTCCTTTCGAGGAATATTCACCGAGAAGAATCAAACAATCCATAACCGGTAGTGGTGCTGCTTCAAAAGAACAAGTCGCTGCGATGCTTCAAAAGCTTTTGAATTTTCAAGACATGCCGAAATATTTGGATGCAACCGATGGACTAGCAGCAGCCGTTTGTCACCACTTTTCCAAAGGAATTGGAGAGCACAACAAGGCTAAAGGTGATTCATGGACGGCTTTTTTAAGTGAGAATCCAAAACGATTAAAATCCAAGTAACTTGGTGTAAAAATATGTCAGAAATTAAAGTATATACAGACGGTTCTTCCCGTGGAAATCCAGGTCCTGGTGGATACGGTGCTATTCTCATTTTTGGTCACCAACGCAAAGAATTGTCCGAAGGATTTCGCAAAACAACCAATAACCGCATGGAATTAATGGCTGTCTGTGCAGCTTTGGAAAAAATTAAGTCAGATAAATACCCTGTTACTGTTTATTCTGATTCCAAATATGTCATCGATTCTATTACGAAAGGTTGGGTTTTTGGCTGGGTTAAAAAGGATTTTAAAGACAAGAAAAACAAGGATCTATGGTTACGCTACCTGGAATCTCACAGCCGTTTCAAATTGAAGTTTGTTTGGGTGAAAGGTCATGCGGGACACGCAGAAAATGAACGTTGCGATGAACTAGCCGTTCAAGCAGCACTTCAAGGACCACATTCTATCGATGCTTTTTTCGAAAACGAAGCGAATTAAACCAAAACCGAAGAGTACCATCGCTCAATGGATTCGTAGGATCCACCTTTTCGTTCTGCTATATTTTGTACTTGCTCCTCTGTAATTTTACCGAGTCCAAAGTATTTCGCATCTGGATGGGCAAAATACCAACCGCTAACAGACGACGCAGGTGTCATAGCTAAGCTTTCCGTTAAAGAAACGCCAATTTCAGTGGTCGCATTCAATAACTGGAAAATAGTGAGTTTCTCTAAATGATCCGGACATGCAGGATAGCCTGGGGCTGGACGAATTCCACGGTATTTCTCTTGAATTAACTCATCTTTTGTAAACGAGTCTTTGTTTTCGTAACCCCAATATTCGGTGCGAACAAGGTAATGTAAATACTCTGCCAAAGCCTCCGCTAAACGATCCGCAAGGGCCTTCACCATGATGGAACTATAATCGTCGTGGTCTCTTTCAAAGCGATCCACATGTTCATCCAATCCAATTCCGGTCGTCACAACAAAGGCCCCGATGTAATCCTGTTGGCCGCTTTCTTTTGATGCAATAAAATCCGACAAGGCTACATTTGCTTGGCCAGGTGCTTTTTTCGTTTGTTGACGTAAAGTACACTGAGTGAAAACACGACCTGTATAATCGTTTATTTCGATGTCATCACCGATACTATTTGCTGGGAAAATACCAAAAATGGCTTTCGCTTTCACCCATGAATCTTGAACCATTTCTCCCAATATTTTTTGCGCATCTTCGAAAAGAGCGCTTGCTTCCTCACCCACAATTTTATCGGTTAAAATGGCCGGGAATTTCCCGTGCAATTCCCATGTTTGGAAAAAAGGAGTCCAGTCAATATAGGGCACAAGGTGTTCCAAAGCAACGTCCAATTGATGTGCGCCAAGTTTCTTCGGAATAGCAATATTTGGTTCAGAAAAATCCAAAGTTGATTTATTCGCTCGTGCTTCTGCCAGCGATAACAATTCCTTTGATGCGCGGTGCTTTTCATGATGCTCACGCAAGCGTTGGTATTCATCTTTCAAATTTGTGATGAAGGCATCTTTTTTTGATCCAAGTAGGCTTTCAACAACAGTAACAGATCTCGATGCATCAAGCACATGTACCGCTTGTCCAGCCTTGTAAAACGGATCAATTTTCACCGCCGTATGAACTTTAGAGGTTGTTGCTCCTCCAATCAATAATGGAATGCTTAATCCTGCGCGTTCCATTTCCTTTGCCATGTGAACCATTTCATCCAAACTAGGTGTAATGAGTCCACTTAAGCCTATCACATCTACTTTTTCTTCAATCGCTGTTTGAATGATTTTTTCGGCCGGAACCATTACGCCAATGTCAATCACTTCATAATTATTACAAGCTAGAACAACACCCACAATATTTTTCCCAATGTCATGTACGTCACCTTTAACGGTAGCCATCAATATTTTTCCAGCGTAGGAACTTTTTCCACCCTTTTCCGCTTCAATGTATGGAAGCAAATAGGCCACCGCTTTTTTCATGACACGGGCAGATTTTACAACCTGTGGAAGGAACATTTTACCGCTTCCAAACAAATCACCAACGGTGTTCATGCCATCCATTAAGGGACCTTCAATCACCTCGATTGGACGTTCAAATAAATGTCGACATTCCTCCACATCCTCGTCGATGAATTCCACTAAGCCTTTCACAAGAGAATAAGACAAGCGTTCTTTCACAGGAGCATTTCTCCAACTTAAATCGATTTCTTTTTTCTTTCCATCGCCTTTCACTGTTTCCGCTAATTCAAGCAAGCGTTCGGTCGCATCTGGACGTCGATTCAACAGAACATCCTCCACGTAAGTTAATAGGGTGGGATCAATGTCACTATATACTTCTAACATGCTGGGATTGACAATTCCCATGTCCATTCCGTTGGCAATCGCATGAAACAAAAAGGCGGAATGCATCGCTTCACGCACTTTGTTATTTCCGCGAAAGGAAAAGGAAACATTCGAAACACCACCACTTACATGAGCACCAGGTAGATTCGTACGGATCCATTTAGTAGCTCTGAAAAAATCTACGGCATTGTTGTTATGCTCTTCCATTCCTGTAGCTACAGGAAATATATTTGGGTCAAAAATGATGTCCTCACAAGGGAATTCAACTGTTTTTGTTAAGATATCGTAGGATCTTTGACAAATTTCAATGCGTCGTTCATAGCTATCCGCCTGACCATTTTCGTCAAAAGCCATGACGATAACTGCTGCGCCATAACGCTTAATTTTTCTCGCTTGCTCAATGAATTTTTCTTCGCCTTCCTTCAGGGAAATAGAGTTGACAATTCCCTTTCCTTGAATACATTTTAATCCTGCTTCAATGATTTCCCATTTCGAACTATCGATCATAAAAGGCACTCGGGCAATATCGGGTTCAGCGGCGATGAGGTTTAAAAAACGAATCATGGCCTCTTTTCCATCGATCATTCCTTCATCCATGTTGATATCAATAATCTGTGCGCCTCCTTCTACTTGCTCACGCGCAACAGCGACAGCCGCTTCAAAATCTCCTTCTTGAATCATGCGTAAAAATGCCCGTGAACCGGTTACATTGGTGCGTTCACCAATATTGATGAAATTGCTTTCCGCATTTACAATGAGTGGTTCGAGTCCAGATAATTTCAATGAATTTGGCATGTTTTTCTAGGAAAATGTTGGTTATGCAAGAGAGAGTTGACGAGGTGTGTAATTTTTCGCGATGTCTGCAATCGCTTTGATGTGCTCTGGAGTTGTTCCGCAGCATCCACCGATAATATTGACCAATCCTTCATCTAAAAACGTTTTAATTTGATCGGCCATCATTTGTGGACTTTCTTCGTATTGTCCGAATTCATTTGGAAGTCCGGCGTTGGGGTGTGCACTTACGGCAAAACGGGATGTGTTATTCAAGATCTGTAAATATGGACGCATCATCGATGCTCCCAAAGCACAATTCAATCCAATGGAAAGCAAAGGCATGTGGGAGAGTGAAATCAAAAAGGCTTCGGTGGTCTGACCGGTTAATGTCCGTCCACTTTGATCGGTAATCGTCCCCGAAACCATAATCGGAATTTTATTCTTGCGTTCATCGAATACTTCGTCAATGGCAAATAAAGCCGCCTTCGCATTCAAGGTATCAAACACGGTTTCTACTAATAAAATATCGACTCCACCATCCATGAGCGCATTGACCTGTTGCTTATAGGCAAGCACTAAGTCATCGAAATTCACTGCTCGAAAACCTGGGTCATTGACGTCCGGAGAAATCGATGCTGTTCGATTCGTTGGACCAATCGATCCCGCCACGAAGCGCTTACGATCTGTAAATTCAGCACAGACTTCTTTCGCAATCTTCGCGCTTTCGAGGTTTATCGCGTAAACAGCGTCTTCAAGTCCATAATCCGCTTGTGCAATTGTCGTTCCTGAAAACGTATTGGTTTCAATGATGTCGGCTCCCGCTTGAAGGTACTGACGATGAATATCTTTGATGATCTCCGGTCTTGTTATCGACAAAAGGTCATTGTTCCCTTTTAACGGTTTGTCATGTTGTTCAAACGCACCTTCACGGAAGTCAAATTCCTCCAAATGATGTCGTTGAATCATGGTACCCATGGCTCCATCTAAGACTAAAATACGGGTAGCTAATGCTGTTTCTAATGCGCTTTTCATGTGCGTGTAATAACAAAGAATTGTGTCGGAAACAGTAGCGTTTCAACTTATCTTTTTCCTCAAGTAGGAATCGGATTTGGCACCTTTTCCATGAGGCAGGTTGCCAAGGTTTCGTAGGGCCAGTCCCTCCACCTTTCTTTATAAGTTTATTTTAATGAACGTGAGCACAAAATTACGTCAATTTTCCTTTTTTTACTAATTTCAAGTCGATGAAACACACAAACTTTTTTTCAGCACTTAAAACAGCCTTTCAGGGTATTCGAAACCTATTTATCGAGAGCAGAAATGCCCGAATTCAATTACTCGTTTTCCTGTTGGTTTTAATTGTTGGATTTTTCGTTGGTTTAACCACACGTGAATGGCTATGGGTATTTGGAGCAAGCGCGGCCGTTTTTTCATTGGAGGCAATAAATACAAGTATTGAATTATTGGCAGATGTTTATACGCTAGAATTCAACGCGAAAATTAAACAGTTGAAGGATATCGCAGCTGGCGCGGTGTTAATAGCGAGTATATTCGCCGTCATCGTTGGTGTCATCATCTTCTTACCACATCTAAGCGCAATGTTTCCATTGTAAGGTATACCGATTTCCTGAGGCTGCATGCACCACATTTTTCATTTCCAATTGAAATAAGAGTACATTTAATTTCGAAGTGCTTAGGCCTGATTTCATCGCGATAACGTCTATGTGTGCATCTTTCAGTTCGACCAAGGTTTGGTACACTTTTAATTCATTCTCTTCTAATTCAGGAAATAATTCGAGTTGTTTTTGGGGCATGTCCATGTGCCAATTCATAAACGTTAAAAAATCGGTGCCATTCTGAATCAAATGAGCTTTCTGTTTTTGAATCAACCAATTACATCCCTCCGATTGCTCTTGATGAACACTACCTGGAAAGGCAAAAACGTCTCTGTTGTAGTCATTTCCTAGTTCCGCAGTAATTATGGACCCGCCTTTTGTTTTACTTTCTACGACAATAATGGCGTCTGACATTCCAGCAATGATGCGATTTCTCATAGGGAAGTTCATTCGGTCGGGTTTTGTCCCAACGATAAACTCACTAATCCATCCACCATTTTCGAGCATTTTCTCTGCGACTTTTCGATGTTGGTATGGATAAATACGATCTAAACTATGTCCGAAAACACCGATATTAAAGATTCCTTTTTGCACACACGTTTCATGCACGTGGATATCCACACCATAAGCTAGTCCACTGATGACAGTTAAGTCCTTTGACTGTATCGTTTCTAATAATTCTTCGACCAGTTTTCGGCCATATTCGGTTTGATTTCTTGTACCAACCACCGAAACAACATTTGGCTGGTTTAAATCTGACAGTCCTTTTGAAAACAAAACAATTGGCGCGTCCGGACATTGGCGTAATCTTCTTGGGTAATCCTCATCCATGAAAAAATGGGAGGTGATGTGGTTTCGTTCGTTGAAGGACAGCTGTTTTTCCGCAGTCAATAATGCTTCACGTCGATTCATATCGGTTAATACAGCAATCGAAACACCTGTTTGAAGGTGAAGTTCTCGGTCGCTTTGTGTGAATAAATCAGAGGGAGAGGATAGTTTTCCTAGGATTCTTGTTGCTCGCGAAGGACCAATTCCTTTCAGCTGTCCAAGGGCGATTTTGTAAAGTTCAAATGACATAAAATTCAAAAAAATGATTAGATTCGTAACATTAAGTTAACAAAAAACATCAGGCTTTTCAGCATGAAAAATTACTTTTTTGCATTTTTTTGCATTCTTCACTTCCATATTTTTGCTCAAATTACAGGTGTAGTTTTCGACAAAGAATCACAGGTCGTAATTCCACAAGTATCTGTGAAATCGTCTGAAAATGAAAAAGTAGAAACGAATGCCAACGGAACGTTTACCATTCCTGTAGCAAAATTGCCTGTCACATTGTATTTTCAGAAAAAAGGATTCGAATTGGATTCCATTCGAGTTCAACAAAGGGAATATGTGAGTATCTCCTTATCTCTTCGTTCCCAAGATGTAAAAACAGTGGTTGTTACTTCCGGAAAACGAAATCAAAACATTGAAGAAATTCCCATTTCCATTGAGATTTTAAAACCCGCTTTAATTGCAAATAAAGGATTCACGAATCTCGAGCAGGCAGTAAATCAAAGTCCGGGAGTTTTTACCATGGATGGACAAGTCAGTATTCGTGGTGGAGGTGGATATGCCTACGGAGCAGGAAGTCGTGTGATGTTGTTGTGGAATGGAATCCCCATGCTTTCTCCGGACGTTGGAGATGTGAAATGGAACGCTGTACCAATGGAACAAGCGTCGCAAATTGAAATTTTGAAAGGGGCCTCATCTGTGCTATATGGAAGTGGCGCATTGAACGGAATCATCGCTTTAACAGAAAAAGAAGCGAAACCAGATGGACAATTAACGATGAAATATCAGTCCGGAATATATGGTGATCCAAAACGAAGCTCCATGACCTGGTGGGACAGAAATCCAACGACTCATTTGCTGGATGTCTACTACGGAAAGTCGAAAGGAAGATTGGGCTACACCATCGGAGTGAACGGACTCATTGATGAAGGGTACCGCGAAGGAAATGATGAAAAACGCGCACGAATCAACGGCTCTTTGTACTACTTCCCCAAAAAATACCCAAAAATGAAGGTCGGGATGAGCTACCAATTTCAGTGGCAAGACAAAGGAGTTTTTATTCTTTGGAAAAACGATTCCATGGGCTACCAAGCCTTGGAAAACACCCTGAGTCGTCAACGTGCCATTCGCTTAAACGTGGATCCTTATGTAAAATTCATCGACAAACACGACAATAAACATTACTTGCGAACACGGTATTATTTGGTCACGACAGGAAATTCGGACAAAGTCTACGACGCTTCCTTCGCCGAAATGTATTACGCGGATTACAACATTCAGAAAAAAATCGGAAACACGAATATCATTTCTGGCTTCATGAATATGACCAATAAGGTGACGAGCTATGTTTTTGATAATCACTTGAGCAATAATATAGCTTTGTACGAGCAGGTGGAAACGAAGTTGAAGAAACTAGACCTCACCGCTGGACTCCGATTGGAATATTGTCAGTTGGATAAATCCAAACCAGAGACACAATTGTTGATTTTTAACAAGTTTACTTCTCCTGTTTATCCCATATTTCGCTTAGGAACACACTATGCAATCAACAAAGCCTCACACTTGAGAGCATCCTTTGGACAAGGAATTCGTTTCCCTTCGGTTGCAGAACGCTACATATCAGCTTCAGTTGGAAGTGTGCGAATTTTCCGAAATCCAGATTTACGCGCAGAGACTGGTTGGAATAGTGAAATTGGATGGAAACAAATCTTAAAGTTGGGAAAATGGATGGGCATGATTGATGTCGCTGGCTTCGTGAATCAATATAGCAATATGACCGAATTCTCTTTTGGTGTTTACAAACCAGACACTATGGCCTTTCTTCAAACAAGCAATCCAAATGCCATCAACTACCTGTACAATTGGGTTGGTTTTCAAGCGCAAAACGCCGAAAAAGCAAGAATAATGGGATTGGAGTTTTCTTTCAACTGCTCCGGAACAATTGGCAATGTGGAACTGGTATCCTTGCTTGGTTATACTTACATGAATCCAATTAGTTTAAACAACGATCCGATTTATAGATCTTCCTTTTCAGATACGTCCACAAACATGTTGAAATACCGCTTCAACCATTTGGCGAAAGCAGATATTCAAGCAACTTATAAAAAGTGGAGTCTCGGTGCTTCGATGCGCTACAATAGTTTTATGAAAAATATTGATAGGGCGTTTGAAGTGGGAGTTTTGGGAACGGAATTACTTGTCGGAATGCAACAATACCGTCAACAATTTAACAAAGGGGTTTTTGTATTCGATGCACGTATAAGTTATGAATTAAAAAAAGGCATTAAGTTGAATTTTATTGCCAACAACTTTTTAAATGCAGAATATTTATCGCGTCCAGGTGATGTTCAAGCACCGAGAAATTTCACTCTTCAGTTGCAATACGATTTATAATTTCGAGCAGAACACACGAAATTCTTTTTGAATTCGTTATTTTCACATCCTACTACGCCATTATGAATAAATTACTTTTCGCATCATTTTTCACCTTGTTCACGCTATTTGTTCAAGGACAAGTCACTGGAATCGTCTTGAGTTCAGAGGACAATCAAGCACTCCAAAACGTAAAAATCATGTCCGCTGAAGGACAAAAAACGCTAACAAATTACGCGGGTGAGTTCACCTTGACTCCGGCAAAGTATCCAGTGAAAGTCTTTGTATCTATGATTCAATATGTTCATGACACGATTGATGTAAAATCAGCTGGTCCAATCACGATTTTCTTAAAACCAAGAACGAAGGACGAGACAACTGTTGTGGTCAGTGCAGGTAAACGCAAACAAGCCATTGAAGAAATACCTGTTTCGATGGAGATCATCAAACCGCAATTAATCGATAACAAAGGAATTACGGACTTAGAACAAGCTGTTGACCAAACACCAGGTGTAAATACCATGGATGGACAAGTCAGTATCCGCGGTGGATCCGGATTTGCTTATGGAACTGGAAGTCGCGTTTTGCTTCTTTGGAATGGAATGCCTTTACTTTCTGGTTATGCCGGAGACACACAGTGGAATGCGATTCCCATGGAGCAGGCAGCTCAAATTGAAGTAATGAAAGGAGCTTCTTCCGTTCTATATGGCAGTGGTGCCTTGAATGGAGTGATTGCCTTGGCAGAAAAAGAACCAAAGTCAACACCAGAAACGAAAATTAAAATCCAAAATGGTATTTATGGCGATCCAGCAAGAGCGAGTCTAAAATGGTGGAACAAGTCGCCCATGTTTCAACAAGTAGAAGCTTATCACTCCAAAATGAATCGATATACAGGCTATACGATTTCTACAACCCTTTTTAAAAACGAAGGATACCGTCAAGGCGAAATTGAAAACCGTGGACGTGTAAGCGGAACCATTTATTTTCGACCCAAAACAGCCACACGAATAAAAGCAGGACTTGGATTCAATTACCAAGCACAGAAAACGGGCAGTTTCTTGATTTGGCAAAGTGATTCGTTGGGATATATCCCCAGTGGAGGCGCCGATACCAGCAATGCAGCGTCTACATTAACATATAACTTGGGACAACGTTTGTTTATTGATCCGTATGTGAAATTCATTGATAAAAAGAACAATTTACATCACCTGAAGACACGTGTATACTACGCACACAATGCAAACATCAATAATCCTAGTCAAAGCAATGGTGCGGTGATTTATTTTGCCGATTATTCCGTTCAAAAGCAATTTAAAAATGGCGGGACATTGACCTCTGGCGCATCAAACATCACTAATGTTGTCAAATCAAATTTATTTGGAGATCACCATTCAGAGAACCTTGCCTTGTATTCTCAACTTGAATTACACAAAGGAAAATGGGATTTCAGTGCTGGAGCACGTCTCGAATATTTCCAAATGGATGGAAAAAGTGGAGACACCGATTTTATGATTTCTGAAAAAAAGAACATCAAAATTCCTTTTTATCCGATTCTTCGCACGGGAATCCATTATGAAGCAGCGAAGTACACCCATTTACGTGCGTCTTTTGGACAAGGAATCCGTTATCCTTCCGTTGCAGAGCGTTACACACAAACATCCGTTGGCGCTTTGAATATTTTCCCAAATCCCTATTTGACTCCAGAAATTGGTTGGGCGGCTGAAATCGGAATCAAGCAAGGAGTGAAAATTGGTTCATGGAAAGGTTATTTAGATTTAGCAGCATTCGTTAATCAATATAGCAATATGATGGAATTCACCTTTGGTGTATTTAACCCTTCGAACATACCTTTGAGCAATGACCCTAATAACCCAGGTTATGTCAATAAATGGATTGGATTTCAAGCGCAGAATGTGGAGAAAGCTCGGATTTCCGGCTTGGATTTTTCTTTTAATTCCATGGGAAAATTAGGGAAGGTAGAATTGATTTCTTTAATCGGATATACCTATATGAACCCAATCAGTTTAAATAAGAATACCGCTTATACAGCCACCTATTCGGATACATCCACCAACATGCTTAAATATCGATTCAAACATTTGGCAAAGGCTGACATTGAAGCAAATTATCAGAAGTGGGGTTTAGGTGCATCGATGAGATATAGTAGTTTTATGTCTAATATTGATAAGGTTTTTGAAGAACCAATCGCGGGGACGACGTATATCTTACCTGGATTGAAAGAATACCGACAAAAGTACAACGGTGGTAACCTCGTTATTGATGCTCGAATTGCCTATAAAATCACGGATAATTTCCGCTTGAGCTTTATTGTAAACAACGTATTTAATGCTGAATATTCAACTCGACCAGGCGACATTCAGCCTCCGAGAAACTTTATTGCACAACTCCAAATGAAATTTTAATGAAAGTACTTGGAATCATTCCCGCTCGCTACGCGTCCTCTCGTTTCCCGGGAAAACCATTGATTGACCTGAAAGGAAAGTCCATGATTCATCGCGTTTACGAAGGAGCGTTAAGGTCGAATTCATTGACTAAAGTTATTGTAGCGACGGACGATCAACGCATCGTAGATGAGGTGCTTCGCTTTGGCGGAAATGTTTGTTTAACAAGTGAATCACATGAAAGTGGAACGGATCGTTGCGCAGAAGTTGCTGCTTTAAATACAGGATACGATGTAGTCATAAACATACAAGGAGACGAGCCATTGGTGAATCCAATGCAACTCGATCAACTACTTAGCGCGTTTAAAAACCCCGAGGTGAACATCGCCACTTTGGGTATTCCGACAAGCGATGAAGCGGATTTAAAGAATCCGAACCGCATAAAAATTGTCCTTGATCATCAAGAAAATGCGCTGTATTTTAGCCGGAGTTGTGTTCCGAATTCGCATCATTTTAAAGGAGAGTATTTGTCGAATTACCCTTTTCTTCGACACATCGGATTATATGCCTACCGGACAAACACCCTGGCTCGCATTTGTCAATTGACGCCAACAGCTTTAGAGAAAATGGAATCATTGGAACAATTACGATGGATGTATCATGGCTTTCCTATTAAAGTTATTCTAACGGACATCGAAACTCCGAACATTGACATACCAGAGGATGTGGAGAATGTCCTGCTGTTTTTGTAATTCCATCTTTCTTTTGTAAATTTGGTAAATGATCCCATTTGAAGAAGTCCTTTGTCAACTAATTTTGCGCCACAATTGTGTGGTACTGCCAAATTTTGGTGGATTCGTATCGAAAACAATTCCGGCTCAAATCGACTTTGAAAAAGGCATTCTTCAAGCACCATACAAGCAATTGCTTTTTAACCGTAACCTCATCAATGACGATGGATTAGTCGTTGCGGAATATGCTCGTTTGAATGGACTTTATTACCAAGAAGGAGTAGCTCAACTTACTGATTTCACCGGAAAATTAAATGCGGATTTAGCACTGGGAAAGCAAGTAAGCATTCCAAAACTTGGAATTTTCACAAAGGATGCGGATGGCATCGTTCGTTTCGAACAAGACCGTCATTTTAATTTGCTATTGAGCTCTTATGGATTGTCGAATGTGACCTTTGTTCCAAATCAAGTTCAAGAGGAAACACCGATTATTCAGTTAAATCCTGTTTCAACAGAAGAATCAACTCAAAAAAATCCAACGAAATTTTGGAAGTATGCTGCAGCGGCCTGTTTACTTCCATTTGCATTCTATTCGTTTTGGATTCCAATGAAGACAGATGTGCTCCATTCAGGACTTATTTCCTACAAAGATTTTAATCCACTTCGTGGAAAAATGATCGTACGTTACGCTGAAAAACAAATTACACCATTTGAAAAATCAGTTGTAAATGAGGCGAATATTGATCAGCAACTTTCAACTGTCGAACCAGGGGAAATCGGACTATATCAATACGATGAGTCTACTGTTTTTGCGGTAAAGATTCCGAACCTTGAAACGAAAGCAACAGCAGTAGTAGAGACAAGCAGCGTGAAAGCAAATTTCGAATACATTGTTGGATGTTTTTCAGAGGCACGAAACGCGAACAACTTTGTTCAAAAACTTCAAGCTGAGGGCTTCAATGCTCATATTTTACCAGGCGGAACACTCATTCGAGTAAGTGCAGGATCGGCAGTCAATCAAACGGAAATTCAAGCAATTCAATCGCAAGTAAATTCCAAAGGAATCGAAGGTTGGATTTGTAAACTATAAATCAACACATGAAAAGAACAATTAAATTTTTGTTGCCAATCTTTTTTGGTGCAACAATGTCATTGGCACAGGTTACCAATGCAGAAGGGAGTAAATACCAATTTCAGAAAGTTGTCCATTTAGAAGCTACACCTGTACAAAGTCAAGGACAAACCGGTACATGTTGGTCCTTCTCTGGAATGTCCTTTTTTGAATCTGAATTGATGCGTTTAGGTGTCGGTAAAGACATCGTGCTATCAGAAATGTATACCGTTCGCAAGGCGTATGAAATGAAAGCGGAAAAATACATCCGAATGGACGGAAAAACGAATTTCGGTGAAGGAGGAGCTTTTCATGACATCCCGTTAGTGATCCGTAAATATGGAATTGTTCCCTATGCAGATTACACTGGACTCGAAAAAACCGAGACTTATAATCACGCTGAAATGTTCAATGCCTTGAACAAAATCATGCAAGAAATCATGACTAAGCTCGGTGCTCCTGAGGGAATTTCTGATTCATGGAAGAAAGAGTACAACAAAATTCTCGATCAGAATATCGGAAAAGATGTCAAAGAATTCGAATTTGAAGGAAAGAAATATACTCCTAAATCATTCGCTGAACATGTGAAATTGAATATGGATAATTACGTTTCCCTAACGTCCTTTACCAATCACGAGATGTACAAAAAATGTCTTTTGGAAATTCCAGACAACTGGGCATGGGGTGAAAGTTACAATGTGGAGATGAATGACTTAGTAGAGGTAACAAAAGAAGCCTTGAAAAATGGTTACACCATCGCTTGGGGAGCTGACGTTTCTGAAAAAGGATTTAGTTTCCGTAATGGAATCGCGATTGTTCCGGCTGATCCAAAAAGCGTAGAAGTCGTAGGGAAAGACAACAAAAACTTTAACAATGCAGGTGCTGAACGTAATTCGAATGCCTTCATTGAACCAACGAAAGAACTGAAAATTACGCAGGAATTACGTCAAGAAGCGTATGATAATAAAACGACAACAGATGACCATGGAATGCATATCGTTGGATTGTACACTGATCAAAATGGCGTGAATTATTTCTTGGTGAAAAATTCTTGGGGGACATCCAATTATCCAAAAGGATATTTATATGTATCTGAAAACTACTTCAAATACAAAACCATCAACATTTACCTACATAAAGATGGTATTTCTAAAGAAGTGCGAAAAAAATTGAATTTGTAAACAAAATTGGCAGGAAATTTGTAATTGAGGAAACAGTTTTTAAATTTTAAGTTATGAAAAAAATCGTTCTATTTAGCTTGGGATTATCAATTGTACTTAGTGCATGTGGTAAATTCCGTTATGACAAAGATCAATCGGCTGAGGTCAACCGAAAAGTTGAAACGGCTTTTGATGAAATGACCAATATTTCCGATCAAGCGATTACAGGAAACATGGTGTATTACAAAAATGGCGGCGTGATTGTTACACATCCTGGAGACAAACCAGTTCAGCAGAAAACGGCGTGTAATGTGATCATTACTATTGATACAACTGGGACACTAAAAACAGTCACGGTTGATTATGGATCGACTAATTGTGATTGCAACGACGGAAAAACAAGACGCGGTAAAATTGTGACAACGTATACAGGATTCTATCATGCACAAGGAACCATCATTACCCATACGCCTGTCGATTACTATGTAAATGACATCAAAATCGAAGGAACGAAAACAGTGGAGAACATGGGCGTAAATGCTTCTGGACAACCCTTTTTCAACGTACAGATTGATGGTATCGCAACGCTTACATCGGGCGAAACTATGGCCTATACGTCAACACGTGTGCGCACTTGGACGGATGGCTTCACGACGCTCTTCAATCGATTTGATGACGAATACGACATAACTGGTACAGCAACGGGTGTGTTTTCATCTGGAGGTGGTTATACAGCGAATATTACTTCACCTGTACACATTAAAGTTGGTTGCGGATTCCCCGTTAGCGGAACAGTTGAAATTACTCCCCAAAGTCGTCCGGTTCGTATACTCGATTATGGGACAGGTACCTGCGATGTAACATTTACCGTAACTGTAAACGGTCAAACGTATACATTTAACTAACTAAAATAGCAGATTACAAAGGGAAAAGTGTTCAAAGTGTCATTTGAACACTTTTTCTTTTTAATTGTTATCTGTTTCGTGGCGGTTGTGTAATTTTGTACGCTTAAATACTTCAAAAAAATGAAAAAGGTTGGTGTAAATGGTTTTGGTCGAATTGGACGTTGTTTTACGCGCATTGCATTACAAGATCCTCAAGTAGATGTTGCTTTAGTTAATGACCTAGCCGATGTCAAGACACTTGCCCATTTATTGAAGTACGATTCTATACATGGGAATTTATCTTTAACCTTCGAAATCAGAGGAAATGAATTGCACTTTTCCAATGGAAAGAAAATCACCTTTATCAGTGAACGCAATCCAGAATTGATACCATGGTCAGATTATGGTGTTGAAACCGTTTTAGAATCAACAGGATTATTTTTAACGAGAGAAGCGGCATCGAAACACTTAGTTGGCGGGGCAAAAAACGTCATTATTTCAGCTCCGGCAAATGATGAAGACATTCCTTCTGTTGTGATTGGAGTAAATGATGATACGGTAGATTTTAATGACACGGTGATCTCAAATGCATCATGTACGACGAACAATGTTGCGCCTATGGTCAAAGTATTGAAGTCCTTGATGGACATCGAGGTAGCGTATATTTCTACCGTACATAGTTATACTTCTGATCAACGTTTACACGATGCTCCGCATAAAGATTTACGTCGCGCTCGTGCCGCAGCCAACAGCATCATTCCAACATCAACTGGAGCAGCGAAAGCAATCACACGAATTTTTCCTGATTTGAAAGGTAAAATTACCGGTGGAAGTTTCCGTGTCCCTGTGTCAGATGGATCAGTTACTGAATTAACCCTTGTGACACAGTCAGATGTGACCGTAGAACAAATCAATGCCGCTATGAAATTAGCAAGTGAAACAGACATGAAAGGAATCCTCGGTTATACGGAAGATCCAATCGTTTCCTGTGATATCATTGGAAGTTCTTACAGCTGCCTTTTCGACGCAGAATTGACAACTGTGTTCAACGGACTCGTAAAAGTCGTTGGTTGGTACGACAACGAAGCTGGTTATTCAAATCGCCTGGTTGACGTTGTCAAAGCAAATTAGTCCTCAATGGCTTGAACGCCTGGCAGTACTTTTCCTTCAAAATATTCAAGCAATGCGCCACCGCCTGTGCTGACATAGCTCACTTGGTCGCTCATGCCAAATTTCTGTACAGCTGCTGCACTGTCTCCACCACCAATTAAACTGAAGGCTCCATGTGACGTTGCTTCCACAACTGCTTCTGCTATGGATTTCGTTCCATTCTCAAACGCTTCCATTTCGAAAACGCCCATTGGTCCGTTCCATAAAATGGTTTTGCTCGCCAACAATACTTCACGAAAAGTGGCTACCGACTCGGTACCGATGTCCAAGCCCATCCATCCATCTGGAATCTGATTACTCGGACTCACTTTTGTTTCTGCATCTGCCGCGAAACGATTGGCAATTGTAGAATCTACAGGCAAATGAATCTGCACTCCTTTTTCTTTCGCTTTTGTTAAAATCTCACGACATGTTTCCAAACGCTCATCTTCGCAAAGTGATTGTCCGATTTGACCACCTTGCGCTTTGTAAAACGTGTATGACATTCCACCTCCAATGATGATGTGATCCGCGATGTTCAATAAATTCTCAACGATTAATACTTTATCCGAAACTTTTGCTCCACCAACAATCGCTGTAAATGGACGCTCGGCATGGTTCAACACCTTACGCGCACTTTCCAATTCCGATTTCATTAAGAATCCAACCATTTTATCGTTTGGAAAGAATTGAGCAATTTGAGTGGTACTTGCATGTGCCCTGTGCGCCGCGCCAAAGGCATCGTTCACGTAACAATCGCCTAATGCAGCTAATTTTTCCGCAAAGGCTTGGTCACCTTTCGTTTCTTCGGAATAAAAACGGACGTTTTCCAATAAAAGAACAGAGCCACTTGTTAGTTGTTTGCTTTTTTCCTGCGCTTCAACTCCGATACAATCTTCAGCAAAATCAACGCTTAAGCCAAGAACCTTTTCAACCGTAGAACGAATGTGCTTCAAAGAGTATTTCTCTTCTGGACCTTCATTAGGACGGCCAAAATGTGACAATAAAATCACACTTCCACCCTCATTTAAGATATGTTGAATGGTTGGCAACGCAGCGCGAATACGCTTGTCATCGGTCACAGCCATAGTTTCCTTGTCTAATGGAACATTGAAATCTACGCGTACCAATGCACGCTTACCTTGGAAGTTATATGTGTCGATTGAATTCATCTTTTTTTCTGCAAAAGTAACGAAAGCGAATTTCTTCCGTTTGTTTCCCCGCAAGATTCTCGGTAAATTCATTTATTTTCTGCAGTTTTGTGTAAAATATATGCTTATGTTCAAAATCATTTTCCCCATTTCCATCGTTTTAATCGGTACAGCATGTCAACGTCAAATAGCTGATTCAGTATATGAACCTGCTCCTGAAGATATCGAAGTAATCATGCCCGAAGGCGATTTTACAGATGCTGAGTTTGAAGAAATGATGATGGAGGAGGAAAATCCATACGTGCGAGGTATTTACAATTCTTCTCGAACATTACAAACGGATTTGGTTCATACACGCCTAGAAGTAAGTTTCGATTGGGAACATTCACGCTTAAACGGAAAAGAAATATTAACAGCGAAACAGCATTTTTATGCTTCCGATAGTCTCATTCTAGACGCAAAAGGAATGGACATTCTTTCCGTGGAGATGAACAATAAAAAATTGAACTACTCCTACAACGATTCACTTCATTTACGCATTCAATTAGACCGTAAATATACGCGTGACGAGAAATTCAACGTTTCCATTCAATATGTAGCAAAACCAGAGGAACGCAAAGTAGGAGGAAGCGCGGCCATTACTTCGGACAAAGGACTTTATTTCATCAATCCAAAAGGAGAAGATAAAACGAAAATGCCACAAATTTGGACGCAAGGAGAAACGGAAGCGAACAGTGTTTGGTTTCCAACAGTGGATGCACCTAACGCTAAATCTACGGAAGAAATTTTAATGACCGTTCAAGATAAATACATGACACTTTCCAATGGAAAGTTGATTTCATCTAAGAAAAATACAGACGGTACACGCACGGATTACTGGAAACAAGATTTACCACACGCGCCTTATTTGTTTATGATGGCGGTTGGTGAATTCAAAACAGTTAAAGACACATACACACGCAATGACGGTTCCAAAATGGAAGTAAACTACATCGTGGAGCCAGCATACGAAAAAGATGCAAAAGCGATTTTTGGTGAAACACCTGAAATGATTCGTTTCTTCTCGGAGCGCTTGGGTGTTGAGTTTGCTTGGGATAAATATTCGCAAATCGTCGTGAGAGATTACGTTTCCGGAGCCATGGAAAATACAGGAGCGGTGATTTTTGGTGATTATGTGTACAAAACAGAGCGTGAATTGTTAGATGGAAATGATCAATCGACCATTGCGCATGAATTGTTTCACCACTGGTTTGGTGATTTAGTTACCTGTGAATCTTGGGCGAATTTACCCTTGAACGAATCCTTCGCGAATTATTCTCAGTACCTGTGGGACGAGCACCGTTTCGGTTTGGATGAAGCAGATTTTCAAGCGGAAAGTGAAATGGATGGGTATTTTAGTTCAGCAGAAAATGGTGGGTATTTCAATTTGATTCGCTATGATTACAGCGACAAAGAAGACATGTTCGACGGTCATTCCTACAACAAAGGTGGTCGCATCTTGCACATGTTGCGCAATTACCTTGGTGATGAAGCGTTCTTTAAAGGATTAAACCTTTATTTGACTTCCAACAAATTCAAAGCAGCGGAAGTTCACAACTTGCGAATGGCATTTGAAGAGGTTTCTGGAGAGGATTTAAATTGGTTCTTTGATCAATGGTTCTTGAATAGCGGACATCCCGTTTTAGAGGTGACACATAACGTAGATGCAACCAATGCAACTCTAGCCTTAAGGGTAAAACAAGTTCAGAATTACAATGAATTTCCTATTTACAAACTTCCAGTGGATGTGGCTATTTGGGATGAGTCAGGAAAAACCACCAAACGAATTATCGTAGATTCAGTGGACCAAACGTTCTACTTTCCCATCAAAGGAGTGGTGAAAAATGTGTTGTTTGATGAGCATCAAATGTTACTAGGGAAAGTCTTTGAAGATAAATCTGCAGACGAATTTATTCATCAGTTTTACAATGCAAAGCGATGGAAAGCGCGCAATACCGCTTTTATGCGCGTCGCAAAAACACCTGGAGCTAAATCAGAGCGTATATTGGCAGATGCATTGAAAGACCCATTTTGGAGTATTCGCTTAGCTGCGATCAAATTGATCGAGGAGATGGAAAAAGAGAAAGCTAAAACGTATGTGGCACAGTTGAAGGAAATCGCTTTGAACGACTCAAAATCTGATGTTCGTGCAGCGGCCATTGGTTGTATGGAATTGATGGAAGCAGAAGAGGCTGGTACTTTCTTTAAATCGTTTATGGCCAAAGAGAAATCGTACAGTGCGATTGCTTCTGGACTTGGTTCGTATATTAAAGTGGATGAAAAAGATGCACTAACGGTTGCTCGAGGAATGAAAAATGAGCCAGCAAAAGCACTCAAAGTGACCATCGCTGAAGTGATTGCTCAAATTGGTGACTCCTCTGATTACGATTACCTAGATCAACTCATCTACCACAGTGATTTCAAAGGATATGACGAATTGAGAACCATGATTTCATATGCAGTGTTCATCATGCGTATGAACATTGACTTGCAAGAGAAATCACATGCGGTCTACATCCATTACAACGAAATTGGAGGTGGTTTAACGAAATACTGGGTGAAACAAGCGGTTCAATTCAACCTGCAAAATTACATGGAACGAGTGAATGCACTTGAAATGGAAATTGCCGAATTAGAGGAAGGAAAATCGTTCGCTAAAGCGGATGAGAAAAAACGCATCAAGCAACGCTACGAGGATTTAATTCAAAATTTAATGCCGCTAGGTCAATCGGACGAAGCGCCTGAGGATACAGAAGGAAACTAAGCTTCCTTGTGTAAAATGGTTGCACTTGCTTGTGCAGTCGGCATGATGGTAATATCGCTAATGTTCACATGTGCAGGACGCGTTACGGCAAATAAAACACTGTCAGCAATGTCTTGTGCTTGCAATGCGTCAAATCCCTCATAGACAGAATCAGCTGTTTGCTGATCGCCTTTAAATCGGACAATGGAGAATTCTGTTTCTGCTGCTCCCGGTGCAATGTTCGTCACTTTTATCCCATAGGAAACTAGGTCGATGCGCATGGAACGTGAAAGTGCGTCCACCGCATGTTTGCTCGCGCAATAAACGTTTCCACCTGGATACACCTCTTTTCCAGCAATGCTTGCAATATTGACAATGTGTCCGTGTTTTTGCTTTTTCAAAAAGGGAACAACGGCTTTTGTGACATACAACAGTCCTTTGATGTTCGTGTCAATCATACGATCCCAGTCGTCGGAAATTCCTTGGTCTATCGGACCGCGTCCAACGGCAAGTCCTGCGTTATTGACTAATATTTCGATGCGGTTCTGAACATCTTCTGGCAAGGAAGAAACAGCTTGCTGAACTTCGTTTTCATCCCGAACATCCATGGTCAAAATATGCACCGCTATATCCAAGTTGCTTAAACGAGACTTTAATTCCTCCAAACGCGCTGTTCGTCGCGCTGCGATAATTAACTGATATCCTTCGTTCGCTAATGTTTCTGCGATGGCCTCTCCGAATCCAGCGCTGGCGCCGGTAATAAATGCATATCCTTTCATGCTACAAAAGTGACAAATTATTTCAAAAGACTGAAGATTTGTGACGTAAGAGAAGTAAAACTTGTCAAAATGTCACAATTTGCTACTTGGCATATTCCTTGACCACGAAGAGAATCAAAATGTATATCATGAAAACAGGACAAATAAACGTACAAACGGAAAACATTTTCCCGATTATTAAGAAATTCTTGTACTCCGACCACGAAATATTCCTTCGTGAATTGGTTTCAAATGCCGTAGATGCATCACAAAAATTAAACGTTCTCGCAAAAAGCGGAGAGTTTAAAGGTGATTTAGGCGAGTTGAAAGTCGAAGTGATTTTAAACAAAGAAGAAAAAACGCTAACAATTCGCGACCGCGGTATTGGAATGACGGCAGATGAAATTGATAAGTACATCAATCAAATTGCTTTTTCAGGAGCTGAAGAGTTCGTTCAGCAGTACAATGGAAAAGAGGGGGCTGAGCAAATCATCGGTCACTTCGGACTAGGATTCTATTCAGCATTCATGGTCGCGGAACGTGTTCAAATTAAAACACTTTCCCGACACGAAGGATCTCAAGCAGTTCAATGGGAAAGTAATGGTTCGCCAGAATACACATTGTCAGAAATCGAAAAGGATTACCATGGAACGGATATCGTTTTATTCATTAACGAAGAATCCATTGAATTCTTGGAAAAAGAACGCATTGGTGGTATTCTGAACAAGTATTGTAAATTCTTGCCAATTCCAGTTTTCTTCGGTAACAAAACAGAATACGTAGATTCTCCAGAAGGAGAAAAAGACGAAGATGGAAAGGTGAAACGCGTAGCGATTGATGTGCCTAACCAAGTGAACAATGTTTCTCCAGCTTGGACAAAAGCACCGGTTGATTTGAGCACAGAAGATTACGCAAATTTCTACCGCGAGTTGTACCCATCCACATTTGATGATCCCTTATTCCACATTCACTTGAATGTCGATTATCCATTCAACTTAACTGGAATCTTGTACTTCCCGAAAATCAAGGAAAATGTAGAAGTTCAACGAAACAAAATCAATCTTTACTGTAATCAAGTATTCATCACGGACAGTGTGGCGGAAATTGTACCTGAGTTCTTGACACTTTTACATGGAGTCATTGATTCACCAGACATTCCATTGAATGTGTCACGCTCTTACTTACAAAGCGATAGCAATGTGAAGAAAATTTCGGCTCACATTACGAAAAAGGTAGCGGATAAATTGGCAGAGATGTTCAAAAAAGACCGTAAAGATTTTGAGTCTAAGTGGGATGATTTGCAGATTTTCGTTCAATATGGAATCCTTTCAGAAGATAAGTTCGCTGACAAAGCCAAAGAATTCAACTTGGTTAAAAATACCCTTAATGAGTACTTTACCATCGAGGAGTACCAAGAGAAAATCAAGGCACTTCAGACAGACAAAGACAATAAACTAATTGTATTATACACAAGTAATCCAGAAGAACAATTTTCTTTCGTGAAGAAAGCAAAAGATCGTGGATATGATGTATTGCAACTAGATGGACCACTTGCGGCACATTGGATTTCTAAAATGGAGCAAAGTTTAGAAAATGTGAGCTTCGTCAGAGTAGATTCAGATTCTTTGGATAAACTCATCAAGAAAACAGACGAAATTCCATCGAAATTATCAAAAGAGGACGAAGAAAAATTGAAGCCAGTTTTTGAATCGAATGTCGTAAAAGAGAAATTCACTGTTCAGTTTGAAAGCATGAGCGATAGTGAGGCACCAATTATTATTACACAGCCGGAATTCATTCGAAGAATGATGGAACAACAGCGCATGGGTGGTGGTGGATTCTACGGCGCCTTCCCAGAAATGTACAACTTGACTGTGAACTCGAATCACCCAGTGGTTGGATCCTTGTTACAAAAGAACGACGATGAACAACAGGCGGTAACGAAGCAATTGGTTGATTTGGCACTTCTAGCACAAGGAATGTTAAAAGGCGAAGCTTTGGATCAATTCATTCAACGAAACATCGAACATATTGCTTAAATAAGTAGTTTTGGAGAGAATTTAGAAAGCGGAGATTTTGTACAAGTGGATTTTTGGCGTCGGGGCCTTTTTGATAACCCGAAAAATTGGACTCGGAATTATTGGATTCATCATTGGATCCTTGGTGGATCAATTGGGTTCCAATGGTGCAAAAGGCAGCGCAAATAAAGCGACAAATGGACAAGATCCATTTGAGTTTTACCGCCGACAATCTTCGCTTTACGATGTTCCAACGATGCTGATGGCGCTTTCTGCGGTCGTGATGAAAGCGGATGGAAAAGTACTGAAAGTCGAGTTGGATTACGTCAAACGATTCTTTGCAGATCAATTCGGAAATCGCTTTACCAGCGAACATTTGCAAATCCTCAAGCAATTTCTCGATACAGGTCAAGTTCCTTTGCAGCAAATTTGCACCGATATTCGCGGGAGAATGCCAATCGAAGTGCGTGTTCAATTAATTCATTATTTATTCGGAATCGCTAAAGCTGATGGTGATGTTGGAACAGCGGAAATGAATACCATTGCGAAAATCGCCACGATGTTGGGTGTGTCCGCGGTGGACTTCGAATCGGTGAAAAACATGTTCTACCGAAACGTCGACTCGGATTACCGTATTTTAGGAATTACCGACCAAGCGACAGATGAAGAAGTGAAAAAAGCGTACCGTAAAATGGCCATTTCTTTCCACCCAGACAAGGTTGCTCAAATGGGAGAAGAGTACCAAAAAGGAGCGAAAGAGAAATTTCAACGCATTCAAGATGCTTATGAAGCCATTAAGAAAAGACGTGGATTCAAATAAATCAATGTCATGAACTATACAGAGGCTTACGAAGAATTGCAGCAACTTGTCCAGTATATGGAAAGTGGTCAAATCAATGTAGATGAATTAGCGTTGAAGGTCAAACGCGCGTCTGAATTAATAAAAATATGTAAGATTAAACTTCACGAGACGGAGGCAGATGTTCAGAAAATTCTGAAAGATCTTGATGCCTCATCGAACGAAGACGAATAGGATTTCCTACCTTTGACAACAAATTAACTTATGTCCGATAATCGTTACCAGCAACGTGGAGTTTCTGCCGGAAAGGAAGATGTTCACAACGCTATTAAGAAACTTGACAAAGGATTATTTCCTCAAGCATTTTGTAAAATTGTTCCGGATTATTTAACCGGTGACGAAAACTATTGCTTGGTCATGCATGCTGATGGCGCAGGGACAAAGTCCTCGCTTGCTTACATGTACTGGAAAAAAACGGGAGATTTATCCGTTTGGAAAGGAATCGCACAAGATGCCTTAATCATGAATCTAGACGATTTATTGTGCGTTGGCGCAACAGGACCCATCATGCTTTCTTCCACAATCGGACGCAATAAGAATTTGATTCCCGGAGAAGTGATTTCAGAAATCATCAATGGAACAGAAGAAATCTTAGCGGAATTACGTTCATATGGATTAGAAATTCACTCCACAGGTGGCGAAACTGCCGATGTGGGTGACTTAGTACGAACAATCATTGTAGATTCTACCGTTGTTTGTCGCATGCGTCGAGATGAGGTGATTTCAAATCATACCATTCAAGCAGGCGATGTCATTGTTGGACTAGCATCCGATGGTCAAGCAAACTATGAGTCCTTCTTCAACGGAGGAATGGGCAGCAATGGCCTTACGAGCGCGCGTCACGATGTTTTCGATCATAGTTTAGCGACAGAGTTCCCGGAGAGTTTTGACGCGGCTATTCCGTCAGACTTGGTCTATAGTGGAACAAGGAAACTACAAGACCTAGTAGAAGGCTCGCCTTTAGACGCTGGAAAATTAGTTTTGTCACCAACAAGAACGTATGCTCCGATTATTCAACAGATATTAGCGAAACACCGTTCAAACATACATGGAATGGTGCATTGTTCGGGAGGAGCTCAAACGAAAGTCCTACACTTCGTGAATGACGTCCACGTAATTAAAGACGATTTATTCCCAATTCCGCCATTATTCAAGATGATTCAGGAAGAATCACAAACACCATGGCAAGAGATGTACAAAGTCTTCAACATGGGTCATCGCATGGAAATATATGTCCCTGAGGATCTTGCAGCAGAGATCGTTGAAATCTCCCAATCTTTCGGTGTAAATGCGAAAATTGTCGGACGCGTAGAGCAACATGTTGGAAAACAGGTAACAATACACTCAGAAAAAGGAATTTTCACATACAGTTAACATTTTTTTCAAAAAAAGCTTTCAAAAACAGATTGTTTTTGTACTTTTGCCATCCATTCATGGAATACTGGTGGGATGGGTGAGTGGCTGAAACCAACAGTTTGCTAAACTGTCGTACGGGTAACTGTACCACGAGTTCGAATCTCGTTCCCACCGCAAAAATCTATCGGTGGAGCAATGTGAAAGCTTGCACTGAAAGAATAAAGGAACTGATCACGTTCAGTTTAATGAAAATATTGAAGATGAATCGTTCGGGGCGTAGCGTAGTCCGGTCATCGCGCCTGGTTTGGGACCAGGAGGTCGCAGGTTCGAATCCTGCCGCCCCGACGAGGGGGATGAGCAATCATCCCCCTTTTTTCATTCAATTAAGTGGATATTGTAATCAATTATTTAGGCCGTTTAGGTGAAAACAGATAATTGATTAGATATATCTTCAAAAAAAATCGGTCCCGTAGCTCAGCTGGATAGAGCAACGCCCTTCTAAGGCGAAGGTCAAAGGTTCGAATCCTTTCGGGATCACTCTGATGAAAGCTCCTTCAACGACAGTTGAAGGAGCTTTTTTCGTTTCCAGCGCATCGAAAACCTCGTTTTCGTAAGCGCAAGGAAACGAAAAAAGTTCAAGTTTTCC
>JBAWZN010000017.1:0-43170 GCA_037143015.1 Flavobacteriia bacterium
CCCGTAAACTCCACACGTGACTTCTGTTCCATCGAGGAATGACTCTAGGACAACCGTTTTTCCTTCCTTGAAGGCAGTTTCTAATGCTGCATTTAATTCATGAGCGGCTTTTACTTTTGAGATTCCGTAGCTGGATCCAGAGTCGGATGGCTTGACAAAAATCGGCAATCCCAAGGTTTGAATGATTTCCTCGTTCGTTTTTTCTGAAATCGAAGGTAAGAAAATGGATTTCGCAACAGGGATGTCGAAGGCACGAAGGAATTGATTGCAATACCATTTATCGAAAGACAAAGCGGAAGCAAGTGCGCCAGAGTTGAGGTATGGAATGCCTTTCATGTCCAAAAGCGCTTGAATCTTTCCGTTCTCGCCTGGATTTCCGTGAATGTAGATGAGTCCAGCGTCGATGGTTTGTGCGCTACCATTCCACTGAAAACTAAAATCGTTCAAGTCGAAAGGAAGTTCGTTCCCGTCTACTTCCGCAAACCAACCATTTGTGGAAACAACAATTTTTATCACTTCAAATTCTGAAGGGAAATGCGCTTTGATGGTATTCGCACTCAGAATAGAAATGGAGTATTCCGATGATAGTCCCCCACAAAATAAGCCGATTCGTTTCATGATTCATTGATTTAAAAACGAAAGTAATGTTTCTTGGGAAAGTAAAAAATGCACATTAAAAAAGTTATTATACCTCTTATTGTTAAAACAGAAATTTGAAAATTTGTAATTTCGCGAACGATGCGTTTACTCTATTTTATTTTCAACATTTTTTTGAGTTATTCCCTTCGCCTATATTTTCGAAATATTCGCTTGGTGAATGCCACAAAAAAGAGATTTAGCAGAACCATTTTTGTCAGCAATCATGCCTCTGCTTTTATGGATCCATTGATCATTTCGGTGCTCAGGAAGCCCATTGTTTTTTTTATGACACGTTCGGATGTGTTCACGAAACTATCAAGTCCATTCTTGGCAAGTGCGCACATGATTCCCATCTATCGTCAGCACGATGGTGGCAATGCAGTGGAGAAAAATAAAGAGTCCTTTCGCAAGGCAACAGAAATTTTAGACAAGAACAGAAGTTTGCTCATTTTTGGTGAGGGGATGACGGACGATGTCTTCGAGCGAAGATTAAAGCCGCTTAAAAAAGGTGCGCTGAGAATTGGATTCACGGCATTGGAAGCCACAAATTGGAAGAAAGAAATCCGAATTGTTCCCATTGGATGTAACTACAGTTTCCCAAATAGGATGCGAAGTGATATTCTCATGGCCGAATCCACCCCAATTATTTTGAATGACTACAAGGATGAATACTTAGAAAATCCATCCAAGACCATCAATGAATTAAACCGAGTTTTGGAACAGAAACTTGCAGGAGTTATTACACACATTGAATTGGAAAGTGATTTCGAGTTTCATGAGCAAGTGATGATGTTAACGCGACAAGGAATGAGTCCGATTTGTTACGATTCACAGTTGACCTTAGTTGATCGTTGGAAATATTCCAAAGCGCTGGCTCACTTTTTAAATCAATTTCAGGGAGAATTTCCTCAGAAACTAATTTCGTTAAAAGAAGAATTATCCGATTATTTCGAGAAGCTACGTGCAAATGGAATGACGGAGGAGCATTTTTATCAAAGTCAACGCAAGACCAATGCAATGAATCGATGGGTATTTGTGTTACTAGCTCCCATTGCTCTTCTCGGATTCATTCATGCCTACGTACCGTACATTCTTGTAAAACGTTTTGTGGAGAAATCATTCAAAAGAAAAGTCTTTTGGTGTTCGACTAAGATGGTTTTGACGATGGTACTTATGCAATTCTTCAATTTACCGATACTATTTATCCTTCCGAAATTTTTCGGCCTAACATTTTGGACAGCTCTCTTATATTATGTAAATATCGGATTATTAAGTCTTGCATGGTATGAATGGCGAAGAGCTTTCGTCAATTGGAAGAGAATAAAGCAACACAAAAAAGGGATCTTATCCCAAGAGCTTTGGCAAAAGAGAGAAGAATTAATTTGTCGAATTCAGGATGAAATCCAACTAAACATTTCTTGAATTAACTTGTTTTAAAAGCAAATGGAAAGTACAAACGACCTATCAACAATACGTATCAAAAAACCGAAATGGTTGCGTGTAAAATTACCAACAGGTGAAAATTACCGTACCGTTAGAGGATTAGTAGATCAACACAAATTACACACCATTTGCGAAAGTGGCAGTTGTCCAAACATGGGTGAATGTTGGGGAGAAGGGACGGCAACGTTTATGATTCTCGGAAATATTTGTACGCGTTCGTGTGGATTCTGTGCGGTTCAAACGGGAAAACCGGAAGAGGTGGATGAGTTTGAGCCAGGAAGGGTAGCGAACAGTGTGAAAATCATGGGAGTGAAACATGCGGTTGTTACATCTGTTGATCGGGACGACTTAAAAGATGGCGGATCAGAGATTTGGGCGCAAACTGTTCGTGCAATTCGTCAACAGTCTCCTGGTACTACCTTGGAAACATTAATTCCTGATTTCGCAGGAAAATGGGAAAACTTACAAGTGTTGATTGACGTCGCACCTGAAATTGTCTCTCATAATTTAGAAACTGTTCGAAGACTGACAAAACAAGTGCGCATACAAGCAAAATACGACCGAAGTTTAGAGGTGCTTTTCCGCTTAAAAAAAGGTGGGATGAGAACGAAGTCAGGTGTCATGCTTGGACTCGGTGAAACGGAGGATGAAGTCATCGAAACGATGCAGGATTTAAGAGCTGTTGGGGTAGATATCTTAACGCTTGGTCAATACCTACAACCTACACCCAAACATTTGCCGGTCGTAGAATTTATTGAACCGAGTCAGTTTGAAAAATACCGAGTACTTGGATTAGAAATGGGATTTAGATTCGTAGAAAGTGGTCCGCTCGTACGCTCGTCCTATCACGCGGAAAAACATTTGTTTGATTGAGTTGTCTGTAGAAGACACTTAATTGTAGTTAATATTTTTTTTGAGGTTAAATTTGTATTAATTTTAAAGAATCTTGCTTATTTTAGCAGTTGTATTTAGTAAAGTAAAAAATAGTCTATGAACAAGAAATTCTATGTATTTGGTTCTCTGATGTTTGCAGGAATTGTTTCTGCTGCAGTTGGTGCTTTAATGTTGTTTCCGTCAGAAGGAAAATACAATCAAGAAAGTTTGACTTCATTGCAAGAGAAATCTTCTGATGACGCAATGGCTTGGTTAAGAGCACGCTATATCGATGTGACTACTGGACAGCCAGTATCTGCCGAGAAATTAGCTCAGATTGATGGTCAAATTCGTAAAATGAAGAAATCAAAATCCATTGTTTTCGAATCGATGGGTCCAGACAACATTGGAGGACGCACACGTGCGATTCAACCGGATAGATCAAACATCAACCGCGTTTGGGCAGGTGGTGTTTCAGGTGGATTATTCGTTTCTTCTAACAAAGGAAATACGTGGGACCGAGTAGAGTCTTATTTTGCAGCTGGTGCAAATCCGTACATCTCTTCCATGACTCAAACTCCTGACAATACCATATTTGTTGCTACTGGTTCGAACAACGAAGGCTGGAACGGAAACGGAGTGTGGTATTCAACTGATTTTGGAACAACTTGGGCATCCATTCCAGGAACGTCAAGTTGTACGGAGATTGTTAGCTCAAATGCAGATAACTATGTTTGGATGGCGACATCAACAGGATTAAAAAAATGGAAATTAGGCGATACATCTTTAACATCTGTTTCTGTTACAGGTGCGAATGGTGGATGTGCAGCGTTACAAATGTCTTTAGACGGAAATGTTGTAGTAGCTTCTTTCGGAGCGAACAAAACCTATGTTTCAACAAATGCAGGTGTTACGTTTGTAGATAAATCTGGTACTTCGGCAAATAATTTGGTCCCAAATGGCGCGGCTCGCATTGAGTATGCGATTTCACCAATCAAAAATTCTTCTAATCACTACTCAATCTACGCGATTCGTACAAACAGTAATTTGATGAGTATGCACGTATCGCACAACGATGGTGAAACATGGAGTCAATTCGTAGGAGCATCTGGTCCACCTAATGAATTCGATATTTACAGAGACCAAGGTACTTACGGAAGTGTTGTTTCTGTAAAACCAACCGATCCAGAATTTATTTTCCTAGGAGGAATCGATATTTGGAAATGGAAACAAATGGTAAACAATCCTCCACAAGGTGGATTCGAGAAAATTAGCCAGTGGTTTGTTGCTCCAAACTCACCGATTTATGCACACGCAGATAACCACGAAATGAAATGGGATGCAAACAACCGTTTATACATTGGTAACGATGGAGGTATTGGTGTTTCGAACAACTTCGGAGAAACGTGGTATCCGTCTAATAGAGGATACAACGTTACTCAGTTCTACGGAATTGCTTTTGATAGAACAGGAGCAGTAATGGGAGGTGCACAAGATAACGGAACCCTATACAATGACTTTAGTTTGTCAACTCCACAAGAATTTAGAGAAGTAAATGGTGGTGATGGATTTGAATGTGAAATTTCATTCTTTAATCCTCGTGTAATGTTCTCAACAGTTTATTACAACTCTATTTCTCGTTCAGGGGATAAAGGACAAACGTTCAGTTCATTTGTTCCATCTTTGCCAGCTTCCTATGATGCGGCTGGAACAGATGGAAGTCCAAATCACCCTTTCCACTCTGAAATTTTCCTGGCCGAATATTATGATTTGAATTCTCAAGATTCCGTGACCTTGATTCCTACAAAAAATTATGCATCAGGTTCAATTATTCGTGTACCTTCTTTGTCTTCTGGTGACTCAATTACATTCGTTGCTCCAACAGCGTATTATTTTGACGATACATTGGCTTGGGAACCTTCTTTAACGGTGGGTAACGAGAACTTTGGTTTGAATGCAGCAACAGGAGAAACAGTTTCTATGGGAAGCGACACAGTAATCTACAACGTTGCTTGGGATACTGTACGTGTTCAAGATCCTTACCAATCTTGGTTCCTTGTTTATGTGAATGCGAACAACGGTGAGCTATGGGGAACAAGAAATGCGTTAAGATTGGCAGTAACAAGTACTCAGTGGGTTTGCGTTGCTAGAAATATCGGAGGTGGATTATCTAATTCAGTTGATGTTGAATTTTCAAAGGACTTAAATCACTGTTACGTAAGTTCAGGAAACGGTGTTTGGCGAATTGACGGATTAGGTTCTGTATACACAAGTGATCCGAACTTTGTTTCTAAAGTTGGGTACGTAACCTCAGGTGGCACAACATCAAATCCAAGCTTTACCACTGCAACCAAAATTACTTCTACTTCATATGAGGGAATTGCGGTCAATCCGAATAATGGAAATGACCTTGTGTGTTTCGCAGGATTCAATGGTGTGAATCGCCGAAGTTTGAATGCGAATGCAACTACACCTACATTCACTGGTCTTACGGCAATAACGACACCAGGTGTAGCGTGTTACGACGGAATCATTGACCGTAACAATTCTGATGTAATCGTTGTGGGAACCTCTAATGGAGCGTTTATTTCGACAAATGGTGGTGCTTCTTGGGAGAATTCATCTACAGGTTTTGAGGGAACTCCAGTTTATGAAGTTCGTCAATCTTGGAGAACGTTCGACGAAGGAAATGATCGTCCAGGTGAAATCTACCTAGGAACTTTTGGACGTGGTATTTGGAGATCAACAGCGTTCTTAGGATTGAATGAAAATGGTTCAACTACAAATGTGAAATTTGATTCTAAATTGAAAACATACCCGAATCCAACACGCGACAACACAACGGTAACGTTTGAATTAGCGAATGCAGGAATGGTAGAAATTCAAGTTTATTCGATCACAGGACGTTTGGTTAAATCCATCAGAAAATCGATGGACGAAGGAACAAACTCCTTGCAAATTGACGGAGATAACCTTGCTAACGGAACATACATTGTGAAATTCAATTCAGGTAAACAATCTGAATCTGTGAAATTCATTAAAATGTAATACAACTTAAGATTATACAAAAAAAGGCGACTACTTGGTCGCCTTTTTTTATGATGATATTTTAATAATCCCGAGTTATCACTAAGTCAAATATCTGCTAATTTTGTTGAATAGCGGTACGTTTATCATCGAGCAAAAAAATACCATGAAATCTTTAAATAAGCTTACCTTTGAGAAATTAATCTCCATCCGATGATTGAGAAATCTCACAAACATATTACTTGTTCCACCTGTGCTGGAAGAAAAGGATCACACTTAGGTGTTTTGTGTCAAGATGAGATTGACCATGTCAATGCTCATAAAGACTCTAAGTACTATAAAAAAAATCAAGCTTTATTTTTGGAAGGCTCCTCTCCAAGAGGTGTTTTTTGCATAAACGAAGGCATGGTAAAAATCTTTCAACGAGGTGACGAAGGGAAGGAACAGATTATTCATATTGCGAAATCCGGTGAAATGGTCGGATTCAGATCCATGTTTAGCGATACACCTTACCGGGTTACTGCTGAAACATTGGAGGAAAGTAACATCTGTTTCATCAGCAAGGATGATTTTCTAACTATGATGGATACCAATCCTGTATTACGCAACGGCATCATCAAAGAACTTTCGCGAGATTTGTCTAATCAAGCCGATTTTATTACGAATATGGCTCAAAAATCAGTTCGTGAACGTTTGGCATTTACCATGATTATTCTCCTTGAAATTTACGAAAATGAACCAATCAACTTGTCCCGTGAAGATCTAGCAAATTTTGTAGGAACAGCAACAGAAACCTTGATTCGCTTATTAAAGGATTTTAGAGAAGAAGGAATCATTGAAGTTCATACCCGAAAAATAAGTGTGCTCAACAAGAAAAAGTTATTTTCGATTGCAGGAAAATAAACCTATTTCTCACAAATAACATAAAAGTTTTCGAGAAGAATATTTCCATAGTTCCCAGAAACTTCCGGATGGAATTGAACACCAAAAATCGACTTGCTTTCATGCTGCATGCATTCATTGATACAAGCGTCAGAAGCCGCCATTAATTTGAATTCTGGTGGAATCGTGATGTGCTCACAGTGATCTTCCATCATTTCAAAACAATCGGGAAGGCGGTTAAATAAAGGAGATTCCTCGATGATTTCAATTTCCTGCCAATTTCGATCTTCACGCATCTTCGCACTTTTTGCCCCGTAAAGCAATCCCAACAATTGATGTCCAAAACAAATGCCCAAAATGGGTTTTTGATAGGCTTTTAGCCATTGCACATGTTCAATGTATTTGGACATATCAATTTCCGTAATCAAAATGGGCGCACCGGAAAAAACGATTCCAATGGAATCCTTTGCCATTTCTTCGGTTAAATCGTGGAACCCAATACACTCGGTGTCGCAGAATTCTTCAAATGTGGAAACAATTTGTGGAGTTTTTGAACTGCCGCAATCAACAATTAACATCATTTTACTCGGGAAAAAGTACAAACTAAGGCTCGATGGTCACTAAACTCTTCTTTTTGAATATTAAAACCACTTGTTGTCAGACGTGGGTCATAAAAAAGGTAATCGATTCTACCCGCTGGAAGTCGTCCAATATACGTAGATCCAATTCCACTGCTGGACTGACGAAAAGCATCTTTCAAGAAACGATTGAACTGGTTATAGGTGTAGGACATCGGAGTATCGTTGAAGTCGCCACAGATAATTACTGGATAAGGAGAAGTTTTGATGTGTTCAACAACACGCCGAGCTTGTTCAGCTCGTTTTACATAAGCCAAACGTAATTTGGAAAAAACACTGCGAAGTGCCCGTTCACTTGCCATGCCTTCTTCGTCAGTAGCAGCCTCTATGTTTGGTTCAGTATGCAAGCGAATGGACTGTAAGTGCACATTGTAAACACGGAATGTGTCTTGATTTTTAATGATATCCGCATAAATACAGTAGTTGAAGTCACTACTTCCTTGCGATTCAAACATTACATCACCTTTAGCGATGATTGGATACTTCGAAAACATGGCGATACCATAGTTTTGTCGCGTACTGCGTTTGTGGGCACTGCGTTCATGGTAATTCCGATTTCCCATAATGGAAAATAACGAATCCACCACTTCAAAATCTGTGGGCTTGTCCTGACGGTAATATTCTTGTAAACAAAGAACATCTGGGTCAGTTCGACGGATGTAAGCGAATATTTTGTTGCGGTTTTCAATGGACTTACTAAATGACGGATTGAACAAATCAAACAAACGAACATTGTACGTTAACACCTTTATTCCCGATGGATCTGCAGGTGAACTACTGGAAAAGGCCAAACTTCTAAAGTGCATTTTTCCACCGAGACCTAATACGATAAGCGTGTAAATGGCCCATTTGGAACGCGCAAGTCCCCAAAGGAGTAGCCAACCCAGATTTATACCAAATAAAACGGGATAAAGTAAGCCGAAAAAAGGTAAAATGGATAAGGTTTTCGGATGAATGAACGGTGCTAGGTAACACAGGATCATGGCTCCATAGCTAATCAGACTTGCCACTTTGAAAATGGAAGAAAAGCGAAAAAGACGTTGTATGATATTAGCCATTTTTACTTTGATTAAATAGGAAGTCTTTTTCTGCTTTACTGAGTGAATCATAGCCGGATTTGGAGATTTTATCCAGGATTTGATCCATTTTCACCTGTTTTTGACGCTTTTCGCTATTGAATTCTTCATCTGTCTTAAATCTAGATCGTGTGGACTTTCCCTTTTTTTCACCTTGAACTTTCCCAGAAAAACGAGCAATGAAGTTTTCTAATCGCACCAAGATGTTTTTAGAAGAGTGAAGGTTTTGAATGGATAATAGGCCAAATAGAGCGCCACCTAAATGGGCAAAGTGTGCGATTTGATCATCTGTGCCAATGTTGATTAAGTCTTTGAATAAGAAAAATATAGCCAAAAAGTAAATGCGTATGGGAAAAATCCCAAATAAGCTTACCTGAAGATTCGGTTGATAAAAAGCAAGGGCGGTAAAAATGGCCATGATGGAACCTGAGGCACCGAGAATAACGACGTTGGTTCCTTGCAAGGCTGGAAATAGATTATTCGCCATTAATTCAAGTAATCCACCAGCGATACCACCGAATAAGTAAGTGAGCCACAATTTTCTTCGACTGAAATACTGTTCGAAGAAACGACCTGAAAAATAGAGAAACAGCATATTGAACAATAGGTGTCCAAATTGCTCATGCGTAAAAATACTCGTAACAAGTCCCCACGGAGCACGAATAAAAGCAGAAAACGAACTGTTTAAATCCATCAAACGATGGATCCATCCATCGCTAACTAAGGGATCGATGTTGAAAAGCAACAAACTTTTTTTGATCAATAAAAGCGATAGAAAAACACTGACATTGACAATAATCAAGCGATTGGTCATTGTTCCAGCTCGCAGCTGAAACTTAAGTTCTTCTATGAGATTTCTTCCTTGCATTTACCAAAAATTTGATCTGTCTGCCTTTCTCCAGAAAAGGACAATGATTGCTCCTACGATGGCACCACCAACATGGGCTAAATGCGCGGTGCTATCGTTTGCATTGTTTTGAAACGAAAGGTAAACCTCTATTAAAAAGTAACCAGCAACAAAGTACTTCGCTTTTACAGGAATGGCAAAGTATAACCTAAACTCTGTATTTGGAAAGAGAATCGCAAATGCTGCCATGACGCCAAATATGGCCCCAGAAGCTCCCACCATTGGTGTAAAAGATTGTTGCGCGTAAGCAATTACAGCAGTACTGTTTGTAGCGATTAATCCATCACGGTCGTTATTGATAATCAGTTGGTTGATTTCGGAAATACTGAATCCTTGGTCAATGATGAGTGCTTTCAATCCCATCACATCCATAACGCCCATGATGTTATACAAAGCGAAGGCGCCAAGCGCAGTTGCAATATAAAATGTAAAAAAGCGTTTCGGTCCCCAGATTTGTTCCAAATAAGCACCAAGAATGGCGAAGAGGTACATGTTGAATAGAATGTGGAAAAATCCACCGTGCATAAAGAAATGCGTGACAATTTGATAAGGTTTAAATAAGGGCGTATTGACAACATGAGCACCAAGGCTATCAGTTAGGTCGATTCCTTGCGATTGCAACACCAACGTCGCTAAAAAGAACATGATGTTTAATAAAATGATGTTCTTCGTTACTTGAGGAAGGTTGTTGAACATAGTTAAAAGTTTGAAGTAATGTCAGTTAGTAATAACGTGTGCATGATTTTTTTTCCATTTGGAGCGAGCGTATGCTCCTCGCATTGAAACAATGATTCGATGAGTTTTTGCGCCTCCTCAGGATGTCGAATAACAGCATCTTTGGATGCGTTTTGTGTTAAACGTCGAACCAAGTGATGTGCCACATCGCCTTGATCGATGTCACGGTCTTGTAAATCTGAAAGTAGGGAATCCACACAGTTGTCGATGCTGTTTTCTGAAATAATTGTAGGAACACCGTGAATAAAAAGTGTTTCATGTTGATATTCACACTGGAATCCAAGTTGTTTCAATAACTTTTCATGACTCAACCAAAGATCCATTTCAATTTTAGATAGTTCTTTTTCGATCGGAAATAGCATTTGCTGACTGTCTAAGGCTTGATGGATAAATCTTCCAATTAACTCTGTATACAAAATACGCCATTTCGCGCGTTTTACGTCGATCACCAATAATCCAGACTTCGTTGGAGAAAAGACATATCGGTCGTGAATCAAGAAATTGCCTACCTCATTTTCTTCTTGAAAACCAATTGTTTGCGTTGAAATCATTCCTTGTCCGGACGTTTCCTCTTCTATTTTGTAAAACTGTTCCCAGTCCATAGGACTTGGCATCGCTTGACCGAATCCCTCGTTTTTTAGGGCTTTCGAAAAACCATTTCCCGTTCCACCAGAGGACTTCTGCGTCTGAAATGGATTGAAGCTTGGGTCCACCATGATTTGGGGTTCCACTGGATCTGTTTTTCGAAACGAACTAGGGACATCAAAACTTGTTTCTGTTTCGAAGTCAAGGGTTGGAAAGATGTTGTATTTTCCCAGTGCCTGTCGGACACTACTCAATAAAATCGAATAAATAAAACGGTCTTCTTCGAATTTTATTTCGGTTTTTGTGGGGTGGATATTGACATCGATTTTTGCCGGATCAACATCCAAATAAATACAATAACTTGGATAATGTTTGTCACTTATCATTCCGTCAAACGCCTTTGTTATCGCATGATGGAAATACGAATCCTTAAAAAACCGATTATTAACAAAGAAGAATTGCTCTCCTCTGGTCTTTTTCGCTGCATCTGGTTTGCCTAGAAATCCTTTTATGGATACAATATTTGTTTGCTCCTCTATTGGAACAAGTCGTTCGTTGCTATTGCGACCGAAAATACTGGCAACGCGCATGCGAAGGACTCCGGCTTGCAGTTGGTACGTTTCTTGTCCGTTGTGATGTAAACTAAATTTAATATCCGGATGCGCCAATGCCACGCGCTCAAATTCATCGCGGATATGTCCAAACTCGATGCTTTCTGATTTTAAAAAGTTTCTGCGCGCTGGAACATTGTAAAAAAGATTTTTCACTTCGAAGACCGTGCCTTTCGAGCAGACAATTTGTTCGTTTGTTTTGATGGTATTTCCTTCCACTTCGATGAGTGTACCGGTGTCGGAATCTTCTTTTTTTGTCCGCATGCTCACATGCGCAATGGAAGCAATGGAAGCGAGCGCTTCTCCACGAAATCCTTTGGTTTGAAGTCGAAACAAATCATCTGCGCTTTTCAACTTGCTTGTTGCATGACGCTGAAAACACTTGACGGCATCTTCAGGAGTCATACCATCTCCGTCATCTACTACTTGAATCAATGTTTTTCCCGCATCCTTTACATGTAACTGTACGAATTGCGCACCTGCATCGATGGAATTCTCCATGAGTTCTTTTACTACAGAGGCAGGACGTTGAATCACTTCACCGGCTGCAATTTGATTGGCAATGTGCTCAGGAAGAAGCTGAATAATACTCATAGTCTTACACGGATGAAGTCGTTCGATTCATTCCCGACAATAGTTATTAAAACAGCCTGAAGATTACAGTAATTTGTTTGCATCGTTACCTACAAAAATAACGATAATCCACGGGAATTTCCTCCCTCTAACTCAACTTAAACGATTTTTTTACATTCGAACAATTGTCCCGCGGTATTCACCTTTCTCACCTGGAACTGGATGTTGAATGACAACCTTCCAAATGTAAGCCTTATTATTAGGTACAAGTTTACCGTCTCGACGATCAATTCCGTCCCACGCATTACCTTCGTCAGTTGTTTCGAAGACAAGTCCTCCGTTATCTGGATCCAAAACGACTAACCTAAACGGTGTTTGACGTATCGTTAAGGCGTATGGCATAAACGTGCTGTTGCGACTATCTTGTGATTGCGGATTAAACGCATTTACGGCAAGAAGATTATAGTCCGTTGGAATCTGAATCATTTCCTTTTCTTTCGCAGTGCAGCCCTTGATGTTTGTTGCTTGAACTTCCACAATTGCATAGCCTTTGTCGAATGCCAATACTTCCACATTTTTGCCAGTATTCGTCGTTAGGATATTCGTCGAATGCCAGTTGATTTGTCCTTCGCTAGACTCTGCTTGAATACTCATTTTAGGTAGTCCATCTTCGTAAGTGATGGTACGATCAGACTGAAGAGTTAAGTTTGGAACAGCGTTTACTACAAAACTTCCAAATTCTTCAAATTGTCCGTAAGGACCAGAATTCGCCATCAATACGACTTTTCCAGGTTCTGTTAATTTCAATGAAATAGCTTCGTTGTAAGTGTAATGAAATTCTTTTCCAGCATAGTTTAACAGACGTTCATGGTTCTTATTCTCTTCCAACTGTAACGTTTCTCCTTGACATCTGTTTTTGAAATCTATTTCAACTAAACTTCGATTGTAAGAAGGTGTAGGTTCTGGTTTTTCAATAGCTTGATCCGTTAAACCTAACACGTTCACTTGATCTAAAATAAGTGGGATCGAATGTGGAATTAATTCAGAATGATTTTCACTTGAAGTAGCGCTTGTGACTACCACTTGATCAACGGATGACGTACTGACGTTTTCCGTGTTTTTCGGTGTATTTTTGGTAATTGACTGCTCGACTTTTGTGGGTAAAGCAGCTGCGTTCGATTCTGTTTGAATGGATTTTACTTGCTTTTCCTTTTGAACGATTGTTTTAGGACTTGGAAGAACAAAATACGCCGCAATTCCAACAGCTACTACCAAGGCAGCGGACCATTTTACACGTGAAGCTTGGTACCAACGTTTAGCACTTAACTTTTGACTTAAAGATTCCCATGCTTGCGCATCGTAAGGAAGCTCGAAGTCATTCAAGGAATTTTTAAAACTATTTTCTAAACCATCTTTCATTTGTCGATGTGTATGAATTTCTCATTTAATATGCGTTGAAGGTTCATTTTCGCCTTCGCCAAATTGGATTTTGAGGTTCCTTCGCTGATACCTAAAAGTTCAGCAATCTCCTTGTGTGTGCAGTCCTCCAAAACAAACAAGTTAAAAACAGTTCGGTAAGCTGGAGAGAGTTTTGCAATGGCATTCATCGCTATTTCCGCTTTTAAATCAATGACATCAAGTTCTTCTCGCTCCACTAACTCATCACGTGCCGCTTGTTTAAAGTCGGTGTCCTGGTCACTCAAAAAAGGATTCCGTTTGGCTTTTCGAAGAGCGTCAATCGCTGTATTTGCTACAATGCGACGAATCCATCCCTCCAATGAACCTTTGAAATCAAAAACCTCCAATTTGTCAAAGACCTTTAAAAATGCCTCCTGAAGAACCTCTTGAGCGGTGTCCCGATCGGTCATGTACCGCAGACACACCACCATCATCTTACCGTAAAACTGTTTAAATAACGCTTCCTGCGAACGTCGTTCGCCTCGGATGCATCCCTCCACAATTTCTCTTAAATGATTCTGGTTCTCCAATTTTCAACAATTTTAAAACGTTGCTAAGTTACGTCGGTTGCCTATTAGAATAAATAAAATTGAAAAATACCTCCAAAAAAACAAAATTTTCCTCAAATTCACTAAATTCGTGTTGCTATATAGCAATTACGAACTAATACATAGATGAAATGAAAGTAACCGTAGTAGGTGCAGGTAATGTAGGTGCAACCTGTGCAGATGTGTTGGCACAAAGAGAAATCGCTAACGAAATTGTTTTACTCGATATTAAAGAGGGATTTGCCGAAGGTAAAGCGCTTGATATTTGGCAAACGTCTCCAATTAATTTGTATGATTCACGTACTATTGGATCAACAAATGATTACGCAAAAACAGCGGATTCTGATGTAGTGGTCATTACATCAGGTTTACCAAGAAAACCAGGAATGTCTCGTGACGACCTTATCGCTACCAATGCTGGTATTGTTAAGACCGTGACAGAGAACATCGTGAAGTATTCGCCGAATGCAATTATCGTTGTTGTTTCTAATCCATTAGATGTGATGACGTACTGTGCATATTTGAATGCAAAGACGGATCCGAGTAAAGTATTTGGCATGGCAGGTGTCCTTGACACAGCCCGATACCGTGCATTTTTGGCAACAGAATTAAACGTTTCACCGAAGGATATCCAAGCAGTATTGATGGGTGGACATGGTGACACAATGGTTCCACTTCCAAGATACACAACGGTAGGTGGAATTCCAGTTACTGAATTAATTGAAGAGTCTAAGTTGAACGAAATCATCGAGCGCACGAAATTCGGCGGTGGTGAAATCGTTAAATTATTAGGAACTTCTGCTTGGTACGCTCCAGGAGCTGCTGCTGCTCAAATGGTAGAAGCAATTGTTCGTGACCAAAAACGAATCTTCCCAGTTTGTGCCTGGTTACAAGGTGAGTATGGAATGAATGACATCTACCTAGGTGTACCAGTAGTATTGGGCAAAAACGGAATCGAAAAAATCATCGAATTACAATTAAACGAGGCAGAACGCGCTCTTCTTGAAGAGTCAGCGGAAGCGGTTAAAAGTGTTATGGAAGTGTTGGATAATATGATTGCTAACGCATAAGTCCAATTCCACGAAATAAAAAATGCGGGTCATATTGACCCGCATTTTTTTTGTCGAAAGATTCGGTTAATTCAGTTCAATCGCGCCAATGTCTGGTGGATTGTTGCGTGGATTACCAAGAATATCGGTCACGACACTCGTGTTGATTCCAGCTCCCTGTAAATCTGAACTACTGCCAAATGTAAAGTCAAATTCAGTAGGATTCGTAAAAAGAGCTGTTCCATTCCAGATGATACTGGCATCGTAAAAGGAGTCTGTGAATATTTCTTCGGAACGTAAAACCGTATTTTTGAAGTCGAAATTGAGCACAACTCCAGACATTTGAATCGTATCCATGGCGAATTCTGTTGTGAGATTTCCTGTAACGACGCAATTGTACAATTTTCCTTCTTCAATGGAGGACACGTTCGTTTGTCCTGCGGTATAGTCGTTATAATAATTGCTGATTCCCACAGCTGGATTCGTTGAACTTCCATAACCAAGTAGGTCACAATGATTGAAATTGAAGTCACCGCCTTGCAGGACAAACAATGCATGCGTACCGTTTTTCGCGACAATGCAATTTTCAGCTTTCACTTTTGCTCCAGCAAAAATAAACACGCCATACCGCGCTTGATTTTTGATGATGGTATTTGTCATCGTCAAGGTGTATCCCGTATTCGTTGGATCCTCGTCGTACAAATGCACTCCGGATGTCCCGTTTTTGATGATGGCATAATCGATGCTAGATGGACGCGCTTGTTGAAAGTAAATGCCATAAAATTGTCCGGCGACATTTTGATAATCTTGCTCCAAACGATCCCCTTCGATGATGACTTCATTTCCCAAGGTCCCTTGAATGTTCAAGGTGGACTTATAAACATACAAAATCGCATTCTTGTGCATGTAAATATGTGTTCCAGCTTGGATATTTAATGTTTTTGCAGAGTCAATGGCTGCGTAGCCATACACAACGTGTGGTTTGTCATTGGACCATATTCCTTCATTTAAATCCTTATAGTGAAAGTAGGCATCTTGTCCCCAAGCGGCTAGTTTCACATATTGGTTTTTATCATTGGACTTAAAACGAATGGAATCTTCAATAATCAAAGGTAAATTCGTTCCGTTGGGATCTAGTGTTACTTCAACAAAAACAAACAAACTATCCCCTCCTTCAATATAAAGGTCTTTGATTTGTGTTCCTTGCAGTCCATCAACATTCATGGAGAATTTAGAGCTTGTCCCGCCCATTAATTCAATTTCATCGATGCGAATCGTTTTGGAGTCCTTGTTGTAAATTTTGAATTGCTGTGTGGTCGATCCAATGGTGGTAAAAACCGTATCAAAGACAACAGTATCCTTGGAGAAACTTAGATTATTCTTAGAGAGTATGACATGCTTCCCACAAGAGCTGGTGCTCAGGGTGAAAAGAACAAGTAGGCATCCGAAAATGGTGGAAAAGAGTAATCTCATGTGCATATAACGAACAAATCTACGGATTATTGGGACTTTTTTTGAACCTTTGATGAACTTGGTTGTAAATAGCTAAAAATCATCCCAATGAAACAAACTATATTTTTTAGTTTATTGTTCCTTTTTCACTTTATTTCCTTTGGTCAACCGCCGAATGGAATCCAGAATACACCACAAAGCACCAATCAAATGGGTGTCAAGGAAAATGGGACAAACATGTCCAAAGGAAAATTAAGTACGAACACAAATATGGAGTCTAATGGCTTGATCAAAATGGATTCAAGTTATTTTAAGTTGGACCAAAAACTCGAAGAGCGGGAACGTTACAGCGAACAAGATGACACGAAAGAAATTCGTGAGAATGATAAAACATTACAGGTTTTTTCAGCCTTTTCCCTCGTAAGACAAAACTCCAAAGCAAATAAATTTCAACGAACACCTTTAGCAGCGGAACAAGCTGAAATGGATTCGAAAGTGAAGCAATTGGAACTTATAGCACCCGATTCTTGGGAATATAAATTATCCTTTTATTCAGCTGGGAATTACAACCTGAACCGCGCTTCGGCAATAGAACAGGCTTACAGCATGAATCCGGATAATCTCGAAGTCCAAAAACAATACCTTTCCTTAAAGTATATCAATGGGGATACTGTAAATTCGGGAAATACGCTTTCGTTGATGTCGTTAAATGAGGACATTAGTTTGGCCGTTGAACGTTATACTTCGGATGTATTGACTTCCTGCACTATGAATTCCACCTTAATCACACATGGATTCGAAGACACGTATGGCGCTCTTTTTAATCAGTTTAGTCACCAACAACGAACGGATGTCAAGGTGATTTCCTTGGATTTCTTGCAGAGTCCGCAGTACCGAAAAGCATTAGAGGAAAAAGGATATGTATTGCCAAAGTCGTGCAAAATCGACGTCGGATACTTAAGTCAATTCTGTTACTTAAATGCAGAAAAAGAACTGTTTCTTTCGGTGACAATTCCAAGAACTTATTTAGATCCTTTGTCCAAACAACTTTTCCCTGTTGGACTCACTTTTCAGTATGTAGACGCTCCGGCGGAAGATCTTCCGATTCGACAAGAAGACCTGTGGTTTTATCAGCTCAATAAATATGGATTAAATGAGGGAGAGGAGCGCAGTAAATTTGCCATGAACTATATGCCAATGCTGATGTATTTGGAAGCTAAATATGTCCGGGAAGGAAATGAATTGTTGTTGCTTCAGATTCGGGAAAGTATGGATCAGATTTTGGGAAGGAAACCCATTAAAAAGTCGGGTAACTAGATGAAGTTCTTTCGTAAATCAATATCAGAATGGAGCGATGAGTCCTTGATGCATGCATTAGGACAAGGGAATCAGTCTGCATTTACGGAATTGTACGAACGTTACGCTGGAAAATTAAAAGGGTATTTTCGAAACATGCTTTGGCGCGATGATGAAAAAGCGGAGGACTTTGTACATGATTTGTTTGCGAAGATCATTCAGCATCCGGAATTGTTTGACACCTCACGCTCCTTTAAAACATGGCTTTTCTCTGTGGCGAGTAATATGTGTAAAAATGAGTACAAACGAATGGAAGTAAGAAAAAATACGGTACTTGGTGTGGATACTTCTTTGGCAGCATCCAACGAAAATGTATTGAATCAAGTTCAAGACGCACAGTTCTTGGCGGAATTTGAAGAGAAATTACAAGAATTAGATGAAAAGCATCGATCGGTGTTTACCTTGCGACACCTCGATGGACTTGCATTAAAAGAAATCGCTGAAATATTGGACATCAACGAAGGAACAGTGAAGTCGCGCTTATTTTATGCGACGAAATTTTTAGCAAATCAACTGAGTGTTTACCAATTGACACAATAAAAATGGAAGATAAATTAAAAAATATCCTGAAAAAACATGCGACTTTTGCCGAGTTGACAGAGGTTGAAAGATCCCAACTAATGGAATGGTGTGCTGATGAACAGGAATTCCAATCCTTGAAAACCTTATTTCAACAGGTGGACGTTTGGTCAGAGCAAGCCTATGATGAGTCCAATACGAAACTACGTTTGGACCAGCTTTTCGCTATTCAATATGCGGGAAAACAATCAGCATCAGGTAGAAAAGAGATCCGTTTTACACAAAATCGTTTTAGTCGCGTTGCAACTTGGACATCCATTTCTGCCGTGGCGGCGGCACTCGTTTTGACATGGTATGTGTATCAACCAACACCGGAAGTTACACTCGCGAAAAACACCGCGAAAAACCAGGCAAAAGTTAAGCGTGATGAGACCAAAAAAACAGCGAAATTAATCGGTGAAGACGTTAATCTTCCTCCAGTTGCTGCGGAATCGGTAAACGAGAAAATTCCTATGGAAATAGCAACGGTAGAGGGTCCTTTGCCCGAGATGAGTGAAGTTAGGGATGCTGCTGAGATAATGGCTCCAACAACTTCGTGGTCCGATAATCTTGCAAACGGATCCGACGTAACGCTCTCTGCTTCTGGTACCGGAGCAACGTCCTACGCTTGGACCAGTGATAACTTAAGTGAAGTAAGCGTTACATCCTCAAAAATGATCTCCACTAAGAAAATCAGTTCCCGTAAAAAGCAAGCAGACGCATTTACTTCCTTCAATGTGAAGTCGATGCCAGAAATGTTGGACGTGATTGTTGCTGCGTACTAGTAGCGCAATACAAAATGTTCTTTTTCTTGAAAAGGTCTTTTCGCTAGAAGTCCGAATTGGTATAAATCGGCACTAAAGTGAAGATCGGTGTTTAGAAGCAATTGCTGCCAATCCGAAAAAATGGATTCATTGGATCTAATTCCATCAATCAAAAGGATTGAATGTTCATCGAGTAGTGGAAGAAGCTCGTTCACTTTAGTGATTAAACGGTCTTTTATCGTTTCAACGTTTAAAAGAAGGATGTAGGCTTGTGTTTCTTTTCCCAAGGATTCAAAATTGGTGTAAGTAAGAATCTTTGTTTGTCCGTCTTGATCCCTCACCAACTTCTCGATGTCCATATGAATAGCACTTTCCACAACGATTGTCCGATGTTTTAGGTGCTTGGAAAGTTGAATCAAACAGCTTAAAGTGGAAGAATGCACCTTCGTAAATGCACTCACTTTGTTAATGTTTTTTTTTGAAACGGGAATTTTAAAACAGATATCCACTAAATCGTAGACAAAAGGCGAATGAATCCCATGTCTTCCTTTGGCTTTCCAAGTATATTTTATAATTTCGATGAATCGATTCACGGTGCAAAATAACTATTTTCAGTAGACATGGGACTAACGAGTGCAGAAGAAATATATGTGTTAAAGCAAAAAAAAGACATCTTGAACGGCGCTCCGTTTTTGGATGTTGTACGTCCGTGTCGCTTAGGTGATGGAATCATTCAACTAAGTTCAGAGGAGGAACACGAATTAACCCAGCGCTTTGACCAAGTGAAGAAGGGATTGTCCTTTTTTATTCCAGCTTCAGGTTCTGGATCTCGAATGTTTCAATTCTTGTACGATTATTTGAGTCAAACAACGGAAACGAATCAAGCTCAGACTGAACAGTTTATTCGCCGCATTTCATCCTTTGCTTTTTACAAGCGCTTTCCAGCTGAGATTAAGGAAAAAGTAGAGAATTTCACTTGGAGTATTGAAGACTTGATTTCATATGTATTGGGAGAGGATGGATTGAATTTTGGCTTGTATCCAAAAGGACTCGTTCCCTTTCATTCTTTGGGACCATTTATTTTGAATCCCTTCCAAGAACAATTAATACAAGGAAGTCAGTTAGTTCAAGGCCCAATTGACTTTCATTTTACGATACAATCAACCTTCGAAGCGCACTTTCAATCTGCCATACAAAGTTTGAGCGATATGACTGGGGATGTTTATCCAGTAACGTATTCGGAACAAGATCCGCGTACAAATTCCTATGCGTTTTATGCCGACGGAACTCTGGCGCTTGGCGAGGACGAAGAACCGATTCGTCGTCCTGCTGGACATGGAACGCTACTCACGAACTTAGCCAGTATAAAAAGCGATTATGTCTTGGTGAAAAACATTGATAACTTGCAGCATTTTAGTAAATCGGATGCGAGCACTTCCCAATGGAAAATTCTTGTCGGATTGTTAGATCAACTCAAAGAGGCCTTTTCTGGTTTAGCCCAGCAACCTTCGCTGGTGGAGTTTGAAAAATTAAACAAACGCTTTCATTTTTTACCTGAAAACGAGCTAAAAACGGAAGCAGAATTGATCCACTTTATTTCTCGTCCCATACGTGTATGTGGCATGGTTCGAAACGAAGGTCAGCCAGGTGGTGGTCCATTCTACGTTCAAAAAAACGGAGAGACACGCAAACAAATTGTTGAAAAAGCACAATTGGCAAATACTGATAAGGTGAATGCACTGTTGATGCAGAGTACCCATTTTAATCCGGTGATGATGGCTTTAGATTTTAAAGATTTTAGCGGCGATCGGTATGATTTAGCTCAATTTACCGATGAAGATGCTTATTTCATTGTGGAAAAGAGTCATTCAGGTAAGTCCATTCGATTCATTGAACAACCCGGACTTTGGAACGGATGCATGGCCAAATGGAATACCATTTTCATTGAAATTCCTAATGAGGTATTTACTCCAGTAAAAACCGTATTAGATTTGCTGCAAATCACACATCAATCCAACTAATTTTCTAGATTTTTAGAGGTCCCAAAGGTTTAATTTGGCTATTTTTGTATAAAAATAACAAAGATGATTCCAGTTACGGTTTACGCTGAAATGACTCCAAATCCGACAACGATGAAATACGTTGCGAATAAATATTTATTGGCAACAGGAGATGCTGTTGAATTTACTTCCAAATCAGATTCCAAAGGCTATTCTCCTTTGGCGGAAGCATTGTTTGATTTCCCTTTTGTTCAAAAGGTTTTTATTGCTGCAAACTTTATTACCATCACAAAAACGGATAATGTTCCTTGGGATTTCATCAACATGGAATTACGCGAATTCATTCGGGAATGGATGTCTTTTGGAAAAGAAATATTGATTCAAATGCCGACTCAATTGGCTCAAACAGAAGATGAGTCCAGTTCGGATAAACCCGTAATATCATTCAATCCAAGTGACTTCGATGACCCTATTCGCGCTTTGTTAGACGAGTATGTTCGTCCGGCAGTTGAAAATGACGGTGGAGCAATTGACTTTGTTGGATTCGAAGATGGAATTGTTACCGTAGTCATGAAAGGTTCATGCGCTGGATGTCCGTCATCTACTGCAACACTGAAAGGTGGAATAGAGAACTTATTAAAACAACACTTGCCTGAAGTAAAAGAAGTGGTTGCATTAAATGGATAATTATAAGCGGCGGACACTTATTGTTGTCCAATTGAATAATTATTCTTAAATTTAGTTGAACAAGTGAGCACACTCATTGTTTCTCATAGACAAAATCCAACATGGAGTCCGAAATACATATTGAAAATCAAATTGACCTGAACAGCGCATTGCGCCATCATTTTGGTTTCGATCAATTTAAAGGAGAGCAAGAAGCCATCATTCGCAATGTGCTAAATGGCAAAAATACTTTTGTCATCATGCCCACCGGCGGAGGGAAATCCATGTGTTACCAGTTGCCTTCTTTATTGATGAATGGAACAGCCATTATTGTTTCTCCGTTAATTGCCTTGATGAAAAATCAGGTGGATGCCATACGTGGATTCAGTGAAAAGGAAAATGTTGCCCATTTTTTAAATTCATCTTTATCAAAAGGAGAGATTCAGCAGGTACGCAAGGACATCCAATCTGGAAATACAAAAATGCTCTTTGTAGCACCGGAGTCCTTAACTAAAAAAGAAAACATCGATTTTTTAACAACGGTTGAGATTTCGTTTTTCGCGATTGATGAAGCGCATTGTATTTCTGAGTGGGGACATGATTTCCGTCCGGAATACCGCAGACTTCGTGAAATATTTCAAAAAATATCGAATGTCCCTGTGATTGCTTTGACGGCAACGGCAACACCAAAAGTGCAGTACGACATTCAGAAAAACTTAAATATGTTGGATGCGGACGTGTTTAAGTCCTCGTTTAATCGCGATAACCTCTATTACGAAATTCGTCCAAAACGCGACGTAGAAAAGGAAATCATCCGATACATCAAAAACCGCCAAGGTGAAAGTGGGATCATCTACTGCTTGAGTCGTAAAAAAGTGGAGGAAATCGCGGAATTACTGCAGGTAAATGGTATCAATGCGTTACCGTACCACGCAGGACTCGACGCTGGATCTCGGGCACGACATCAAGATATGTTTTTGATGGAAGATGTGGAAGTGATTGTCGCTACGATTGCTTTTGGAATGGGAATCGATAAGCCAGATGTGCGTTATGTGATTCACCATGACATTCCGAAATCCCTTGAAAGCTACTACCAAGAAACGGGAAGAGCGGGAAGAGATGGTGGAATAGGAGAGTGCGTGGCTTTTTATAGTTACAAGGACATTGAGAAGTTGGAGAAGTTCTTACAAGGGAAAGCCATTACAGAACAAGAAATCGGACGTCAATTATTACATGAAATCGTTTCTTATGCGGAAACTTCCGTTTGTCGTCGCAAGTTTATTTTACACTATTTCGGAGAGGCTTTCGACGAGAAGAAATGCAACGAACAATGCGATAACTGTCGCAATCCAAGGGAACGCACGGAAGGTATGCTGTATGTTGAGATGTTGCTGAATGCCATTGTGTTGATGGATGAAACGCAGAAAGCAAAGCATTACTGTGCGTATTTATCTGGACATGTGACGGCGGATATCAAAGCCTACAAACAGGATCAATTTCCAACGTTTGGGATTGGAAAAGAACAAGATGAACATTTTTGGAATGCGGTGATTCGTCAAACAGCCGTTGGTGGACTCGTGTACAAAGATGTGGAAACGTTTGGCACCTTGAAATTAACTGATGCAGGAAGGGAATTCCTCAAAAAACCTGTTTCATTTATGCTCATCAAGCAACACGATTTCTCCGGTACAGATGACGATGATTCGATCGTTCAAGTAGGTGGTAAAGGCGGTGCGTTTGATGAGGGATTATACGATTTACTAATCGATTTACGTAAAACATTATCGAAACAAATGAGCGTTCCGCCGTTTGTGATTTTCCAAGAACCTTCTTTACGTGACATGTGTTTGCAATATCCGATAACAATGGATGAGCTGACAAATATCCAAGGTGTTGGATCAGGAAAAGCTCAGCGTTATGGAGAACCGTTTGTTGAGTTAATTGCGAATTACGTAGAGAGCAACGATATTGAACGTCCACAAGATATGGTGGTGAAAACGCTGGTGAACAAATCCGTTTTAAAAGTTCAATTGATTCAAAACATCGACCGTAAATTACCGTTAGAAGACATTGCGAAGGCTCAAGGAAAATCCTTTGAGGACATTTTAGACGAAATGGAATCCATTGTGAATTCTGGAACAAAGGTGAACATCAATTACTATATCAATACTATTTTGGATAACGAAAATCAAGAGGAAATCTTTGATTATTTCTCTGAGGCTGAGACGGATGATTTAGTCGAAGCTTATCACGAGTTTGACGGGTTGTATACAGAGGAAGAGCTGCGTTTGATGCGCATCAAATTCATGAGTGAAGTCGCGAACTAAATTCGCCAACAAATACTTTCGTTTATTTTTTCGTTTCCTTAATCAAGGCTTCCACAGACTTTCTGGAGACCGCATGATAGTGATCTTTCGATTGCTCGAAAATCGAAATGGCCATTGGACGACTCTGCTTATTCAATAAAAGCGCTTCGTAAATCGGCATCAAGTATTTTCTACGTCCAACCTTACTTAAAAACGCCTTGATTTGCTGCTTGTTAGAAGAAGAATAGCCACAGTTCGCACTTAGAATAAACCACTCTGTCAATAATTCACTATTTCCACTGAAGGAAAATCGCAAATATTTATCAATTTCCCTCATTTTCGTTAAGGAAAGATTTCTAGGCAGGCGACGGATGAACGTTTGCCATTCCTGAACGATGTGGTCTTGAAACGTTATTTGTTCAACGGTTTTAATTTTCTTTCTGCGTTTCCCAATTTTTTTCCATTTGTACGTGATTTTTGGAGCAAAACTCACCTTATTATGCGTGAAGTCATCTGCTAACTTTTCCATCAGATCTAAACGCGGAGAATGCAACTGCAAACAATTGTCGGGAAGTCCTTCTGCATAGATCCACGATTGGTAATCGAAGTTCTGGTGTCCCTTGGAAAGAAGATTCTTCTTTAAAAATTGAACGAATTGCTTCGTGTCAACCGTCTTAAATTGAAAGGTTTCAAAGTACTTCTTGAGAAAGACATCAAATTTGGCTCTTCCCACTTCATTCTCTAAGGTTTTCAGGAAAAATGCTCCTTTGACGTAGGCGATATCCGTCATACCGTCATCTGGATTTCGACCCTCTAATGCTAAATGTAACTTGCTGTCTTCGGGATTCTTTGATTTTTTTATTCGTTTCAATTCATCCTTTAACTCATCGAATTCAATTAAGGCAAGGATGTCGGCAACTTCTTTTCCATAAATGGACTCCATGATGCGTTGTTCGAAGTAAACCGTGAATCCTTCGTTCAGCCAAAAGTCATTCCAGGTGCGATTGGTCACCAAATTACCAGACCATGAGTGTGCTAATTCGTGGGCAATGACGGACACCAAACTTTTGTCCCCAGCGAGTAAGGTTGGATTAGCAAAAGTCAACATTGGATTTTCCATTCCACCGAAAGGGAAGGAGTACGGAAGTACGAGGATATCGTATTGTTCCCATTGGTAAGGACCATATAGTTTTTCAGCTGTGGAAATCATTTTTGGAATGGCATCGAATTCATATGCGCAGGAAGAAAGTAATTCTGGTTCAGAATAGACGCCACTATTTCCGCTGAAAGCATGGTACTCCAAATCTCCGACCGCTAAGGCGATTAAGTAGGCTGGAATGGGTTTGTTCATTTCGAAATGATACTGTCCTTCTTTATTCTTTTTAGTTGGATTCTTTGCACTCATGACAGCCAATAAATCGCTCGGGACTTTGACATCTGCGCTGTAAGTGATGCGGTTGCTTGGCGAATCTTGCAAAGGAATCCAAGTTCTTGTGAGGATGGCTTGACCTTGTGTGTACAAAAAAGGTTTAGTTTTTGAACTTGTTAAATTGGTGTCTAACCAATCCAAAGCATCTGACCGTTCGGTTGTTTGGTAGTAAATATTTACAAATTTTGTATCCTCTTTGATGGGTACCATCAACGCTTGTCCAAGAATGGAATCTTTGTCCATTTTATCAATAAACATATCTGTTTCCTCTTCAGATCCTTTTTGACCGATGGTTACCTTTTGAATCATGAGTCCATTGATATCAAAAACGGCCGTATCTGCACCTTTATTGATCATTTCATGTCGTGCAACTCCGTAAATCGTTCGGTTTTCGAAATTTACATCGAGTTCTAAATGCAAGTGTTTGGTTGCAATTTCTGAGAGGTTCGCATAGCTATGAACATCCGCTTTTGTGGATGTTTGCGTGGGTAAGCCTTTTTTAGTTGAATGCAAGGAATCGCAAGAAAGCAACAAAAGAATAATGGATACAATATAAAGTAGCTGCTTCATAGTGATGAATTATTTAAAGGACAGCACGCCAAATCGTTCAAATGAACCAGAAATGGAGTACATTAAAATTTCTTTGTTAGCGGAATCAAGTCTGAATTGTTTTGGCAAAACGATTGAATTCAATTCCTTTCGACTTTCCATTACTTCTCGGTTGATTTCGCCTGAATTTAAATCTATTTTAACCAAGGCAACGGCATTGTTTTTTTTCGATAAATTAAAGCTGTAATAGTTGTTTTCTGTTCGGTCATAGATGCCAAAGTCATCGTAGTTTCGTTGGTTATCATTAAAAATAAAATTCAATGAACTATCGGATTGAAAGCTGCAGTAAGAACTAAATTCACCGTAATCATTGGTAGAAACTTGGGATTTCGGAATGCGTTTTTGCCAAATGAGCTGTCCATCAGTTGAAATGCGAAAAGCAATGATGTCATCGTAGTAATAGTAATTCATGGTTGTTGAAAAACTCGATCTGCTGTCGTATGTCGTGCGCTGGTATACATAGTATTGCTCCATCGAGCCAACAATGGATCCATCTGACAGTGTGAAAAAATCACGCATGCGGTAATCATACAATTGGGGAAGATTAAAGTCTCTCGCATTTAAATCATTCGGATTCCCAAAGTTATTCATGGAATTCGTGTAGCGATCTTGTTGACGTGTATTCCACATTTCTTTCACGATTTCTTTTCCAAATGGGATGAAAGATTCTGAATTGTGGGCATGATCCGTCGGATCTATTTGAATACTAAAAATTCCTTCTATTCCGTTTTTATTCCCCGAACCGTAAATTCCAGTTAGTGCAAAAGCTCCGGAGTCATTGGAGGACATGACTAAATCATCAATGCGCTTGCCTTTTAAGTCAATAGAAAACTCCTTCAATTCCTTTTCACTTGCCTTATAGACATGCAAGGCTTTGAAATTCTCAAAACTGCGCGTAAACATGCGGTCATTCGCTTTGTTGTGTTCGGTTAAGCAAACAAAGTAAGCTCCGGTGTTTGAAATGTGATGCTCATTGATGGTGGTCATGTTTCCGTCAAATGGAACGTTGTATTCTCCTTCACTGACGATTTGCAGTGAATCGTTCAGAATTTTATAGCCGTAAAAATCGTTGTTAATCCCTTTTCCTTCTTTTCCCCAAATAACACCGATGTATTTTCTGTTTTGAGAGGAAATGATAGTGAATTGCGGTTTCGCGTCGAATTTAGGATTTTCGTATTCCGCGATAAACTTCGTTTCTGTCACGGATAATTCTTCGTTGTAAAACTGAATGTAAAGCATCATGTTGCTTTTCATTCGGTCCGATAAAAAAACGGCAGTTCCCGTGCCAAAACTAAATGCATCGACAAAATTACATAGTCCGGTTTCCGTAACGAGTTTTAATTTTTGCTGATTGAAGGTCGTTAAGTTGTCGTAAGAAACGAAACGGTAAGTCCCAAAACTATTCCCGCCGGTCCAGCGTAATGTATTGAAATCTAGTTGTTTTTTCGGCAGAATGTCTAGCAACATTCCATTACTTCTTTCTAGAGGTCCCCAGGTAATTGGAAAGTTTTGTGCAACAACGATGTTGCTACAAAACAAAAGTACAAGGAAGATTTTATGCATCGTTATGGTTTCACAAGTTGTATTCCAAGATAGGATTTAGGTGAAATGTTTTTTAATTCTTCCGTTAAGGTAGGGGAAAGTTTTAATTCATCAATGAATTCATGGACACTTTCTTTCGTTACTTGTTCATTTTTGCGTGTCAATCCTTTGAGCGCTTCGTAAGGTTTTTCAAATCCTTCGCGACGCAATACCGTTTGAATAGCTTCAGCAACCACCGCCCAGTTTTGATCGAGTTCCTCATGCAATTTTGCTTCGTTCAGCAATAATTTACCGAGTCCTTTTAAGCTGGACTGCAAGGAAATTAAACTGTGTGCAATAGGAACACCAACGACACGTAGTACTGTTGAATCCGTTAAGTCACGTTGCAAGCGAGAAACAGGAAGTTTAGCCGATAAATGTTCAAAAAGTGCATTTGCGATACCGATGTTCCCTTCTGAGTTTTCAAAGTCAATTGGATTTACTTTGTGTGGCATGGCAGATGAACCGATTTCACCGGCCTTAATTTTTTGTTTGAAGTATTCCATCGAAATGTAGGTCCACATATCGCGGTTTAAGTCCAAAATGATGGTGTTGATGCGTTTCATCACATCGAATAAGGCTGCTAATTGATCGTAATGTTCAATTTGAGTCGTTGTTTGAGAACGATTCAATTCCAATTTACCGTTCACAAATTGATTGGCAAAAGCCACCCAATCGTGTGTCGGGAATGCCACGTGATGCGCGTTGAAATTTCCGGTTGCGCCACCAAATTTCGCAGGATAATCTTGTTTCACTAATTGATTGCGTTGAATCGTCAATCGTTCTGTAAACACTTGTATTTCTTTTCCCAAGCGCGTTGGAGAAGCAGGTTGTCCGTGTGTGCGTGCAAGCATTGGGACATCTTTCCACTCGTTTTGGTAGGACGTTAATTGTGCAATCAATTCATCTAACATCGGTAAATACACCTCTTCAATTCCTTGTTTCAAAGAAAGTGGAATAGCGGTATTGTTAATGTCTTGGGATGTGAGTCCAAAGTGAATGAACTCCAAGTATTTATGCAAGTTCAGTTCTTCCATTTTGCTTTTCAAGAAGTACTCAACTGCTTTTACATCGTGATTGGTTGTTTTTTCAGTTTCTTTGATCCACAAAGCATCGGACTCTGTAAAGTTTTGATAAATCGAGATTAATGCTGGAAAGGTTTCCTTTGGAAAGTCAGCAAGTGGTTCAATGCCGCTTTCAACCAAGGAAATAAAGTATTCTACTTCCACTAAAACGCGGTAGCGAATGAGTCCGAATTCTGAGAAGTACGGTCCAAGTTGACTCGTTTTCGAATGGTATCTTCCGTCAATCGGAGAAATGGCTGAAAGTGCGTTTAATTCCATGTTTTTTTGAATAAGGGACAAAGATACGACATTGCGCAAAACTACTCAAATGGACAGCCTTAGAATTATCAATTAAAAGTAGCTTCAAATGGATACTGAGATTAAAATCCTTGGTATTTTTGTCCTATGGAATTTTCAAAACGGTTTATTCGATTTAATTGGGTGATTGTCATCCTCATTTACTTGATTGTGGTAGCGGGAAGTTTGGTTCGCATCACCGGGAGTGGAATGGGTTGTCCGGATTGGCCAAAGTGCTTTGGCGCTTGGATTCCACCTACGGAATTATCCGAACTTCCAGCTGATTACCGAGAAGCGTACCTCTTAAAACGCGAGAAAAAAGTGGAGAAGTTTTGCCGCTTTTTGAATGCCGTTGGCATGAGTGAAACTGCACAGCGCATTCAGTCTGATCCTACTGTTTATGTGGAGGAAGCGTTCAATGTGCGCAAAACCTGGACCGAATACCTCAATCGTTTGGTTGGATTCGCGGCAGGTAACGCGATGTTGATTGCCTTCGTGTGGATGCTGATCGTTTACAGAAAACGTAAGTTCGTCTTGTTGATGCTCTTGAATCTTGTCCTGATGGGAATCGAAGGCTGGTTCGGATCGATTGTCGTCGCAACGAATTTAGTTCCATGGACCATCACCATTCACCTGTTCTTGGCCTTGGTGATTATTGGATTACAGTTGTATTTAGTGTTTGCGATGGGACGCGGATCTGAAACGAATCTAGTCCTCAATAAATCCATGCGAATCATTTTATGGTTGATTTTAATCATTACCTTTTATCAAATGTTCTTAGGGACACAAGTGCGTGAGTCCATCGATTACCTCGTGAAACAGGGATACAGCCGAACGGAGTGGATGGATAAAATCGGCATCGAATTTTTAATTCACCGCAGTTTTTCGTGGCTTGTTTTGATCTTGTTGGGATGGATGTTTTGGAAGAATGAGCAAACAACGAAATATGGAATCATCCGCTGGACCTTTATCATTCTCGCGTTGGAGTTAATCAGCGGCGTTTTATTGGCCTATGTGGACATGCCTGGATTGGTCAGAACGAGTCATTTGATCTTCGCTAGTGTCCTATTTGGCATGCTGTTGTTTTCGGTTTTTCAACTCAAAAAAGATCCGACTTCCTAAAAAGTGGTGAATTGTCCACCCAAGTTTGATTGCACCTATCGTTTGACTTCTTACAAACAAGGTAATCGTGTATCTTTAGAATAACTTGGAAACGAAAATAGGCAATTTAAACATCGATGAAACGTTGATCAACAGCATCGAGAAAGGAGACGAATCACGTATTCTTCAACTTTACGACGCCTCATTTTCCGTGCTCATGCATGTGGCCGTTCGATACAAAAATAACCATGAAGACCGCGTTTCGCTCATCAATAATGCATTCATGAAAGCCATTGTACATATTCGGGATTTTAAGGTAGGAACTTCGTTTACCGCTTGGATAAAAACCATTCTGAAACGAGAAATCATTGACGATTTCAGAAAGAACAAACGCCGAATGCTCGAAGTTTCTATGGCGGATGTTCCGGATAATACGGAATCCGATTCTGTGGAATGGGACATGGATCGGGAAATAGAATCCAAACAAGTAGAAGCACTTTTACAGCAACTTCCGGCGGCAACTCGGACCGTTTTTAATCTTTTTTTGTGGGAGGACTTGCGTCCGAGCGAAATTGCACATGAATTAACGATTTCGATTGAAACCGTTCGTTGGCACATCAAAATGGCCCGAAAACTGATCCGTCATCAAATCGAAAAGTCATGAAAGAGCAAAAAGACATCAAGCAGGACTTTGATCGTTGGTTGTTCGACCAATGGAAGGAGGAAACCTATGTTCCAAATGCGCAGGACCGAAACATGTTCATTCAAAAAATCAAAACACATAAACGATGGAAAAAAAGAGTAAAATTCACATGGATGGCTATCGTTATGTTAGCATTTATGGGCTTATTGTATATTACCTCCTCAAAAAAAGTAAGCAAGAAAAAAACCAACTACATTCCAGAAAAACAAGTTCCTATTCAACGAAAGAACAATCAGAAAGAATCAGCACAAGTCTTGACTCCATTGATTCCCTGTCTAACTCAATTCTCGAATCTCCGGAATCCAATAATTTTCAGTGTTCAGGAAAACAAGGATATATTAGAAATACCATCGGAGGAAATTTTGATATTTAGGGAGGGTTCTTCTCCAATTTATAATAAGCAATCAATAGATTTGGACAGTGTAATGAAGAATTTAGGAATCTTTTTCCTGCAGTCAGCGACCAGTAATCATGGAGAGGTCTTTGCAGGAATCACTTCCAGTCATGAATTGGTCTTTGCGCGAAGAATGAATGGTTCTTATTCCTTGCCAACGTCACCTGACACGTTGAGCACGGAAGGTGGCTTTCGTCCAATGGGAATGTCCGGAAATCAATATGTTTACTATGCTTTTTATGATGCGAAACAACTTCTTTTCAATGATGCAGTTTACCGTCAAGTTCTTGCTGTAAATGTCCTGCCGAGAATCGCTTATTACATGAGAACAGCGGCGCCTGGTTGGAACAGTCCGCTTGGTGTACAAATGCGTCAGGAGGTGTCTCAACAGATAAGCAATGCCACGCGCAATCAAGATGAAAATATGCGTCGAATTGCACGTCAAGCGGAACCAGGTAATCCATATTCTCCATACAAACCAGGACGTCCGTTTTACCTTCGACAGCCAATTCGCGTGAACAATATGGCCAAGGTAGGATTATTAATTGGTGATAATTTTCTGATCAAATCACAGGGAGAAAAAGTGTTGGTGGTGAGTTGTGATGCCGAACGTGTTTCCATTGTTGCACAAAACGGAGTCATAGAAGCTAGTCATTCCATCACCATTGAATACCCACGTTATTTTAGTCAAAAAGCAAAGTATCCGTTTTACGATGAAGTATCCGGACGTTTGTATTTAATCGTTGAAACGAATTTTGCATACATGTGGTACGAGGTGGATCAATTGACCGGTAAAACACGTTACATCTTTAAAACGGAAACGATTTGGAATGATCCAAAATGGACAATTAACGAGGGTAATTTAACGTATTTCTTCAAAGGAAAAACGTATCGATATTCCTTAAATTAAGGTCCAACCACAATCGGACAACTGTGATTTTGGTAAATCAATTCATACCTTCCGGGGATTAAGTCTCCGATGTGAATCTGATCCTTCAAGCTTTGAATGCGGTGAATGACGCTTATTTTACCGAGTTGATCACAAATGTAAATGAACTCACCGAGACAGGATGGGTCAATTTCGATGAAAAGGTCATGTATCGCAGGAATTGGATAAACACTGATGCGATTCTCATCAAGTGGTATTGAAATCATGACATTTTCAATTTTCCATGTTTCTTTCAATCGTGTTTCGCCTGAAATTCCTGTTGTGACATAAAACTCTCCTTCATGTGAAAAGCACAGAGCGCCTTTGCGTGGATTCCCGGTGAAATTCGGTAAGGACTGGCTGCTGAAAAGTGTTAAATCGACTTTTTCAAAGGATGTTGACGTTTGGTCTGATGGATTGAGTCCACCGAAAACGTATAAAAACGCATCCTTTTGAACCGTTCCAACATAGGTTCGTTCACCGAAATTTATGGTGGGGAAAGTCGTCCATTGATCCAAAACCGGATCGTATTTCCATGTTTCCGAATTCCATGTCGATGAACCTGTTTTTCCTGCTGAAATGTATCCGAAATTGTCATAGGAAAAAGCGAGTCCACGCCAAATTCCAGGAATAGGCAGGTTGTTTTTTTGCTGCCATTCTTGGGTATTGATGGAATACCGCCACACTTCGTTGAGGATTCCGGAGGAGTTTTGTCCACCGATGAGGTACAACGAGTCACCTATGATGAAATGGACAGAGCCTGCGCGTCCGGATGTTGGTAAAGCGGGTAGGGTGGACCACTGTTCGTTGGATGGATCAAAACGCCAAAAGGAACTTAAGAAATTTCCACTGCAATTGTCTCCGCAAAGAATATAACCTAATCCGTTGTGCGCGAATCCGGTGGCGTATTGACGGTTTTCGCCATCAGGTAAAGGCGTTGCGATTTCCCAATTTTGCGTCGTTCCGTTAAAACGATAAAAATTTCGCGTGCAATTGAATCCGTCGTCGCGTCCAGTTCCACAATAATGCTTATCTTGAATGCTAAATCCCGCAGCATCGTCCCGAGGATTACCCGGAAAATCCGGTAGTTGTTGCCAAAATTGTGCGTGAAGGTTCGAAGCACATTGGCAAAAGATGAATACGAGTAGTAGGCGCATGAATTTCATAACGTCGTAAGCATCGTTTTTATTTTACGGGAATTAAAATGAAGGTGTTCCAGATGTCTTGTAGCTCACTTTGGATGAAAGCGCGTAACTCAGTCGCAGCATGCCGGACAGGTAATTTGTTTCAAACATATTTGAGGAAAGCAAGGAGTAATTATTACTGATGGATGCCCCTATCGAAAGGTTATTTTTGAAATTGTATTGGTAGAAAATCCCGATGTTGTGATTTAGCGTCGAAAAGAATCCAGTTCTGTGTTGATACGCTTTGAATGTAAGGTTAAAGAATAATTCACGGAATTTATTCTCATCCAAGCGATAAAATAGAGAAGGAGTGAGTGAGAAATGTTTTGCCGAATCTAAGTCAAATCGATAGCTTGCGTTGGTCGCAATTGACATAGAAGATTTGGAGGTATATGGATAGTAGGTTATTTCTGCACGATTTAAATTGTTTCCAGCAAGTCCAAAAGTCCATTTTTTACTCACTAGAGAGATGCCCATGTTTGCATTGTAGGAAGTCGGATTCCACAAAGTATAATATTCAATTGGTGGAGTTGTGCTATCAATAAATGTCATGTTATCGCGACGGGAATTGAGTCCAAGTCCTGCGTTTAACGTGAGGTTGCGATTGATCTTGAAACTGTAGGCAGCATTGATGGTGTTCGAAACAACCTTCCAATCTGACCAGTGACTGAAGCCATTGTTCAATCCAAAAGAGAAAGATCCAACTTGTTGCTTCAAGGAAAAGAAATTGATAAAGTTGGAAGTTGTTCCAATTTGGGAATACATGCTCGTGTTGCTTGTATACAATTTCTTTTCTGCAAACGCGGATGGATTATTCGCATTGAAGTAATCGTCCATGGAATAGGTGCTTTGTGCAAAGTATGGACTTGCTACTGAAATGAAAAAGAACAAAATGATGGAACGCATAAGCAAAGGTTTTCTTGATTAAACAAGTTCAACTAACAAAAAGTTACACTGCCACACCCCTTTAGCGAATTAATTGCGTTAACTTAAGGGGAGGAAAAAGAGATATGCAGGATCCAAGTGCGGAATTATTGAAAAAAGTTCAGGCTTACGACCGTAGGGCGCAATTGGAATTGTATCAGCTTTGCTATCCCGTATTGATTGGAACTGCTCGGCGGTATCGAAAAAACGAGGAAGAACACAAAACATTGGTGAACAATGCATTCATGAAGATTATTCAAAATTTAGATAAATACCAGGACATCCGCTTTTTCAGTTGGATTAAACGCATTATCACCAACGAAATCATCGACGATTTTCGTCGCTCAAAAAACTACCACACCTTTTACCAACACGACGCAACAATCGAAGGAAACGACGGCGTGCATCCAGAGGCGGAATATGAATTGAATCAAGCGCATTTGAATGAGATGCTTCTTCAATTATCCGAATCCACCCGAGTTGTTTTCAATCTGTTTGTGGTCGATGGATATTCGCATCGAGAAATTGGTGAGCTTCTTGGCATCTCCGAACAGACATCCAAGTGGCATACAAAAGTTGCTCGTAAAAAACTAAAAGAATTATTAAATATAGAAAACCATGTTAGTTAATCAAAAAGATTTCGATCGCGATGTAAAGCGTGTCCTGCAAGAAGTCAAGGGTGAAGAAATTCCACTCGATTTTTTGGTGGACATCGAGCAACGACTCGATCAATTGGAAAAAAAGAAAAAACGACGCTTGTTGCTGTGGTTTTTTATAGGGATTGTTTTGGCCAGCGGACTTTCTTTTGGTTTGCTGCGTGAAAATGGAACGACAAAATCCACGGTGAAAATTGCGCAACAAAACGTTTCCTTTCAAACAAGCAAGCCGAAGGTGTTGAAGCAATTGGCTGCTTCGAAAGGAAATAGAACAGTGAAAACGACGAATGTTCAATCCGCTGCTGTGATCGCACAATCGGTTGTGAAGAGAAATATTCCTTCCAGTTTACCGAAAAAAGCCACAAAAAATCGAATTGCTAGCAAAACACATTCGAATGTTATTCAATCCACACAGCCTTTAGAAAACATCGTTTCTGTTCAAACGCAAACGGCCGAGATGGAAACGATTCAAAATTCTCAAGATCGCAGTTCCCATTTAAAATCAGTAGAGGCACCTGCAACTGAATTAGTAACAGGAGAAACGTCGAGTAAGATTGAAATCCAGCTTGAGTCAGCGACTAAAACGACTGCCGCTCCTGATTTAGCTTTGCAGAAGAGGCTTCCAAAATGGACCCGTACAATGGGGTTTTTCGTGGGGATGAGTGGAATACGATCTTCCGTGGATTCCTATGATAACTCTGGGATGAATAGTGGTTTAGAGCCTACAGAAAAATACCTTTCGATAAGAAATGCGCAAGAACGCAGTACATCGAGTATCGATTTATCGCTTCGGACTAGTTGGATGAAAAAGCATTTCTTGATCCAAACTGGAGTCGATTACTTTGAATGGGGTGAACAATTGCAATACGACTATAACATCGTTTACGATGGCGTGAATCGTTATTCGTATGTTGCATTTCCATTGTACCTTGGGTACCGTCAAACCTTGAAGAAAGTGGAGTTGTCCGCAAGTATTGGAAGCTCCTTTGGAGGTGCAATAAAACGGGACGGGTATTACCTTCAGCAGAATTTAACTACGATAGCTTCAGAGCAAGCAAGTGATTGGACCCTCACCGGATATCTTCAGTTCGAGCTGAGTTATTTAATCGAGAATTACCGCTTTTCTATAGCGCCAACGTACAGAAAAGCATTGACTTATGTTATATTTTCTAATCAAACGGTGAATTCATATGATTCCTTTGGCTTGCAAATGGGAATTTCTGTGATCTTGAAATAGACTTACCGCCCTTTAGGTCGGCGTGAATTCGATTTTTTGGACGCTCCGCCGCGTTGTTCTTTCTTTTTCGGTGGATTCCCAAAATTCGGACTGCTCAAATAAGGTTTTTTCGATTTTTGCGGATTCGAAGTAGTGGATGAGCTTGTGGTTTTCGGTTTTTTTGGCGTCGCTGATTTTCGCACATCATCGTTGGTGGAATCCTCTAAAAGTTGGTAAATGGTATCCATTTCTCTTTCGGATAAATCCCTCCATTCTCCAACAGGCAATCCTTTTAAGCTGATGTTCATAATGCGCACACGTTCTAACTTTGTCACTTCGTAACCAAAGTGCTCACACATGCGTCGAATTTGACGGTTGAGTCCTTGAATGAGCGTAATGCGAAATACGTAAGGTGCTTCTTGAACGACTTTGCATTTTTTGGTGTTGACGCCTAAAATGGGAACGCCTTTCGCCATTCCGGAGATCATTTCGGGAGTCAAAGGTTTGTTTACGGTAACCAGGTATTCCTTTTCGTGGTTGTTTCCAGCCCGTAAAATCTTGTTGATGATGTCACCGTTGTTGGTCAAGAAGATGAGTCCTTGTGAGTCTTTATCTAAGCGTCCAACTGGAAAAATACGTTTGCTATGGTTTACGAAATGCACAATGTTGTCATGTACATTTTCTTCTGTTGTGGAGGTGATTCCTACCGGTTTGTTCAATGCGATAAACACGATGTCTTCTCCTTCTCTTGGTTCTAGTTCCGTTCCATTCACACGAACTTTATCGCCAACCTTTACTTGATCTCCAATCGTTGCTTTGCGCTTATTGATGAAGACCAATCCACGCTCAATGAATTTGTCCGCCTCTCGTCGTGAACAGAGTCCACTTTCACTAATGAATTTATTTAGTCGCATGTAGAAAACACTTGGTTTAGATCATTTAAAAGTTCGAGAAGGCTTAAAATTAGTCAATTAATGTGTTGGCTGAAGTTTACTAGACAAAAAAAACCCTTCTCCATTGCTGAAGAAGGGCTCATCTTTGTTTAATCTAAAACGTTATTGTTTCACTACTCGGTGCGCGGACATTTGCCCTAAATCATTCGTGATTTGAACAAAGTAGATCCCTCTATTCAAATCCGTCAAGTCCACATGTGTATCTGAACCTGAAAAAGAAGTGCTCAAAACATTCGTACCTGTCGCAGAGAAAATATGAATGGTTCCGTTCGTTTGATGGATATTTTGAATCGTTAACAAGCCATTCGTTGGATTCGGGTAAAGTAGGAACGATGTTGCCAATTCATCCAATCCTGTTGTTTGTGCTTGAATCGTTGTACTAGTTGTGTCATCACAACCATCTGCATTCGTAGCGATCAAGGTCACTGTGAAGGTACCGCTCGTGAAATATCCATGTATTGGATTAGCTAGGTTACTCGTGAATCCATCGCCGAAGTCCCATGTATAAGTCGTTGCATTTGTCGAAGAATTCGTGAAACTCACTTCCAATGTTGGAAGATTGGTTGAGGTAAATCCGGCAACTGGAGCAGGACTTATCACAACGGAAGTCGATGAAGCGGTTGTACAACCATTTTGATCCGTCACTGTTACGCTATAATTCGTAGAGTTTTGTGGATTCACCGTAATCGTATCGATGTTTTGATTGATAAAGTTTGGCGTCCATGCGTATGAAGCTCCTACTGCATCTGTTGTTGCCGTTAATAAAACAGGACTCATATTATCACTACACATTAAATTCGTTGACGCCGCAAGTGTTAAACTTGGACTTGTTAAGGTGTTATCCACGGTAACCATTAAGGAATCATTGTTACTACATCCGTAAGGACTTGTAACTGTCACATAGACATAACCCGTTGCTGTTGGTGCGTAGGTAATGACTTGCGCATTCGTTGCTGTTGGGGTCCAATCATACGTGTAGGTATTGGCAGGTGTTCCTTGCGTATTGGTTACTTGGGTAAAAAGTACAGCGCTTCCGTTTAAACAAACGGTTGTGTTTTGAGATACAAGGTTCACATTTGGAACGGGACGCACATAAATCGTGGCACTCGCAGATGAATAACAGCCATTTGCTGGATCTGTTCCAGTGACGGTATACGTAATTGTATTGTTTCCAACGTTTGCGGTATATGTTTCCGTTGTTGCTGTAATTGGAGGACCTGCACTTGCAGACCAAGTGTACGTTGCTCCCGTAATATTTGCACTTGCTGATAAATTCACTGTGTTTCCGGTTGTTCCTTGACAGAAGTTAACAGAATCAGGTGTGACAGAAATGATTGGGCTAATTGCATTTGGATTAACATTCACAGTTGTCGTATCTGTTGATGAACAACCGAATTGACCTACCACAGTTACGGTGTAAAGCGTTGTCGTTGTTGGAGAAACTGTCACTGAATTTGTTGTCCCAACGTTTGGATTCCATTGGTAAGCAAGGGTGACTCCACCGCCACCGCCACCTCCGACGCCACTTGTGGCATTGACAGTAAGAGTGGATGAACCGCCCGAACAAACAGTAACGTTTGAATTATTGAATGCATTGATGGTTGGACGACGTCCAACAACAATAACTTGAGTAGTGGGTTGCGAGGGACAACCTAAAGCATCGGTTCCAATCACTGTATACGTTGTCGTGTTTAATGGAACATCAGTCGCAGTCGCAGATGTGCTTAAATTCGGATTTGCATTGGTGCTCCATTGATAGGTACTTGCACCGGATGCTGTTAAATTCAGGGTATCGAAACGACAAATCGTATCGTTCGCCATGGAAATAGTTACAACTGGATTTGGATTCGGATTGACGGTAATCATCAATGTATCACTTGAGGCGCTTAATGCTGAACCAGCACATGTGACCATGTTGTAGTAATATTGATTGGCATTCAAGGTTCCGGTTAGAGCTGCCGTGGAATTCGATCCAATCGGAATGTATGGTCCGTTCTGATTGGAAGAGGTAAACCACTGGTAACTAATTCCTGTTCCTGAGGAGGCACCTGTTAACGTTAAATCTGCAGATCCACTTCCACCGCAAAAGAGGGTTGAAGTGGAGGTAATTACACCTCCTGTTGGTGTTCCTGAACAAACTGGTGGAAATTCCGACCATTCAATGTCATCTACGTAAATGCGTCGAGCTGTAGCTGAAGGTCCAAATACGGTTCCTTGGAAAATGACATAATTCGATGCTCCTGCAAATGCAGGAGGAATATTAAAAGTATATTGATACCAGCCATTCGTTGGCTTGGTATCCGGAACGTTTATGGTACGGTTTCTTGCTACTGTTCCAATTTTTGTAGCACCCGTTAGGTTTGCTGAAGTATTAACAAATACCCCTAAACTATCAATATTAGCAGGAACCAATGAATCGCGGTAAATCCAAAAACGAACTGGAACGATGTTGGTGCCACGTCCAGTTAAATCAAACACTGGAGTGGAAATTGATTCGACTACAGATACGCCAGTTCCATTCGTTGGGTAACGAAGACGCGCCATCCCAGCTCCAGTGTGCGGAGTCCCAACGATTGGAGCAGAAAAGGTTGTTGAACGAGTCCAATCAGGAGCCGTACCGACAGTAGCCCAGCCAGTGGGTAAAAATTGATTCGCATCAAAACTTTCAGCATGCAAAATTTGAGCATTCAAATTGCTTTGAAATAGGCAAGCACTAAAAAATAGAAGTGCGGAGTAAAGGGTTTTTTTCATGGTTTGATGTTTGGAGATCTAGTTTAACGTTTCCTTAGTTTTTAACTTAGAGACTATATTTCTTTTAAAATTGCACAAGTTTAGCATTTAATTTGAAGACGCAATTGATGCACAATGAGTTGGGAAAAAAGAACTTTTTTTATTTTTTTTCTCAAAATCAATCAGGAACTTAGATTTTTGATTAATCTTACACAACTTATTCAACTCCTTTAAATGAACCGGTCCTTCCAATTATTCCTTATTTTCTCTGTGCTTTCTTTCGGAAGTTTTTCCCAAGTTGAAAGTCCGGAAGATTCCATAAAACTACCATTTGCCATCGCAAAGGAAAAGCAATTATCCCAGGAGGATCTGGCCGCAAAACGCGAAGGATTTTATGTAACAGGTGTTCCAGATATCAGTTCTGATCCCGTTAATGGTTTAGGAATCGGAGCTGAAGGAAGTTTTTTTTTCAATGGAAAAAAATCCGATCCATTCTTTAAATACACTCCATATCGTGCTGAAATTGATGTCACCATGTTTCTCACCTCCAGACAGCAAAAAGAAATCATGTTAACAGTTGATGTTCCGTATATTCTTAATACAAAATGGAGGCTTCGTGGAGAATTAGCCTATGAAATTAATCCGAATTTATTGTATTTCGGGATCAATGAAGCCGAAACGAATCCGCGCTTAAGTTATTATCCGAACGGTGATTCTACACAAAACGCCATTCACAATGCGACTTTTAGCGACTATGATGCTTCCTTGATTGGTCAAAATGCCTTTTTTCATCAATACACAAAAAAAGAAGCCATTCTCAATTTGAGTATGGAACGTTCCTTTAATGAAGGACGCATTAGACTTTTGGCAGGATATGAATTGGCAAAGTTGAATTTAACTGCTTTTGCTGGAAATTCCCTTTTAACGACAGATTTTCAACAAGGATTAATTCGTGGAGTTGGCCAAAATTTAATTTCATTTGTTCAGGCGGGTTTTATTTACGATACCCGTGATTTGGAGGGAGATCCTTCCAATGGTATTTTTGCTGAATTAACAAATGAAATTTCCTTGAAAGCACTAGGTTCTCAATTTAACTTCAACAAGACTTTTGCACACATTAATTTGTATCAGCGTTTGCTTCCAGAGTCATTCAAAAAGTTAATTTTCGCTGCACGTTTTTCCTTAGGCTATACAGCAATGGATGCCCCATTTTACGAATACCAGGACCAATGGACATCAGAGGGTAGTATAGAAGGATTAGGAGGAGGACAAACACTTCGAGGATTTAAACAGAGTCGTTTTTTATCGAGAGTGATGTTTTTCAATAACTTGGAATTGCGTTATCGATTTGGAGAACTTGATTTACTAAAGCAGCATTTAGCCTTTAGCGCCGTTCCTTTTTTTGATTTTGGAGCTGTCTGGGATTCAGGTGCGTCCATGTGGAATCAGAATGTAAAAAACCTTCGATCAAATGGCGGACTCGGCTTGCGTATCGCATGGAATGTGAATACAATTCTAAGATTTGATTACGCAATTTCCAGAGAAGATAAACAGTTTTTCTTTCAAATCGGACATTGTTTCTAGTTTGGAATATTAATTCACTGCTTGATTTTCCGCAATCCCTTATCTGGCAACGAATTCCGAAGGGTATAAAAAAGGGGATTCCGCTTTTTTGAACGAAATCCCCGCTTGGGTGGGCGAAAGGTCTGAAATATCGAACTTGTTGAGGGAGGATTTACAGAAGGTTGCGATCGAATTATAAAAGTGAATTAATTATACATGAGAACGCTATCATGTAGAAATATGTCTAATTTCTTTACATGATAAAAAGATTATGAGCAGATGTTGTCATTTAGGATTTTGCAAACATAATAAGTTGGCTTAAGTCTTGACGATCAGCTATTTTAATGGCATTGATGTATTCTTTTCTTTTTTCGTTTGATTTAACTAAACTCGAACCACCCCATGGGAGGAAAGGTTCCTTGTATAGTTTTTCCATAATCAAATCTGCCATTAAGCGAGAGTGCCTTCCGTTGCCATTGGCAAAGCAATGAATACTCACGAGTTGATGCTTGAATCTGACCGCAACTTCGTCTGGCGAATATATTTGGTTTTCATACCAATACATTGCATCATCTAATAATTGCTTGAGCTGAACTGGAATCAGGTAACTTTTAATCCCTAAATTCTTTTCGGAAGTTCTGAAAGAACCGGCCCACTTCCAAACCTCACCGTACATTCTTTTATGTAAATCTTTGATGAACTTCTCTGAAAGCAAATCTTTGGGTTGGATTTTTTTACCAAATGTCCATTGAATGGCCTTTTCTATGTTAAATTGCTCAAACTCGTCAAGCTCTTCGCGGGTTGAAATTGATAGAATCTTTAATCCGTCCAATTCTTCTTCACTTAGTGGTGTCTGACCTTCAAGATAATTGATTTCTAATCCCATAAATATTTTGGCATGTCAAATTTAATTTCCGTTGTTTTCTGAGCTATCGCCTGTTCAATTCGCTCTTTTGAATTTTGTTGATCTTCTAAGGTCATTGTGGTATTGGTCCTCATGACAATTTCAGTTGCTAATTCTTTCGCGCGATCTTCAATCATTTGTTCCAAGCTGCCACTTTTAGAAACAAAGCCATATACCAATTTCAAGTCCAGTGCATTTGCTACATCTTTTAAAGCATTTAAGGTAATTGTACCATTTGCTTCGCGATCTTCTATTTCTTTAGCGCTTTGAGCAGAAATTTTTAAACGACTCCCTAATTGTCGAAAAGACATTTTCAACGAGGTTCGAACGGTGTTGATCCATCCTTTTGATGGAATAACGTTAGACTCTAACGGTATAAATACCGCTAATTTCTTATCAGTTTGCTGAATAAGAAGTTGTTGTTTAGTATTTTTCATAAGGCTATAACCTGAAAATATGACACAAATATAAGGTTATAACCTGAAATAAAAAATAAAATATAAGGGTATAGCCTTAAAAAATGAATTATATGTGATAAATTAAGAAATAATTGGTCATAAAAAAAACTGACAGTATCGTCAGGGTTTCGTGGTCCCACACAGGCTTCCCGATACTCGTGCCTCGATCGGGATAGATTTCTCGCCTGAAAAATGAGTTCATAAAAAAAAGGCAGCTTTTCAGCTACCTTCTTATTTGGGTGGGCGAAAGGTCTCAAATATCGAACTTGTTGAGCGAGGATTTGGAGCAATTCAATTCACTTGAAATTGGAAACGAAATAATCTAGATAG
>JBAWZN010000018.1:0-41119 GCA_037143015.1 Flavobacteriia bacterium
GCAAATGACGCTTGGTGTGTATTTGAAAATAAACTAGTTAGAGTTCCATGTTTAAGTTAGCCCTTGGTATTTTTTCTCTTGGTTATCTTTTCTTTCCACTGACGAGTAAACCGTCCAAAGAAGGATTTGATTTAACTGTAAAAGTTACTTCGCTGCAACATAGCAAAGGATTGATTGAGTTTGCCTTGTACAAGAATCCAGCAGTGTTTACGCAATCCGGAAAAACACATCGTTTGGCACGTTTGGATGCGAAAGCGCCAGAGGTAAAGTTTCAATTCACCGATTTAGAAGCAAGCAATTATGCCATTGTGGTTTATCACGACGCAAACAGCAATAAAATTTGCGACAAAAACTTCTTTGGAATTCCTACCGAGGCCTATGCTTTCTCAAACAATATGCGTCCAAAATTATCTGCGCCTAGTTTTGAAGAATGTACAGTGAAATTGGATAAAGACAAAGTGATCACCATTAAAATGGTCTATTAGCCTTCGAGCACCGAAAGAATCTTTTCCAACTGAATGAGAATTGGTTGTTGTCCATCGTTTTCAACACAAAAGTTCGTTAAACTTCTTTTTTGCTCATCTGTCCATTGACTTCGGATGCGTTGTTCTACGGATTCTTTACTGCAATGATCGCGCAGCATGACACGTTGAATACGAAGAGCTTCTGGCGCACAAACAAGTAAGTTTGCATCAAATTGTTGATAGGCACCCGTTTCGAACAAAATAGCCGCTTCGTTGAAAATCAGTGAACTCGTTTGTTGGTCCGCCCAATCGTCGAAATCCTTTCGGACAATGGGATGAATGATCTCATTTACCTTAAGGCGCAATTCGGGATTCGAGAAAATACATTCGCTCACAAACACACGGTTTAAGGTTTCATCCATGTAGGATTCCTCACCAAGTAAGGCAATGAGCCCTTGACGGATCACGGGATGTTCATCGCTTAGGAATTTAGCGCGAAGATCGGAGTAGTAAATAGGGTAGGACATCGCCTCCAGTATATGAGCGATGGTCGTTTTTCCAGATCCAATTCCTCCTGTTAATCCAATGCGTTTTATCATGCATCGAAATTAAACAAAAATTAATTGTCGTACTTTTGTTCAATGTCGAAAAAAGATTGGTTTGTTGACTGGTTTGATACCAGTTATTATCACGTGTTATATCAAAACAGGGATGAACAGGAAGCGGAACGATTTATTCGAAACATTCTGAATCATTTAAACCTTCCATCAAACTCCCGATTATTAGACTTAGCATGTGGCAAAGGACGTCATGCAAAATTCTTGAGTGAATTCGACCACGATGTCATGGGTGTTGATCTTTCACCAAATAGTATTGAGCGTGCGCGTGAATTTGCACATGAAAAGTTGCGCTTTCAAACACACGATATGCGTGAAGTTTTGGAAAACGAACAGTTCGATGTCATATTTAACCTTTTCACAAGTTTCGGTTATTTCGACGACGAATCGGAAAACAAACGCATGTGCGATTCTATTTCCAAGATGTTACAGCCTAGCGGACGACTGCTCATCGATTTCATGAATGCGAAAAAAGTGATTCACAACTTAGTTTCTACCGAGGTAAAAGTTTTAGAGGGATTGCAGTTCGAAATCAAACGTGATTACGATGGAAAGCAAATTTATAAACACATCCAAGTCAATGATAACGGACACGTAAGTCAATACATGGAACGCGTTCAAGCTTTATTTTTATCAGATTTCCTAGCCTTGTTAGAAACAAATTTTGAGATTATCGGTACCTTTGGGTCCTATGATTTGACTTCGTTTGATGAAGACAATTCGGATCGCTTAATCTTATTAGCACAAATAAAAGAATGAATATATCCCTAGTTTTTGTTGGACTCATTGCTTCCGTGATTTTGGGAGGAGTAGTAGTGACCTATTTAAATGCGACCAACAAAAGTCAATTCATCAAATTGGCACTTGCTTTTAGCGGAGGATTCCTACTTGCGATTATCTTCCAGCACCTCATTCCAGATATCTACGCTGACGGACAAGCGAAAATGGGGATTTTTATTCTCCTTGGATTTTTAGTTCAATTAATCCTCGAGTATTTCTCTGGTGGAATTGAGCATGGTCATGTTCATGTGCACAAAGGGCAACCGCTTCCATGGGTCTTATTTGTTTCACTTTCCATACACTCCATCATTGAAGGAATTCCATTGGGAAATGAATACATGGGAATTGTCAATACGCATGAGCATGCGCATGGATCACTTTTCTGGGGAATTATTTTTCATCAAGTTCCCGTAGCTATTGCGTTAATGACCTTATTAATCAACACCAAATTAAGTCAACTTCAATCTTGGATGGTACTCATCTTATTCGCCATCATGACGCCGCTTGGAGTCCTACTTGGGTTTAACATGTCGCCTGCCCAACTAGGATTGGATGTTCACGTGATTTTAGCTGTGGTTGTCGGTATGTTCTTGCATATTTCAACGACCATTATTTTCGAAACAACAGAGAACCACAAGTTTAATTTGATGAAATTAATGAGTATCGTTGTCGGCTGTGGCTTGGCAATGCTCATGTATTAATTCCATTTTAAAACGTTTACGCATAAAAAAGTCCTGACGATAGTCAGGACTTTTTTGTTTGTAACGTTTACTTAGAACGGAAGATCATCATCATCTTCAGCTGCCGTAATTGGACTGCTAGGAGTAGATGCCGGTGCATTACCTAAAGACATCGCTGAAGGTCCGCCAGCTGGCATTCCTGAACCTTGTCCTGGACGCTCGATTCTCCATGCTTCAATGGTGTTGAAATACTTGATTTCGCCTTGAGGACTTGTCCATTCACGTCCACGTAGGTTAAAAGAAACCTCCACTTGGTCATTTACATTGTAGCTATCTAACATGCTGCATTTGTCCTGTGTCGCTTGAAACATAATGTCTTGTGGATACATAGAAGTTGTATCTGTCACAACAAATTCTCTTTTAGCAAATTTCTCTGTGACTTGTTGTGTTGGTTGGATAACCTTGATGGTTCCGGTGAGTTTAAACATTGAATTATAATTTAATTGTTAAATGCTAATAAAGTCAGCCAAGCTTCTTCTAATTTATTTTCACTCAAAAGTGCTTTTGCTTTTTGATGAAGTTGTGCTTCGAGTTCAATCGCGTCGTTTTCTAAAGATACAAATAATTCGCTTAATTCAATTAGCTTATATTCATTTACATCGGTTTCATTTGGCAACTCTTCAATTCCTGCTAATTGTCCAAGGTCGTTTCCGCTGAGAACGCGACTATTTCTTATATCGACCGGCAGGACATCGAATCCAATGCCACAAGTTGTAATCGGTTTTTTTATTTCGAACATCGAATGTTCATTCGCTCGAACATACCAATCTCCTCCCATGCGTGAAACCAAATCAATTTTATGTTGATCAATTAACCCTTTTTCATCGATGAGGTCTTCGCGTACATGCATGCGCAATACTTCACAAATGATTAAGTTTCCAGCTCCACCTTCATGTCCGAGTTCCTTCACTTCGTTGACACGACATTCAAACTGAACCGGAGCCTCCGCCACACGAAATGGTTGAATGGTTTCCGATGGAATCGGCGTTAATCCTGCTTTTTCAAATTCACTAATCCCAGGAGAATAAGGTGAACTTGCCAAACTCATCTGATGAACGATGTCGAAATTTACAATGTTAATCACTACCTCCGGCAACTCCTTCACGTTTTTATAAGTATCCTTCGTTTCATTTGTCCTTCCTGAACGCGCAGGAGAAAAAATTAAAATCGGAGGATTCGCACTGAAAACATTGAAAAAACTAAATGGCGCCAAATTTGCTTGTCCGGAAAGGTTCATTGTTGAAGCAAACGCAATAGGCCTTGGACCAATAGATCCAAGTAACAACTGATGCAGTCGTTGTACCGATATTTCTTGTGGATTAAATGTCAACATAATGAATTCAAAATTACTTTTTTCTTCCCTTTCTTTGAACGTAATTTTTCAGGAGTTATTCACAGATTTCAGGCTTCTTTTCATACTTTTACCGAAGAAATAACCTATGATCAAGTCTACGCTCATTTTCTGTTTCCTTTTCGCTTGTTCCTTCCTTCGCGCGCAAAATAAAAAAGATGTTCACGGAAAACGAACTGGTAAATGGGTCTACACCGGAGCGGACAAACCGAGTTCGGGTATTTCGAAAACTGGAAAAGTGGAGGAAGGTGTGTATGTCTATGGACGCAAAGAAGGAATTTGGACAAAATACCACAAGGACGGAAAAACACCGAAATTAAAAGGAAACTACACAGATAACCGTCCGGAAGGTTCGTACATACGCTATTATGCCAATGGACACATCATGGAACAAGGGAGCATTGGAAAAAATGGCTATAAGGGAAGCCTTGTTCGTTATTTTGAAAATGGTGTCCCTTCGTACAAAGCTGTTTACAACAACGAAGGACAAGAAACGGGAAAGGTTCAATATTTCCATGAAAACGGAAAAATCGCTTTGGAATATTCAGCGAAAAACGGAGTCTTGTTTGGCAAGGTGAATCGTTACAACGCACAAGGAAATCTTGTCGAATCGTTCGATGTTTCCGATTCAGGAGCTATTTCAAACAGGAAGAATTTTGCAAATGCCCCACAGCCTAGAACGCCTGTTGCTAGCCCGGAATCCATGATTTATCCGCCAAAAATTACCAATCCACGGATGAAGGGATTGAAATTTATTACCAATGGTTACAATAAAGTCTATAACGATAACGATGAGATTTGGATGGAAGGAGAGTTTAAAAACGGCCAACTTTGGGATGGAAAAGTGTACGACTACGATACAGATGGAATCCTTCAAAAAGTGCGTATTTTCAAAGCAGGACGCTACCATTCCGATGGACAGTTATAAGATTCCGTAGGATTTCTTAATTTTACACCCAAATAAAACACTATGAAAGCATACGTATTTCCCGGACAAGGTGCACAATTCACCGGAATGGGTAAAGATTTATACGAACATTCCGATTTGGCGAAATTGATGTTTGAGAAAGCCAATGTGATTCTTGGTTTTGATATCCAAAAAATCATGTTCGAAGGAAGCGAAGAGGAGTTGAAACAAACAAAAGTGACGCAACCAGCGATCTTTTTGCATTCAACGATTCTTGCAGCTTGCCTTGGAGAATCTTTTCAACCAGCGATGGTTGCTGGACACTCACTTGGTGAATTTTCAGCATTGGTTGCGAATAAAACATTGAGTTTCGAGGACGGACTTCGTTTGGTTTCTCAACGTGCAGTAGCCATGCAAAAAGCATGCGAAATACAACCATCAACTATGGCGGCAATTCTCGGATTGGAAGACGATGTTGTAGAAAAAATATGTTCGGAAATTGACGGTGTGGTTGTCCCTGCGAACTACAACTGTCCTGGACAATTAGTGATTTCTGGATCTATTCCAGCAGTGGAAGAAGCTTGTGCGAAATTAACCGAAGCGGGAGCGAAAAGAGCCCTGATGTTACAAGTCGGTGGTGCGTTCCATTCTCCATTGATGGAACCTGCACGTGAGGAATTAGCGGCAGCGATTGAAGCAACGCATTTTTCTCAGCCTTCTTGTCCAGTATATCAAAATATCAATGCGCAAGCAGTTTCTGATCCATCAGAAATCAAGAAAAACTTGGTATTGCAATTAACGGGTGCGGTGAAGTGGACACAAATCATGAACAATATGTTAGCGGACGGCTGCTCAGAAGTCGTGGAAGTGGGTCCGGGTAAAGTATTACAAGGATTATTCAAAAAAGTAAACCGTGAATTGACGACCAGTAGCGCAAGCATCGAAGCGTAATTCCATCAAAGAAAATAACGGAGGCTCACAGAAATGTGGGCCTTTTTTTGTGAAGTTTATGGAATGTTTCACCTTTCGACATCTTAATGGAAATACAAAACCATTAACTATGAAAAAAATCTTCGCAGTGTGGATGCTTATCTTAGCAGGAAACACGTTTGCTCAATCTGTAACTGGTGACATCATTGGAAAGGTGATGAATTTTAATGATGATAAACCCTTGCCCAATGCCCGAGCGATCGTAGAAGATCAGGATAAAAAATACTATGCGATGACGGATGTTGATGGGCGCTTTCGGATTTCTAGTGTTCCAGTTGGGAAGTACACCTTGTACATCGTGTACAAGTCAGATTCGTTGAAAGGAATTCCAGTAGATGTTCCCATTGAAGCCTATTGTAACCTTGGAACGATTTTGATGAACACGAACGCTGTTCAAACGATGAAAGCGGTTCCGGTAGGTAGTGGACGCATTCGCTTAATCTATGGTGAATTGCCCACGAAAGAATTGACATCCAAGGATTTAGTTCATAACGCGAATAAGTTCGATATTAAGACGCTCGCGACTTCCATGTCCTCTGAAATTAAAGTAGATGACGACGGTCAATTGATGTTTCGTGGTGCACGCAAAGGCGATATGATTTATGTGTTGGATGGAATCAAAAGCAACGAAGTGTTCAGTGTTCCAAGTTGCTCTATCAATCGAATGATGGTCTATACGGGTGGACTTCCAGCAAAATACGGCGATACGCTAGGAGGAGCAATTGTCGTGGAAACAAAGAGTTACTTCGACTTATACCGAGCGTATATGTCCAATCAAGAATAAGCACAAAAGAATAATCAGGAAGGCGTCAGAAATGTCGCCTTTTTTGTGGAAGTTACTTTTCCGACAAAAATGGATAATCGATTTCCCATAGGAAAAGTCCGTGAGCTGGAACGGAAACGGCCGCTTCACTGCGGTTCTGTGCCGCAATAATCTCATCGATTTCATCTACCTTCAATTTTCCAAGTCCAACTTCAATTAATGTTCCAACAATCGCTCGTACCATATTGCGCAAAAAACGATTGGCAGAGATTTCGAAATACAAATGATCCTCGGTCTGAACCCATTCTGCATGAAAAACGGTGCAGATATTCGTCTTCACAGTGGTATGCAATTTGGAAAAAGAACCGAAATCCTTGGTGCCGAGTAAACGAGTTGCTGCTGCATTCATCGCGTCTACATCCAAGTCTTGTTGGAAATACCAACTTTGATCTTGTTGAAAGGGATCTTTTTGCTGATGAACGAAATAACGATAGGTGCGTTTGGTTGCGTGGAAACGCGCATGTAACTCAGCCGATACTTTGTAGGCCTGATGTGCACTGATATCCGGCGGAAGCATGCGGTTTAACTTAAAACACAAGTGCTTTTCGTCCCAGTCTTGTGGTAAGTCTACGTGAAAAAAATACGATTTCGCATGGACTCCGGCATCCGTCCTTCCACAGCCAAAAATGGTAATAGGGGTATTTCCGAAAACCTTCGAAAAACAGCGCTCAATCGTCTCCTGAACACTTGGTGCGTTCGGTTGAAACTGCCATCCATGATAATCAGTTCCTCGGTAAGCGACTTGGACAAAATAACGTTGCATAAAGTAGCCACCAAGGTACAAAACATTGGTGGCTCCCTCAAATTGCGGATAAAAATTATTCTAAATAAAGCTGAATTCCATATTGAGAATCCACGCTGTAGTCAAAAGTGATGGTCTGACTTCCCGAAATTCCTTTCAAGAAGGTCCAGGTAATGATGCCTGTTTTTTCATCGACTTTCCCTTCGACTAATTCGCCTTGCTTCACTTTGATGTCCTCTTGATTGGAAACAGGATATTGGTCCTTCACCATCAATGGAATCATTGCTCCACCATTATTTTTGATTTTAATTTCCCAAGTCACTTCAAATTTCTGACGGGAACCAATTGTTTTAATTTTTGATTTTTCTTTCACTCTCGTTCGTTCCACACTCACTTTGCTGTCTTTACCAAAAGAGAAAGAAAGGGTGTCCTTCGTGGAGTTCACATCTAAATACGATTTACCCATGAAGGTTCCATCAAAGTAAATGTTCGATTCCCCACTTAATAAATTCAACTTCTCCCATCCAACAACCTGCGCAGACAAATACACACTTGGATCAATTTTCGGAATGACATGGTACTCATACGAAGCAGGTAATTCATGCGTCGCGATACTCACTCGGTGTTCCATGCCATCGGATGGAATGGACATTTTGGACTGAATAGCATACTCCACACGCAAGTCTTTTTTCGTGATGGTCGTTGCTACAGCGTTTGCTTTATATCCGGCTGTTTCGTTTTTGAAATCCATCTTGCGTTTTTTTCCAATTTGGACACCTGGTATAGCGCGCAGCATATCTGCCGTTCTAGCTGGCATACGTGAAATATCTTCTCTAGTGATCATATTTGCTTCTGAAGTAACTTGAATTCCATCCATATAAAAATCAACGTCTTCTGCCCTCGACCCGTGAACCACGACTTCTTGTAAAACAACTTCTTGCGGTTCTAGGAAGAATTTTACATAAGTTGAAGTGATTTGAAGTTGCGCCGTATTGTATCCAACAAAACTTGCATTCACGTAGTTTTCTCCTTTTGGAATGGTCAGTTCGAACTTTCCATCGAAATTGGTCACAGCCGCGATGTTTGGATTATTGGCAAAATGAACACGTGCAAATGGTAATGCTTCACCTGTCGATGCATCGATCACTTCTCCTCTCAATTTTTCTCCATCGTAACTCATCTGCGGAAGGCTGCGCGTGGTTTGCGTTTTTTGCTGTGGATAGTTGTTGTAGTAGATAATCCAAGGCTGCAACGTCGGCTCTTGCGCATTTTCATATGGATCATTCGTGGAAAGAACTAAGTCCACATTTTTCCATTCAATACCGGTGGTTTGACTCACATTCGCTTTGGCTTCTAATCGTACAGGTTTACCGATTCCATCGCTGCGCATGTCGTAATACGCTTTCCATGTCGCATTCGGACTGATGTAATTAAACTGGAATCCAGCGGTACACGATTTCGTTACATCGACTTCCACCACGACTTCAGAATAGTTAATCACTGGTTTGGAACGTTGACTGATAATTTCTTGTTCGATTTGATTCATTTTCTTTTGAAGGTCCTCCAATTCTGCGTAAATGGCTGTCTCACGTGTAATGACCTCCGTGAGTTTGGTGTGCATGAACAAATACGCTTCCTTTAGTTCGGTTGTTTTCAGTCCTTGATCTTGTCCTTTCAAATCACGGTTTTGCATCAACAGGTTTTTATCCATCTCTAAAATGACGTACTCATCACGCAAAGCTTGATCTTTCTTGTAAAGCAAGTCCTTTTTAGCATTCAAGGCATGAATTTCTTCGTTGCTGATTTTCAAATCTTCGAAATTTTTGCGGGTGCGAACGGAGAGAATTGTTACGTCTCCCTGTGCTTTCACTTGAACGGTGTTTGGATCCACAAAATCCGTTAACTTTTGAAAAACAATGTCTTGTCGTCCCATTTGTAAGTCAACTTTCGCTTCATGTTGCACTTGTGCACCGGTAAAGAAGACGGTAACCTTTTTGATGGGTGCAACGGTGCTGATTTCTTTTTGAGCGCTTGCGTTCAACAAACTACATCCCATGAGGATGCTGGCAATGATTCTTTTCATAATTCGATGTTTAATTCCTTTCATAGATGCAGGTACACTCTTGATTCCACAAGGTTCATTTAGTTCTTAAATGGAAAGGATTTTCCGTTTAAGTCCATTTGGAAAATATTGTAGTTGAATAATCCGTCTAACTCACTGATGCCGGCCATCACAGCTTTTCCTAATGCCGGATAATATTGAAAGTGTGTATCGTCGTTGACTGTATTGAAAGACGCACCTAAGTTCACTGGCGCAGACCATTGATTTCCATTTCGTTTGCAGAAATATACATCGTATCCTCCCATTCCTGGCAGCGCATCTGAACTAAAGAATAACAAGTTTCCATCTTCTGTAATAAAGGGCGTAGTTTCGCGTCCAATGGTATTGATGAAATCCGGCAAGGCTTGTACCGTTTCTCCCCAAACGCCATTCGTTTCTGTTGCTACGAATAAATCGGTTAAACTTTTTTCAGCGCGTCGATCTGAAACGAAATAAAGTTCGCGTTTGTAGGTGTATTCATCCAACATAAAGGTGTCTGAAATGCAGGCAGATCCATCAAAGAAACTCGTGTTTACTCCGGGAATTTTGATCATTTTTTGTTCGTCCCAGGCAAATGGTTTCTCAGCTGTTAATTCGAAAATCTCTGAACTTTCTGTTGTTTTTTCTTTGGAGGCCGATGTATTCAAGGTTCCGAATGCATGCATTCCGTCCGACAATACGCAATTCAGGGCATCGAATCCTTCCGTATTCCAATCTTGATCTTCAGAATAGGTGATTTTGTACGTTTTCGTCGTATCGTTCCAATAAGAAAAATAAATATCCTCAAAATAACTTTGATCCTCTGGATTCATGTTGTCGCCCTTCGCATCTGGATTTTTTGCTGTAAAATAAAGTGCTTGTCCATTCTGTGTTAAAATCGGCGCATACTCATCATATTTTGTGTTGATTTCTGAAAATGGCGTGCGAATGGAAAGGATTCCTTTTTCCTGTTCTTTTTTGGCGAATTGACTTTGTTCCATCATCAAAGGTATGCCGTATTCTACCGCTGATTTTTCGCCAATGATTTCCGTGCATTTTTGATAATGGTAGAGCGCAGAATCTAAGTGATTCAAGTTGTGGTGTATTTGTCCAGCAAGTAAGTGTAAATCACCGTTGAATTTTTTATCATTCAAACGTAATCCTTCTGCAACATGTGCTTCTGCTTCATAGAAATTCTTTAATTCGAACTCAACATTTGCCAAATAATACAATGCCCGTGCGGATGATGGATTAAACACACTTGCTTGCTTAAAAGTCATGTAGGCGTCACTCGTTCCGCCTAGGTTGTATTGCTCAATGCCTTTTTCTACTTGACGAGATGAATTTAAGCGTTGAAAAAATCCAACTTTTGTCTGTGCGAAAGACAGAGTAGATAAAACGCTAAAAACGCTGATTATAAATGTTTTCATGAGGTGTATTTTATACAAAATAAAGAATTCTTGAGCCTGCTTCGAACGACTTTACGCCTTGTTCTCAGCGCACGATTGTTAAAAACTCTCTTCTTTGGATTGAAAGGTCCTTGTTGGTGTGAATCATGCAAACATTCGCTTGTTTAATGTACTTTTGCTCTCAATTCTTTTCATATGCGTAAAATTTGGCAATCGAAGTGGTTCCGTTATCCATTTTGGACACTAGTTTTTTCCTTTGCGGCGATTGGTTTTTTCCTTTCGGCATCGTTTGTAGCCATTAAGTTTCGTCTCACCGATGAAAAGGGCAGTGTGGATGCCAATAATCGGTATTTTGAAGGAATGGAGGACAAATACAACCAAGCATACAAATTAAATTCCGAACAACTCAAAGCGCTACATTTTGAGTCCCTAGATCGTATATTATTATTGAAGAAATATTATCCAAAAAACGCACAATACATACTTGATGCATGGAAAGCTTCGAATAATGAGCTTGAGGTGAAACGAATGATTGATGCCGTAGATATTCAATTGAAGTCCAATCGAGCCTACCAACAACAGTTGCGTCAATTAAAGCGTAAAAAACAAAAGAAAGAATCTGGGAATACCCTAAGTGCTTTCGAATGGATGAATATCCAAGAATGGTCTGATTTTAAAATTGCAGTGGCAAAAGACGTAAAGTTAGTGGACAGTGTCGCTCAGCAAACAGGGGTAGAGGGACGTCTCATTGTTTCTTGTTTAGTTGGTGAACAAATTCGTTTGTTTAATTCGGACCGTGAAGCATACAAAAAATGGATTAGTCCACTTAAAATTCTTTCTGTTGAATCGATGTTTTCCTTCGGTGTGACTGGAATCAAAGAACATACAGCCATTCAAATCGAAGAACATTTGAAGAATCCAAAAAGCGTTTATTATTTGGGAGAGAAATATGAGCACTTGCTGGACTTTAAAACAGCGAATCCGACCCAAGAACGCATCAGTCGATTAACGGATTTTCACAATCATTATTATTCTTATTTGTACGCAGCCATCTTCGTAAAACAAGTAAAAATGCAATGGGAGAGAGCGGGATTCCCGATTGATCATCGTCCAGAAATTTTGGTGACCTTATTTAACGTGGGTTATCCTCAGTCGATTCCAAAAGCACATCCAAAAGTTGGAGGATCGACGATTAAAATCAAAGAAAAAGCCTATACCTTTGGTGCAGTGGCTTATCAGTTTTATTATTCCGGTGAACTTTTTGATCTTTTTCCGTTTGAAAAAAGAAAATTTGACTGGAACGAAATCGCCTTAAGATGAACATGAAATCACTTTTTTTTCTACTAATTACCATTAGCTTGCTTTCCTCTTGTGGTGGTGGTAAAGCGAGTGCGCAGGATACGGTGGTGGATTATACCAATTGGACTCCTTTGACTAGAGGAATGGAATACCGTGAAATGACGGCGCCGATTAAATCATCTATCGGTGATTCCAAGATTTCTATTCTCCGTATGGAAAGAGGTTTGTTTGATTTTAACATTTTCAGTGCAACAAAGTTTGACAGTATCCCTCGTGATTTACATAATTGGGCGGATACATTTGATTTGAACGTGGTCTTTAATGCTGGTATGTATAATTTATCCAAACCCTTGAAGAGTCGTGCTTATCTAAAGACAGGGGGGCATATTAACAATGGAACGGTGATTGAGAATTTTAATTTGATGTTAGCCATGAGTCCAACGGTGAAAAAGCGTGATAACGTAGAAATTCTTGATTTAACCTGTGAAAATTTCAATGAAATGAATCATGAGTTTGATTCATACGCGCAAGGACTCCGTATGATTGATTGCAATGGGAGTCCAATATTCTGGAAAAAGAAAATTCAATCGTGCAGCATGCTCATCGCGGCAGAAGGTGAGGACGGCAAATTCTATTTGATTTTCTGTCGTTCCCCTTACACACACAATCAAATGATTCAGTTCATGGTGGATATGCCTTATGGCTTACGCAATGCTATTTATTTAGAAGGTGGACCAGAAACCAGTTTGTTGATTGATGTAAACGGTCATTGTATTGAAAAAGTAGGTAGCTGGGTTTCCACCACATGGGAGCGAGATGATAACAATCATTTTTGGCGTTTACCCAATGTCGTTGGGGTGAAAAAACTCGTGCCAACGAAATAGATTTTTCCTTTCGTTTTTTACTGACAACTATCATGTTCTTAGTTGACGAGACTCATTTACAAATGACCTTAAGTATGGCATCTTTGTATTGTTCAACGGGACATAGCAAATCGTGATACTGAAAAAATTTATCAATCAATCTACAAAGAAAATTCAACTTCAAGAGGAACAGTTAGCACATTAGGTTTAGTAAACAATTTTATTTCTTCTTACTTCAGTAGGTAAAAGCCACTTCTTCTAGTGGCTTTTGTTTTTTACGCCATGATTTCTGCATAGCGAAGTACATGAATCCCTTCTTTTTCCTGCCCTAAATTGTGGCGAATAGATTCCGCGATTTGCGTTGCTTTGATACTGTGGTAATCCTTCATGAATCCACGCATGAATAAATCGAAGAATGGACAAAGTTTTTGCGCAATGAATTCCATTCGTCTTGACTCTGTTCTTTCCCCAATCAACATCGATGGTTGGTAGATGTAGCAATTGGTAAACTGCAATTCCTTCATCGCTTCCTCAATTTCTCCTTTTAGTTTGGAGTAAAAAATACGCGATTTAGTAGATGCACCAATTACACTGATTAAATGTACGGTTGGAATTCCATTTTTTTTCGCAAGTATAGCCATGCCTATATTGATCCCAAAATCGATGTTTCGATAGTCCGTTAAATCTGGTGTTTTCTTACGTGTTGTTCCGACGCAACAGTAAATGACATCTCCAATGATGTGTTCTTTGATGACAGAAAGGTCTTGAAAGTTTGTCACAAATTGCTTCACCTTTTCCGGAAGCTCGTGGATGTTGCGGCGAACAAAAATGCGTATTTCACTTACTTCCGGCGCTTGAATTAACTCCTTCAAAAGGGCATTCCCTGTTAAACCTGTCGCTCCGACAATCACAACTGTTTTCCCCATTATTTGTTTGTTTTTATCCAAGTTAAAATATCACTCATAACCTGTGGACTCATACTCGTTTCTATCGTGGCGTATTCCATTACGTCGCATTTAACACATGGTTGTAAAAGGTGATTGAGGTCTTCGTAGGCAATGAATTTCGATATAGCCAGTGTCTTTGGACTCATGTTTTGTTTGAATCCTTGTTGACTTTCTTCCCATCGAACTTGAATGTCTTTTTTACCGTTAATAACGAATATGGGGATCTCAATTTCCTTCAAATAGTCTGCTGCTCGATAGCTGAGAAAGTCTCTTGCCCATTCCGTGTTGATAAACAAACTCATTTCTTCAGCCATTACTTTTTCTGATTTTCCTTCCTTTAACGAATCCAGAAGTTCTGTCCAAACGCTGTTTAACCAGTTGGAATAGCTCGGGACAAAGGAATTCGCTTCTGAAGTCATCACAATTTTAGCTGCTTCGTCAAACAAGCGCTGATTCCACGTAGCCATTTCTGGACTCAGTCCGCTTGCTAACGGAATATCATATTGTTGATGAACAAGCACGTCCTTTCCGCTCGTCCCGACGGAAGCAGATTCGATTAAAAAACGTAATTCAGGGAAATTTACGGCAGCGCGTAAACCAATCATCCCACCTTCCGAATGTCCATAAATGCCTAATGGATGTCCTGGGAATTTTTTCTGAAAATAACTGAGAATGGCCAACACATCTGTTGCGAAATCATTTTCAGTCGAGCTTTCAAAATTTCCAGTGCTTTTGGAAACTCCTCGATCGTCATATCGAAAAACTCCGACTCCATTTTTACCTAAATAATCCGCCAATACCCAAAATGGTTTGTGTCCCATGATTTCGCAATTTCGATCCTGCGCTCCGGAACCAGAGACTAAAATAAGAATGGGAAAATCTTTGCTCGTTGGATACGTGAATGTTCCGGCAATTTTCACTTTTTTGTTCTTTATTTCAAGTTCACTTTCCGAATAAGAAAATGGTCCAACTGGGTCTTGTGGACGACCTTGTGAAATGGCAACCTGCGCTGATTTGGTAAAGGTCACAGGCCATGTTAAACCGCTCTGACTCATGTTTCCTTTCAAACTATCATTTTTTAATTTGCCGTAAAAACTCAAGCCAATACGCGTCCAACGGAAAGACAAACTATCTTTGAAAATTGCATACTCACTCATTTCTTCCGGTTTCATTTTGGGCTGATCTGGAATGGATACAGTCACGGATCCATCACGACCAATGCCTTTGATGTCCAAATCCATTAACAAGGATTTTCCAGCCACCTTGAAGGAGCTATGCCAAATGCCTTCCAATTGTCCATAAGCGACAGTGGAAAGGAGGATGAAAAGTACACTTAAGAATTTCATGCTTCGTTGTATTCAGGGAACAAGGACAAAATACCTGCTTCATTTGCGGGACAAACGCCGCGCTCGGTAATGAGTGCCGTTACCAAGCGAGCTGGCGTCACATCAAAGCCATAATTCGCTGCTGGTGTCGTTTCTGGACAAATCAATACGCGGTCAATTTGACCATCTTCACGTTTGCCTTGAATGTATTTCACCTCGTTTTGATCGCGTTCTTCAATCGGAATCTCCGTCAGTCCGTCGCGAATGCTCATGTCTAATGTCGTTGAAGGCAAGGCAACGTAAAATGGAATGTGATTGTCATTCGCCGCCAATGCTTTTAAATAGGTTCCGATTTTATTCGCAACATCTCCATCTCGCGTGGTGCGATCTGTACCAACAATGACCATATCGACCATTCCGTGCTGCATGAGGTGTCCGCCTGTATTGTCTACGACTAAGGTATGATCAATTCCATGACGCGTAAGTTCGTATGCGGTTAGGTTGGATCCTTGGTTACGTGGACGCGTTTCATCCACCCAAACGTGAACCTTAATACCTTTGGCCTTTGCTTGATAAATCGGTGAGGTGATCGTTCCCCATTCGATGCATCCGAGCATGCCAGCATTACAATGTGTCAATATGTTTACGGTTTCTCCGTTTTTTGCTTTTGACAATTCTTCAATGATAGGCAGTCCATGAACACCGATCATACGACATGTTTCAATGTCCTCTTCGACAATGCGACCCGCTTCGTCCCACGCGGTTTGAAGAAAATCGTCGGCTTCATCCAAGGCTGCACGCATGCGATCTAAAGCCCAGAATAAATTCACCGCTGTTGGACGTGAAGCACGCAATACCTCGAACGCTTCATCTAAAAATTCACCGTCGTGTTGTTCTTCAATTAGTTCACGAACAGCGAGGTAAATTCCATAAGCGGCTGTTGCTCCAATGAGTGGCGCCCCACGAACGGTCATATTGCGAATCGCTAAATCGGCATCGCGGTAATTCATCAATTTTACATGGACTAATTCGTGCGGCAATACACGTTGATCAATCACTTCTACATAGCGATCTTCGGTGGTCCAAATGGTTCTAAAACTTGACATATTCAAAAAGGTTTAATCGAAAAAAAATCCCGATTCAGTGAACCGGGATCTTCATATTTTACAAGCCAAATACGGCTTTTACTTTATCTACATAATCTAATTTTTCCCAAGTAAATAATTCTACTTCACGAGAGATAGTCGTTCCGTCCGGCGCTTTAAACGTTTTCGTCACGATTTCGTTTTTACGTCCCATGTGTCCGTAAGCAGCCGTTTCTTGGTAAATTGGATTTCTCAATTTCAAACGTTGCTCGATGAAGTATGGACGCATGTCGAAAATCTCACTGATTTTCTCAGCAATTTGCCCATCGGTCATATTCACTTTGGATGTTCCGTACGTATTCACATACAATCCACATGGTTCTGCTACACCAATCGCGTAAGAAACTTGAACAAGAATTTCATCACAAAGTCCTGCTGCAACTACATTTTTCGCAATGTGACGTGTCGCGTATGCTCCAGAACGGTCCACTTTCGATGGATCTTTTCCAGAGAATGCTCCACCACCGTGAGCTCCTTTACCACCGTAGGTATCAACGATGATTTTACGTCCAGTTAAACCTGTATCTCCATGAGGACCACCAATCACAAATTTCCCAGTTGGATTAATATGATAGGTAATCGCGTCGTTGAATAAGGCTTGAAGTTCTGGTTTCAATTTTGCTTTCACTCGTGGAATAACGATTTCAACGATGTCTTTTTTGATTTTAGACAACATTATTTCTTCCGCATCAAAGTCATCATGTTGAGTGGATACAACAATCGTATCAATTCGTTGAGGAACATTATCGTCCGAGTATTCAATAGTTACCTGCGATTTTGCATCTGGACGCAAATAAGGAATCAAGTTTGATTCGTTGTTACGGATGTAAGACAACTCTTGCAAAATTTTGTGAGCAAGGTCCAATGCCAATGGCATATAGTTATCTGTTTCAATGGTTGCATAACCAAACATCATTCCTTGGTCACCCGCACCTTGATCCTCAGGATTTGTGCGTTCAACACCTTGATTAATATCTGATGACTGTTCGTGCAATGCTGAGAAAATTCCACAAGAATTCGCATCGAACATGTATTCTGATTTCGTATATCCAATTTGACGAATTGTTTCACGAGTAATTGCCTGAACATCTAAGTAAGAAGTTGATTTCACTTCGCCGGCTAATACTACTTGTCCAGTTGTGACCAATGTTTCACAAGCAACTTTTGAACTTGGATCAAAAGCCATGAAATGATCAATTATTGCATCAGAAATTTGATCAGAAACTTTATCTGGATGTCCTTCTGAAACGGACTCAGATGTAAATAAGTATGACATTTAATATGATTTAGAGTGCAAAAATAACAATATTCGGTGGGAATTTTATCAGTTTACTGCCTGACTATGAATAAAATTTATTCCCATTTTCAACCATTCGTTTCAATAGTGCGTTTGGACGGTATCGGTCCTCGCCATACTCATCAAACAGTATATTCAATTTTGCTAAAACCCAATCTAATCCGAGTTCATCTGCCCAGGCTAATAATCCCTTCGGATAATTTACTCCTTTCGTCATCGCTAAATCGATATCCTCTGCGGATGCAACGTGCATAAACACGGCATCGATGGCTTCATTGATCAACATCACCAGAACACGTTCAAAGATTTGTTTTCCAAGTGTTTCATCCATCGTGGGACTCAGCGTCGCAGCATTTTCGCTGTAATCGTAGAATCCACGACCGGTTTTACGGCCGTAAAATCCCGCCTCGCTGTGACGCTTTTGCGTAAAAGAAGGTTTGAAACGGGGATCGTAATAAAATGCGTGAAAAACGGATTCTGTGACGGCATAGTTCACATCGTTTCCAATGTAATCCATCAAAGTGAAAGGACCCATTTTAAATCCGCCAAAATGTGTCATTGCCCAGTCAATTGTGGCAAAATCAGCGATTCCTTCTTCGTACATGCGCAATGCTTCACCGTAGAACGGACGAGCCACGCGGTTGACGATGAATCCAGGTGTGTCTTTGCACACCACTACTGTTTTACCCCAAGCTTTAATTAATTCTACGGCTTGGTTAGTCGTTTCTTCGCTTGTTTGTACCGATGGTATGATTTCCACCAAGGGCATAATTGTTGCCGGATTGAAAAAGTGAATTCCAATGATACGGTCTGATTTATTCAAAGCCGAACCAATGGAGGCAATGGATAGGGAAGAGGTATTGCTCGCAAGAATACAATGCGGAGAAACGATGTTCTCCAAACTGGAAAAAACACTATGCTTCACTTCCATTTTTTCGACAATTGCCTCAATGATGAAATCACAGGTCGCAAGTGAATCAAGCGAACCGACGTAGCTCACGGATGCTTCAATGGATATTTTCTGTTCCTCTGTGAACTTTCCTTTTTCAACTAATTTCACCAAGGACTTTTCAATTCCTGATTTTGCACGTTCGAGTTGCTCTGTATTCGCATCCATTAAAAAAACGGGATGTCCACACTGTGCAGCCACCTGTGCAATGCCTGAACCCATGGTTCCGGCACCAATAACACCAATTATTTTACTCATCTTCCTTTAAATTCTGCTGGACGTTTTTGAATAAAGGCATTAACACCTTCTGTGAAATCGTCTGTTTCGCCAGCTTCAGTTTGTACACTTTCTTCTAAATCTAATTGATCTTCTAAGGAATTGAACAAGCCTAAATTCACGGCTTTTTTCGTTAATCCGAGTCCGCGTGTAGGCATTTTAGCCAATTGCTCTGACAGTTTCGTGGCTTCTTCTTCGAATTGTTCGTCCTCGTAAACCTTGTAAATCATGTTCATGCGTTCTGCCTCATCAGCAGAAACTTTGTCCCCCGTCATCATCAAAGCCATGGCTTTTTGCATGCCGATTAAACGCGGCAAAAAGTACGTCCCTCCGGAATCTGGAATAAGTCCAATTTTGGAAAATGCTTGAATAAACGATGCCGATTTTTTTGCTACAACGATATCACAAGCCAAAGCAATATTTGCTCCAGCTCCAGCTGCGACTCCGTTTACTGCTGCAATCACCGGTTTTTCCAATTCGCGAATTTTCAAAATGATTGGATTGTAGTGATCCTTCACGATGGAACGCAAAACAGGTCCTTCAGGATCTATTGCCTCCGCTAAATCTTGTCCTGCGCAAAAGGCTTTTCCTTCACCAGTGATTAATACTGCGCGAATTTCTGGATTGACAGCACAATCATCCAAGACATCTTGCAGTTGTAAGGCCATCGTTTTGTTAAATGAATTGAAGACACTAGGTCGATTCAAGGTAATGCGACAAACGCCATTTATGATTTCTTTACCTATTTCCATGGTTTTATGATTTATTCTTTTTGTATATATTACTTAATTGAAGCGCCCGTTCTCTGATGGCCTCTCTTAAACTATTCGGCTCGAGTACCTCAATTTCTCCTGCGTAGCCGAGTAAATTTCGGATAAATTCTTCAGACACCAGTACCTTCAGTTCAAAGCTACTAAATTCGGCATTTTCTTCAAGGAGTTGCTGAGATTGATGAAAGGGCTGAGAGGAAATGTATTTTGCTGCTATGTGATTTGCTTTGAGGATAATGCGCTCTGTTTTTCCTTTATACGAGGTAATCCCGACTGTATCTTGAAAATACGTTGCTGGATCGAAGTCCACGGGTAAACTAGACTCATCCTCCAAGATTTTGGGTTCCTGCATTCGGTCAAGAGCGTAGGTGATGATGTCGTTTTTCAGTTTATCAAAACAGATGAGGTACCAACGATTTCGGTATTCCTTCAGGAAAAGCGGAGAAACTTTCCTCGGTTTTTCTACCCCTTTAACGAAACTGGCATAAATAAACCAGAGCATTTTTTTACCGCGAATGGCCTCTAAAATAAGTGGAAGGAATTCATTTCCGCCGCTGGAAACAACGGACTCAAATTGCACGAATTTTTGAATATCCTCATCCTCAGGATTCCCTCCAATCGAAACACGATCTACGATTTTGTCAATGGCATTCCCGAATTGTTGGAAAAAAGGAACTTCCTTAAATTGCTGCAAGGTTTTTACGGCAAATTTGATAGAACTCAATTCGTCTTCCGATAAAGGAATATCATTGATGCTAAAATTGGGATCCTCGTAAAAATAACCCTTGTGAAGTTTGCTGTATTTAATAGGCGCATCATGTTCCATTTTCATGTTAAACATGTCCTTTTCAATAGTTGAATCACAAATATTGTCCCCGTCATCCGTACCGTAAAGTGATTCTTCACATGCAGCTCGAAGCTGTTGCTTGCTCGGAAATGGCTTGTACTTATTTCGCAACATCCGATCGATGATACGAAAGCGAATCAAGGCATTTTTAATATGCGGCATTAGTTCAAAACTGCTTTTTTCTGATAACCAAACAATTCAAAAAACTTAATCGCTTGGGCTACTTCGTATGGAACGTCATCTTCCCAACTCACAGCTCCTGCTTTGATTTTACTCAAAACATCATCTGAAAGGATGTGAAGCAAGCGCTCATTGTATTCCGGAATTGCTGCAATCTTGTCATTCGCTTGCATGTACGTCAACAGGCCTATTAAGTTTTCTGGTAATTTGATGTTATTCAAGCCATATAATTCGCCACTTTCCACATTGATAGCAGGATACACATACAATTTTACATTGTGACCAAATCCTCGTCCAAATGCTTCCAATAATCCGCCTGGCAAATTATCGTAATATTTTTCATCAAAAATGATATGCAGGTTGTACACTCCCATGATGACTCCAACGAGATTTCCTTTAGCGATGGCAGATAAATATTCTAGCATCTTGTAATGTTTCAAGTAATTGGAAATCATTACGGTGTAGCCAAGTGAACCTAAAAGTTCTGCTCGATCCAGGAAGTCTTTATCAGAAATCTTTCCATCTGCAGTTAAATCTTTCAATGTCAATTCAAAAACAACCTCCAAATTCTCTTCCTTCACTCGGTTTTCTTTCAGAAACTCTTTGCGCGCTTTTTCGATCATGTCGATGTGCACTTTCGTCACCGGACGAAAGCGTCCACGCATCAACAAAATATTCTTTTTATAAAGCGCCGTTGAAGGCTGCATGACATTTTTAGCTAAATCAAACATTGTTGCATTGGTAATTCCTCGTCGAACTAAGTTCAATGCGATGATGCGGTTGTCCATTTCCTCGAAGTCTGGACCTGAAATGCGCAACATATCGATTTCCATTCGGTCTCTTGGAAGTCGTTGGACGATTCCATCAATGAATTCATCAATAGATGTTGATTGAAAATAACAGGCATAGATCAAATTAACTCCGAGAATTCCCAAAGCTTCTTGTTGCGCCTTGTGACTGTTATCGTGCATTTTGATGTGTAAAATAACCGTGTTCGGTTTGGTATCAATTCCCAATTGGAAACGCATGCCAACCCATCCTTGTCCTTGATTCGTTTTGTGGTAATTTAAGGACTCTACGGTATTGCAAAAGGAAAAGAATCGTGCTTCTCTATTCTTAACGGGTAAAATATCTTGGAGATGCAAAAACTCCGTTTCCAACATCGTTGAAAGTCTTTCTTCACACACATATCTGACGGTTTCACCATACATGGAATCTGAAACCTTCATGTCATAAGCTGACTGCGTGTAGGCAATTGTGCCCGAACTTCCGCCAGCTTTGAAAAAGTTTGCAGCGACTTCTTGACCAGCACCAATTTCTGCAAAACAGCCATAAATATCTGGTGTTAAATTGATTTTTAACGCTTTCTCTTCGGTCGTTAGTCTCGTATCTTCTGCCATTAATTCGGATCTTTAAATGATGGATTATTGATGAAATTGTAGTCGCTCAGTGTCAGCAAAAATTTCTTCAACAAGTATTTTTCTTGCGAGTCTAATTGGACACCACCTTGATTGGCATATTCGATTAAAGGATCTATTGTTGGACTCATATGAATTCCACTTGAGTAATGCTCGATTACGTCATCCAGGCTTGCAAAACGTCCGTCGTGCATATATGGTGCAGTAAAGGCAATATTTCTCAGTGTCGTTACTTTGAATTTGCCATATTCTTCAGGATTCTGTGTGACACCACCTCTGCCTAAATCGCTAAATGTAGCGTCTAGTCCATTGTTGCTAAATTTCTTTACACGCATCAATGGTCCGTTGTGGCAATGAAAACAGTCGGCGCCATTTAAACTTTTGAACAGGTCATATCCAGCCCATTCATCCAAATCTATAGTTGAAAGCAATGCTTGATCTGATGAAGTTAAGCTTAAATTATTCTCAAATTTGTACATGACGTCATATTTCGATTCACTTGAAATCATGGTGCGAATAAATTGTGCAATTGCTTTTGCTGCTTTTACCGAATCTACTCCTTCCTCCCCGAAAGCTTTGAAAAAACGATTGCGGTACGTTACATCGGCATTGAGTTTATGAATCGCATCCTTCCAAGATTGATGCATTTCGATTGGATTTAACACAGGTTCGATGATTTGAGATTCCAAGGTCGTTTTTCGTCCATCCCAAAAAAAGTAATTTTCCCATCCTAAGTTAATCAACGCCATTGATTGTCTATTTCCAAATGCGCCATCAATTCCAACAGAATATTGATTGTGATCTGAGAAGGAATTTTGAGGCATGTGACAAGATGCACAGTTCATGGAATTGTCTCCACTCAATTGCTTTTCATAAAATAAAAAGCGCCCAAGTTCAACTCCTTCTGCAGTCATGGGATTATCAGCAGGGATAATCATATCGGGAAAATGCGATGGGATTTTTAATTGATAAGGTGTTGGCGTATAATCTGCTTTGTCTTTGCGACAAGCAACCAAAAGCAATAAAAAAGAAAGCACACCAATCAATTTCATTAATAGAGTGTTAGCGCGTTTTTGAAGTTTTGTATCACTTTTTGGGTTAAGGCTTCCTGTCCCGCAGCAGTATGTGTTAAATGCTCATCTTTCAAGTTGATGGGACTCGTTTGATTTGTTAAAAAATAAGCCAAATCCAATTTCAAAGGAAGCTCCCAAACTTTATTCCCTTTGTCTTGCCATTGAACATTCTCGAATAGGAAGGACTGCAGGTAATTGTCAGTTCCGACATGGAAACTGAAGCTTAAATCTAAATTATTTGTTGCATCGATGATGGTGTCTACTTTTCCTTCAATATTCATGAAAATATAACCTGGATTCCATCCCCAATGCATTGGACCAGCATTGCTAATGTTTAATGGACTATCGTTAGGAAAAGCGGAAGGATCAAGGTGATTTAAACTTGAGTCCACGCCAATATTTCCAGTAAGATTGGAGAAGTTCAAGTGATTCCCAGCAAGAGAAGTCAATAAGGTTCCTGTTTCACGGTAGTTGAACAAAGCAGCCTCGATCAATTGATTCGTTCCGTTTTTTAATAACGTGAAATAACAAGTCAATTCAGTGAATTTCACTTTGTATCCTTCAGCTGTCGTATACACGGAATCCATGTAAAAAGCTTGATTCCCGTACGTTGGATTTATCGTCACTTTTACCGTTTCAGCTACTGGATCAACCGGTTTTGGATCGTCAGGTTCACAACTCCAAAGAAAGGGCAAAATCACTACTAAAAATAGGAAATTCTTCATGTAACAAATTTAACCCAAAACAATCAAATTTTGTTCTTAATTTTAAAAATTCCTCACAACATTCTTTTATTACATAAATCAGGAGACAGTACATGCAGAAAATTGATCGAAATATCCACCCTCTCAGTGTTTTAAGTGCCTCGGCTGGGTCTGGAAAAACACATCAATTGGTTTTGGAATACCTCAGTATTTTACTGAAGGACGCCCAGTTTAAACGCAAGTACAAAAGTCTGGTGGCCATGACCTTTACCAATAAGGCGGCAAGTGAAATGAAGGAACGAATTTTATCTACCTTATTTGGACTCGCTTACGAAGATCCGACGAATACCAAAGTGGCCAACATGCGGGCAGAATTAGCGGAGCAAACTGGACTTTCTGCATTGGAATTAGCTCGAAGAAGTAAACTAGCCTTGGAAGGAATTTTACATGCATACGAGGATTTTCATGTCTCCACAATTGATAAATTTAATTTGAGATTGATTCGATCTTTTTCAAGAGATTTAGACTTGCCCGCTGATTTTGAGGTGATTTTAAATGAAAAACAAATTACGGAAGATGTGGTCGACATCCTTATGAATCAACTCGGTGCTCCAGGATCGGAAAACGTTACAGAATGGATGTATGCCTACGCAAAAGCAAATTTGGCCGAGGGAAATAGTTGGAATTTCAGAAAGCAATTAATTGAGTTTTCTGGAATGTTAAGTCAAGAAAAAAACACGGAGAAAATCCAAAAATTGCTAAAACTGGAACTCACTAACGGAAATTATTCACGTTTATTTGAGGACCGAACTAAAATTGTCACGGAGTTTCTTGTCGATGCGAAGCGCGTTCACGATGATTTTTTTGGATTAGATTTAAATCATGACACGATTTCAGGAAAAGGAAGAACGGTAAATAATTTCGCAAAATTAAATGTGGAAAATGAGTTTCCGAAAGGTGCTTCTAACGACGATGGATTATTTTCGGAATCGTTTTTAAAACTCATGGAGGATGGTTCAAAATTGAACATTCCATCGTCTCTGAAACTAGATGTTATTCAGTTGAACGACCGATACATGAAGGATTTAGCATCCTACAACTTGATTGAACTCTACCGCAAAAACTTTTTCAACATGGCGCTTTTACAGCATGTTGGAAAGCAACTGCAAGAAATGATGAATGATGAACAACTTATTCGGATTTCGGAGTTTAATAAGTTAATCAGTAAGCTCGTGAGGGACGAGGAAGCGCCTTATATTTATGAACGTTTGGGTGTCCGTTTTGAACATTTCTTGCTAGATGAATTTCAAGACACATCCCGCCTTCAATGGTTGAATTTAATTCCGCTCATTCTTGAGTCTTTGGCTCATAACAGATGGAATCTCATTGTTGGAGACGCGAAACAATCAATCTATCGATTTAATAATGGACTCGCTGAACAATTTGTGAGTTTACCAGCCATTTATAATCCGGAAAATGATGCGCAAATTGCCTACAAAAGCACTAGGTTGGCGAGTCGTGGATTAAAACGAGTCCTTGATTCTAATTATCGTTCAGCTAAAGAAATTGTCGAGTTTAATAACGAGCTGTTTAAAGGACTTGCCCAAAACCTTCCCGCTTCAATGGCACATTTCTATCAAGACCTTGAACAAAAAGCGCAGCGAACGAAAAGCGGTTATATTCACATTGAATCGATCAAGCATAAGTTGACTTTCGAGGAACGATTGGAAAAAGTGATTGGATTTATTGAGGAAAGTTTAAACGCAGGTTTTGAGCACGGAGATATTTGTATCCTGACGGAAACAAATAAAATGGGGAATGAACTCGCTATCGGTTTAACCGAACGAAAGTACCAAGTGGTTTCTCAAGATTCCCTCTTGGTGTCTAAAGATGCGCAAGTTCAATTGGTTCTTTCTTATTTGCGCAGACGCGCATCTCCAAGAAAAACGACCGAGACCAAGCGTTTCGCGGAATTATATTTTAGAATGAAAGAATCGTATTCAACTGCTGACTATCTTTCTTATTTCGAGGTGATTCAGAAGGATGGCAAGTCTATTCGAGTGTTTAATGACACGCGCTTTTTAAGTGAACATTTTGGGGGGACAACAGCATTCTTTACAACATATGAAAGTGTGTATGACCTCGTTCAGAAATTCATGCTTCTTATGGATTGGCAGGAAACAAAGGAACCATATCTCCATCATTTTATGGATGTGATTTATGGATTTCAGCTTGCTCGTCAAACGGATATACATCATTTCCTGGAATACTTTGAGGCACAAAAAGATAAGATTGCTTTGCAAATGCCAGATACGCAATCAGCGTTAAAAATAATGACCATCCATAAGTCGAAAGGATTAGAGTTTCCGGTCGTGATTATTCCAAACATGGATTTTGCGATCACCATGAAAACACAAGGCAAGTATTTGATGGAGGTTCGAGATAAAATTCTGTATGCATTTCCAGCCAAGGGCCAACAAATTCCTGAATTAGACGCCTTTGCGAAGGAGGAAAATAACATGATTCTTTTGGATAAAATGAATCTGTTCTATGTCGGAATGACTCGTCCAGAATTACGCTTATATGCCATCAATGATTTTGATAAGGGCAAATTTGGCACGATGATTCACGAGCAATTAGAGGGAATGAATCTTGGGATGAATGACGATGGACTGGTGCAAATTGGACAGTCTGAAACAATCATGAAAAAAGAAGATTCCATCACTAACTTATATGTTCCAGATGATTTTAGCCAGCGCCTTTGGTATCCTGATATTGTCTTCCGAAAAGTGTTTCAAGAAGAATCTGAAATTCAACTTGAAGAGCAACGGTTTGGAAATGATTTTCACTTGCTGATGTCCCAATGTCAATCTAACATGGATACGGAAGTAATTTTGTCAAAGTTACTTCGAGAAGGACACATTGAGCAGAAAAATGAGTCCAAATTACGCGAATGTTCCTTGGCTTTCTGGGAAAAAATGGCCGCAGGAGATTACTTATTGAATGTCGAGAAATCACTCGATGAACAAGTCGTGTTGGCAGGAGAAAATGATGTAAAGAAACCAGATAAAGTGTTGGTCAAAGCCAATGAGGTTCTTGTGATAGATTTTAAAACCGGGAAAATGAACCAAAAACACATGGAGCAAATTGTGGCTTATGGTAAATTATTGGAGGTGATATTTAAAAGACATGTGCGTTGTTTGTTGTATTATACGGCACTAAACCAGTTGACTGAACTTTGATGCGGAGAGCTCTCGAGCCATTTTGAGGAAGGTATAAATCAACGGATGCGGCAAGTCTCTAGTAGAGGATATTTGTGGACAAAAACTACAAGCCATAAAAAATGGATGGTTTCTCAAAGTAACGATCTCGGGATCATCAAATTGATTCGTTGCCTCAATGTCAATCAAATAACCATTTAATTGATCAGTCAGTTGTGGATATAAACTAAACCGAGATGAACTAAGCTCCGTGTGATTACAGTTCTCATATAATTTTTCCGCATCTTTCGTTTTAGGAAAGATGGTTACGCGTTCAAATTGATTCCCTTCAATGAGGTTGTCTGAAATCAACTTTTCCCCATACGGATTGAGTTGATGCGTGGAGATGAGGTATTCGAAAAAATACTTATATCCTTCTCCTGTTAAAAAAACAGGAACATTCGATTCCAACACTAGTTTATACACACCGTTTAAAAAGAAATGATTGAGAAAGGGACCCGGTGCAATCCAAATGCCATCGAACTGCTCAAAGTAAACACGTTTGTGCTGTATGGCTTCGTTGATTTTTATCCAGTAATAGTTCACTTCTGTTTCCAGGAAATCAGATGCGTGATCCAAAGATAAATTCGTCGCGTGATGCGCGTTGTAGGTGAAGTTATAATCGCCGATAATAGCTATTTTCAGGACTTCACTCATACATTGATTTACCTTTTAAACCAAGCACGATACTTGGCGTTTGTAATGTCTAGGGACGACTCTATACTAGTTTGTGGGTCAATATACCACACCTTACATGAAAACGTCGCTTCAAATAAAGAATAGTCACCTGTTCCATCAGATGCTTGCTTTAATATCGTAAAGCTGGCAATTTGACCTGGGTCAGTTTCTCTTGAATACCAAACTTTACCTGTGTTGTCCGTGTAAGTAACTTGAACACCATCAACGCTTTGAGCCACCATGGTAGCTTTGTCCTTAAACAAAATTGGAATTCCTGAATTTGTCATTGTCCAGTCGTTAAACATCGCTAACGTTGGCTCTGTATTTGCGGACGCATCGTAATCCAATGTTCCAAACATTAAACTCAATGACTGAGCATTTTGATTAGAGTATATTGTTGATGTATAAATAACTTTAGATAAAGCTGGAGAAGCAATCACAACTGCCGTGTCCCAAGTCATCGATTTGTATCCATTGACGTTCTGCGTTAATTCAAATTGTGTGCCATTTACATACCCAACTAGGCTAGCATTTAAATCTACTTTGTTTGTTGGTGGTGGAATGACTTCATGCTCTATACACGCACTAAATAGTGTTACGAGGACCAATCCAATAATGGCGAACTTGAATGTTTTCATAGTTGACAACAGTTTATGCAATTAATAGTCAAATTTATGTTTATAAACGCAGAAAAACAAAAAAAGATGTCTCCACCTTTTGTTTTTTTTAAATTCCTTCAAATAGTCTTCTGAATTTAAGGAAATACCCTTCCTCACAGCTTTCACTCCCTTTACTAATTAAATCAAATACCTCATCTGCTTTTTCTTTAACGAGTTGCTTTTCTCCTGTGTAAAACTGCAATTGATCAAAATGATCTCTTAGAACCTGCTGTAAATCGTTCTCATTTTGTAGCGAATGGTCCTCAGAACATTTGATGTGGTAAGCTTTTAGTGGATTATTTCTCATATCGAAAAATGATACCATTGTGTTACTGAAATGAACGAGAAACGAAACCTGATTGTAGACTCTTCCTAACACTAGGTCGCTGAATAGCTCTATGAAGTGCTCAGCCTTTTGCGGTTCATTCTCGGCCAATAATCGCCATTCCTCATCGTATAATTCATGAACGACCAAAAATTGTTTGAACTCTGTTTCTAAGGAAAATAGTTCATCTGAACTTAAGTGTCTGAAGCGCATATTACTCAATTGCTCGTTTAACTTCCATGGATATGTCTAACACTTCATCCACTGTTTTCTGCGTAATTGCTTGCTCAAATGTAAAGGTGTAAATCCCTTTAAAAGGCACTTTTCGTCTTTTAAAGATTAATTCATGCTCGACAACAGTCCCTGTCTTTTTTCCAATCCAATTTCCGTCTGCATAAGTTGTTTTAATCTCATACGGCTCCCGAACTTCTTGTCCATGAGGTGGTTTTGTATTCAAAAAAACCCAAAGATTATTGTAAGCATAATCTGTTGTTGTTCTGATTGTTACTACAAAGTCGTAGAGGATACTTGTGTCTTGTATGTCGACCTTAAAAACTGGTTTAACATCTTGATTCCAGATCTGATTTGAAAAAGAATATGACTTCGTATAGAAGGAGTCTTCTTTACACGAGAACAGGCCAAGTGTTAAAACTAAAATGAAACTAGCTATTCTCATTCGTATTTCCTTGTGGATTATTCGGTCGATTGTTCCCTTTATGTTGACCAGGGTTATTCGGACGGTTTCCTCCGTTGCTTCCCTTTGGTCTATTTCCTCTGGGTTGACCTTGATTTGGAGGCCTATTTACTGCCACTGCTCCAGCTTCTACTGTTGCATTTGGACTATTTGGATTGCGTTTTTTATTGTTTGGTCGTTTTTTCTTGACGAAACTTTTCTCGAATCGATTCACGCTGTCCTGCCCAACAACGTTCTGATAACCCATTTCAACTACTTTATCTACTTTGATGAATTCCAATAGGTCTTTTGGCTTCACGCCGTCTTTATTGAGTTTTTTTATTTCAGCAACACGTTCCGGACTTAATGCAATGGTTCCCATTTCACCAGGATAAGCATACCAAATGATGCGTTTGAATACATCTGTTTTAATATGAAAAGCATCACCTTTTTCCGTATGAAGTTTGGTATCCGTTTTCGGAAAGGACTTTATCGCGTCCAGATACATATCCAATTCATAATTCAAACAACACTTTAACTTACCACATTGTCCAGCTAGTTTCTGTGGATTCAAAGATAATTGTTGGTAACGCGCCGCGGAAGTTGATACAGATCTGAAATCTGTCAACCAAGTCGAACAGCACAATTCTCGTCCACATGAACCAATTCCACCGAGACGGGAGGACTCTTGACGGCTTCCGATTTGACGCATTTCGATTCGGACTCTGAATTTGTCAGCCATGTCCTTGATCAATTGACGGAAATCAACTCGTCCTTCAGCTGTGTAATAAAACGTTGCTTTGCTTAAGTCTCCTTGGTACTCCACATCGGATATTTTCATATCGAGTTTCAGGTTCATGGCCAAAACCCTCGATTGAGTCATCAGTTCTTTTTCTAATGATCTTCCCTTAATCCATTTATCAATTTCTTCTTGATTGGCAATGCGCAAGATTTTGCGCGCTTCCATCGCTTTGAAGTTTGGTGCTTTTTTCTTGACTTGGACTCTCGCTAACTCTCCAGCAACAGAAACGACTCCAACGTCATATCCTGGTGCGGTATCAACGATCACTAAATCACCGATTTGTAAAGTTAGGTGAGCTGCATTTCGGTAAAAAGCTTTTCTTGCATTTTTAAAACGAACCTCAACAATATCGTAAGGGGCCTGTCCAGCGGGTAAAGCAATATTCGCTAACCAGTCATACACTTCCAATTTGTTACAACCGCCACTGCTGCAAGTACCATTGTTCTTACAACCATTCGGTATTCCACCGCCACTACTGCATGATGAGCAACCCATAATTTAATTTTAGGTAAAGTTAATCATTTCAATGAAACGAATTATGCTTGATGGATGAAACGCATCGTTTGAAAACACATCTGCGTAAATAGAATGCGCGCATTGGCATTGCGATCAATGTGATAATAAGCGTCATCAAATGTTTCGATGAATTCTCGAATGTTATTTCCGGAAATAAAGGGAGCGAAATTTTTTAAGAATTGTTCCTCTTCACTCGAAATGCGCAAGAGCACGTCACCCATGTAATTGGACAATAAACTCTGACGGAACATGTGCAGTGCATATTGAATAAACAATTTCTGACGTTCCTTGCCTTCAGCCGCTATTCCATCTGCCCATTGCATCATTCCCAACACATCTTTCTTGTAAGACGTGCGCATTAACTGAATGAAATGCTCGCGATAAATACCTTTGTCGTCAACTGCGTTTAGAAAATCACAAGCTTGGATGAAATTCCCTTCAGAAAAAGCGGTGATGGATTCTGCTTGCGTTTTTTCTAGTTGAAAACGCGTGCTTAACTCTTGAGTTAATTGTTCACTTTCTATTTTGGGAATACGGATAAACTGAGTACGAGATTGGATAGTTACCAATAGTTTTGATGGATCTTCTGAGACCAATAAAAACAAAGTGTTTTTTGGCGGTTCCTCTAAGATTTTAAGGAGTTTGTTGGAACAAGTTGAATTCATTTCCTCCGGCAGCCAAATGAACATGACTTTGTATCCGCCTTCGTAAGACTTTAAATTTAACTTTCGGATGATTTCGACACTTTCTTCGGTGCCAATTATTGGTTTGCGTTCTTTGGAATCAATTCGTTTTGTCCAGGTATATGCATCGAAATACGGTTCTTCTTTTACTTGCTTTCGCCAATCAGTTAGAAAAGAATCAGAAATTTTGCTGATTGCCTGAACAACAGGATAAACAAAATGAACATCTGGATGCTGTAAATCTTGCACCTTTAAACAGGAAGGACAAACGCCACAACTATCTGAATCAGTTGGATTTTTGCAAAACAAATATTGTGTAAAAGCCAATGCCAGTGGTAGTCCACCATAACCAAAAGACCCCATAAAAAGTTGGGCATGGGCAATTTTACCCTGTTTGATCTCACGAATGAAATCCTTCTTTAGTTCAGTATGACCTATGACCTTTTTAAATTGCACCTCTCAAAATTAATGGAATTTGACTGAATCTAGTCCTCAAGGCCCTTAATTAGTAAAACGATTTCACCTTTTGGTGGATTTGCCTTGAAATAGGCAAGTTGTTCTTGAACGTTACCGCGGTGATACGTCTCAAAATGCTTGGTAATTTCTCGCGCAACAACAACTTGACGTTCGGGTTCGAAAAATTCCATCATTTGCTCCAATGTTTTCACCAATCGATGCGGAGATTCATATAAAACCATGGTCCTCGTTTCTTGGGCCAAAAGTTTTAAACGCGTTTGTCGTCCTTTTTTGTGTGGAAGGAATCCTTCAAAAATGAACTTATCGCAAGGAAATCCACTCGATACGAGCGCTGGTACAAAAGCGGTTGGACCCGGCAAACACTCTACTTCTATTCCGCGTTCAACACATGCACGCACCAATAAAAATCCAGGGTCGGAAATTCCAGGAGTTCCTGCATCTGAAACAAGTACGGTGCAATTCTGCTGCTCGATGATGTCGATGCTTTTTTCCAAAAATCGATGCTCGTTATGCGCATGAAAGGACATCACTTTCTTGGATATTTCATAATGCTTTAAAAGTTTGTGCGTAACACGGGTGTCCTCAGCAAAAAGTAAATCAGCTTCTTTCAAATAACGCAAACTGCGAAGAGTGATATCTTCGAGATTTCCTATAGGAGTGGGAACAAGTACGAGTCTGGACATATAGTGAATAATTTTAAGCGAAAACAGCGCGAACGACTTCTTCTATTTTTGAACACGGAACAATTTGTATGTGCTTATGTTTTTTCTCAACTCCTTTCGAGTAGGAGGAAACGATGATTTTTTCGTAACCCATTTTCTCCAATTCGGAAAGACGTTGCTCTAATCGATTTACGGGACGTAATTCACCTGATAAACCGATTTCTGCGGCAAAAGAAACCGTTTTCGGAATCGATATGTCTGCGTTCGAAGATAAAATCGCCATCGCAACGGCTAAATCAATTGCTGGATCGTCCACCTTGATTCCCCCCGCTATGTTTAAAAAGACATCCTTTGCCGCCAAGCGAAAACCACATCTTTTCTCCAAAACTGCAAGTAACATGTTCAAGCGTTTCACATCGAAGCCAGTAGATGAACGTTGTGGAGTTCCATAGGCTGCGGAACTCACGAGCGCCTGTACTTCGATTAAGATTGGACGAATGCCATCTACCATCGAGGCAACAGCAACACCGCTCAAGGACTCATTTCCAGAGACGAGAACTTCGGACGGATTTTCTACCGGAACAAGCCCATGTCCTTGCATGGAATATATTCCTAGTTCGTTGGTGGAACCGAAACGATTCTTAATCGAGCGTAGCAATCTGTAAATATGGTGACGATCGCCTTCAAATTGTAGCACCGTATCTACCATGTGCTCCAATACTTTTGGACCAGCAATTGTTCCATCTTTTGTGATGTGTCCAATAAGAAATACCGGAATATTCGTTTGCTTGGCAAAGCGAAGTAAGTTTGCAGTACATTCGCGCACTTGCGCAACGCTACCGGGAGAACTTTCAATGGAATTGGTGTGTAAGGTCTGTATGGAATCAATGACTAACAATTGAGGTTGCACCTCATTCGCTTGAATTAAAATTTGCTGAAGATTCGTTTCCGTCAATAGGTAACATTGATCGTTTTCCAATCCGAGTCGCTCCGCACGCATGCGAATCTGCTGATCACTTTCCTCCCCAGAAACATACAGAACTTTTAAACGTTCCTTTATAGCGAGTTGCAATAAAAGCGTAGATTTCCCGATACCAGGATCTCCACCTAGTAATGAAATAGAACCTAAAACGATTCCGCCACCCATGACACGATTTAATTCGAAATCTTTCAAAAAAATGCGATTTTCTTCACTCTGCTCAACGTCCTGAATCAACAAGGGCTTGCTCGCTTTAGTTTCTTTGGAAAAAGAAACAACATGTTTCGTGGTTTTTTCCAAAATCTCTTCAACAAAGGTGTTCCATTCCTGACATGAAGGACACTTTCCAAGCCATTTTGGAGTTTCGTGGCCACAATTTTGACAGAAAAAGGCTGATTTGGTTTTGGACATAAGTTAAAGATAAGGATTCGCGTGCAAATGTAGGAACAAGTTCTCATTTTTTTGTAGCGTCAAAAAGATAGCTTGTTTATTCAATAACAGAGGGTTAATATCTAGTTCATTTTCAACTCAAAAAAAAAATTTTAATAATTTGATCAAGATTGATTTTTGGAAAAACAAAAAATTTAATTTTGCCTTATAATTATTCATCAAACTATGTCGAAGAGAAGAGCTATTATCAGTTACGATAAATTATCCATTGACCAGAAAAAACAAATTCTCAGGGATTATCCGGATGGGTATATCAACCATTTAACTACCATCAAAACTCCTACAGGAGAAACCTTAGATGCGCTCATTTGGGAAACCGATGAGGTGATCTATTTGGTGAAAGTGACTAAGGTCCTGCCGAAAGCGAAGCCTGTTGCCGAGGTCGAGGAAGATGATTTCGATGAGGTTTCAGACATCAAAGATGATGAAGCAGAGGAGGAAGAAGATGATGACTTCGATGATTCATTTGATGATGACAAAGCGGATGACGACGAATCTGATGAAGATTAAATAGTCGCAGCTTAGTTTTTTCCTATTTTTGAGCTTGATATTAGATATGAAAGCTCCAAAGTTTCTTTTTTCTCAAATTCCACCATCACCAACGATTGACAAAGTTGGGGTAGAAGAACGTGTGTCGCGTTTTCAAACCCGGAGCATCAAAGGTCCAAGTAAAATGCAAGGACTTTCGATGGTGTTATCTATGATTGATTTGACTACGTTAGAAGGAAAGGATACACCAAATAAAGTGCGTCAAATGTGCTACAAAGCACAACATTTGCATGATTTTCAAGAGGGACTTCCAACAGTTGCTGCGGTTTGCGTGTATCCAAGTATGGTTTCTGTTGCGAGAGAAGCGTTAAAAGATTCTTCAATTAAAATCGCTTCCGTTTCCACCGCGTTTCCTTCGGGACAAGCGCCCTTTTCCGTGAAAAAAATGGACACTCAGTTTGCCATTGAATCAGGAGCAGATGAAATTGATATGGTCATTTCACGAGGTAAATTTTTGGCAGGGGAGCATAACTTTGTTTTTGATGAAATAGCGACCATCAAAGAAATATGTGGAACGAAACGCTTAAAAGTTATTCTCGAAACAGGTGAGTTAGCTACACTTGATCAAGTACGTAGAGCGAGCGATATTGCCATTCATGCAGGCGCAGATTTCATTAAAACATCCACTGGAAAAATTCAGCCGGCAGCGACGATGCAAGTGACTTACACCATGTTAATGGCGATTCGAGATCACTTTGACCGAACCGGAAAGATGGTTGGAATGAAACCAGCGGGTGGAATTTCAACTTCGAAATTAGCCCTTCATAATTTGGTAATGGTTAATGAGGTTCTTGGTGAAGCATGGTTAACAAATGAATGGTTCCGTTTTGGTGCAAGCAGCTTAGCGAATGATGTGTTGATGCAATACATGAAACAAATTACAGGTAAATATCAATCAGCTGATTATTTTACGATCGATTAATTATGACAGATTCAAACAATAAATGGGAATATGCCCCCTCATTGGAAGGGACTTCACATATTCAGCTTAAAGAAAAATATGACCTTTTCATTGATGGAAAATGGATCAAGCCATCCAATAATCGGTATTTTGATACGATTAACCCCGCAACTGAAGAGAAATTAGCTGAAATCGCTTGGGCTACGGAAGACGACGTTGACCTAGCCGTTATGGCAGCCCGAAAGGCATACGAAGAGGTATGGTCTGTCATGAAGGCATCAGAACGCGCAAAATACATTTTCCGAATAGCCCGATTAATGCAAGAACACGCAAAGGAACTCGCGTTAATTGAAACATTGGATGGAGGAAAGCCGATTCGCGAATCGCGGGACATCGATGTTCCATTGGCCTGCAATCACTTTTTCTATTATGCGGGATGGGCGGATAAATTGCAAGATGCATTCCCACATCGAAAAGTACAGTCGATAGGCGTTGCCGGACAAATCATCCCATGGAATTTTCCATTACTGATGGCTGCATGGAAAATTGCACCCGCATTGGCGGCAGGAAATACAGTCGTGTTGAAACCAGCGGAAAGCACTTCGTTAACTGCCTTGAAATTAGCTGAAATCATTGAGGCGTCTGGACTACCTGCTGGTGTGGTAAACATTGTAACCGGAAATGGAGATACAGGAGCAGCGATTGTCAATCATCCGGATATTGATAAAATTGCCTTCACTGGTTCGACGGCTGTCGGTAAATTGATACAAAAAGCAGTTGCGGGAACAACGAAAAAAGTGAGCCTAGAATTGGGCGGAAAATCTGCAAACATTGTCTTGGAAGATGCACCAATTGATCAAGCAGTAGAAGGAATCGTGAATGGAATTTTCTTCAATCAAGGACATGTTTGCTGTGCTGGCTCACGCTTGTATGTGCAAGAATCCATTGCAGATGAGGTCGTTCGAAAATTGAAACAACGCATGCAAAGTTTATACCTTGGGAATCCCTTGGATAAAAATACAGATATCGGTGCCATCAATTCAAAGGAACAATTACAGACCATTGAAAAATACGTGGAAATCGGTAAAAAAGAAGGTGCGGACATGTATCAAGTTGCCTGTGAATTACCAGCGAAAGGGTTCTATTGTCGACCGACTATTTTTACGAATGTCGCACAGTCAAGCGTAATCGCGCAAGAAGAAATCTTTGGTCCTGTGTTGACTGTTCAAACGTTTAGAACCATTGATGAGGTCATTCAAAAAGCGAATAATTCTCCCTACGGACTCGCAGCCGGAGTATGGACAGACAAAGGATCACGCATCTTTAATTTGACTTCCAAATTACGCGCAGGAGTTATTTGGGCGAACACCTACAACAAATTTGATCCTGCTTCACCATTCGGTGGATACAAAGAAAGTGGCTTTGGCCGAGAAGGCGGCCTCCACGGACTCGAAGCGTATTTGAAGTGATAATTGAAGGAATTCAAAATGTTCAAATTCAAAATGATGAAATGAATAAATTCAAAATATTCAAATTCAAAACGGTGAACTAAAAACGGTTTTTGAATTAAAAAACGATGAACGATCATTCGGTTCACTGTAGTTAATTTGTCAATTTTGAATTTAAATAAGTGGAATATAAAATAGAATGAGTGATTTAATCGTTTTCTAGGAAAATCTAAAAAATGAAAAAACCGTTCGATATTTACCAAAGAACATTTGAGTTTGCCGTTGCAACCATAAAATTATGCAGAAAAATCAGTAAGGAAGAAAATGAATACATCGTCACAAAACAACTTTACAGGTCTTCTTCTTCAGTTGGTGCTAATACTAGGGAAGCAAAAAATGGTGAAAGTAAAAATGATTTCACTCACAAACTTGCAATCGCGCAAAAGGAATGTGGAGAAAGCATTTACTGGTTTGAAATCATGAAGGAAGTTTTTTCGACTAACCAAAGTGAAATTGATAAAATGATTAAAGAAGCTAACGAAATACATTTAATTTTAAGCTCAATTATTATAAATACTAAACGAGGTATGAAAAGTAGTAAATAGGATGAAATGATCAAATTCAAAATTGTCACAATGAAGGAATTCAAAATGTTCAAATTCAAAATGATGAAATGAACGAATTCAAAACGATGAACGAAAAACAGTTTTTGAATTAACAACGAAGAACGATTTGACAACTAACCTTGTTTCAATTGACAATTTTGAATTATTAAACGTTCTACGATAAAACCACAAACTATGGTAATTTGACAATTTTGAATTATAAAACGATAAACATGACACAACTCAACGTTCTAAAAACATACAAAATCTACATCGGCGGACAATTTCCAAGAACGGAATCTGGAAGGACTTACGTGGTAAATGATCCAGCAGGAAATCCGATAGCCAATGTTTGTCAGTCCTCGAAAAAGGATATTCGGAATGCCGTTCAAGCCGCTCGAAAAGCCTTTGGAACATGGTCGGAGCGCAATGCATTCAACCGTGGACAAATTTTGTACCGAATGGCAGAGATGTTAGAGGGACGCAAAGCTCAGTTCATCGAAGAATTGATGCAGCAGGGATCAGTCGCCGATGTAGCTTCACAGGAAATAGAACGATCTATCGACCGAATCGTTTATTATGCAGGTTGGTGCGATAAATACCAACAAATATTAAGTTCAGTCAATCCCGTAAACTCATCGCATTTTAATTTTTCTATGGCGGAACCAACAGGAGTGGTAGGAATTTTAGCTGATCAAGATACGAGCTTACTTGGCCTGGTTTCCCAATTGATGCCTGTTATAGCTGGCGGAAATACAGCAGTCTTAATTTCGTCAGAAGCACTTCCTCTGTGTTCCATTAGTTTCGCGGAAGTATTAGAAACATCTGATTTGCCGGCAGGAGTGGTGAACATCTTGACCGGATCCGCCACAGAGTTACTTCCAACATTAGCCGAACACATGGATGTCAATGCGATTTTCCTTTCGAACGCAGCTGCTGAAATGGTAAAATCGACGCAACTTTTTTCGATAGACAACCTTAAAAGAGTGTTGGTTTTGGATAGTGTTTGGCATCAAGAGTCAGCTCAAGGAATTAACTATATATCTAGTTTTCAAGAAATCAAAACAACATGGCATCCAATTGAGCAAATTGGTGGGGCGACAAGTTCCTATTAGTAATCTTTTTAGTGGAGGACAACAGAATAGTGTGTATCTTTAGATAAACTTATAAAACATTTCGTATGAAAAAGATTTTACTTATTACTGCATCCATCTTATTTTTAGTTGCTTCGTGTACTGTTGAAAAAAGAGTGTACCGAAATGGATTTAACGTTCAATGGCATGCCATGAATGGGCATTCAAAAAAGGATAAAAGCACAGAAATAACTTCAACAGAAGAAGTTGCAACTGTTGCCAAAGTTGTTATTTCACCAAAGGAAAACAGCAAAACAGCGAGCGTATATGATATGCCAACTCAAGAGGTAGTTGCCGTTGCTCAGAATGATGAAGCCTCTATTCAAGCTAATTCCGTTGCAACAACACCTCAGGTTGTAAATGTGAAGGGAATGGCTAATCAAACGATTTTGGTAAATCAAAAGAACAACGAAGTGAAACAAATTTCTAAACAAGAAATAAAAGCACTTCACAAAGCGGTTAAATCACAAAAGCAAAGTGATGATGTTCCAATAGGATTATTGTACATTTTATGCTTTTTCTTTCCTTTTATAGCGGTTGGAATTGTTACTGACTGGGATATACCAACAGTTTTAATTAATATATTGTGGACATTGCTTTGCGGGATCCCTGGAATCATCCATGCAATAATTATTGTTGGTAGAAATACTTAATCCTTGAAATACATTGTTTTTAGCGGGTTAATAATCATGCCTTTTGTGTTGTGGTTATTGCCCGCTTCTTTTTTTGATCACGGACAATCGCTCTGTTTGTCTGTTTTGTTATTTGACAAAGAATGCTTTGGCTGTGGAATTACCAGAGCCATTCAACACGCCATTCATTTTGATTTTCAAACTGCATGGAATTACAACAAACTGGTGGTGGTTGTAGCCCCAATTCTGTTTTTTGTGTGGTTGAAATGGGTGAGGGATGCTTGGAAGAAACTCAAGCTTAAGTCTAACTAAGATTAGCCAGTTCTCTCCATTCCTGCATCGCTGAATGAATCATATCGGATGCATTGACCTCATAACGGGACAGAGCATATGTACCCGTTTCTGTGGGACGCAAGACATTCATGCGATTGAAAAAATCCATAAACAATTGTGCGCCAGCATCTTTTACAAAATGATTGATTTTATCCATAGAACATCCAGAGGCTTTCACAGCGTTTTGGTTTGCAACTATGGCAATCGCAGATTCGTGCAAAACGAATCCAACGGCATCTAATGATTTCCCATGTGTTTGCCACGAAGAAACAAATTGACTAAGTCCTTCGTTCAACCAAGCGATTTCCGTTTCGGACATGCTTCGATCTCCCACAAACACCCATAAACGAGCATCCAATGGAAAATGAGCGGGAATATTATAGGTCTGCTGCATGTGCAATTAATTCAGCAACGTCCATTACTTTGATATCTCCTTCTTTTTCGAAGTTTTTCACGCCGTCAGTCATCATCGTGTTACAAAAAGGACAACCAGTGGCGATAATCTCCGCTCGTGTCTCTAAGGCATCCTCTGTACGCTCAATATTGATTTCTTTATTTCCTTTCTCCGCTTCCTTGAACATTTGCGCGCCTCCGGCTCCACAACAGAGTCCTTTGGTCTTACAACGCTTCATTTCCACTAATTCGGCATCCAATTTTTCAATCAATGAACGAGGTGCCTCATATACATCGTTCGCACGTCCCAAATAACATGGATCGTGAAACGTAATTTTTTTTCCTTTGAACGTTTCTCCTCCCTCTAAAACGAGTTTTCCGGTATTGATTAAGTCTTGAATCAACTGAGTATGATGAATTACTTCATAGTTTCCACCAAGTTCGGGATATTCGTTTTTTAAGGTGTTAAAACAGTGCGGACAAGCCGTCACAATTTTCTTCACTTCATAAGCATTCAAGACATCGATGTTCATCATCGCCTGCATTTGAAACGTAAATTCGTTTCCTGCACGTTTTGCTGGATCTCCAGAACAACTCTCTTCCGTTCCAAGAACAGCGAAATCAACTTGACATTTATTCAAGATTTTTACAATTGCTTTTGTGATTTTCTTGGCACGATCATCAAAGCTTCCAGCACAACCAACCCAAAATAAAATCTCAGGTGATTCGCCATTTGCCATTTTTTCGGCCATTGTAGGAACTATCATAGTCAGTCTTTTTGCTTAATTAGCTCGATTTTCTTACTTGTCTTAATCTTCTTTAGCCCAATTTAAACGCTCTGTTTGCGCAAATTGCCAAGGGGCTCCATTGTTTTCAATGTTGGTTAACATACCTGTTAACTCACTCGGAACTTTCGATTCTTCCATTACTAAATAGCGACGTAAATCAACAATAATAGATAAAGG
>JBAWZN010000019.1:0-39679 GCA_037143015.1 Flavobacteriia bacterium
AAACCGATTTAGTTTCCTTGGTTCATTTTTTCAATCAACAAAGGAAAGAACTGACAGAAGGACAATTTTTACTCAGCATAGACGCACTTCGTCCACAGCTCACCCAATGGTGGCAAGGATTCTCGCTACAAGAAAAAAGATTGTTTTTAAGTCGTTTTCGTCACTTCTGGGGAATTATTCGCCACCGTATTCCCGCTGAAATCGCAGAAATGATGCGCGAAGAAAGAGCGTCCGGTAAACTGGAGGTGCGTGCCGGAAAAATCGTTTCTACTCAATTAAAGGGTGATCAACTACGCATTCAATTTCAATCTGGAGAAGTTACTTTCCACGACCAGTTCACGTGTTTCATAAATTGTACCGGACCAGAGACCTCTGTTGAACAAATGTCGAACCCCGTGATTCAAGAGTTATTAGAACGGAAGTGGATTGAACCGGATGAAACCTCACAAGGAATTCAAATTCAAAACGAAAATCTACGTGTCATAGGTCCTGCCCCACTCAGCATCTATGCCATCGGGAATCTATGCAAAGGAACCCTATGGGAAAGTACCGCTGTTGGAGAACTTCGGTCCCAAGCAAAATTGATAGCAAAAGGCATTCTAGGCGACAACTAATCGATTTATTTTAGTACATTTGACTCATGGAATTTATACATCCAGAGCGCCTTTGGCTTCTTTCTTTATTGCTGATTCCAATCATCATACACCTTTTTCATTTTCGTCGACAAAAGGTACTTTATTTTTCTTCTCTGAAATTTATTCGCTTCATCGAGCAAGAAAACAAATCCACACAAAAACTTCGTCATTTATTGGTCTTAATCAGTCGATGTTTGGCCTTGATTTTAATCGTACTTGCTTTTGCTATGCCCATTATTCCTTTGGATGAAAGTGGACAAAAAGGCGGGAAAAATGTTTTAGCTATTTACCTTGACAACTCCTTTTCCATGACCGCAATTGGCGAAGAAGGAGAATTGTTGTCGGAAGGCAGAGAAATGGCCAAGCGCATGTTAGCGAAAACGCCACTCGAAACACGCATTTTACTCTTTACGAATAAAATGGATGGTGTCGAACAGCGCTTGCTGACAAAAATAGAAGCACTCTCCTACTTAGATAAAATTGAACCAACATCCATCCGACGAAATATAGGTGAAGTCCTTTCGTGGCAAAAGTCCTTTTTAGATAAAGAAGATGCTGAAGTTGAACGAATCAAATCACGCCAAATCGTTCTTTTATCTGATTTTCAATCAAGTACCTTCGTTACGGAAAATATCAAAGAGGACAAAGAATCCAATTACTACGCATTTCAGTTGCTTCCTCAAGATCCCGGAAATTTATTTATAGACTCCGTTTGGTTTGCCACACCTGTTCACAAGAGTGGAGAACCGAATGAACTCTTTGTGAGGCTTCAAAACGATGCGAAATCCGGACGAGTTAACTTGGAATTATCCGCTAAAATTGGCTCACAACGCAGAACAATGTTCCTGGACCTCGCTCCGAATGAACAACGAACAACAAGTTTCCCCTTTACCGAAAAAGAAGTTGGCTTTAAAACAGGAATGGTCAGCATCAACGACAAACAACTCTATTGGGATGATGATTTTTATTTTGCGTACGAGGTAGCGAAAAGTGCAGAAGTACTCATCTTAACTGGTGAAAATGCCAGTGACAAAGTTTCACAAGTGTTTGCAGTGGAACCATTTTATCACACCACTTCCATTGCCAGCAGTAACTATACAAAGGACTTATTAAATCAAAAAAACCTTGTTGTTTTTAATGGATTAAATGACATTCCATCCGGACTAAGTACCGATTTGAAAGAATTCCATGAAAAAGGCGGGACCGTATTCGTTATTCCGGGAAATCAAATCAATCGTTCAGATTACGGAGATTTTCTATCTGGATTAGAGCTGCCAAGTTTAGGAGAAGTGATGACAGACGGACTTAAATTAGACGACATTCGCTACAAAGACCCTTTCTTTATTGGCGTTTTTGAAAAAGAAAATCAAGCTTTGAACTTACCAAACGTCCGTAAAGCCTACCGAGTGAATGCGACAACTGGATTTCAACTGCTTAATTTTCGAAACGATGCGCCCTTGTTTTTGCGCTCTGGCACAAAATCATTCCTCCTAACAACGGCACTTCAAGAAGACTTTGGGAACTTCACTGCCAATGCCTTATTCCCAACGATTTTACTTCGGGCTGGAGAATTCTCCTCCCAAAACTTTCCGTTGTTTGCCACGATTGGTGTTGATGCCAATATTCCCATACAACGAGAAGTGAGTAACGAACAACCGTTAAAACTTGTGAGTGGAAAGAACTCATTTATTCCCAGTATGCGAAAATCAATTGGTCAAACAAAAATTTCCATTGCTGGTATGGAGGCCATTGAACGCTTAAAAGCAGGCACCTATTTCATTCAAAATGAGGACACCCTTGGACTTATCGCCGTCAACTATGACCGAAAAGAATCCGCTATGAAGCAACAATCTTCCGATGAAATTATCAGTGAATTGGAAGCTAAGGGGATAAAAAATATTAAATTTAACACCGTCAAGGACGGACAGAGTCTATCGGAAATTCAAATCGACAAACCAATCGAGTATTGGCGAAGTTTTTTGATTCTCGGACTCCTATTTGTATTGATAGAAATGGCATTAATAAAATTTTGGAAATGAAAATCCTGATTAAAAACGCAAAAATTATCGACCCGACTTCTTCCTATGATGGAAAAAGAATGGACTTACTTGTAATCGACGGAACGATCTCTAAAATAGCAAGTGAAATAGCTGATGCTGATGCCATAGAAGTGGCTTCAAACGACCTGCATATTTCCATGGGATGGGTGGATTTAAAAGCTGACTTTTGTGATCCAGGAATGGAACACAAGGAAACCATACAAAGTGGCTTGGATGCAGCTTCTATGGGTGGATATACGCATGTGCATGTTGTTCCAGGAACACAGCCAAGTATTGACGGAAAAACGCAAATTGCTTACCTGTACCAAAAAGCAGAAGGACACAGTACAAGTATTCATGCATTGGGAGCATTGACAAAAGGTCTGAAAGGCGAAGAATTAGCTGAATTGTACGACATGTATCAAATCGGTGCAAAACTGTTTACAGACGATACACATAGCGTATCCGCAGGAATCATGTACCGTGCATTATTGTACACGAAAAACTTTGGCGGAAAAGTACTTGCATTCAGTAGAAACGAATCCTTAGCTGGAAAAGGACAAGTCAACGAAGGCGAAGCATCTACGCGAACAGGACTTAAAGCGGATCCTTCCATTGCAGAGATCATCGAAATCGAACGAAACCTACGCTTACTCGAATATACAGATGGAAGCATCCACCTCAGTGGACTTTCCACAGCAGAAAGTGTGCGCTTGGTGAAAGAAGCGAAAAAACGCGGTTTAAACGTAACGGCAGATGTCCACGTGATGAACTTATGTTTCACCGAACAAGCGATGCTGAATTTCGATTCGCACAATAAAGTTCTTCCCGTTTTACGTAAAGAATCTGATCGCTTGGCGCTTTGGGAAGGATTAAACGATGGAACAATCGACACGGTAGTGACAGATCATCGTCCAGCAGATACCGAAGAAAAAGAACTCGAATTTGACTTAGCCAACTTCGGTGCTCCACAATTAGAAACCTGTTTTGCTGCATTGAATAGCAGTAGCGAAGCTGACCTAACGAAGTTCATCACAGCCATCAGTCAAAACAGTAGAGAAATCGCTGGAATTCAACAACTGAGTATCGAAGAAGGGAATGTGGCAGATTTAAGCATCTTTGATCCAAGTATCGCTTACGAATGGTCTTCCGAATCCAATCACCATCGATTTAGTCCATTTAAAAATCATTCGTTGAATGGCAAAGTAATCGGTATTATTCATGGCGCACAAGCGAGTCTTCAATTAGCCTAGGGTGTCTAGAAAGTTTTTCATAAATCAGTTTTTTAAAGAAAACAAAATGGTCGGTTCACTCATACCGAGCTCACGTTTCCTTGCAACAAAAATGCTGAAAAACATTCCTTTTGAACACGCAAAAGTCATTGTTGAACTCGGACCAGGAACCGGAATCTTCACGGAAAAAATCATGAAGCGCTTGAATCCAGATACACATTTGGTAGTGATTGAATTAAACGATGAATTTCATCAAAAACTTGCAGCGAAAACACATCAAGAAAATTGCCACATCGTTCATGGGTCCGCAAGTGATCTTGAAAAAATTCTTTCTGACCTTGGATTGGGGAAAGCGGATTGTATCGTTTCTTCCCTCCCACTTTCGAATTTCCCAAAAGAAATACGTGTGAGCATTATGCAGGCGGTACTTCATTGTTTGATTCCAAGCGGTACCTTCATTCAGTTTCAATATACCCTGCAATCGAAAAAACACTTCAAAAGTTTATTTAACAACGTAGCCATCGATTACGCTGCTTTCAACTTTCCACCTGCCTTCGTTTACAGCTGTTCGAATAGCTGATTTCTTTTGCGTATCTTTGCGCAAAATTTGAAGCATGTTAAGTGTAAATAACCTATCCCTCCAGTTCGGAAAACGCGTTCTTTTCGACGAAGTAAATGTAAAATTTGTCAATGGCAACTGCTATGGCATCATTGGTGCGAACGGAGCGGGTAAATCAACTTTCCTAAAGATTTTAACGGGTGACCAAGATCCAACAACCGGACGTGTGGAACTCGAGCCGGGAAAACGTATGGCTTTCTTGAAACAAAATCACTTTGAGTTTGACAAAGTTCAAGTTCTTCAAACAGTGATTATGGGACACAAGCGCCTGTATGAAATTATGGTGGAGAAAGATGCGCTGTATGCCAAAGAGGACTTTAGCGAAGCTGATGGGATGAAAACCGCAGAATTAGAAGGAGAATTCGCTGACTTAGAAGGATGGAATGCAGAAACCGATGCAGCGACTTTGCTGAGTAATCTTGGCATCGATGAATCTAAACATTACCTGTTAATGGAAGATCTTTCGAATGATTTGAAAGTACGTATCCTTTTGGCGCAAGCACTTTTCGGAAATCCAGATGTGTTGATTCTCGATGAGCCGACGAATGACTTGGACTTGAAAACCATTTCATGGTTGGAGGATTTCTTACTCGACTTTAGAAATACCGTGATCGTTGTATCGCATGACCGTCACTTTTTAGATACCGTTTGTACGCACATTTGCGACATCGACTATAGTAAAATCAACATGTTTACCGGAAACTACTCTTTCTGGTATCAGTCTTCACAGTTAGCGACGAGACAACGTTCTGACAAAAACAAAAAAGCGGAAGAGAAGAAAAAAGAACTTTTGGACTTTATCGCGCGCTTTTCTGCGAATGCATCGAAATCCAAACAAGCAACGAGTCGTCGTAAAATGCTCGACAATTTGGACTTAGAAGAAATCCAACCATCATCCAGAAGGTATCCTGGAATTACCTTTCACCAAGATCGTGATGCTGGAAATCAGATTTTGAACATTGAAAATCTATCCAAAACGGTTGATGGTAAAACCTTATTTAAAGACATAAACATCACCATCAACAAAGGAGATAAAATTGCATTCATTTCCAAAGAATCCGTTGCATTAACTGCATTCTTCGAAGTATTAACGAACAACACCAAAGCTGATACTGGAGAGATTACCTTCGGAACAACCATTACAACGGCGTACCTGCCAAATGACAATCATCATTATTTTGATTCGAAAAATCCACTAATTGACTGGTTACGTCAATACGCTCAAACGGACGAAGAACGTGAGGAAGTGTATTTACGTACCTTCCTTGGACGCATGTTATTTACAGGTGAAGAAGCAATGAAGCACGCAACCGTTCTTTCTGGAGGAGAAAAAGTACGTTGTATGTTGTCCAAAATGATGTTAGCCAAGGCTAACTTATTGTTGATGGATGAACCTACGAATCACTTGGACTTGGAGTCCATTACAGCCTTGAACAATGCGATGAAGGAGTTCCAAGGAACTTTGTTGTTCACTTCTCATGACCACGAATTGGTCAATACAGTAGCAAATCGCATCATCGAAATCACTCCAAATGGCATCATCGATAAAATGATGACTTTTGATGAATACTTGGCCGACGATAAAATCACACAACTACAACAAGAATTGTACGCGTAATGTCCGGCGTGATACAATACCGTATTTCTTGTGTGAACGCCCAACAGCGTTATGTTCAATTTTCGGCTACGTTTCCTTGTCCTGAAGAACACCTGAGTCTCCATTTGGCGTCTTGGCGTCCCGGAAGGTATGAATTAGGAAACTTCGCGAAAAACATCAAAGGATTTCGCGTTTTTGATGATCAAAACAAAGTGCTGACTTTTGAGAAATCAAACAAGGATACTTGGCAAATTCCAACGTCAAACACAGCGTTTATCCGAGTGGAATACGCGTACTACGCAAGTGAATTAAACGCTGGATCAACGTTTTTAGACGATCAACAGTTGTATGTAAATCCGGTGAATTGTTTTCTTTTTACCGATCAGCAACATGCTTACGAGCTGACTCTCGATATTCCAGCCAACTGGAAAATAGCATCTGCTTTGAATTTTGATGAAAATACGTGTCGTGTAGATCATTTCGATAAACTTGCCGATAGTCCTTTCATCTGTTCAGCACAACTTCAAAAAGAATCTTACGAAGTCAAAGGACACCAATTTCACATTTGGTTCAACAATCAAAAGTTCATCCAGTGGAAAAAAGTCCTTGTTGATTTTGAGAAATTTACACGTGCTCAAATCGAAGACTTTACGGAGTTTCCAGTAAAAGAATTTCATTTCTTGATTCAAACACTTCCTTTTGCAGCGTATCACGGCGTGGAGCACTTGGAAAGCACAGTCATTACACTTGGACCCAACTATGATGTTTTTGGATCCTTATACAAAGAATTACTCGGTGTTTCATCTCACGAACTTTACCACGTGTGGAATGTGAAAAGCATTCGTCCGGCAGAAATGCACCCCTATGATTTCAAAGAAGAAAATTACTCTGTATCTGGATTTGTTTACGAAGGCGTTACCACCTATTTAGGTGATTTATATTTACTTCGAAGTGGTGTTTTTAGCTTGGAGCAATATTTAGTAGAACTTTCCAAACAACTTCAAAAACACTTTGATAATCCGGCTCGTTTTAATTATTCAGTGGGTGAATCTTCTTTTGACACATGGTTGGACGGATACACACCCGGAGCGCCAGGAAGAAAGGTTTCCATTTACACAGAGGGTTGTTTACTTGCGTTTGTGACGGATATGAAAATCCGCGAAGCAACCAAAGACCAGTATGGTATCCAAGAGGTCATGAAACAACTCTACTTTAATTTCGCAGAAAAAGGAATAGGTTATACGTGGCAAGATTACCAACAGACACTAGAAAATGTCAGTGGTATTTCTTTCAAAGACTTTTTTGATCGATTTATTTTCGGAACGGAGCCTTACGGATCGATTTTAGTTGAAGCCTGCACGTATTTTGGATTGGAAATTCACCAAGTTCCTTCATCTAGTTACGCCGAAGCAAGATTAGGGATGAAATTCCTTCCAAAAGGACCCGATGCGCAGATTATCGCCATTTATCCTGGATCTCCAGCGGACCTTGGAGGACTAGCGCTAAACGATGAAATTATCGCCGTTGATCACATGCGCTTGCAAAATAACTTGGATCAATGGTTGGCATACGAGGAAGAAGGAATGAAAACCGTTTTGATCAATCGCGGTGGACGTCTCCTCGAGAAATCATTACCCGAAGTCGACCGTTTCTTTTACCAAACTCACTCCATAAATAAATTAGATTTATTGGATAAACACCAGCGAAAAGCAAGGAGGTATTGGGCGAATTTGTCAATCGACTAATTGACGAAAGGCATCCTTCGGGAAGTTTAAAAAACTCAACTTTTCCGTTGCGCGCGTAACCGATGTATACAACCAACGCAAATAATTTTTTGTCTTCATCTCCTCTGGAATAAATCCATAATCAATATACACATGTTTCCATTGTCCACCTTGGGCTTTGTGCACCGTGACGGCATGAGCATATTTCACTTGCAAGGCATTGAAATACGGTGACTTCATGATTTTCTGGTACCGTTTTGATTTGACTTTCTCATCCGAGAAATCTTTTTCAATGGCATAAAACAATTGACTCAACCTGTCACGCTTTAAATTCGGTGATTCCTCTGTCAGGCTGGCCGTATGAACAATGACTGTCACACTTGGCACCTCTGGATAATCGACAAAAGATAAGTCCAAGTGAACAAATTCAAATCCGTACTGCTGTTCCACTTTTCGAACACGTTCGACCTTTGCCAACTCACCATTTGCAATGAATCCCATCACAGAAATAGGGTCCAACCAAAAATAATTATTCTTCACAATCATCAAAAGATCACCTCTTTCGAGAACATCCTCTCTGTAAAACAAGCGTTGACGAATTTCCTGATTCCATTGATTCGCTCGTTTATTTGAAAGCGTGAGAACAATGGTGTCCTCCGCCCCTACTTGATCATAGGACTGTTCAATCCATTCTTGAAATTCCGCTCCTTCACAACGAAAGGTACTTTGCTCATCAATTTCCGTAATGAAGGGCAATTCGTAGTTTTCCTTCTCCCGTATAAATGTCGCGTTCTTCAGGATGGCTGAATTTTCCTTTACACGAACAACTTCGCACAACTGACTAGAAAAGACCAATACCGTTGGAAAAAACGACTCAAAAGCCTCCTTATTCAATGCAATCGACTCCTCCTGTCCTACGGGCGGCAACTGTCCTAAGTCACCAATAAAAACCAAATGACAATTTACCCCTTGAAAAACATAATTCATCAAATCCACCAGGACATTTGGACCTTCGTATTCCGATTCATTACTAATCATTGAGGACTCATCGACAAAGAAGAGCGTGTTTTTGTACAAATTCTTCGCAGGTGTAATTTTTGAATGCGTTAATTCATTTCCAGAAAAGTAGATTTGCTTGTGTATCGTGCTTGCTGGATGTCCGGCAAAATTGGAAAGCACCTTTGCAGCGCGTCCTGTCGGCGCAAGTAATTTGAATCCAATTTTTTCTTGTTTCAATGTCTTTACCAAGGCAGAAACCAAACTCGACTTTCCTGTCCCGGCAAATCCGGACAACTGCCAAACTTTTCGTCCGTGTTCATGCATAACGAAATCAAAAAAAGTGTTTACTGCATCCGATTGATTCGAGGTAAACTCAAAGCCAAAATTCGCTTGAACTGTCTTAAGATATGTTTCTCTTCGTTGATCCATTTTAACTTAAACGTCCACTGGGATTTTTCCCCAAGGAAGGAGTGGGTATAAAGTTAAATATTGTAGCTTTGTAAAGCATGTTTTATCTATCCTCATTCTTAAAAAGAACGGAGTTCGGGTGAAAAGATTGTACAAAGCAAGTTGCATATGAGTAAAAACCTATTTCTTGATTTCCAAGCAGATATTCTTCAGATAATCACTGAGGACAATGCGGGTGAATTTAGTCATGAGCACATTTCTTTTGATGCAGGACGCCCCTTTTCGATCGAAGAACTAAAAGACCGGATCAGAAAGCAGCTCACAGATGCAAACTTACAACGCATCACGTGGTTCGACCCCAATTTCACCTTGATTCCTATGTCCATTTTCATGGAAAGTGAACTAGAGACTTATTATCAATTGAACTTCGGAAAACTCGCAAGTGGATTACGGATTCAATTCGAAGTGATTCACGCGTTACAGCTTGTGGTTGTCTACACGGTTCCAACTTGGATCTTGGAACTTACACAAGGAACCTTGCTTCAAACAACGGTGCATAGCCATATTTCCTTTTTACTGAATAAACAATTCAATGAAAACAGTTTAGACAGTACCTATCTCATCTTGTTTGATCATACGTTTGTGCTTTCAGTGAAACAAAATGGAAAACTTCAACTTTGCTTACCTACAGAATATCAATCAGCAACAGATGTCCTCTATTTTATTTTATCAAACCATCAGAAGATGCACTTGTCAAAAAATAATACGCTTTCAGCATATGTGCTAAATACACATTTCGATCAAGAAGCATTTGAATCCCTTTGGTGTCAATTCAAAGATTTCAACGATTTCAGCACCCACTTCTATTCTCAAGCAGCTTACCAAAAAACTATTTTGTGCGCATTATCCGTGGTTTCTTAAAAGGGAAGCGTTTCGCAACGCCACCTAACTTTCCCTCTCGTCCAACAACCGATTTCGCCAAAGAGGGACTTTTCAATATTCTCGAAAATCGAGTAGATTTGAACGAAATGGAAATCCTTGATTTATGTGCAGGGACTGGCAATATTTCATTTGAATTTGTATCCAGAGGCGCAAAACATGTATTGTCCATTGACAGTCATCCACGTTGTGTGCAATACCTCAAAGGAAACATTCGTGATTTAGAAATTGAAGAACAAATGCAAGTATACAAGTCGGATTGTGTCGTGTATTGTCGAAATGCACAAAACGTACAGTACGATTTGATTTTCACCGATCCACCATTCCATTTGCATTTTCATGAGGAATTGATTCAAACCATTTTCGACAAAAAGTTATTAAAAAAAGGAGGATTGCTGATTGTTGAGCATGGAAAACAAACAGATTTAACTTCTTCCCCATTTTTCAGCTTTTCTCGTAACTTTGGGAATGTTCACTTTAGTTTTTTAAGCGATGAAGCGTAGCGGTTTATTTCCCGGATCCTTTGATCCATTTACAAAAGGACACGAAGCAGTGGTTCTGAAAGCATTAGCTGTTTTCGATGAAATCATCATTGGTGTTGGTATCAACAGCAAAAAGCAAAGTTATTTCACCCTGGAAAGTCGCATGGAACACATTGCCTCTTTGTTTGCGGATTATCCAGCAGTTAGTGTGTGTAAGTACCAAAAACTCACCGTTGATTTCTGTAAAGAAATTGGTGCGACGCATATTGTTCGTGGACTTCGTGACTCGAAAGATTTTGAGTATGAAAAAACCATTGGGCACATGAATCATGCGATTTCTGGAATCGAAACGGTATTCTTTCTCACCAGTCAGGAACATAGTGCGATTAATTCATCGATTATTCGCGAAATGCACCAAAATCATGCGGACATTTCTCCGTTTGTAACATCGCCGGAGCTGCTCGTTAAATAATTCTGATGAAGCTCCAACGAATATTCTACTTCCTTCTATTCTCATGCTTCCTCTGGAATCCCGTGGAAAGTCAAACCTTGTTACGTGGTATCTCGAATTGGAAAACTGCGGAGATCCGTGCCTACAGCGTAACGGATTTTCTGACAGAAACCGAAGTCGAAATTGGGAGAGCGAAAGTGGACACCAATGATATTTTTGAATTTAAATTTCTCAACAAAGAAATAGAAAAAGTAATCTTAAGAGGAGCTAACTTCTATGCATGGCTGTACATTCAACCGAAAGCAACCTACTTCATCGAACTTCCTGAACCTACGCAATATGTGAGTTCAATGGAACGTGACAAAGAAATTGAAATGTTGTTTTTTCGATTAGACAGTACAGATATCAATTATAAAATATTAGGTTTTGAAGCATGGATGGATGAAAGTATTTCAGAAATTTATCAATTGAAAGACATTCATCCTGAACAATTCATTGCCAAGGTTCGCTCCTTCAAACAAGAAACGGCATTTGTCTATAATAAATTTGAGTCCCCTTTCTTTTTCAATTACGTCAAATACAGTGTTGGATTATCTGTAGATAATTTCAATATCATCGGAGGTCCATCGAAACTTGACAAATTTGAGTTTTATTTGAACGAAGATAGCATCCACTATAAAAATCCCAAGTTTATCGAATACGCCGAACTTTTCTACGACAACTATTTGTATCAGCTGGACAAAGAGACGAAAACGAGGGCAGAATCTGCGTCAAGCAAAGGATCATTAGCTGAGTTAACCAGTGCTTTGAAAGAAGACCCATACATTTTAACACAGAAACGAGCAGAATTTGTCATCCTCTTGATTTGCAAAGAGGCCTTTTATCAAGGATACTTAGACCGTGTGCTGATTTACGAACTTCTTAGTACTATGAAGAAAGAAAGTACTTTTTTGGAACATCAGCTCATTGCAAATGAATTACTCTCGCTTTTTAAGCTCATGCAAATTGGTATGAAGGCGCCAGATTATACCCTTTCTTCCACAAAACATTTTTACCAATATAAAGGGAAATGGGTATACTTACATGTTTTTGATCCATCTAGTGAACGCTGCATCACCGAAATTTCAGCTTTAAAGAAGTTGCAATTAAAGTATGGGAATGCCTTTCAATTTATCACCATTTATCCAAGCAAAGAGGTTTACACGAAATCAGAACAACGGAACTTAGATGCGCTGACTTGGGATAAATTCCAACTGGACCAAAATCACGAAATCTGGAAAAGCCTTCAATTGACTAGTTACCCAATGTATGTGTTATTTGATTCCAACTTAGTGTTGCACTCCTCTCCAGCACTTAGTCCAACACCAAATGGACGCTACGAAACAATTGAGAAGGAGTTCAGAACGCTCGAACGTCCATAATTATTTTCGATAGAATCCCCAAAACGCCCCCATTGCCCCACCGAACAAGTGAGCAAAATGGGAAATCTGCGTTTCCTTCAAGGAGGACAAAATCTCCATTCCAAAATACAAGACTACAACAAGTATGAAAGTGATGGGGATTTCACGATTTCGGATATTCAATAAGGTGGATAAGACAATATACATAAACACCAATCCGCTGAATCCTAACAAGTGATTATCCCACAACATGGTATGTAAAACCCCGGTGATGATGGCAGTAATGATGCTCATCCACACAAATCGTTGCGTACCAAACTTCAATTCAATGATTGGGCCTAAAATAAGTAACAAGGACATATTGCCCAATAAATGTTCAATAGTAGAATGTCCAAAAACATAGGTAAGTAAACTCACATACCACATCCAGTTATCGAATTGTGCATCCCCCTTGAGCATAAACAATTGACTCACGGATGATTTTGACATCGTCATGACAACGAATCCACCAAGTACGCATAACAACGACAGGTAAAGCGTCCCTTTTGACTGAAAGGTAATTTTCATACTAATCGACTTTAGCACTTAATCCTTGATTCACCAATTTCAAACACATCGATTGAACCTCTTCCAGCGGACCTGTTTTCACCAAACATTTACCGTTTGTATGAACAATCCAAGCGCATTGTTCCGCTTGAACCATTTCATGTTCACAGATATTCATCAAGCAATCAATCACGTGATCAAAGGAATTAACATCATCGTTAAACAAAATTAATCCGTGTTTTTCTACAATCTGCTCTTTTCGTTTTACACGTTCTTTCGGGGCAACAACACTCATTTTATTTTTGTTTTAAAGTCCATTTAAATTGTTGTGAAGCAGCATCAATCCACTCTTTTTGCGCTACATTATCCGGATAAAATCTGAAAATATACACTTCATTTTCTTCCCGAACATCATACGTTACTGTTTGATGCAATAACCAGTCGTAGAAATCACTTCTTGTTGGATTCAACACATATTCTTGAGCAGGAATTTTACTGCCTTTTTCACGGAGTCGTTTCATGTCCGCCAAATACAACTGTTGGTTGACACTGATGCTATCCAAAACAAATTTCTGCGATACGATGCGGTCCTTTTCTACTTGATAGGTAAATGTTCCCACACGATTTAATCGGGTTAACTGAGGAAGGTAATTGTCCTCGTTTACTTTCAATTCATATTGTACAATCGAATCTCTTCGGACAATTTTCTTCAATATTGGAATTTCAACAGCAATAGGAAGTTGCGTGACATTCGTTGTCGGTACAGGCTCAACTTCGCCCCGTTTTTTAGCGACGATTCCGGAGGCCAACAACTGATTAGCCTCCCCGATGGAAATGCGTTTACCACGGTAATAAGCCACGACATAGGCATCTGGAATACCTTTCGTAACGACTTCATTTTTGCGTTGGCGTGCCTCGGCGAAACTTGTGAATTCTCCCGATGAGTAACGGAATTGTCCTTTTTCGGTTTTCGTCAGCAAAAGTTCCTTTATTCCATTTATGTTATCTGCATTCAATGCTTTATTGTACACCGCCACTTGAACGGTAAAGTATAAATCTAAATTTGCTTCCGTGCTATTTGGATCAACCGTTGTCACAGCTTGTGCTACTGATGTTTGAGTTTGAACGGTCGATGGATTCGGTTGCATCAATTGATTCAAGGCCATTTGCAATTCGTCAGAAGTTTGTTTGCGACATGTACCATTGGTTTCCATGGTTTTTCCCTCATTGAAAGACATCCGTTTTCCATCGCAGTAGGCAACAATAAATGCGTCCGCATAACCTAGGCGACGAATCATGGTTCGCGCCTCGACCGCATCAACAGATCCATTAAAGTAACCAGCTAAATAACAAGTCAATCCATTCGTTAACACCTCCCCAGAAACAGGTCCGAATTCACGGAAAAGTTGGTTTGGAACGGGTTTTCTAAAGGCTCCCACTTGTACACGGAAAATGAGTCCACTTGGCAAGGTAACATTGATTGGATGATCCGGAAAACGTTGATTCATAGTTGTTACGGTCGTCACTGCAAATGGAACAGGAACTGTTATTGTTGTATTGGAGGAAACGCTTGTTGACGTCACCGAAGAACTCGCTTGAACGCCATTTTGCATCATCCATTCGTAGGAAGTTTGTTCCGTAAAATCTGCTAGTCGTTCTTGTTGATCTCGAAGAAGATTCGTCCGTTTTGCGATATCCGCTGTTAATTTCGAATGGCGTTCCGCGAGAACTTGTAGTCCACGTAAGGAAATCTCATTTTCCTGCGTCAACAAAATACGCATGCTGTCTTCTACTTGTGTTTTCTCCTGACGTAAGGAATCTATTTGAATCAAATTTGTTTGGTAGGAAACACGTTGGTTTGCATATTGAATATAGGAACTTTGCGCTTGTAATTCACTCATGTTCAATGGTTCAACATCTGAAATCGGTAGTGACACCACACGGTCGGACACTGGAATTGTTGTTTGTGTTTTTGTCGGCGCTTGAATTTCCTTTAAAGAATTGATTTGCGCTTGTAGCACCTTCACCTTTTCAGGATTCGTTTCAGTTTTTAACGCTTGTTCGAGTGCTTGTAGATTCAATGTATTTACTTGGAACAACCCTTGTTCATACGATTCTTGCAAGGTACGAATACTCGGGTACCTTGTCTCGAGAAGTTCCAACGATTCTACCATTGCCGAACGACGTTTTTCAAGTGCTAATGTCGCCTCCAGCTCTGCTTTTAAGACAGCCTTTTCTTTCGGAGTGATATCGGTAGACGCAATTTGATCAACTTCACGAATCGCCTTTTCAATAGACGCCATGCGTGGAGTTTCTTTCACTTGATTCACTTGAATAGTTTCAGGAATCCCAGTAGTTCGCTCTGTTTCTATTTCTCTTCCTGATCCCGCTCCTTGCTGAGCCACCGTATTCGTTCCACTCTCAGTAGTTCCCGCTGTTCGCTCTGTTTCTGTTCTTTGTTGAGCCAACGCATTCGTTCCACTCTCAGTGTTTCGCTCTGTTTCTGTTTCTGTTCGTGTTCCCGCTCCTTGCTGAACCACCGTATTCGACCCAATTTCAGTAGCTCCCGCTGTTCGCTCTGTTTCTGTTTCTGTTTCTGTTCGTGTTCCCGTTCCTTGCTTCGCCACATTATTCACTCCTCGCTCTCGCTCTGTTTCTGTTTCTGTTTCTGTTCGTGTTCCCGTTCCTTGCTGCGCCACATTATTCACTCCTTGCTCTCGCTCTCGCTCTGTTTCTGTTTCTTGCTGCGCCACATTATTCGCTCCTCGCTCTCGCTCTGTTTCTGTTTCTGTTTCTGTTTCTGTTCGTGTTCCCGCTCCTTGCTGCGCCACATTATTCGCTCCTTGCTCTCGCTCTCGCTCTGTTTCTGTTTCTGTTCGTGTTTCTGTTTCTTGCTTCGCCACATTATTCACTCCTCGCTCTCGCTCTGTTTCTGTTTCTGTTCGTGTTCCCGTTCCTTGCTGCGCCACATTATTCACTCCTTGCTCTCGCTCTCGCTCAGTTTCTGTTTCTGCTCCTATCTGCGCCAACACTTCCACCTGAGATTTCACTCGATTTTCTGTCAATTGGATTTGCTCAGTCAAAAACTCTTGATCTGACTCCGTTGCTGATGCAGCCTTGGCCTTCAATGCTTCTAAATGCTGTCCTTCTCGTTCCTTCAGCAATTTTGCTCTCGTTTGGACATCTGTTTCCTGATTGATTTGAGCAATGTCTTCTGAGTAACTTGGATCAACAGCTTGCCATTCTTTCTCCTTTTCTATTTGCTTGGTGAGTGACTTTTGCTGCTCCAAACGTTTTTGAGCAATTTCTTCTTGTCGGATTTGTTCCTTTGCAAGATCATACGGAATAGCAGAACTTGGTAATGGCATCTTTTCTGAAGCAACAATCTTTTCTTGCACTTCCTGTTCCATTTGTGCATAGGAACGTAGTCCTTGTTCATGCGTTTTCAAGTTTTTGGACCATTCGAACAATTCACCGCTGATTTTTGCGTTCAACGCTTCTTTTTGCTGAATTTCCGCATCAATTGTCGTGCGTTCTTTTGGTTTTAGTAAGTTCGCTTTCTCTTTCAAGTTGGCAATTTCCTTTTGCAAGGCAATTTGATTATCACGTTGCTCTTGGTACTGTTTCTGTTCGGCGGATACTGCTTCGACTTGTTCTTGCGTGTAGTTTCTGATGACAGCCGCTAAATCCTCTCCAGCTACGGACAATTGAGCTTTGATGATCGATCTATTTTCTGACAACAAGTCCATGATTCCTTCGGAATTCTGCTGATACTGCAACAGGGCAACTTGCTTATTGATTTCCTCCAAGCTTTTCAGTACATCCACATTCGGAATTCCTCTTTGTTGTTTAGCTGTCATCCAAGATTCAAGAAAACTAACTTGCTCCGTTAGTTTCGCTACTTTCGATTCAAGTTGCTTCGTTTCTTCGATCCACCGTTGATTTTCCGTAGGATCTATAGTGCCGCTTCCACGTGCTAAGCGCTCATCCAGCAACTGCATCTCCTTGGTGAGTTGGACATAAGTTTGCTCTAATTCATTCGCCAAGTAATTGGTCAATCGCACTTGATTTTCCAAATTCACTTCTGCAGCCAAAAGAGAATCGGATAAAATGGCAATCAATGTACTGGTGTCCTTCGCAGAAACACCCCAGTCTTGTTGCATTTTCTGTTCTGGAGTCAAGGTAAGCTTTCGGTTGAAAGAAGCGAGATTCACATCCAAATTTGCTGCTAAGTTCATTTTTTGACTCAGCAATTGCATGGACTCCACTTGTTTTGGTTTGACACGATTGAGGACCTTTAATTGCTCTTTGGAATCAACCATGGCATAAATTAACTCCTGTTGTAGTTCCATGTCCTCCTCAACAAAAGGAACAACGAGTTCTTCTTTAAACAATTGGTTCGATCCAGTGACACTAATCTCCATTTGATAGGTTCCTGGTCCTGGTAGTCCGACCAAATAGCTTCCATCCCCTTGACTAATAAATGGACCAAAGCGCTCATTGGTTTCTGGGACGATGAATTCCACTTTGACAGTCGAATTCGATTGATCGATTTTATCCGAAAGTACTCCCGTGAAAAAATAGAGTTCCTTGGGAGTTTCTGCCGCGCTCACCAAATACGTTTGTATAGCCGACAATTTTCCGTTTCGATTGGAAGCAAAGTTGGCATTCCCATTAGATAAATCCGGGATGTAAAAATAATCGTCGTTTGGTGAAGAAAACGGAAAATGCAAATTCTCCACGTTCGAACTGACATTGGTTTCTAAGGAATAAATGGCCCGATACAGGTCAAAGCCACCCATGGACTGATGTCCTTTCGAGCTAAAATACAAATAGCCATTTTCCGCATCGAAAAATGGATACACTTCATCTTGCTCCGTATTGACGAGACCTTGAATTTTGTTGGGTTTAGCCCATTCGTTTTCGGCATTCTTTCGCTGCATGTAGACATCCAAATTTGGAGATTCTGGTCCATAACTAGCAAAAACACGGAATTTCATTCCCCGTTTGAATGCGTAAATGGGCTCGTATTGATGTTTCGCGTTTTCTTTTGTAAAAACTTCACTTGCTTTATAGAAGCTATAACTATCATCTAAGAAAGTGTAGTGATCATAAAATGCTTCACCAGAGGGGTGCGATTTCTTGATAACTTGCAAGGTGCGCATGTCCTTCATTCCAGCTAGGGCGGACTGACAAGCGTTAATTTCACTTTGTACATCCAAGGTCAGCGCTAATTTCGGGTCCTTTTCCTTTAAACGATTAAATTGCTGGATGGCCGTTTCAAAATAATACTGATGTTGGTAGATTTTACCGATGTAATAGTAGGTTTCCAAAGGGAAAATGGCATCCTTCTTCGCTAAAATAAAATCAAAATACTTGCGTGCATTTTTAATGTCCTCCGTGTAGTAAATACACGTCGCATATTTAAAATTTAATTCTAGGTTTTTCTGGTTTTGGGCGAGTAATTGGCGGTAATCCACTTTCGCACTTTCGTACTCCTTTTTTTCGAAGGCAGCGTCAGCTCTTTTCTTAATGGCAGTAACGGATTGCGTATATCCGTTCTGTACTGTTAGGAACAGCAAGAAACAAACAAAAAGGTGCGAAATGGACTTTTGTTTCAACTAAGCATTGTATTTACCTGTCTACTTACGCTTTCCTAGCAAAAAGGTTCATTTTGTTTTCTTCGCCTTTCCACAAGCGCTCAATGTTTTTTCGATGGGCGAGTATAACCATGACCCCAAGAACCACGGTAAATATGATCATTATTCGCGCATCTTCCTGAATCATGAAATAACTTACAAAGGGAAAACAAAGTGCGGAAATAATTGCTCCAAGCGATACGTAGCGTGAACTGATGAAAACGATAAGGAAAATCGCCAAACAAACAAGTGCCGCATAAGGATTAATTCCAATGACAATTCCCAAAGATGTCGCGACTCCTTTTCCACCACGGAAATGAGCGAAAATAGGAAATACATGTCCAAACACTGCGCTAAAAGACCCGCAAAGCTGCAAGATTAAAAACTCATCCTTGTATCCTTCCAATAGATCGGAAAAGAAGTGAGGAAGACAAGCGGCAAGAACACCTTTGGACACATCTACAATCAAAACAAACCATCCGGAACGTTTTCCCAAAACACGGAACGTATTGGTTGCTCCCGCATTTTTGCTTCCATGTTCACGAATGTCCATACCATGAAACGCTTTTCCAACCCAAACAGCGGTTGGAATCGATCCAATGAAGTAGCCTAGCAGTATAATTATGATCAGTAACATCTGTTATTTGTAAAGGAAATAACCACGGAATTTCGCAAGTAAACTCTTTGCAGTGAGCTCATCCATGACATCAAATTTAAAGTTTTTCGTTTTTCGTTTCTCTGGTTTGATGGCTAAAATCGCATCACTCACCGTTTTATCGTTGGTAAAGATAGTCAAATCACCATCCCGCTTGGCCATTGAGTAATTCATAAAATACTTCGTATCATCAAACAAAGTTAAATCCCAAGTGAATCCAGGAGCTGCTTCATCCGTGAAAGATTGCAGGTAAAACTGATGCCATTCCACTTGTTTTAGTACTGGAATGCCATTCACACTTACTAGTCCAACTTGATTATTGACCGAAATCAATCCTTTATCTACTTTTTTCGCACTAGCTTTCATCGTGCCGTATGATTCCAAAACGATGTCTGTAATAATAAACGACTGATCCATGGATGAAGGCATTTTTCTCAATTTATCCTCATCGAAATCCTTAAATACTTCTTGAGCATCCTTTGCATTAGACCAATGGACAAAGGTATTTTTCAAACCGTAACTGGCTTTCTTCATATCCACTTCTTTTGCGCCCTCTTGAAGTTTCAACTTAGTGGCCATATTCTCCAGCACATTCGAAGCAATCGGCATGGTTACACGGGCATTTGCAGCAATACGCGTTTTCTTTGTTTCTTGATCAAATTCAATTTTCCCATACATGTCCATTTTAACATCTCCGGTGTTTATTCCTAATTCAATGTCACCAAAACCAATGACCTTACAGGTATTGACATCGAGCGTTAACATGCTACTTAGCGTATCTGACTTATTCAAGCGGTTTTTGGACGCGATTTGAAATTCACTCAATGCTTGATTATACTGTAAATACCCAAAAGAACTGAACAAACTTGGATCACTTGGACCTTCCGTCTTCGACAAGAAACTTGGGTAAATCCGAATACTGTCAACTCGTTCTGTTTGACGCCAAAGGAATCCTGCCGCTAAACGATCTCCCTTCGCATTCTTAGGCGTTGCGCTGATTGGAATCTGAATATTTGTTGCTAATACCGTATCCTCGAAAGTCATCCATGATTTATCGTATTGACACGTGTGATTTAAGCGCGTGGATCCGTTTAAGAATAATCCTTGGTTGGACGCCTTGACGACAACGCTCCCATAATAGTCAAATTCCTTGCTCAATTTGAAGCGGTCCTTTTCTTTGACTTCCCCTTGAGCGGTCGTTGTGAGGTTGACAAACTTGATTGAATTCATCGGTAAAACGGTCAAATTACTGTCGCGGTCATAATACGGATATTTCGCTGTTCCCTCATAGTATTTGCGCGAAGATATTTTCACTTGTGCCTCCTTGAACGTATGGTATTTCGTGATGTAATTCGCTACAATGACTGCATTTTTCAAAGAATCCATCTCAGCTCCTTTGCGGATTTTCACGCGTGAACTATCCGGATAAATTCGAGCATCACCCACTTGGATGTAATCCACCGCATTGCATAAAATCAACTGCGTTTTTAAGTCGTATTTGGCGCTCAAGGACTTAAACTGTAAGGTATCTTGTTTTTCATCCGTCGAGAAGAAGTTGTTTCTCGCTAAATCAGCACCACTTTCAAAACTCGTCTCTCCTCCTTTGTTCTTTTGAAAGTCTAGACTCTCACCGTCCATTAACCACGTGAATTTGTCCATTTGGCAGTAATAATGGTTTGCCGGGAACATGATCCGCTTCGTTCCATTTTGCGTAAATTCTCCTTTGCGCGATTTAAAACTGATGTTTGTCTTCATTTCATCAGACTGGATGGCCAATGGATTTTCACCATATTGACTAAAGCGATTGCGCAAACTGAAGGATGAGTTTTCTGATAGAATGTCTTCGTTTGTGAAAAGGTATTCTTTGGAGTTTAAACTGGCTTCTTTGAATTCTAACACTCCGATACCCGTCATTCCTTTTTTATCGAGTAACAAGGTTCCATTCAACACCACATTATCCTTGAACATGATCAAAGGATTTTCACTGTAACTCGACACTTTCATCAAGGCTTTTCTCGGCTGATAGGAAATCAACGCTTGTTCGGAATGAACAACTGGATACCTCACACCTGTTTCAACTTCTTTGTTATCGAAAATGGCTAATCCGATGGTCGAGTCAGGCAAGAAAGTTAATTTCTTAGAAATGGAAATGGATTGCAAGAAATTGATGGTACCCGTTCCTTGAAGTCCGTTATTGGACAGGACAATTTTATTTTGGTACTTGGTATCGGTCTCATAGAACGGATATCCTTCCTCGGGAGCTTGAGCCACAAAACCAAGGGAATAATCATTCATGATTTTCAATGACTCCGGAATTTTAGGGAAAATTCCAGCAGAGTTTAAAGATCCTTCAAAACGCAAACTTGCCTCTGAAAAGTCATCTAAACTGTCCAAATCGAATGGATTCACCGCATAGTAAAAGCGTGTGCTATCGTATGCTCCTTTTAGGATTTCTTTGGAACTATAATAAACTTTTGATTCTCCAATTGACTTCAAAATGGGATATTGGGCGTTGTTACCTTTTCTTCCTGATTTCGATTCAACGTCATCGATGAGTAATTCACCTTTGATATTTTTAAACGAACTGAACATCAAAATACGCTCGGTTCCGTCCTCCTTTTTCAAGGGATTGACTCTCAAAGTCGCTTCTTCCGTCGATAACAAGTTTATTTTAAACGCTTCGTAATCGAACTTCGAAAATTTCGTGAAAAACTCCATTTTCCCAGCCACCACATATCCATGAAAACTCATGTCCCGGTTTTGATACATGGTTACATACATGGAATCAGGGTAGACAAATGTTTGTTGCGCATCGGACAAAGCCACTTGATCCACTTGATTCAAGCGCATTTCGTTTTTGTCCAATTGAATCGATGCATAAGCAATGGTCGCTCTTTTCGTTTTATTCTGAGCATTCATTCGTGCGGAAACTTCTTTTAAATATGAATCCGCTGCAATCTGCTCTTTGGACTCTTGCATGGTTTGTGGACGCAAATCCGATTGAATGTTGATGTTGTCGTAGTCGCTTTCTCCTGTACTTGCCTCCGCGTATGCGATTAACTTAGGTGAGATTCTCACTTTTTTAACATCGGAATCTAAGATCAAAAATCCGTAGGAAGCAATATCTACCAACAATGGTTTTACCTGATCAATGGTCTTTTTTAATGCAGAAGCGACTTCCCCCTCCGTAAATTCCATTTTATTCGTTTTTTTGACCAACGCAGCAATTTGGGAGAATGGATGGGCAGTTCCAATGCTTTGAAACTTTTGAAAGATGGCTGGATCGAAGTAATTCATGGACTGAAAACTCGCCATTTTTTGTTCTTGAGCGGTTCCAACTTCAAAGGTGTAATACGGATCAGGTGTCCCGAATTTCCAACTCAAAACCGGAGCATATACGTACAATTTGAAATACGAATCGATAAACGGCAAATACTCATACCCTTTTTTAACAGAGTTGATGCTGATTTCTTTGTTCTGTTCATTCAGGGTAAAGAAACAAGATTGAATAATGAGGGAATCACCTGATTTATAGTTCATCTTCGCCTTCGCATTGCGTGCAATGACTTGCTGTGGATTCATCTCGAAATAAATCGAACTGATTTCAAATAAAGGTACATTTTGACGTTTGAAAATGATTTTCGCCGGTTTTTCTGCTGTACCACGTCCAATGAAATCAGGTCCCTCTAATGTAAATCCACCGTCGTAGTCCATTTGATCCCTCAAGTTGGGAATTTTCAAGCGCTTTTCATACGAGTTAAACTGAGGTGATTTCTCGCCCTCACCTAAATCCAACGTTGTTAAATCTTGTAATTTTCCTAGAATTGGCTTGGTAAAATAAGGTGTTGTTAATTCGACCGTATCTACCTTCAGTTTGGCGGTGGAAAAATCACATTTGTATCCACGAAGATTAGCAAATGTTTCATTTTTCTTGAACTTCACTTTTTCCCAAGTAACGACACCTTTCGATCCTTGCCATTTGTTTTGAAGGACATCAAAATACCCACTTGTTCCTGCAACGACAATGGAATCCTCTAATTTTCGGTCCTCGTCGTATTTCAAACACTTTAAGTCAATTCCAGTCGCTCTGATTTTCAAAGATTTCCCTTCTTCCCAAGCAACTTGACCTTTTGCGTAAGTCCAGCGATACGTTGGCTCACGGTAGAAAGATTGATAGCGGAAAAAATTCGCTGAAAATTTCAAGAATTTAGTCAACTCCTCACCTGGTTCTTTGGCAAAATCGTTCACGTAAGTAAACCACGGATTGACTAATTCCCCAGGAAACTTATTCTCTACTTGATAAATACTGGCAATCATGTAGTGAAAAATCTCCGGATAAAGAGGAATTTCCTTTTGTGCATATTTATTACAATTATCGACTAAACGATGAAATTGTGTTTCATTCAACAAACTCCCTTTTATTTTTTGAGGAAGCTCTTCCTTTAAAAACGGTACTGCGGCCTCATCCAAAACTAATTTTTGCCATTCTTTGACAAATTTATCGCGTTCTTTGGGGAAGGTTTGCGCCTGAAATTGTTCAACAAAAAAAAGAGTGATAAAGAGAGAGAGAAGAATTCTCATATGCTATTTTTTAAAGAGTAAAACGGCCCAACCTTCACGTTCGTGCTGCGCCTGAAACTGCAGCTTCAAACCTGATGCCAACAATTTCAATTCATCTGTATCTGAAACGAAAAATCCACTTAAGAACAAATGTGCTCCGTCTTTCATGCGTTCCACGTAAGTGGACATTTGAGCTGTAAGGACATTTTTATTGATGTTGGCTAGTACAAAATCAAAGGGTTCGTTTGGAATAACTTCCATTCCACCGTGCAAGGACTGAATGTATTGACAGCCATTTTTCAGCGCATTATCGGCACAGTTTTCCGCGGACCATTCTTCAATATCAATGGCCACGATGTCCGTTGCACCTCGTTTTTCTGCTAAAATCGCCAAGACTCCCGTTCCACTTCCCATGTCCAACACACGTTTTGACGGGAAATCCATTTCCATCATCGCAGCACACATTAAATGCGTCGTTTGATGGTGTCCAGTACCAAAAGACATTTTAGGTTCGATGATTATTTCAATTCCCGAAAACGGATCCAACTGATGAAATGGCGCCACCACGCGGATTTGGTCCCCGATAAACACCGGTTCAAACTGCGATTCCCACTGAGCATTCCAGTTTTGTTGCGGAATCAATTTCAGTTCAAAGGATTGAATGACATCCTGCTCGGATTGAAGTTCATTGAACATGGATTGAAGCGCCTCACCTTGGTAAGCGGATTCTTGAATATAGGCTTTAATGGCTGGAGATTCCTCTTGGAAACTTTCGTAATCCAATTCAGCTAAGTAAGCGATTAGGATGTCATTCCAACGATCAAAATCAGATAATTGAACAGTTAATTCGTAATAATTCATTTAAAAATAGCTTGCTAGTTCAAGAAAATGGGATGCATTCAAGGATGCTCCACCTATGAGTCCACCGTCCACATCTGGACAGGCGAAAATACTTTGTGCATTGGAGGGATTCACGCTACCACCGTAGAGAATCGAGACATTTGCTCCATTATCACCGAACGATTCACGCAATACCTCACGAATAAACGCATGCACTTCATTGATTTGATCGTTTGAAGCGGTTTGTCCCGTTCCAATTGCCCAAATCGGTTCATATGCGATTGTCAACAAGGACAAATCTGTATGATTCAAGTGTAAAATAGCTGCAGCTATTTGCGCGCGAACGAAGGACAAATGTTCCCCTTTCTCTCTGATTTCCAATGATTCACCACAGCAAAAAATGAAAGGTAAGGCGTGGTTGCAACATGCATCGACTTTTTCCTTTAGAAAAGCATCCGTCTCATGGAAATCCGTTCGACGTTCACTGTGTCCGATGAGAACGGATTGTGCGCCGACACTGACTAACTGTGGAATCGAAACCTCACCAGTAAAAGCTCCAAAATCAGATGGATGAACGTTTTGAGCACCTATGTGCAAGGAGCGTGACTTCACTAAGTCCGAAAGGAAAACACTCGGAGCGTATAGACGAAATTCCACGCTACTCTTTTCGGAGTCTATTTCATTAAATTCAGCAAGCCAATCGTGAGCTTCAGGAGCAGTCAAATTCATTTTCCAATTTGCCGCAAGAATTTTGTTTCTCATGGTCGAAAATAGGTATAATTCCCGGAAAACAGCTCGAAATAAGTGAAAGAATATCTTCCTATTTCTTGACTTTCTGTAATTGGAGTTTGAGGTCTGATTTACTAAACTGATTCGGTCCCTCCGTTCCTTCATAGAATTTCATGACGTTTCCGTTCCATAAATAACAGACACCAGGCACATTTTTCTCGTTTCCAATGGCATTCCAGAACTCGATGATTTCAATGACTTTGTATGGATAGTTAGCTCCTGCAAACTTGAAGAAATTTGGAATTTCTTCCGCTGCTTCATCCATGAACAAAATTTGCATTTCAGGGAAATCGGGATTTGCTTTTCGCATTTCCGTTAATTCCTTCGCTGTTGCTTGACAGTGTTCACATGATGGCGCGAAAAAACAGATAATTTTCTTTCCCTGGTCGATGTTCGCATAATACTTCGCGAAACCTGATTTCTTTGGTTTCGGTCCAAGTGGTTTTTCAGGAGCTTTTACCGTGTCCTTTGGATTGACAGTTGCTATTGGTCCGTCAGCTGTAGGTGTAGCTGGATTATTTGTAATTGTAGTTGTATCTGAAACCGGTGTTTCCGTCGCTACGACATCCGCTGGTTTCTTGAAAATTGGAATCAACATAAACATGGCTAAAATGCATGCAGTTACAATATTTGTCATAGCTAAATAGTTTGATTTTTTAGGGATTACTTCGTCGTGTTTCCAAAGGAGAAGTCCAAGTAAACCGATGGACAATACATTTTTCATGATTGCTTGTAAAGGTGTCATGGGAAGTAAACTTCCAAAGCAACCGCAATTCCCAACATTTCCTTTTGTCGCTATTTCAATCGATAAATGCACACAAAAAACAGCGAGCATTAAAATAATGGAAGGAATAACCCATTTTTTTAGGTTAAATGGAAAAAGGAGTAAAAATCCCAAGGCAAATTCGACACCAATCAAGGTACGCGAAAAATACTTTGCCAACAATTCGGAAAATCCCATCGGATATAATTGCTGTACTTCAAAAGTGGAGATGGTTCCATACATAGATGGATCCGGGAATATTTTCCCTAAAGCTGAAACGAGGAAAAGTCCGGCAACGATGATGCGAATGGACCAAGAACTAATTTTTAAGGTATCTTTCATGCGATGGTTTTTTGTAAATGTAAGAGAAGATTTTATCCACAGAATGGAATTAACAGCCTCTTAACAAAATTACTGCAGGTGAATTAAGGCAAAAACACTGTAATTCAACATATCGAAGTAATTCCCTTCAATCCCTTCGGAAACAAGCGTTAAGCCAGCATTATCCTCTATTTGTTTAATCCGCAAAACTTTGCTTAGAATTAAATCAGTCAAGGAGCTCACACGCATATCTCTCCAAGCCTCACCATAATCATGGTTCTTTTTTTGCATGAGTTCAAAGGCTTCTTTTTCCACTTCTCGATAAGCAATCACCGCTTGTTCAACGGACATGTCGTCATTTATTTTTGCTTCGTGACGGACTTGAATGATGGCCATGATGCAGTAATTGACAATTGCCATAAACGCATCCTCGAAGGACTCACCTACTTTATTTTCACCTGTTTCTTGAATGGTGCGAATACGCTGTGCTTTGATGAAAATTTGGTCTGTAAGGGAACTTGGACGTAAAATCCGCCAAGATGGTCCGTAGTCGAATGATTTTTTTTCAAAGATCTCTCGGCAAACATTCATTACATTTGTGTATTCAAGTGTAGTTTTTTCCATGTATTCAGTATGACATCAAACACTTCTTTTCGCATCAGTCGCTTTATTCAAATTAAAGGACAACTGCACGATTTCAGCAAGCCAAAGATAATGGGAATTCTGAACATGACACCAGATTCCTTTTACGAAAAAAGTCGAAAGTCCGTGAACGAGGACTTGATTTCCACTGTATCCAACATGATTCAGGCCGGAGCTGACATCATCGATATCGGAGCGAGTAGCACGCGTCCTGGAGCAGAAACCCCAAGTGCAAGCGAAGAAATATCGAGGCTTCAAGATGTATTTCCACTGCTGCGTCAAGAATTCCCGGAAACCATCTTGTCCATTGATACGTTTTACGGTGAAGTCGCAGAATTTGCCTTGACTCAAGGGGCCGACATCGTAAATGACATTTCCGGAGGTCAATTTGATCCAGAAATATGGAACGTGGTGGTGAAACTGCAAGCTCCCTATATACTAACGTATCACCGCGGAGAAAAGTCCAACGCAAAAACCTCCTATGTTTCCAAAAATTTCATGATGGATGTTCTGCGGTATTTTTCCGAAAAAATATCCGAATTGGAAAAACGAGGTGTGTATAATATCATTTTGGACCCAGGCTTTGGTTTTGGGAAATCCCTTGAGGAAAACTATGAACTGATTCGTTCTTTCGACATGCTTCATCTTTTCGAAAAACCTATAATGGTAGGGATTTCTAGAAAGTCGATGATTCGTGATGTACTGCATGTAGGTGTTGAAAATTCCTTGAATGGATCGAGTGTTTTACACACCTTATTACACGCCAAAAATGCACATGTATTTCGTGTTCACGATGTCCCGGAAATGAATGAAGTAAGGACTTTGATGCGTGCAAGTCAGTAAATCTTTATGCAATTGAAACTTTTTTGCTTACTTTCGTATTATTGAATTAATTTTTCAAGCTATATGAAATCAATTTTCCTCTTTGCTGCCTTGTGTTTTACGCAATTTGTTTTTGCCCAAGCACCAAGTGCAAACTTCACTATTTCAGATCAAGATTTAATCCTTTGTGAAGGTGACTGTATTTACGTAACGAACAACTCTACGGGTGGTGACTTAACTTATTTATGGTCATTCCAAGGTGCGACTCCTGCTACCTACGTAGGGCAAAATCCAGGTCCGATTTGTTTTCCAGTTGCGAGTGGTTCGACACCGTTTTCGATTACCTTAGTTGCAACGAATGCATCTGGTGTAACGAGCACTTTGTCACAGTTCGTTATTGTGAATACCACACCAACGATCAACCTAACGCTATCTGATACAACAGCTGGTGCGTATGTTGAAATCAACGACACAACGATTAACATGTATCAAAACGCATACTTATTTGCTGAAGGAACTCCTGCAGGAGGTAACCTATACTGGTATCCAAGCGGAGTGGTTTCTGATAGTCTTTTAGGATGTGCTCCATGTACTGCTGGTGATTCGTTAACAGTGAATCCTTTCTACACGACCAATTATGTTGCGACGTATACCTTAAATGGTTGTTCTGTTTCAGATACGGTGTTAGTAAGCGTAAACTTTGCATCTCAGGTAAAAGTAGAACTTCCAAACTCTTTCTCTCCAAATGGAGATGGTGAAAATGATTTCTTCCGAGTATTAACAAACGTGGACAAAGACCAAAACTTCACGAACAATTCGAACAATGGATTCCAAGAAGGTGGTGCCATTGCAGAAATCGACTTAAGAGTTTACAATCGTTACGGACAAATGGTCTTTAGAACAACGAATCCAAAAGAGGGATGGGATGGTACATTTAAAGGTAAACCTTTGAATCCAGCTACTTACACTTACATTTTAAACTTCAGAACCATTGACGGACGTTCAGATGAGCGTTCAGGAAATGTTACTTTATTTAGATAATACCTATGAAAAGAATCATCCTTTTTTCGGCAACCGCTTTGTGTTTTTTACAAGCAACTGCCCAACAAGATAAAAACATCAGTGCTTGGTATCAATCACAGGTCTTGTATAATCCTGCAGCGGTAGCTACCGGCGCAGAAGACTACAGCATCTTTACCAATTACCGTTCACAATGGCTAACAGTTCCTGACGCGGGAATGAGAACCAATACCTTAAACGCGGAATTCAAAATCCGTGATGGAGCGATGGGGAAAAACAGTTTTGGCGTTGGACTATCTGCGGTAAACGATCAAACAGGAGATGCGAGTTTCATGACAACAAGCGTCTCTATCCCATTTAACTACACGATTGCGTTAGACCGCAATAATAAATTCTCTGTTGGACTTTCCCCTGGATTCTACCAGCAAAGTGTGAATCGCAGTAATCAAACGTGGGAAAATGAATGGAATGGAATCGGATTCTTTTCTTCACCAAATACAGAAGTAAGTTTGAATAGCTCATATGCTACTATTGACCTAGGAACTGGTTTATACTACCAACATACGACACGAAACAAATCTATGTTTTACGCAGGATATGCTTTGAACCATTTGACTCGTCAAAAAATTGCCTTTTCTTTTAATGGTGACAAGATGTACATGAACATGGTTGTTCAGGCAGGAGCAGATCTTACCACGAAACGAAGAGATTTCCACGTTCAACCGAGCATGATTTACTTCCGAACTGGACCTTCATACAATTTCACAGCGGGTGTTTCTTTTGAACACACCATCAAAGAGGGATCAGAAATCACGAACATCAACAAATCAAATAACGTGACTTACGGAGTTTACTACCGTCACAATGACGCCGTAGTTGCCACAGTTGGGATGAAAATTAAAGCGATTAAATTTGGACTAGCTTTCGATGCGAACTACTCCAAATTGAGTCAAGCAACAAGCAGTGTTGGAGCTGTAGAAGTATACTTCAAGTCCCTACTCTACTACAAGAAAATGAACCATAGAGGAAAATTGAAATAATAAAATCTCATTTATAGAAAAGTCCTGACGTTGCTGTCAGGACTTTTTTTATATCCAAAAATTTCAAAGATTCATTCAATTCACTTTACCCTTCCTATGTATATAGATTAATTCATTGTTACTTTTTCTTAATCGATACTACTTCTATTAGATTAACTATATTTTTGCGTAAGCGTCTGTATTTCAGGTTAAAGACATGCAACTAATCTAAAACAGGTGTAAATGAAGTGCTTATCCTAAATGGCTTGTATCGAATGAACTAATTTTAATTTGACATCATGAAGACAATTCTATTTCTATCCGCATTATCAATTTCCTTGAACTTTTATGGTCAAACAGCTGGTAGTGGTATGACCGATATTGACGGTAACGTATACAACACTGTCATCATCGGCGCTCAAGAATGGGTTCAAGAAAATTTAACTGTTTCTAAATATAACGATGGAACAATCATACCACAAGTGACCGACCCTTCTGCATGGGCCAACTTAACTACGGGTGCGTGGTGCTACTACGATAATATCGCAGCCAACGGATCCATTTATGGAAAGTTATACAATTATTATGCGGTTGCTGGAATACATGATACACTCGCCTCTACGCCAAACAAAGTATTGGCCCCAATCGGTTTTCACGTGCCCACAGATACGAACTGGACCACGCTCACCGATTATTTAGGTGGATTACTTGTTGCAGGTGGAGAGATGAAAGAGATCGGCACAGCACATTGGATGAGCCCCAATACGGGTGCTACCAATAGCAGCGGTTTTACGGGACTTTCAGATGGTTTTCGTTTTGACTATGGCTTTTTTTTCGGTATGGGCTCCTATGCTAATTGGTGGAGTTCGACTGAGGACACAAATGTCACAACAGGTACGGTAGGTGTATGGATTCGACACTTAGACCATGACAACAGCGCAGTAACAAAAAGCGCAGCATTAAAAAAGATTGGTTTTTCTGTTCGTTTAATCAGTGATACCTTGTTTAGTGATTCTCCCACAAGCATTGAAACAATTGAGGGTAAAACAATTAATGTTTATCCTAATCCTGCCACTGATTATATTGTCCTTGATTTAGGCAATTTCACAACTTCAGCTGACTGGAACTACACGATCACCAATACAATAGGTCAAGAAATCAAAAAGGGTGAAATCACCTCACAACAAAGCATGATTTACCTGAACGATATAAAAGGAAAAGGATTATTCTTGGTTCATATTTATGATGCTTCAGGACAACTTGTTTTTGTTAAAAAAGTGCAAGTGAAATAGCATGAAAGCCATTAAATGATGAGAAGCAGTTGTTGCGAATTATGCTAAATTGAGTCAAGCAACAAGCAGCGTAGGTGCGGACTACACTACTCCAGGAAAATTGAACTAAAGATGGAAATTGAGATAAAAAATCTCACATATAGAAAAGTCCTGTTCGTATCGTCAAGACTTTTTTTTGTTATTCCGCTGTCCATTCTTTTCAAAATCAATATTTTTATAGCATGAAACAACTCATCGCCTCGATTTACGAGAAAAAAGAGTCCTACGTTTGTCGAAATACCGGCGAAGAACTGCTGCTCATTCCTTTAAAGGACAATGTGGCGGACTTCAACCAGTACTTGACATTGAACGAAGTCGGGGCTTTTATCTGGGATAACATCCAATTAGGTGATGATGAAGCCACCCTCGTTGCTAAAATATGTTCGGAATTTGAGGCGGATGAAACGGAAGTTTTGACCGATCTTCAAGCCTTTTTAGAAAAATTACGCAGCTTTCTCGAAATCCGATGATGTCAGACGCACGCATTCACCTGAACATCGCTGATTTTATTCTTGAATTAATCGTTCCGGAGGAAGGGTGTTTTGTGTTGGATGGTGGGTTTGAGGGATATGTGTTAGTGCCTAGTGCGGAGTGCCTAGTGCCAGAGCAATCCGCCGCGGCGGAAGAAAGAGGAACAGAAAGAGAAAGAGAAAGAGAAAGAGAAACAGAAAGAGAGCGAGTGGACCTTCGTATTTACTGTCATGTGGGATGTGTGAATGCGCCGAGGACCTGGGGAAAGGAACTTTATAGTGCGAAAAATGGCGAGGTAGCGTTGTGGAGGATTTTCGATTGGACGGATGGGATTTGCATCCATGTGAATGATTCGGAGGAATTGTCCCGCTTGCAGCACATTGCGTTTTATGATGTGAAGCAACAAACATGGAGCATCTATTCTGATGTAAACGAAAGCGGTTCTTTGGAGTCCTTGCGATACCCGATGCTGCCCTTGATTCTCTATTACTTGAGTACGGAACATCAGGCTTTGTTGATTCATGCTTCGGGCGTGTTTGACGGGACGCATGGACGCCTATTCTCAGGCTTCAGTGGCGTGGGAAAAAGCACCATGGCTGGACTTTGGCAAGCTTCAGGTGCGGAAGTCATCAACGACGATCGACTGATGTTGCGGAAAATCGATGGATATTGGTGGATGTACAACACACCGATGTACTATTCCGATATTCCGAAAAAAGCGCCTTTGCATTTCATTTACTTGCCGTATCATCATCCCAGCAATCTCTACGAACGAGGAACAGGAATTCAGACGAGCATGCGTTTTATGGCGCATTGCATTCAACATGGCTACAACGAAAAACACGTGCAATGGCATTTAGATCAAGTGATGGACATCGCCAAGCACATTCCGATTACGCGTTTGGGTGTCGTTCCAACAACGGAAGTTCTGACTTTTATCAAGGAAAATGAGTCCGCGTGAGTCGTTTCTGCAGCGTTCATCGATAGAAGTGCGCTTCTTATTGGAACTCCTCCGAACATACGTTAGAAGCGCGGAAAAGCCGTCCATTCCCGATGAATTCAACTGGCCAGCTTTCATCCAACTTTGTTATGCGACACATTTCGCCGGATGGTGCTACGATCAACTGAAATCTTACGATACGGAGTTCATTCCGTCTGAAGCTTTACAGTCCTTAAAATCGTATCAATTGCGGGTGCTTACTTCCAACGAACGACTGTCGCATCAATACCACGAATTGCTGGAGATTGCGCAACGCGAAAAGTTGACACTATATCCACTCAAGGGCATTACGCTGATGAACGATTGTTACGAGCGCGTGTACCACCGTCATTTGTCGGACATTGATGTGCTGATTGATCCGATAGAACTTTCCACATGGGAAGCGCAACTGTTACGCGCTGATTTCCGTCTCAAACGCCGCGTCGCGAAATCCACGTTTCACGAAAATGCAGGACTAAAATACGATCCCTTACAAGCCTTCAAACAAGATGCGGTCATCGATTTTCACAGCTCGTTGAACTCCGGAATGGCGCAGGTGCGTATTTCCTTGTCGGACCTCAAAAGGAAGCAGCAAAACGAGCACGCATTGGCTTCCATGGATCAACTCATTTTCGTTTGTTTGCATGCATATAAGCACGTGTATGTGGGACAATTGAATCCACTGCACTTGATGGACATTTACCTGCTCTCACAAAAAGTGGACGAACAGCAACTACTCGCTCAAAGCAGCGCATACCACTGTGCAAAAGAAGTTCATTCCATGTTGGAGCTCACCCGATTTTTCACGGGACAAAAGGATTCTTCCATTCCGCTTTGGCAGCTTTCCGTACTAGATCATGTATTGAATCACACCGAATTTACAAAGTTCCAAAAGCGTCAATTTTTCTACCGCAAGCACTTTCGGATTCCGGTTTCAGTGAAGCAACTCCCCTCCTATTTATGGTTCCAAGTTTTCCCGAGTTCCGCTTACCTTAAGCAAAGTGACGGAACAGGGAATTATGTGGTGAATTGGTTGCGTCGGATTGGGCGTTTGGGTGTTAGAGATTGAATAGTTTCACGAAGACTTGGAACGTGAACCATTGATATGTAACGTTCTCCGCTCTCGCTCTTCCGTTCTGTCCTTTAATCTCTATTTAAAAAACTTAAACGGATTAAACTCCAAACTATTCCCTGGGTTATTCGGAACACCTTGTCCTGTTGATGTCGTGAAAAATGTAAACTCCGTATCAATTTCAATTTTCTCCACGATTGGCGCTTGGTATGATTTACGTTTCCCAGCTTCCGTGTTATTTTCTTGGGTATGCATGTTTTCTTGTTTTATCTATTCGTTTACTTCGCTCTCGCTATTCGTTCTCTTTCTCTCCGCCACGGCGGATCGCTCTGTTTCTCGCTCTGTTTCTGTTATTCGATTACAATTTTCTTCTTCACCATCAACTTTCCAGCAGCTACTTCCACGAAGTACATTCCTGCTTGTTCGTTCAGTTGGATTGTTGTTTCTTGGTCATTGAAATCTCTTTGTTCTACGAGACGTCCACTCGCATCGAAAATGCGGATGCTTCCTTCTGGCTTGAATCCTTCGTCAAGGCGGATGATAACCGTTCCTTGGTTATTGCTGATGATTTGAATGTTCTCAGTTGTTAGTTCATCCGAACCTAAGCTTTCCAACTGTTGTGGACCACCAACTAATACCGGTGCACTCGCCAATTGGAAGTGAACCACAAAGCGTGTTGCATTGGTTCCTGCGTTGCCGAAGAACGAATACGTTGGATTAATCGTTAAGTCTTGGATCACGCCTTCTTGTTTGTCCTCGAGGAGAATAAGTCCATCTTCGATGTTAAACTCTTCTGCTTGGAAGGTGTAGCTTTTGCTCGTTGGCATCTCCAAGGTCAATGGAACAGATGTTTTCGCTTTCACGTTTTTCATTCCGTTGATGACTAGTTTCTTCGCGTTTACGGTCGAGTAAAACTGTGCGTATCCACTTGCGGACATTTTCTCAGAATCGAACGCGTCTAAGTTCATCGTCGCGTCTGGGGACATCAACAAGATAACTTGGTCTTTATTTTGTCCGTCGAGCATATTTAAACGCAAGAACGCTGGAAAATCTTGTGAAGAACTTCGTAAACCTGAACCTGTAGGTTGGTGACTACGCATCGCATTGGTCATCGTTAATGAACCTGTTAAATTATCCGCAGATACCTTCACCCAAAATCCTTGCATTGGAGCGATGTACTGTGTCAATGGAACCGAAGATAGCGTTGTTGCAACTCCACCTCCCGCTGAATTATACGTTTCCATGGCATCAAGTGTGGTTCCAAGAGCTGTTCGAATATACATGGTCGTACCAATATTGTTTTTCGTAATGGCATTCCAATCCAAATAACTTGGATACGGATTACTGATCAAATGACAACCACGGTACGTTTGAGTTGTTCCGGTACGTGATAATCCAGTTACGTTCACTGTTCCATTGGATAAACTTGTTCCAGAGAAATTAATCGTTTCAGTAGTTTGTCCACTTCGCAATACGTATGATTTTCCTTGTGTAAGTGTTTGTCCACTCGTCACAGGTGCATAAGAGAAACTCGATTCATTCCATTGCCACAATTGGTTTCCATTAGATGCCAATAAAGCAGTACTGGATGCATTCGAAAGCGCTGGACCCATGTACCAGAAGCGTCCGTTTGGTGTGGTTAAACCGTTAACGGTAACGCCTGAACCGGTTACGTTTTGTTTGACGTTGTAAGTTCCATTTCCAGAGTTGTTTCCTGATCCTGTTTGAACCAATGTTGCGCCGCTTTCGATGGTGAATGTTCCGTTGTTTGTGATAGTACCACTCAAAGTCAATGCAGTTCCCGATGCCAATGTTACAGATCCATTACTTGCAATGGACAAATTGCCAATTACAGGATTATTCGTTAAATTGGGAACAGAAACATTGGCAGTTGCAATCGGAACACTAGCTGGTGTCCAATTGGCTGCTGTATTCCAATCGGTACTAACACTACCATTCCAGGTAAAGATGTCACTGATGACCACGGCAACGACATTACTTGTTACATCCGATCCAAAATCTCCGTGAACCACGACATAATAATACATGGCACCAGAAGTTGAAGGTGGCGTATAATTCGCGCTAGTTGCTGAGTTAATAGCTACACTGTTACTTGTGCTATTCGTGGTATTGGAATACCACTGATAACTTAAGTTGGTACCAATTGCCGTTACAGACAAGGCCGTTGGAGTCGCGCCAGTCGCTAGAATAGTATATCCAACAGGTTGAGTAATGATACTCGTGTAAGCATTAACCGTTAAGGTCTGGGTAGCACTAGCTGCATTATAATTGGGACTGCTAGTTTGTGAAGCGGTAATGGTCGTTTGTCCAACTCCCGTTACATGAATATTACCTAAAACGATTGTTGCAACGGCAGTGTTTGAACTTGTATAGGTTATTGCATTTATCCCTGAAGAAGCCGATGTAGCCCCTGGATTATAATCGGCAACAGTATTGAATACCGAATTAGTCGAAGCAAAGGTGATGTATTGATCTGCTTTGCTGATGACAAAATTTCCTGCACTTACATCGGTTAAACTATTATAATTTGTCCCATCCGTTGGAACTAGGTTTGCTGTAATAGCATATGTTCCAGCATTGGTTGGAACCGTTAGAGATCCACCATATTTAACATTGGAAACGACTCCTGCCACAGAACCTGAAACAGTCGCAGCAATCGTTGAACCTGAATAAGTTTGAGGACTATTTCCAATCGAAAGTGTAGGTGTTGCTTTGTTAATGACAAAATTTCCAGCACTTGCATCGGTTAAACTATTATAATTAGTGCCATCCGTAGGTACTAGATTTGCAGTAACAGCATACGTTCCTGCATTTGTGGGAGGAGTCGAAGAACCATCATATTTTACATTTGAAATAACTCCTGGCACTGAACTTGCAACAGTAGCAGCAATAGATGACCCTGTATATGTTTGAAGGCTATTGGTTACAGAAAGTGTCGGAGTAGCTTTGTTAATTGTTAATGTGCCGTTTGAGAAACTAAAGGTGTAATTGCTCGCTGCTAAGTTACCAACAACAGGACTGATCATGTAACTTCCTGCATTTGTGGCTGAAATGGCTGTTCCACTGTAGGCTGCCGCACCACTAACCACACTCACTGTCTCGTTATTGACAAATCCAGTTATTGAACTCGTGTATCCACCAGCATATATTGCACCATCATACGTTTTACTTTTATCATCAGCTGCTACGGTAAGCGTAGCTTTGTTAATTGTTAAAGTGCTTGTGCCGTGGCTTGCTACATTCAAGAAACCATTACCTGCATATGCATAACTAATGGTATATGGTGTAGCCGAATAAGGTATCGTATTACACGTATAAGTTATGGAAAACGCACCATTACCACCCGTAGTGGTAGTTGTTTGTGTATTTCCGTTAATGGTAACTGATACAGTTTCACCATTTGCTGGATATACAGGCCCTGTTGCACTTACTGTTCCAGTTAGGGTAATAGAAGCAGCACCATAAGTAATGGATTGACTCGCAGTGACACCAGAAATACTCGGTGTTAACGCGGTATTATTTGTTACGGTTACTAAACCTGAGCCTGAGAAATAATTGTTGTTTTTATACGTTGCCGAACTAGCTGTTGAACCCCAAGTTCCATTTCTAGTTCCTAAACCGTCTAATGTTAAATTTGCAGGAGATAGGTTATTGCTTCCTACAGCTAAAACAGTTCCATTAATCGTTAGTGTTCCACTTACAGCCGCAGCACCAGCTAATGTTTTGGTGTTACCTCCGCTAATGGTTAAGTTAGCATAATTTTTAGTAGCAACCGTTTGTGCACCACTTGCATTGTAAACAACCGTGCTCGAAGTAGTACCAAGCGTACCTAATGTGTGCAAGATAGCAGTATTGTTAACCGTTAAGGTTCCACCATCGTTTACATCAATTGTTCCCGTAATGGTATTTGAAGCGCCCACGGTTAAACTACCACCAGCTTGAACCACAATTTTTGAACCATTTCCTAAAGTAAAATCACTCGTATTGGTAACAGAAACAGGAATATTTAAGATGACGTCATTTGATGCATAAGTAAGACCAGCTGCGAACAAAGTAGTACCAGCTCCATTCGGACTTGTAAAATAATTTGAAGATGTCGTTAAGCTACCACCTGCGTTGAGGTAGTAATTGGTTGGAACACCAATAATTGTTTGAGTACCTGTTGCAAGGTTGGTACCCGATACAGTTCCGGTAATTCCAATTGTCGGTGCATTTACGATGATGGTTCTTCCGGCGATCGCTGTACTTAACACATCAGCCGTTAACCAAATATAATAGGTGGTTCCAACATTTAAGCTGGTAGTTAAACTTGGGAAAGAAATTCCCGATTCACCTAAATTTCCTTGATATTTGAAGGAATTTGACACTACACCCAATGGATTACTATTACTAAATGTAGGACTTGTTGTTAAAAATACTTTAAAAGCAGTAATATCTGTATAAATGTAATTGCTATTTACACCATCTGCTGGAGTAGAAAAAGTTAAACTATTTAAAGTAGCAGCAGTATTGGTAACATCTACTTGAAAACGATAAATAGGTAATTCGGTAGTACCACGAGTAATGTTTCTAGCTGATGTAAATTGGGTGTTAGAGAATGCTGATACAGACTGAACCACTGAAACGTTAACGCTAGCTGTTGTTGTATTATAATTCGCATTATCTGAAGGAGTATACGTAACAGAGGCGCTATAGCTTCCTGTTGAACCAGGTACTGTTGACGGACTTGTAAATGCAAAAGTTCCTCCAGTTGGTGTTGCTGTACCACCAGATAAAGTAGAAGTAGATAAAGCTTGCCCTAAGATGATACTTGAAGCAGTTGGTGAAGCTGTGATAGTTGGTGTTGCTTTACTAATTAAATAATTTCCAGCACTTGCATCCGTTAAACTATTGAAATTCGAACCGTCTGTTGGAACAAAATTTGCTGTAACAGCATACGTTCCAGCATTTGTGGGAGGAGTCGAAGAACCGTCATATTTTATATTTGAAAGGACTCCTGTGACAGAACTAATAAGATTAGCAGCGATAGCCGCTCCAGTATATGTTTGTGGACTGTTACTGATTGAAATTGTTGGTGTAGCTTTACTAACTGTACTTGTTGCCATTGGCACGTTCAAGGTAGTTGAACCAGATGAACATACAATATTTCCAGCGTATGCACCAACATTAGCAGTGCTTGCTAGTCTTACATTAATAGTTGTAGGACCTGTTGCAGATATACCTGACAAAGTAGAAGTATATGTACTATTAACCGAAGGGTTGTTAAATTCAAATCCGGATAACGCCGCAATTGAAATGTTTGTACTTAGGTTACTGCCTGATAGCGTAAAGCTAGTTGTTGAAGATGGTGTGCCATAACTAGTATTTAAAATGTTTATTGGGCCGCCACCTGAAGATATAGAGGAAGAGGCGCAATTTACCTCAACATTCATCAAATACCAAGGAGACGTTGTTGACGATGATTTTCTGAATTTAATAAACACAGTGGAATTCCCTGAATATGAAGAAAGATCGACTGAGCAATTTACAGACCCTGTAATTGTATTTGAAAGAGTATAAGTTTCTACTGTAACATAAGTACCGGTTTGAGAGGTTGTAGACACCTCCACAAATAATGATTTAGGAGAAGTGTTATTAGTCCTTCTCAAGGCAAATGACAATGAA
>JBAWZN010000020.1:0-39588 GCA_037143015.1 Flavobacteriia bacterium
TTGTCGCGTCTATTTTGTTGATTCGATGTACCGTCATTCGGTGTGTTCGTTCGTTCACCACGTTCATGACGGTGAACAGGCTTTTTGGCTTCACTTGGGGCTTCAGTTGGGGCTTCAGTTGTTCCCTCCACTGTAGTTTCTGCTTGAGTCACGGCAGCTGCAGGTGTTTCAACGATTTGACGAATTCTCGGTTTGCGTTCATTTTTTACAATTCCCTCCGAATCAGCACCTCTTGCTGTTCTAACAGGTCGGGCGATTTTCTCTTCATTAACCTGAACAGGTTCAGTGATTTTTGTCTCTTCGATTGGGCTTGATTCATTACCAGCGATGCTGTTTATGAGTTCTGGTTTTTTCAATGATTCACTATTTTCGATTCCTAGGGTTTGTGCAATAGTACGAAGTTCTGAGATTTTTTTTGTCTCTAATGTTTTACGATCCATTAATGATTGTCTATGTAAATAACGTGTGATTTTGGAGAAGCTTGAACCGATGGCTCGAAAGAATTCACCGCAAGTTTAATAAAAAATGTTTATTCACGCATCATTTTATGAAAAAACTATGTTTTTCTTTTCTTCTTTTTCGCTGCGGGAAAGAGTATGTTGTTTAAGATCAGGCGATAACCTGGTGAGTTTGGGTGCAGACTTAGGTCCGTATACGGGTCACCTACGTAATGTTGGTAGTCTTCCGGATCATGTCCACCGTAAAATGTCCAGGTACCTTGACCCATTTCTCCATGAATATAACGCGCTGTATTCGCTGCTTTGTTTTCACCGAGAATCAGAACATTTGATTTAATCAGTTCTTTTCTAAAATCCGTCGTTTGCCCCATGAATCCATTCACCACATCTACGTGACATTGAGTGAGCATCGTTGGAACAACATCCCATTTTGCTGAAAAGTCAAACAAGGTAAATTGATCCATTTTTTGAGTGATTTGTCCTTTGATGCGCATGTCACTTGCATCAATATCGCTGTATTCGTAAACCATTGGGTCTTGAATCAAATGGAAATCTTGAAAGGCAAAAGTTTTATTAAAATCCAGTTTATCTTGTGCCCTTGAATCCGCGGCATCCCCGTCAAACATCGATGCGCACATGTCCACTCCTTGAGCTGCCAAGGCAATATCGAAACTATCGGTCCCACTGCACATGGTGAAAAGGAATCCACCACCAATCACAAAATTCTTTAAATTCTGGGCTACGGCTAATTTTAATTCAGAAACTTTGGCGAATCCGAGCATTTTCGCATTTTTCTCTGCAACAGCCACTTGTTCTTGATACCACGCTTGGTAACGAGCATTTGCATAAAACTTACCATATTGACCCGTGAAATCTTCGTGATGTAGGTGAAGCCAATCGTATTTTGGCAATAGTCCCATGACAATAGCAGAGTCATAAATCTTGTCGTAAGGAATTTCGGCATACTCCAATACCAAAGTCACAGCATCATCCCAAGGTTGCTTGTTTGGAGGTGTATAGACAGCAATCTTCGGTGCCTTTTCCAATTGAACAATTTCCATATTTACCTCTGGATTCGAAATCTCTACTTTAATTTGATTGACTTGTCCTTCAGCGAGCACTTGGTAACGTACATTCCGAATAATCAATTCTTCTTCTAGTGTTTTTAAATGGGGAACAAGAAAGGAACCTCCTTTGTAGTTCAATAGCCATTCTACAGTAACATTGTGTTCCAGGCACCAGAATGCAATACCGTATGCTTTTAAATGATCTGTTTGAGATTCATCCATCGGAATGAGTAACTGTGTACTGCGTCCAGATAACGAGATGAAAAAGAAAAACGAGAGAAGGATTAAGCGCATTTTAGAAAGGATTATCGTCCGCACCACTGTTATCAAATATATCTGAATCTTCTCCTTCATCCATCTTACTTTTAATGGTGTAGGTGTTGGAGTTTTGATTGAATGAATTCATACCGGCATTTGGATTTCCTCCAGCGATGTCTAATTCTGGAACTTCATGCAAATTCTCAAATCGAGCATATTCTGGAACAAACCTCAACTGAACGGAATCTAATGCACCATTTCTATGTTTTGCAATGATGATTTCCCCAATTCCATGCAACGAATTACCGTTGTCGTCTTGGGTAATGTTGTAGTATTCTGGACGGTAAATGAAGGATACAATATCCGCATCTTGCTCAATCGCACCGGACTCACGTAAGTCGGAAAGCATCGGTTTTTTATCACCGCCTCGTGTTTCTACGGAACGACTCAACTGAGATAAGGCAATAATCGGAACGTTTAATTCTTTGGCAATTTCTTTAATCGATCGAGAAATAGTGGAAATTTCCTGTTCCCTGTTTCCACCACCTTTTCCATCCTTTGCGGACATCAATTGCAAGTAATCAATGATGATCATTTCGATGTTGTGCTGCGCCTTTAAACGACGGCACTTCGCTCTAAAATCGAAAACACTGATTCCTGCGGTGTCATCAATAAAAATAGGCGCCGTTGCCAATTTAGTGATACGTGAATGCAATTGTTGGAATTCATGTTCTTTTAAATCTCCTTTTCGCAGTTTTTCGGCAGGAAGTCGCGTTTCGCTGGCGATTAAACGCTTCACTAATTGTACTGCGGACATCTCTAATGAGAATATGGCAACTCCCATATTGTAGTCAACGGCTGAATTTCTGGCCATGGAAAGTACGAATGCTGTTTTTCCCATACCTGGACGCGCCGCTAACACGATCATGTCAGAACGCTGCCATCCGGAAGTTATTTTATCTAATCCATGGAATCCAGTGGGAACACCAGATACTCCATCTGTATTTTGAGCTGCCTTCTCAATTTCTTGAATGGCCTCACGTACAACGGATTGCATGGAACTTACTTGCTTGCTCATGTTATTCTCAGCAATCTGGAATAAATCAGATTCAGCAGCATTTAATAAGTCAAAAACATCACGCGTTTCATCGTAAGCATCGCGAATGATTTCACTACTTACACGGATGAGCTCACGTTTGATGTATTTTTCGGAAATGATGCGGGCATGGTGTTGTATGTGCGCGGAGGAAGCTACGCGATTGGTTAATCCAGCAATGTACGCTGCACCTCCGGCAGCCTCTAACTCACCATTTTTTTGAAGTTTAGAGGTAACGGTAACGAGGTCTACGGGATTTGTAGTCGCAAACAATTCATGAATCGCCTTGTAGATAAATTGATGCTTGGGATCGTAAAAACTATTTTGATTCAAGATATCAATGGTATCGTTCACCGCGTTCTTCTCCAACATCATTGCGCCAAGTACAACTTGTTCAATGTCAACAGCTTGAGGAGGAATTCTTCCAAGTTCGTTGATCAATTGACCTTGTGTTTTTAAGCGTGTAATAGGTTTTCGAATGTTATCAGGATTGTCCATGTAACAAATATACGGATTCGAAAATCATCCTTCCATTGTCCGATTCAATTTCTTATGAAAAAGATGTGAAAGGTACTTATGAACAATTGTTCATATCACTTAAGCTCCAACAAGGCCTTCTTGGTTCCAATGTGGACAGTTATATAATCCACATCTTTCTTTGGACTTCTCGCTGGGGAATGGGACCGTCCATAAAAGATGATTTGTAAATGAAGTTTGTTCCATGATTCTCTTGGAAATAATTTCTTCGCATCTTTTTCGGTTTGTACCACATTTTTCCCTGATGTCAATCCCCAACGGGTAAGAAGTCGATGAATGTGGGTGTCCACGGGAAAAGCGGGATGTCCAAATGCTTGCGACATAACAACTGATGCCGTTTTATGTCCAACGCCCGGCAAGGCCTCTAATGCCTCAAAGGAATTTGGCACCTCTCCATGATGTTCCTCTAAAATCATGTTGGACAAGGTCCAAATGGCAAATGCTTTTTTCGGTGAGAGTCCACACGGACGAATAATTGCTTGAATTTCTTCGATGCTGAGTTTTATCATGTCGCTTGGATTCGAAGCTTTTGCAAAGAGCAGCGGTGTGATTTTATTCACCCGTTCGTCGGTACATTGCGCAGAAAGTAAAACGGCAATCAATAGGGTGTAGGCATCCGTATGATCTAATGGAATCGGAGTTTCGGGATAAATGTTGTCCAATTCAGTCAATACATATTGTGCTTTTTCTTTTTTCGTCATGTTAATAGAATCCAAGTGTGAGTAAATGATACCAGCGGTCTTGACTGATTAAAAAATACAGCAATAAGAGGCCGCTAGCATATCGAGAAAAATACGAACCCATTATGAAATACGCGTCCTTTTTTCGGTAAATGAGGAAGATCACAGGAATAATAAAAAAGGGAAACAACACGAATTGCGCCCAGTAAAAGCTAAAATGAATGGGAATTTCTTGTAGAACATTATTTCCGTAAGAAAGAACCGAAATAGATTGATGTAAAATAGCTGTTTTTTCAATTTTGATGAATGGATTTATGTCGAAAAAACCATTCGCAAAGGCATTCAGAAAAAACTGTTCACCATTCGTTGTTTTCGCTAAACTGACGAGGTCTCCGTTCATGCTTTGATAGGTCTCTGTTGAGTAGGAGTCAATGACTGCAGAAACAGCATGACTAGGTAATATGAGGTCAAGGATTAAAGCAATCAATACCACTAGGCTTATTAGCGCAATCGTTTTATGCCATAGGAAAATGGTTCCAGACTGTAAACGCACGTATAGTTTTTCAAGGTCTTCGGCTTCTTTTTTCTTCCGCGCCTGGTATTGCTCACGCGCATAATTTCGGTATTCAGAATACTGTGTTTCAAAACGTGTTTCAGGAGTTTCTTCGATGGAAATTTGCTCATCATTTCCCGATAGTAGTTCTTCGTAGGCCTCTTGTATTTCGATGAATTTTTTATCGGCATTCGCATCTTTGTTCACATCCGGATGGAACTTCTTGACTAATTCCCTATATCGCTTGCGGATTTCTTCCTCACTTGCTCCGGGAATTAATCCGAATACTTTATAGGCTGATCCACGCATGATCTTGGGATTGTTCAAGGGTGAGTTTTCGCTGGATTTTTCCGTTTTCCGTGTAAATCATTGGAACGGTTTGGGCGAATTTCGGAATTTCTACGGGTAAAAATTCGTGGATAAGCGTTTCTTTTTTAAGTGTAATAGGGAGCTCCGATAGTAAAACAAGTGCCTCTCCCCAGATTGGATGAGGAATGGAACTGAGGATAAATCGTCCTGAAATGTAGGACGAAAGTCGTTTTTCGAGTTCTTCTGGATGAATTTTTTTTCCACCGCTATTGATGACGTTATCTGCACGTCCCTTCCAATGAAAGGATTTTTCATCTATTAATTCCACGATATCAGTAGTTTGGATAGGCTTGGATTGTATTTCCGGATAGTGAATCGTTAAACAATCATTTTGACTGGTAAAATGAATTCCCGGCATCGCATGGTAAGTGGTGTCATCACCTATTTCACGTAGGGCAACGTGTGAAATCGTTTCGGTCATCCCGTAACTTTGATAGGCTATAATTCCTTGTAAATGAAGATGTTGACTCAATTCCTCTGGAATATCTGCGCCGCCAATCAAGATGTGCTTGACTTTTTTCAACTTGCTAAGGGACGAAGGATTCATTAGAATATGTGCCAACTGCGCTGGAACTAGGGCCACAAAATCTAGTTGCTCATGGACAAGTTCAAATGGATCTAAGCTTGGATTGGTTAACACTAAGGAATAATTCCCAACGAGCGCTCTCACCATCATCATTTTCCCCCCTATTGTATCCGGGGACAAGCAAAGCAGTGATTTAGTTTCTTTTTTAAGGTCGAAAAATGCAATGGTTTTTAGCGCGGAAACGGTACATTGTTGTTTTGTAAACGTGATTTCTTTTGGTTTACCTGTCGATCCGGATGTCTCTAAACGGATGTCATCTCCATTTTCCCATTGCTGGCAAAATGTTTCGACTTTTACGTGTAGTTCTTCTTTGAGTTGAATCGTTTGAAAAAGCGAATGCATGGCTAATATTCGATGTCTAAATTGAACAGGTTTTTCAGCGTATGTAAATTTGGATTCTTGCGTGCAAGCGCGCTGAATTTGTCTTTTCCAGTTAAGAATTTTGTTTCTTTTTCAGGTTCGTTACTCATGGAAAGTTGAATATCCACATGGTAATTCTGTAAACTTTTACGCATAAACTCAATGAATCCCATCAATTCAGCTTGAATGTAATCCATTTGTACCTGATTATCCACGACAATCCCAAGAACTTCTTCACTTACTACAATTGGATCTCTTTTGATTAAGGCATTGTAAAAAGTCTCCAGTCCATTTTCCTTCAGGACATAAGCGTATTGTTTCCAAAACATTTTCACGTGTTCGATGCTAAATCCTTCTCTTGGTAAATCCTCGATATTCCCTTGTTGTTGAGATTCTTTGATTTTTTCAATAGACTCTTTGATGGAAATATGCTTTGAGGAGATATTTCCTTGTGGACTCGTTAAAATTTTATTTTCTGTTACACTTTTCGGTACAGGACTAACGACAGGGACTTCCTTGTTAACCGGTATTGAGGTACTTGATTTTCGGAGTGTTTGTTTAGGAAAAGGTAGAATGTCAATTCTATCCGTCAGTCCTTTTTTTTTTCAGACTCTTGTTTCAGTGAACAGAGTTGCATAAGCGCTACTTCGATCAACAAACGTTGATTTTTCGAAGATTTGTAGTCGACATCCGTTTTGCTTAGAATACTTAGTGCCTTTATAATGCGTTGGGCTTCCATTTCTTTCGCTTGTTCGACAAATCGTTGGCGAACGGTTTCCGGAACTTCTAATAAATTAGAGGTGCGAACATCTTTGCACACCAATAAATTTCTTAAATGCTCTGACAATCCAATAACGAAATGATGTCCATCGAATCCTTTTTCAAAAATGTCATTCAAGATCAAGAGCGATGAAGAAATATCTTCCTTCTCCGCTGCGTCCATTACCTTGAAGTAATATTCGTAATCAAGAATGTTTAAATTGTCTAATACATCTTTGTAGGTCAATGTCGTTCCTGCAAATGTGACGATTTGATCAAAAATAGAAAGGGCATCTCTCAAAGCACCATCTGCTTTCATGGCAATTTGATGCAATGCTTCGGGATCAGCAGAAACACCTTCCTTTGTTGCGATTTGAGCCAAGTGATCAGCAATATCTTTTACACGAATGCGACTGAAATCAAAAATCTGACAACGGGAAAGAATGGTTGGGATGATTTTATGTTTTTCTGTCGTTGCCAAAATAAATATGGCGTGTTTTGGCGGTTCTTCAAGAGTCTTTAAAAATGCATTAAAGGCGCTATTTGATAACATGTGAACCTCATCGATGATGTATATTTTGTGCGTACCTAATTGTGGTGCAATGCGCACTTGGTCAATTAAGCTGCGAATGTCGTCAACGGAGTTGTTTGACGCCGCATCAAGTTCGTAAATGTTTAATGAATTTCCAGTGTGAAAGGATAAGCACGAATCACATTGGTCGCACGCTTCGATTTGTTCAGTCGGGTTAAAACAATTGATTGTTTTAGCTAAAATTCGAGCAGTTGTTGTTTTCCCAACTCCTCTCGAACCACAGAATAAAAAAGCTTGTGCTAAATGTTCACTTTTGATGGCATTCTTGAGCGTATTCGTAATCGAATGCTGTCCAACAACCGTATCAAAGGTTTGTGGACGATATTTGCGGGCGGAAACGACAAAATCACTCATGGAACAAATATACCGTTTAAATTCTAATTGTCAATGTTTGACGAGGTGATATTGATGTCGTTTTTCTGCTGAAATGATGAGTAATTGATAACTTCCCGCAGGGACTGTTTCAAATTCGAGCAGGGAAGATCCAATTTTTCCATTTTGAATGGATTTTCCTTCTTTGGAGATCAAATAATAATCTGCACCGATGAACTCCGTAGGTATAGAAAGGTCAGTGCTAATAGGGTTTGGGAAAACGATCTGATCAGGTTCCGGAAGATTTAGGATGTGATTGGTCGTATCATAAATCCCCCTTTTGCAAAAGTAGATTTTCAAACTTCCTGATCGGACATCTCCCCAAATAACATGCAAGGTATCGTTTTCGAGAATGACGTTCATGAAATCGTTCCCGGAATCTTCCAAAACGGGAAGGTGGTCCACCGCTAGATCACTCACCGAGAAATCGTTCATCCAAGTGGAGTTGGTGGCGTTACGAACAGTACAGAAGATTTCACTTGAAACAGAATATCCCGTTCCATTTGCATTTCTTCTGTCGCGCCAGCATACCGCTAAATCTCCATTTGTTGCGTAATCTGCCCAGATTAAATCTTGAATCTTTCCATTGCCAATGGGATCTTGGTTCACGCGTGTTGGTGCGCTCCACGAAAGTCCGTTGTTGCTGGTTTCAATGAAAACAATGTCCGCTTCCCCAAAGTCGTCACTGAGAAAGAAATAACTCATTTGATTGGTATTGTTGGGATGTGCTTTCAACAACGGTCCTGCTTTCACCAATGTATTCGTTGTGCCAAATCCCTGTCCTTGATAGGCGACATCGTACGTGTATGTTTGACCTTGGTTGTTGGACTGCGCTCGAATTAAACGGGGCAATAAACTTTGACTAGGCACATAACTTGGATAAAGTGCCGTGAAGCGTCCATCTGCCGTCACAACTGGCGATGGCATCGGTTGGGGAATGATCGATCCAGAGAAAAATCCAGTTGCGTCTAATTGTTCGGATTGAAAGGATTGTCCTCCATCTGTGCTTATGGAAATATACGGATGGTATGGCGGTGTGATCATCGTTGGCTGGTCTGCGTTCATGTTGGTGACGTAAATCGTGCCTGCGCTTGGACCCGATGTTTGATCAATGGCCATCCATGGACGATCGATGCACAATTGATTTGGACACGAACTGATGTCTAAAACAATAGTGGCGTTTCCCCAGCTAAGTCCACCGTCGCTAGACTTTCGCACAACGACTTTTCCAGCACTGAAGTTGATGTTGTCGTAATCGATGTAACACATGAATAAATTTCCTAAGTGATCGTATCCTAAGGACACATCGGCGCTGGAGAAATTCGGAGATAGGTGAGTTTGCCAAATTGGACTAGACCAGGAATTTCCGCCATTGTTTGAAACGGAAGTTTTAATGACTACATTATTGTTGAATTGAAATCCCATCCAAGCTGCAACCAGATGCTGCGAATTTGTTGGATTCATCACGAGGTATGGCTCTCCTTCAAAGTAGCTTCCTTCCGAGACGATTTGGTTTTGTGCCTTGAATTGAAATCCAAGTAACATCAAAAGAATCAAGAATAACAGATGTTTCTTCATGTTACGAAGGTAAAAAAAAACGCCATCCTCGTAAAGAATGGCGTTTAATTTCGTGTGATGATTTCCTGTTATTCGAAAATCTTCATATCAATTTTTCCGTTCACCGTTATTGACGTTACCGTTCCCGATAAGACCATTGGTCCAACAGCTTGGGTAATGGAATGTGCAAATTTCATTCCGTTTACGTCTTTGAAATCGCCATAAGTAATCGTAGACTCCATCGTTTCTCCATCGCGCGTCATCACGTTAATGGTCTTCTCCTTCATGAACGTCGTCTTGTTGTAGTAATCGTAGGATTCATTTTTTCCATCAATGGTTTTCAATACGTAGTAATCTGCGCCATTCATGTTTTCAATGCCTACTAATTCGTATGCCAATCCATTTTTTGCAAAGTTCATTTCTGGAATGATGCCGTTTGACTTCGCTTTAGAAGTTAATTCTTCTGCTGTCAATTCAGTTTTACCTGTTTGCATGTTGAAAGTAAATCCTGCTTTACCATCGTAAAATGATTTTTGGAAAACCATTCCTTGTCCTTCAAGTTTTTGTCCCTCCGTCACTGGCGCAACAAAAATCTCCGTAGATTTCAATGCAAATGGAATTTGATCACCTTTCAATTCGTATACGCGTTCGAAGTTTTTAATGGATTTCAACTTCTTCGCAGCAGCTTTAAGAGATGTTGTACTCGTTAACGCGAAAACATAGTTTTCAATTAACTTATCCGCTGTGATATCTGCTGGTTTGGTATCTTTCATGACATTCCCGAAGGCGTCCAACACTTCAATTTTACCATCGGCATCAAAGCGCTTTAATTTTTCGAATACTTCTTCGTTTCCAACAACAATAATGTTGCAGTTTTTCGAAGTAAAGTATTGTTGAGCCATGAGAAGCACATCTTCTTTCGTTACGCTTTCTAAGCGTTGTAGATATGTTTGGTAGTAGTCCTTTGGAAGTTTATCGATAATAATGTTTAATGCGAACCGCGCGATGGTTTGTGGGCGCTCCAATGAACGTGAAAATTCACCCGCCATATTCATTTTTGTTAAGTTCAATTCTTCGTCCGTTACAAATTCGTTCGTAATTTTTTGGAACTCCATCAAAATTTGTTCGATGGCGGAATCCGTCACGGCATTTTGGAAATTCCCACCTGCAGACATCCAAGACCCATCTTCCGTAATGTTCATGCTAGAATAGCATCCATAGGTATAGGCTTTGTCCTCGCGGAGATTCTGCATTAAACGTGTCCCAAATCCACCACCACCAAGAATGTCATTCAAAACAGTTAAGTTCAATTGATTTTTGTCACCTGCACGCATGTCAATAGGAAATGTTACATAGACTACCGATTGAACCGCACCGGGTTTTTTCACGAAAACAACACGATTTCCTTTTGTAAAACTCCCGGAATTTGGTAGTTCAGTGAATACTTGTCCACCAGTCCATGACCCAAAATATTTATTAACCATTTCTTCCACCTGCTGGCGGGTGATGTCCCCTACCACAGCTAGATAACTTCCATTTGGTGTAAAGTTGGATTGGTAGTAAGAAACGATGTCCTCACGTGAAATGTTATTTAAGCTCTCTTCTGTCATCACATCACCGAATGGGTGATTTGGGAAGTTGATTTTTACGGTCGCATGTTGCGCCATAGATCCAGCATCTGATTTGGTACCCATTAAACCGGAACTATTTTGTTTTTTAATGCGGTCAAATTCGGATTGAGGGAAATTGGCATTTAACAAAACATCGGACATTAAGGTTAAACCTTTGTCCATGTGTTTGGTTAAACAAGACATAGAAAGGGAGAATCTACTAGCGCCCATATATGCCCCAATAAAATCAATTTCTTGATCCAATTGGTCCTTTGTTCTGTTCTTCGTTCCGGACATAATTAATGACCCAGCCATATCGGAAAGACCTGCTTTCGATCCTTCTATACGTCGATCTGAACCCATATTCATATCGAAGGATACACGTGGAAGCTTATGGTTTTCAGAAAGAACGACGGTGATTCCATTTGCGGTGGTGAATACTTCAGAATCCTTAATGTTTATTTTTTTTGCTTGCGTTGGTGTAGGCATAATCGAGCGGTCTACTTGAGCCATCGTCCAAGTACTTAACGCTAGAAAGCAAAGTGTGAATATCTTTTTCATGTTTCAGTCGATTATTTTTCTTTTGGTAAATAGTGTAAGATGACGCGAGCATCTTGCGTTAAGTATTTCATTGCTACACGTTGAATGTCCTCTCGCGTTACTTTGAGGTAGTTGTCTAACAAGGAATTAATTCGGTTGGCATCCCCGAAATAAACGAAATTATCAGCCAAATTTTCCACAATGCCTTCGATGGTTGAATTTCCTGTAATGATGTCGTTTTCAAATTTGTTGCGCACTTTTTGAAATTCTTCTTCCGAAATTAATTCTGTTTGAATCAATCGAATTTGTTCATCGAATTCTGTTTGAATATCATCCAATTTAATATCTTTATTAGCGATGGCAGCAAATATTCCGATTCCCGCATCTTCTAATCCGTAGTTAAAGGAGAAAGCAAATTGTGCCATTTCTTTTTTCTCTACAATTAATTTGTTGATGCGCGAGGAACTTCCTCCTGATAAAACTTCGTTCATCATTTCCAATGCGTACGAGTCTGGATTGGTTTGTTCTGGGAATTTATAACCCATAAAAATCGCAGGAAGTTGAATGTTGTCATAAATGACTTCTTTCGTAACTCCCGTCAAAATAGTTTTGTCTTTACTTGTTCGATTAATGACGATTGGTTTTGCTAAGTAACTCGCTATTAATTTTTTCGCCTCTGGACTTGTCGAAGTCATGAAGTTTTTTGAATCGAATTTACTTTTTGAAACACCATATCGTTTTTCAAAATCCACATCACTTTGATTGATAAAATCACGGTACAAGTTAATGGCTTGTCCTTTCGGAATGGAAGCGAAGTATTTGTCCACCCACAATTTCGTTTGAGCGACATCTATATCACCTGCAATAGACAAGGTTGCATTCGAAGGGACATAGTAATTTTTGTAAAAATTCACATAATCTTCTTCTTGTGCAGCGTCCAAATGTTCCATACTTCCAATTGGTGCCCAATTATATGGATGTGTCGTGAAAACTCGTTTGAACATCTCCGTAAAGAAAGATCCGTAAGGTTGATTGTCCACACGCTGTCTTTTTTCTTCTTTCACAACACTACGCTGTGTTTCGATTCCTTTGATGTCGACTTTTGCGTGAAGCATGCGCTCACTTTCTAGCCATAATCCAAGTTCCAATTGGTTGGAAGGAAGAATCTCGTAGTAATACGTTCGGTCTTGAGAAGTGTTGGCGTTCAATGTCCCGCCGTTTTTCTCTACCAGTTCACTGTACTCACCACGTCCAATGTTTGCGGATCCTTCAAACAATAAATGTTCAAAGAAATGAGCAAATCCAGTTCTGTCGTTGGTTTCGTTTTTTGAGCCTACATGGTACAATACGGAAACCGCAATGATCGGTGTGGCATGTTCTTCGTGAATGATTACGTGTAAACCATTCGGTAAATCATAGGAGATGTAGTCAATTTTCTTTTGTCCAAGACTCAGGAAGCTGAACGCAGAAAAACATCCGATTAATATTAACTTTTTCATTTTCAAAATTTGGAATACGAATGTAGTTCAGAAATTTGATGTTTGCTAAAAATCTGCTTGGAATTTTTCTCTTTTCAAAAAAGGAGTCGATTTGGCCCAAAAATTGGTTAAATTTGACTCATGCGTTTTTTAACTACCAAAATATTCTTGGGATTTTCTTTTCTCATCTCCTCGTTTGCTCATGGACAACTGATTGTTCCAACAAAGGACTTTAATAATTTCTTCGTGAATTTCCAGGAAGGATTTTTTCGCCCAATTGAAATTCAACCAATTGTTAGTTACAAAGCGGGTGATGAGGTCGTTGCATATATTGATACACGTGGAAACATGCGTATTTACGATGGAATCGAACGCAAAGATGTCACGGCATTAAATGTGGAATACCAAGTTTCAGATCACTTGGTGGGCTATAAAATCGCCAATGGACTTCGCATGTGGGATGCAGGTAAATACACCGCGTTAACGAATTTTGGGAGAGGGTTCATGGTGAAAGACAGCATTATTGTTTTTGAAGATACACGTTATCAATCGTTGAATGTATACTGGAACAAGCAGGTATTGCCGCTAGTAACCATGACGAATGGACTTACTATGGCTGCCGCTGTTGGGGAAAATATTGCCGTTTACAAAGACAACAGCAACACCTATTTTTGTTTTTGGCAGGGAAAAACATATGAAATTGCTACCTACAACGAAGAAGTAGTTGAGTTCAATGTTGGAACAGATGTTTTTTGTTTTAAAGACCCCTACACACAGTCTTTCATGATGTTCGATAAAGGAGAATTTTCTGAAATAGAATCATCTCCCATTAAAAAATACAAGGCGGGTAGAGGCTTCATCGTCTATGAGGACTTAAATGGTAATTTGTGGATGTACAAAAACGGAGAGAAAATTGCACTTTCCAATTTCTCCACTTCTTTTTGGGACGTAAAGGATGATATGACTGTTTGGACTGAAAACAGTTACCTTTTTGCCTTTACAAACGATGAGAAAATCGAGGTGGCTACTTACTTTCCTGGCGAATACTTGTTAAAGAATAACACCTTTGTTTTTCGAAATATTTTGGGCGGCGTAAGTGCGTTGGTTAATGGTAAAACACAGGAGATTACAAACATGCGCGATGCGGAATTTGAAATTTACGGCAATAAGGTGCTCGTTAAATTGTTTAATAAAACATCCATTGTATTTTCTGAGGGGAAAATATATACAAATTAGTCATGAATCGATTTTTTGGCATTGTTCTGCTCTTTCTCAGCACCCATGTTTTGGCTCAGAATCCAGCAATAGACCACCTAGAAATGCTCTACGACCAAGGATATTACAAGTTAGTATATCGGAAAGCAGCACGTTTACTTGACAAGCCAGAATACGATTTCTCCAAACTTCCAGGATATTACCGAGCAATGGCAACCTTGCAACTTGCCCAAGATGAACACTGGTACAAGCGACATTCATCGAACATTGAAGATGCCTTAATGCTTTTATCGGAATTGAGAACATCGTCGAAAGGACAAATAATCATTAAAGCACACATTTCTGAGCTGAGTTTTTTGAAAAAGGACTTGGATTCATGGTTGGCAATCGAAAAACAAAGTTCATCGTTTGATAAAGCAAAGTGGCAAAGGTTTGTCAATCAGTTTTTTGCAGATTTACCTTTGATAGAAGTGGATGGAAATAAAGGCAATGTTGTTGTTTCAAATCGACCAGAATTAAAAGAACGGAACGAACTCGTAGCGATTGCGAAAAAACAGTTAGGTGTTCCTTACGTATCTGCTGGCAAAGACCCAAGTGGTTTCGATTGCAGCGGATTCACAAGCTTTGTACTTCAGCAACATGGTGAGAACATCCCAAGAAGAGCTTCGGATCAATTTGCTGCATGTGTAAAATTAGTGGAAGAGGAAGCCCAAATTGGTGACTTAGTGTTCTTTTCAAATGGGGGAGAAGTGAATCACGTAGGAATCCTTATTAATGAAAAAGGACAGGCGAAAACAATGATTCATGCGAGTAGTTCGAAAGGTATTTCTATCGTTGAGATTGAAAATTCTACTTATTGGAAGCCTCGAATTGTCGGATACGGAACATTTATTGAACCGAAGAAATAGTTTTGGTAAAGAGTATCTGTGCGACAAAAAGAAGAAACAACAATTCCATTCCGCCAGCGCTCCATACACTTGGATACATGAAGAAGGATAAGGTGCTTGGGATCAATAAATAGAAAAGTATCCTTCCTCTTTTTTGAATTCGCTCACTTCGTCTTAAGATCAATTGAAACAAAGCGAAATAAATAAAGTAGAGCAGTGGTAAAAAGATCAATTGAACATAATCCATTAATAGATGAGGTTGGTTGAATAAGAGTAAACAAACGAGCCATTCAAATCCAATAAATGCCCAAGTTGAAAAAATGAACGTTCGTGAACTACTGTCTATGTGAAGGTATTGAATTACGCCAATTAAGAAGGTGAACGTACTTAAGATGACCACTTGCAGCCACGGAAAAAATTGCCAATTAAGAAGTTCGATGCTTCCATACAATCCACCAAAGAATGCGATACCAATGATTGAAATTATTCCGTATTGTTTGAATTGATCCATTATTATTGGTGATTTCTTCTTGATTTTTCACACGCACACAGTAACTGCCATAAGGCTCTCGCTCCAACATTCGCATCCCAATCTCCCTCTGAACCAGGAGCAACTTCGTTTAGGTCGAATCCTATAATGCGTCGACCAGCGTTTGCTAGTGCAAAAAGCAAGTAACTGATTTCTTGTAATTCGAATCCACCAGCAACGGGAGTTCCGGTGTGTGGACAAAGTTCCGGTTTCAATCCGTCGATGTCAAATGATACATATACGTTTTGAGGAAGTTGAGCAATGATCTCGTCGACTTGGTTAGCCCACGTCTTTCCTGTGTATTGTTCGTTTTTCAAGTTCCAATCATAGTACGTTTGCACGCGGTCGGAATCTCGACTCAATAAAACCTCTCTTTCGGAGACGTCGCGAATGCCCACCTGTACTAATTTGGACATGTTTTTAGCATGTTGTAGGACATTGAACATAATGCTAGCATGTGATTGATGGAATCCTTCGTAAGTATCGCGTAAATCTGCGTGCGCATCGATTTGTAGAATTCCGAAATCATCGTACGTATCATTTAAAGCTTCGATGAGTCCAAGTGGAGTAGAGTGCTCGCCACCGAGTACAGCCGGAATTTTACCTTGTGAAATTAAGTCAAGGCAACGTTCTTTTAAATTCGCTCTTAAGGCTTCATGTGCGGTGTTGATTTCATCCAAAACCGATTGGTATTTCTCTCGTGCTTTTTTTTCTCCGTTGGATTCCAAATACTGAATATACTCCAGTCCTTGTTCACAGCAATGTGCATTGATTTCTTTCCATTCTTGTGAAACAGGAGACATGAAAACTTTCGTGTCATATGCACGTTCCAAATCGGGGTGAAAAAAGTCGAGTTGTGTGGATGCCTCTAAAATTGCTTCTGGTCCATCGCTCGTTCCTTTGCCATAAGAGGCAGTAGCATCCCATGGAATGGGAACAATGACAATTGTTGCTTCAGATTCCGTGTAAGGAAAGCCAAAAATATTTCCGTTGGCAATTCCTACGCCATTTGGATCAAATTCACTCATGTTGTTTTGGTATAATGTTCTACAGCTTTTCTTACGGATCCATGCGCTAACAAGAGTGCTTTCGCTTTTTCCATCGCAACGCCGATTTCTTCAGCGACCATGCGTGCACCGCGATCTACGAGTTTGTGGTTGCTTAATTGCATGTCCACCATTTTATTTCCTTTGACTCTTCCTAGTTTAATCATCAAACTGGTCGAAATCATGTTTAAAACAAGCTTTTGTGCGGTGCCTGATTTCATGCGCGTACTTCCTGTAACGAATTCTGGTCCAACAACGGGAGCTATCGGGAATTCAACGGCAGCAGCTAAGGGAGAATCGGGGTTACAGGAAATCCCAGCTGTTAAGATTCCATGTTCTTTCGCTTTTTCGATTCCACCCAATACGTATGGTGTACTTCCGCTTGCGGCAATTCCAACAACGGTATCTAATTCATTTAGGGAGTATTCTTCCAGGTCAATCCAAGCTTGATTTCGGTCGTCTTCAGCAAATTCAACGGCTTTTCGAATCGCTGCGTCACCTCCAGCAATGAGTCCAACCACAATTCCGTGGTCGATGCCGAAGGTTGGTGGACACTCACTGGCGTCCACAATTCCCAAGCGACCACTTGTTCCAGCTCCAATGTAAAATAACCTTCCGCCTTGTGCCATGCGCTCACTGCAAGCGTTGACAAAAGCTTCAATCGCAGGAATTTCTTTTTCAACGGAAATTGCTACGGTTTGATCTTCTCGATTGATGTTTTTTAATAAGTCCAAGGTGGACATTTGCTCTAAGTCCTGGTAATGTGAACTGGATTCGGTTACTTTTTTCATCTCAATGCAAATAAGCTTTTGAATCACTTTCGTTTAAGTCTACTTCGACGTGATTCTTCAACGTCGTTGAAAGTCCAAGTCCGGCAAAATCTGTTTTAATTGGATAGCGTCGGTGTTGACGGTCTACCAAAGCAACTGTTTTAATCGCCTTTGTGGCTTGCTCTAAAAACTTCATCAAAGCGTATTGCATGGTTTTACCGGAGTTGATGACGTCATCTACTAAGATAATGAATCCTTTTTTTAGTTCTTTTTCATCGATGGACAATTGTATCGCCTCGCTCCATGGCTCATCTTTGTTCACGGTGATTTCGAAACAAACCACTTCGATTTTGCTGTTGGCACGAATGATGTCCGCTAGTTTTTTAGAAATGATGCTTCCGTTTCCTGCAATTCCACCAATGAAAATACGTTCTTCTTCGAAACAATTTTCCATAAGCTGGTGTCCGATTCGGATGATTTTTTGTTCGATTTGCTGGTGATTCAGGATGATTTGCATAGTGAAATAGAATTATCAACCAAAGTTAATAAACAAACGACTTGTTCGAAGTTTCGGGTAAAAAAAAATCCCGACAAAACCGGGATTTCATGAATCTATTTGAAAGCTTAAAGTTTGATCACTTTTTGGCACGTTCCGTGGATGTTTACGTAGTAAATTCCAGCTGGAAGTTGCGAAATATTCAAGGAGCTTTCTGTACTTGAAAGAACTGTTGTTCCGTTTAAGTCAACCAGGGAAACTAACTCATTTGCTGATTTTCCTTGGATTGTTAAGATGTCATTTGTTGGATTCGGAGAAACACTGAAGTTTGCTTTTTCTTCATTGATTCCAGCCGAAGATCGAATATCGAAGACGATTGTCCCAGGAGAAACACCTGAAGCGAAGGAGTGGATTTCTGTATTCGTTGCATCGTAAATGTAAACAGTTCCAGTAGAGAAGAAATCGGTAGAGGAAGCATACAATTGACCGCTTAAAGGTTCTTGTGCTAATTCATAGAAATTTACGTTGATGCCAACTACTGGTCCAATGTTATTCATTCCATTGATGTCGAAATTATTCAAACTTGTTTCCATGGAAATCTGGTAAGTCAGTTTGTCGTCCCGCAAAGCAGAAGTCCCGCAACCTGCAACTGCATTTGCAATATTAACTGTTGATGTCGCATTGTTTGCCAATTCAAACTTCGAAATGGAAGTTCCGTTCCAGTCCTTGTTATTTACAGTGTACAAAGTGGAACCGTACTTCAATAAGTTGTCCGGGTTTTTCCCGTCTGGACCTAAGTCCACTTCATTTCCGTAGCTTAAATTAGTTAGGTTTAATTGACCAATGATTCCTTTTTCATTCCCCCATTCGTAAGCGTTGTTTACGACTAAGTAAGCAGTTGTTCCATCAATCACGATGTTTTGAGTCGCCCATTTTGGACCAGTAACTGTATCGAACGCTTGGATTAATTGTAAGTCCGCTGTGTTGTAAACATGAAGGTACGAATCGTAAGTCGTCAGGTATTCTCCACGAGTCGCGATTAATTTGTTTTGGTAGATTGCTAGGTTACGTACACCTGGACAAGCAACACTAGAGATTTCCTGATGCGAGTTCAAGTCCATTTTGAAGATTTTCGAATCTGCCGCAACGTAATAGAAGTTACCGTCAATCACAAGGTCTGAAGCGAAGCGCATGTTCTCCAAAGTGTCGACAACGTGGTATTGTTGTGAAATTGGATTGTAGCTACCGATGGTTACTGGCTCTAAAATCGCGTTGGTTTGGTAGTCGAAATACCCTTCATTTACCACCAATACTTGGTGTAATTGATTTTGTGCAAAGCTCCATGAGCTTGCAAATAAACTGAATGTAATCAATGCCTTTTTCATTCGTTCTGTTTTTTTGAATGTGAAACAATAAAAAACTAGAAGAAGAAAAAAGTAGGAAAAGCTAGGATGCAAAACACCCTTGGCGAGTCCGACCTTTATCTGAAGTCTTCTCTCTGTTCATGGGCAAGTCTTCTGGCTCATGTCCCTTTCAATTCGTCTTCCCAATTGCTCAGTGACTAAATGAATTGCATTTTAGACATTTACAGCTGCAGATACAGCTCCGGATTCTAACCGGATTCCTTATTAATCTCGTAAACGAGAACCTATGGACGATGCAAAGATAACATTTATTATAAGTTGACTCCAAAATTTAGCGGCATTCGATTACTTGCACGTAAAAGAAGCGTGTAAAATAATTTGGCACTTCTGAAAACTATCCCTATCTTTGCAACCGAATTGACCAAGGGTGTCAATCTACATAATAATCATTTACATAAATATTAGCATGTATTTAAACTCAGAAAAGAAAAAAGAGATCTTCGCTCAACATGGTGGATCTGAAGTAAACACTGGTTCTACAGAAGGACAAATAGCATTGTTTACTTACCGTATCAGTCACTTAACAGAGCATTTGAAAAAGAACCGTAAGGACTTCGGAACACAACGTTCACTTCAACTTTTAGTTGGAAAGCGTCGTAGTCTTTTGGATTATTTGAAAAGAAAAGATATCGAAAAATACAGAGCGTTGATCAAGGAATTAGGACTTCGTCGTTAATCCGATCATCGATCACATTTTATTGGAAGAGGGGACTTCGGCAATTTGCCGCAAGTCCCTTTTTTGTAAATTAATTAGTAAATAAATAAAGATGAATATAGGTTTAAAAAGGTCAATTGTTACCGGCGGCAAGGAGATAAGCGTCGAGACAGGTAAGTTGGCAAAGCAAGCGGATGGTTCCGTTGTTGTGCGCATGGGCGACACAATGTTATTAGCTACAGTTGTAGCAGCTCAAGAAGCAAAAGATGGCGTGGATTTCCTTCCATTAACGGTAGATTACCGTGAGAAGTATTCTGCAGCTGGACGTTTTCCAGGTGGATTCTTCCGTCGTGAAGCGCGTCCTTCTGAGACTGAAATCTTAGTGATGCGTTTGGTGGATCGTGCACTTCGTCCACTTTTCCCAGACGATTACCATGCAGAAGTTCAGTTGATGATTCAATTGATTTCTTACGATGGTGTAAACAATCCAGATGCATTGTGTGGATTCGCGGCATCAGCGGCAATTGCAGTTTCAAACATTCCATTTAATGGTCCAATGTCTGAAGTTCGCGTTGGACGCATCGATGGTGAATACGTATTGAATCCAACAATGGCTCAAATGGAGATGTCGGATATCGATATCGTGATCGCTGGAACAATGAAAGACATCAACATGTTGGAAGGTGAAATGCAAGAGATTTCTGAGGCTGAATTAGTCGAAGTTTTCAAAATTGCTCACGTTGCCATTAAAGAACAGTGTCAATTCCAATTGGACTTTGCAGCAGAAGTTCCTGTAGCTAATCCAAAAAGAGTATATAGCCATGAGTCACACAACGAAGAAGTTCGTGCGAAAGTATTCGAAGTGGCAATGGAAAAATGTAAAGATGTTGCTCGTATGGGCTTGGCGAATAAGTCAAAACGCACAGAGTTATTCGATGCGATTAAAGACGAAGTGAAAGCTTCTTTCTCAGAAGAAGAAATCGCAGAAGCTTCGAAGTATATTTCTGTTTACTTCTCTGAAGTGAAGAAAAAAGCGGTTCGTTGGGTGATGTTGAATGAGAGAAAACGTTTAGATGGACGTGCATTCGACGAAATTCGTCCTATCTGGGCGGAAGTTGATTACTTACCAATGGTTCACGGATCAGCAGTATTTACACGTGGAGAAACACAATCGTTGACAACAGTTACCCTTGGTGGTAAAATGGATGAGCAGTTAATTGACGGCGCAACATTCAAAGGAACAGAGAAATTCTTGTTGCATTATAATTTCCCACCATTCTCGACAGGTGAAGCAAAACCATTACGTGGAACTTCTCGTCGTGAAATCGGACACGGTAACTTAGCGCTTCGTGCCTTGAAACCAGTTTTACCGGAAGATAATCCATATACAATCCGTATCGTTTCTGATATCCTTGAGTCAAATGGTTCGTCTTCTATGGCAACTGTTTGTGCTGGAACATTAGCATTGATGGATAGTGGAGTGCAAATCAAAGCGCCAGTATCTGGAATCGCGATGGGACTTGTAGCAGACGAAGGAAAATTCGCAGTATTGTCGGATATCTTAGGTGACGAAGATCACTTGGGTGACATGGACTTTAAAATTACAGGTACTTCAAAAGGTATCACTGCTTGTCAAATGGACATCAAAGTAGACGGACTTCCATACGAAGTATTGATCGAGGCGTTAGAACAAGCGAAAGCTGGACGTATGCACATCTTAGGGAAAATCACTGAGACAATGGCAGCACCTCGTGAAACATTGAAACCACAGACTCCACGTATCGAAGCATTCAATGTTCCAAACGAAATGATTGGAGCAATCATCGGACCTGGAGGAAAAATCATCCAAGGTTTACAGAAAGAAACGAAAACAACCATCACTATTGAAGAATTAGCAACAGGTGAAGGTCGTGTTCAAATCCTTTCTACAAACGGTGATGACATGAATGAAGCAATTCGTCAAATTCGCTTGATTGCATTCCCACCACAAGTGGAAGATGGAGCGACTTATGAAGGTAAAGTGAAATCAGTGAAAGACTTCGGTTGTTTCGTTGAAATCCTTACTGGAACAGACGGATTAATCCACATTTCTGAATTTAGCTGGGAAAAAGTAGCGAAAATGGAAGACGTAGTGAAAGAAGGAGATGTATTGACATTCAAAGTAATGGGTCGCGATCCAAAAACAAAAAAATGGAAGTTATCTCGTAAAGTTCTTTTACCGAAACCAGAGCGTCCAGCGGATACAGTTGAGGCGCCTCAAGCGTAATCAACTCATATAAAAGTTATAAACAAAGGCGGCCTCGGTCGCCTTTTTTAATGTAAAGACAATGATGAATACACATTGAATTCTTAGATTTACAAAAAAATAAATTTTATGAAAAGATTTTTACTTGTTTTAATCGTATTTATTGGATTTCAAGGCTTTACGCAAGCGTTTGAACCCTTTAATTTTACAGGTGCAGCCAATGCAAACGGTTGGGCAACACAAAGTGGTACCGCCGGAGAATTGTTAGCTATTACGACTCTTTCAACTTCAGGAAATAGTTTGTCCTTCACAGGATTACAAGCATCTGTTGGAAATCGAATCAATTTGACTTCGACTGGAACGGAGGATATTAATAAGGTTTTTGTACCGACTGGAACATCAGCATATATGTCCTTTTTATTAAAAGTTCAGAACATTACTGGATTGACCGCAGGTGGAGCTTACTTCACAGGTTTTGGTGGGACATCAGGTGCTACTGTTACCGTGTATTTCCCAAGAATATTTATTAAAACAGGAACAACTCCAGGAACATTTCAAGTGGGAGTTCTGAATACTTCTGGTGGAACTGGTGCAGTAGCAAGTTACATTTCTACGGAATATACACCGGGTACTACTTTATTTATTGTAGTTAAAGCTTCTTCACCAGCGGTTGGTGGAGTTATTTCATCATCTCTTTGGGTAAATCCAATTCCGGGAGCGGCAGCACCGGCAGCAGGGGTAACGAATGCTGGAGGGACAAGCACTTGGCCAACAAATGGCGTACAGTCTGTTTTCTTGCGTCAAGCAGCGGGAACCGGAAACTTAGAAGTAGATGAAATTCGCGCTGGAACAACTTGGGCAGCTGTCACACCTGCAGCAGCGGCTTCTTGTATAAGTTACAATACCATCACAACAACAGCTTGTTCATCGTACACATTAAACGCACAGACATATAGCACATCAGGAACATATATTCAAACATTAGCCAATGCAAATGCTGCTGGATGTGATAGCATCATTAACTTGAATTTAACGATTAATCAACCGAGTACTTCCACTATAAATGTTACGAATTGTGGACCGTATACGATTAACGGACAAACATACGCATCTACTGGACTTTACATGCAATCGTTGACAAATGCGGTTGGTTGTGACAGTATGTTGCATGTGAATCTTACCGTTGTATCAAACATTACATATTACCAAGATTTAGATGGTGATGGTTATGGTAACTTTGCTGTTTCTCAAGTGGGATGTTCGCCTATTACAGGGTACGTAACAAACAGCACGGATTGTAACGACAACAACAATGCGATTTATCCAGGTGCAACGGAAATCGAAGCAAATGGAATAGATGAGGATTGTAATGGGGTGGATGCACCGTTGTCTCCCGTAAACATGGGATTGTATGAATTTACAGATGTGGCAAATTGTCCAGTTGTTGCGAATAATGTGACAACACAACCTGTAAATGCAACGTTTGGACCGTTTACAAATATGGGGTCAAACTGCACGTCTACTGCAAACGTGTTTAACAATACGGCTTGGAATACTTCCGGTGCGGTGGACGTAAATCAATACAATCAATTCTCTATTTCAGGAAATGAGTGTTACAATTTAAACTTAGCTAAAATTGCATTCAACCATAGAGTTTCATCTACAGGTGGAACGCCAGTCATTTACCTTCGTTCTAGCTTGGATAATTACGTGGCAAATATTGATACGATTGCTTCGGCATGGAATGGAAATGTCATGTTAGATGATACGATTTCTTTACCAGTTGAATTCGCAAACGTTCATGCAGTGACCTTCCGTTTTTACGTGACTTCAATGGCAACGAATACATCAACGTTTAGAATGGATAATGTTTCCTTATGGGGAAATTCATTTTCGGTTGCACCAACAAATTTCTACGCAGACCTCGATCAAGATGGATTTGGTGATCTAGCAAATGACACATTGGTTTGTACAATGCCAGCAGGATTTGTAACAAACAGTCAAGATTGCAACGATGCAGATGCTGGAATCAATCCAAATACGGTTTGGTACATGGACATGGATGGTGACCTTCTTGGTGATTTGATGGCGACCTTTACCGGATGTACTCCACCAACTGGATACGTGTTAACTTCTGGAGATTGTGACGACACGAATGCTTCTGTTACAACTCCAATAACCTATTATTCAGATGTGGATCAAGATGGATTCGGAGACGATGCCACAGCAGCAGATTTCTGTTTAACACCTCCAGGAATGGTGGCTGTCGGTGGCGATTGTAACGATAACAACAACGCGATTTATCCAGGTGCAACGGAAATCTGTGACGGATTCGATAACAACTGTAATGGAACAAACGACGAAGGATTAATCTTCAATACCTACTATCTCGATTCAGATAACGATCAATTTGGAGCTGGACTTGGATTGGTTTCTTGTCAAGTAAATCCGCTGCCAGGATATGTTTTGGTGAATGGTGACTGTGATGACATGAATCCAAATGTATACCCAGGAGCAACAGAAATATTAGCCAATGACCTCGATGAAAACTGTGACGGTGTAGATGGTTACCTTGGATTGACGGATGTAACTTTCACAAATGTGAGCCTGGTTCCGAATCCTTCGAATGGAACATTCACTATTCAATTAGATACAGAAATTTCAGATGTGAACATTCTAATCACCGACATGAGCGGAAAAGTATTGTTCCATTCTGTCATGAGCGGTTCAATCCTTGAATTGACACAAACTCAATTGAAAGCAGGAACTTATTTAGTGAACGTTCAATTGAACCAACAACGCGAAATTCTTCGTTTGGTGATTCAATAAATACTTTCTAAACTTCATTGAAATAGAAAAAGGCCGCAAGGCCTTTTTTTGTGCGTGAAACTTTCAAATTTACAACTAACTTTACATAAGTAATTAAACGACATCACTATGCGTAAATCGGTTTTAACCTTTATTATTTTATTAATTTCTAGTAGCATCTTTGCACAGAATTACTGGCAGCAGGAAGTGAATTACACTATTCAAGTAAGACTCAATGACAACAACCATACTTTGAGTGGCTTCGAAGTATTCGAATACGTAAATAACTCCCCAAATACACTTGACCGCATTTACATGCATGTATGGCCAAATGCATACAAAGATGGAAGTTCTGCCTTGGCAAAACAATTGTACCGTCAAGGTGATGGTAAATTGACCTTCGCAAAGGAAGAAGACCGTGGATACATCGACTCCTTGAATTTTAAGTCCGAGGGGACACCGTTGAAATGGGAGTACGATGCGGAGAATCCGGATATCTGTGTGATTTACCTGAATACGCCATTACGAAATGGAGATCGCATTCGAATTACGACACCTTTCAAAGTAAAAATTCCTTCGGGAGAAATTTCACGTATGGGTCACATCGGACAATCTTACCAAATCACACAGTGGTACCCTAAGCCAGCGGTATACGACAAAAATGGATGGAATGCCATTCCGTATTTGAATCAAGGTGAATTCTATTCTGAATATGGTTCCTATGACGTAAGCATCACCTTGCCGAAGAATTACATCGTTGGTGCAACTGGTGATTTGCAAACGAAAAGTGAAGTAGCGTTTATGGACGCGCAAACAAAGTTAACGGGAGAGAAAATAGATTCTTGGATAGCTGACAACGATAAAGAAAAGAAAGGATCTTTTCCTGAATCTTCGTCCGAAATGAAAACCATTCGCTATACACAGAGTCAAGTGCATGATTTCGCTTGGTTCGCAGATAAACGATACGGTGTGTTAAAAGGTGAAGTAGAATTGCCTCACTCCAAACGAAAAGTGACATCTTGGGCTTTGTTTACTCCTCAGAATGCACAATATTGGAAAAGTGCCATTGAATACATCAACGATGGAACGTATTACTATTCTCTTTGGAATGGTGACTATCCGTACAACCATGTAACAGCAGTAGATGGTACCATCAGTGCGGGTGGTGGAATGGAGTATCCGAACGTTACCGTTATTGGCAATGCGAGTTCAAAGGAGGAATTAGAAGTGGTGATTGTACACGAAGTCGGACACAACTGGTTCTATGGAATTCTGGGTTCCAACGAGCGTGTGCACGGCTGGATGGATGAAGGAATGAACACCTTGAACGAAATGCGTTACATGCAAACAAAATATCCAAACAATACGCGTTTCTCTGATATGATTCTGAACGGACGTTTCCACTTAGAGGACTTGGATCACCATGATTCTGGCGACATAACGTATTCAACTTTAGCATCACTTGGATTGGATCAGCCGATTGAAACACATTCTGATCAATTCACCAGCATTAATTACGGTGGAATCATGTACCAAAAAACGGGATTAGTTTTCTTTTACCTGAAAGATTATTTAGGTGAAGAAAAATTCAATGCGGCGATGTCCGCGTACTTTGAAGCGTGGAAATTTAAACATCCACAGCCAGAGGACATGCGTAAAGTGTTGGAATCATCTTGTGGTAAGGACCTTTCTTGGTTATTCGATGATTTGATTCAAACAACCAATCACGTGGATTACAAACTGAAAAATGTAGGTATTGGAAAACAAGGAGCGCTCGTTCGCGTGAAAAACGTTGGGCAAGTAAATGGTCCAATTGAAGTGAATGTCTATGCGAAAGATCAATTGGTGGAAACACATTGGTTGGAGCCTGGACAAACATCCGTTACTGTTAAAACACCGTTTAAAGAAATTCAAAAAGTCATAATCGATGAGTCGAAGGACATTCCTGAATTGAACCGTAACAACAATACCTGGAGAGCGAATACGCTTCTACATAAAATCGAACCAATCAAACAAGAGTTTTTATTTGGTGACAACGAGGCGGATCACAATAGCATACGTTGGACACCGATGATGGGTGGGAATGTCTACGATGGATTCATGTTAGGCGCTACGTTTCACAACCTTGGACTTCCTTTCCAGAAATTCACGTATGTCCTGACACCTATGTATGGATTCTATTCCAAAAAACCAGTTGGAATGGCAGAGTTTTCTTACTCGATCCTTCCGAAAAAAGGATTGAAAGTCGAACACCTTGGACTTTCCGTGAAATCCTTCTCTAGAAATAGTTTTTCGGGCGAGAATTTTGTTGCTTTTAATCCATATTGGTCTGCGACAATTGGAAACCGTAAGAACCGTAGCAACATCAGTCAGGATGTGCTCATCAAAGGACTTTATGGATTGAAAACTTCAGAATTTGGCTTTAAGGAAAAAGGTGCGATGGCGCAGTATGCTTTTCAGTATGCAAATCCTGACCATCAAGTTTCCGTGAAACTAAGAGCGGAATATGTCAATGGAGAAATGCAAGTGGGACGCGTTTCCTTAACTGCTAAATACGACTGGCGTTACATGAAAAATAAGATGGAACGCAAGTTGGAATTACGCGCGTTCTTCGGTAGCAATGTGTATTACAAATTTGCGTTTTTAGACATTCTTCAACCACTTTCTGATCGCTATTCATTAAGCATGAGTGGTGGACGCGGAAATCAAGATTTGTTTTACGAAGAATACAACTTCGCCCGAAACGATGTTTCCGGTTTCTGGTCCCAACAGCGCATGGAAAACTACGGGAACTTCAAAAGCACAAGTAATTTTGGAATGACTTCCAAATGGTTGGGGAGTGTGAATATGTATTTCCAACTTCCAATCAAACCCAATTTGTTTGGCGTATTTGCTGATTACGGAGCGTTTTCCAATGGGACAACTGTCCAAACAGCTTACAACGCTGGATTAGGTGTTCGTCTGACCAATGTGTTGAGCATGTATTTCCCATTAGTACGTAGTGCGAACATGGGTTCACTTTGGACAAACTACTCCAACGAAATCCGTTTTAGTTTAAAACTCAATCTGGTGAATTCACTCAACCTATTTTCACGATTTAAATAATTTATATGTCAGATCAAAAAGTATCCTTCGGCAAACTGTTTTGGCCGAGTTTTGTTGCGGTGATGATTGCCGGACTTGTCTCCCTGTTGTTGTTTTTCTTGGTACTAGGTGGTATTATTGGTTCCTTTGGAAATTTTGGTCCAGAACCATTGGCGATTCGCAATTCAACCATCCTACAATTGAAATTAACGGGTGAACTAAAGGATAAAAGCGATGAGTCGTTAGATATTGCGAGTTTTCAAGTGAATCGTTCCGTTGGACTCCCAGATTTGCTTTACGGAATTGAAAAGGCGAAGACGGATTCCAAAATCAAAGGAATTTTTTTAGAACTTGGTTCGCTAACCTGTGGAATGGCAAGTGCGAAAGAATTACACGACGCCATCAAGGACTTTCAAACGAGCGGAAAATTTGCCGTAGCCTATTTGTCGGGAGAATACATTTCCCAAACCGCTTATTACATCAGTTCTGCGGCAAAAGAAGTGTATGGATTTCCATCTACAACCATGGAATTTACCGGAGTCGGCGTTCAATTGATGTTTTTTAAAAATTTATTGGATAATTTGAACATTGAAGTGGACATCGTTCGTGGTAATAACAATGACTTCAAAAGTGCGGTAGAACCGTTCTTTCGCACAAATATGAGCGATTCCAGTCGTGTACAAACGCAAGCCTTGTTGCGTGCGATGTGGCGCACGATGAGAAACGATATTTCCTTGAACAAAGGAATCGATACGCTGATATTGGATAACCATGTAGATTCCTTGCATATCTTGGATTGTGAGTCCGCTTATAATGCGAAGTTAATTACCGGTTTACGTTACCGCGATGAGTTTATGGGACTTTTGAAGAAAAAAATGAACATGGCTCAGGACGAAGAACTGGAAATTCAGTCCATGGAGAAATATGCTTTGAAAGCCTTTTCGGACCGACAACTTCTAGTGAAACGTCAAAAACCGAACGTCGCTGTGATCTTGGCAGAGGGAGATGTCGCAACAAGTGGCGATGGAATTTCATCTGCGAGTATTTGTAAGCTGTTTCAAAAAGTCAGAAACGATCAATACATTGATGTAGTCGTTTTCCGCATTAATAGTCCAGGTGGAAGTGCGCTTGCGAGTGAAGAAATTTGGCGCGAAGTTTCCATGACTCAAAAGAAGAAAAAAGTCATTGTTTCTATGGGAGACGTCGCAGCTTCGGGTGGATACTATATTGCTACTCCAGCTGAACGAATTTTCGCAGAACCAACAACGATTACCGGTTCCATAGGAGTGTTTGGAATGATTCCATACACAGGAAAGTTTATGGAAAACAAATTGGGAATCACTTTCGATCGCGTTCGTACGAATCAACATTCCTTAACTTCTTTAAATGCAAAGTTGACGCCAGAAGAATTGTCCGTCATTCAAGGACAAGTGGATAAAATCTACACGCAATTCTTAACACGCGTATCGGAAGGACGTAAGATGAAGTTGGACAAAGTCGCGGTGCTTGCTCGCGGAAGAGTATGGAGTGGGGAGGATGCAGTGCGCATCGGACTCGTAGATGAACTCGGTGGATTATCCAAAGCCATCGCGTTTGCCTGCAAAGGACAATCAACACCGAAAGTCATTTACTACCCGATTGTAAAGAAAACGACGCTGTCAGAAATTACTGAAATGATCGAACAACAACAAGAAGAAGAGGAGACCTCTATCAAAATGGATGTTGCGATTCCTTCAGAATTGAAAGCGATCTACGCACGTATCAAGAAAATTGAGAGCATGGCTGGAATTCAGATGCGCATGCCGTTTGAGTACATAATGGATTAACAGAGCTGGAGCGAGAAAATAGAGCGGAAAACAGAGCGAGAGCGGGAGAACAGAGCGGGAAAGAGAAAAAGAGCGAGGAAACAGAGCGAAGTTTCGAAGTAAATTGAGCACTGTTTACTGAGCACTGTTAACTGATTACTGTTCACTCAGCACAGTTCTCACTTCCTAAAATAAATTTGGCAACCAATCGTCATTGTTTCAGGAATGCGTACTTCTTTTTTTTCCAGTAAATCGTCAACGGCCATTGAAATATATGGATTTTCTACTTCGTTCGGATGCATGCCATTGTCATCAATTGCACCGCTGTATTTGATGTCAAAGTGATCGCCATTTCGCCAAATAACAAAGGCATGGGGTGTTTTTTGTGCATGAAACAGTTTCGCGATTTCTTGGGTTGGATCGTACAAATAGGGAAACCCATAATGCTCTTTCTTCGCTTTTTGGATCATTTTGAGGTACGAATCATCTTCGTAACTAACGGTATCCATGGAACTGATGGCAATTAATGGAACACCTAGTTCCTTGTATTGATCGTTTAAGTCGTTCAAACGCTTCGGATACAACTTTGCGAAAGGACAATGATTGCACGTGAAAATCACGATGAATCCTTTCGCTGTTGGGTAATCGTTTAAAGAAACCATTTTTCCATTTACGTTTTTCAAGGAAATCGTAGATGGAATTTGTCCAAAAGCGAACAGTGAAATGAATGAGAAAAGAATACTGAACCTAGTTTTCATGTAGTTTGATGAGTTGTTGTAAGGATCGTGTTGTTTGCTTCCCATTTACTTCAATCGGTGTATTTTCATGAGGAAAATAGATTAAGGTGAATGGAAGTGTTCCATCCCATGAAGGAGAAACACGCTTTATATTAGTTGCGTTTGGCGCAAGGTAATATGCCGCTCCGGGTAGCTTAAGTTTAGCAACCGATGATGATAAACCGCGTGTATTTTCTAAATCGAGGCAAATAAATTCAATCTGTATTTTACCTGAATTCAATCTTGCCAAGCTATCGAAAATGGGTAATTCTTCCAGGCATGGTTTACACCAAGTCGCGAAGAAATGGTTAATGACAATAGATGTGTCACTCGAATCTTCAAGTGCAACAACTTGGATGTTTTTCTCCCAAATAGGAAGTCTTTGCGCGTAGTTGTTTTGTACGAACAAACTGTTCGTAAGCAGAAGTGATAATAGGTTTATTACGATTCGTGACAATTTAGTCGATGATGAATTTTTTTAACGTTTTTGCTTTCGTTTTTTGTTCCATCAATTCCAAGAAATACGTTCCTTTTTTTAAATGGGAAACATCGATACCTCCTGATAATTCAGGTTTTGGAAGCATCATAACTATTTTCCCAGCTGAATTGGTGATAGTGGCATAGTAAATTTCAGAGGGAACATCACCCAATTGAACAAAAATTTTCTCCTTGGTTGGATTCGGGAAAATAGTAAAGTCACTTAAAAGGGAAGTTTCTTTTATTCCTACTTGATCTGTCACCACGAATTGCCCCATCATTCCATCATCTTCGTGATTTGCAAAATGACAATGATACATAAAGGGATGAACCGCATCCGCATAGTCATCAAACTTCGCGACGAATGAAACGGATTCTCCCTTTGGGACATACATTACATCTTTCCATCCTGATTCGTAATTGGCAACTCCATTCGGATTTCCATTTCGTTCTACAATTTTAAATTGAACATCGTGAATATGAAACGTATGTCCAAAAACATTGTTGTTTGTAATGGTCCATTTTTCAATATCATTCAGGTTAACGGTTTTATTAATCGTATTGAAATTATAAGAAACATTATCAAAATTAAATGGTATTCCATTAGGATTTCCGTTTGTGATTGAAACGGCTCTTGTAGTTGTTGCATCTAAAGATGTCCAATAAGAATTGTTAACGAGTATTGTTGGTAATGAAGTAACAGCATTTGAGGTGGTAGAGGCTACATTTATATGCAGAACAGAAAAATCAATGTTATTCAATAAACTTCCAAATTCACCTGCCGTTGCCGGTTCTCCCCCAGGGAAACCAAATGCTTGACCAGAGTTAAATGCTTTCAAATCCAAACTAGAACCAACGACATCGTTTCCTAGATTTACTAAAATTTCAATTCGTTCACCTACCAATAGTTTAACTCTTGTAACAGCAACCGGTGAACTTAAAAGTCCACCGTCATTGCCAATTACATAGAACGTTCTATTGTCGCTAAAACCTAAATTATAACCTCTTTCGATTTCTGCATTTAATATTCGCAATCGAACAAATTGTTTTGGCAAACTGACTTGTGCATTTGGTGTACCATTTGTCAGCATGTAATCTCCATAAGATGTGGCTTGAGTAACAAATTGATTGTTCGAATTGTATCTTCTGCTGGTCAGAACAATTGGCAAATCATCCACTCCATAAGTGCGGGGCAATACCAACGAAGCCTCTTCCGAGTCCCGCACGATGATAAATCCTCCAATTCCTTTTGTGATTTGTTCCATTGTCATTTCATGTAAGTGTGGATGGTACCAATATGTTCCTGCTTTGTTAGTCACCTTCCAATACGGTTGCCAATTTGCTCCAGGAGGAATGATTTGGTGAGGACCTCCATCCATAACAGCGGGCAAATGCATACCATGCCAATGCAATGTAGTAGAATCATTCAAATGATTTGTAACGTTCATATGAACGGTATCTCCCTTGTTTATAAAAAGTGTTGGACCCCAAAACTTTCCATTAATACCTCCGGTTATCGTTTGGTTTCCTGTATTTATTATTTGTGCAAACGTATCCTTGATGTTCAAATTAAAGTTCGTTCCAGAAAGCGTATCCGGAATCCACATGTTGTTGTAACTCTGACTAAAACTTACACCTGAAACAAGCAAGTTAAAGAGGAATAAGATATTTTTCATAATGAAAATTTGAATGGTTTTAAACCTTTGATTGTAATTTCATTAAAAACTTGCGTTTCGTTTGAATAATCTGTGATGTTCACTCATCACTGTTCACTCAGTACTTATCAATACAAACTAGGATACTTCGCTGGTTCTGCTTCATGCATCATCGCGTACACTTTTTCAATGATGTCGTCGATGCTTGGTTTCGAGAAATAGTCGCCGTCTGAACCATACGCCGGACGATGGTCTTTCGAACTCAAGGTTTCTGGTGCGGAATCGAGGTGATAGTATCCTTTTTGCTCCACCAAAATTTTATCCAACATAAATCCTGTAGCACCACTGCTGACGTCTTCGTCTACGATTAACAAACGATTGGTTTTCTCTAATGAATCGCTGATCATGTGTTCAATGTCGAACGGTAACAAAGTCTGAACGTCAATGAGCTCTACAGAAATACCCAGGTGCTCCAATTGTTGCGCTGCAACTTCACACAAGTTGAACGTTGAACCGTAAGAAACCAAGGTCAAGTCTTTTCCTTCTTTGACAATTTCCGGCATTCCCAAGGCTTCGGTAAATGTCCCGAAGTTAATTGGCATGCGCTCTTTCGTTCGGTATCCATTCAATGGTTCAATGACCAATGCTGGTTCGTCGGCTTGTAATAAGGTATTGTAGAATCCTGCGGCTTTCGTCATGTTTCTTGGGACACACACATGAATTCCTCGAATGGAATTCACAATCATTCCCATTGGTGATCCACTGTGCCAAATTCCTTCTAAACGGTGTCCACGTGTGGAAATAATCAACGGTGCTTTTTGTCCACCTTTCGTGCGGTATTGTACGGTTGCTAAATCATCAGACATGATTTGAATCGCATACAACAAATAATCTAAGTATTGAATCTCTGCAATGGGACGCAATCCACGCATCGCCATTCCGATTCCTTGTCCGATGATGGTGCATTCGCGAATTCCTGTATCTGAAACGCGTCCTTCGCCAAATTGCTCTTGTAATCCTTCCAAAGACTGATTCACACCACCAATTTTTCCAGCATCTTCACCGAAAACCAATACCTCTGGTCGACTTTCTAAAATCGTTCGGTAGTTTTCGCGCAAAATGATACGTCCATCTTCCATTTGCACATCGTCCGCGTATTTCGGAGCAACTGCAGGAACATTCAATGCGGAATGAGCAGATTGTGAGTGTAAATGCGAACTGTAACGTTCGAAGTTACTTCCCAACATGCTTTGAATCCAGTTTCCGAGTGTTTTTTTCGAGCTAATATTTTCTTCGCGAATTTGACGCAATACTTTACGTGCAACCGTTAACATATCGCGACGAATCGGCTCTTTTGTTTTCTCTAGCGTCTCGATGTCCTTTTGAATGAACACGGACTGAGAACTTTCACCTGCCACGCTTTTCAACACAGCGATTAAATCCGCCTGATCTTGTTTCATGCTATCTGTGAAACGTGACCAAGCTGTATTTTTAGAGTTGCGAACCATTTCTTTGGCCGCTGCTTGTATCGTATTTAATTCTTCCTCCGTCGCAATCGGCATGCCTTTTGCTTCGAATGAAAGTACCCACTCTTTGAATTTTTGGATGCAATCGAAAGTTGTTTCCCATTCCAAACGCTTCGCGGATTTGTAACGCTCATGCGATCCGGAAGTGGAGTGTCCTTGTGGCTGATTGACTTCTTTGACATGAACCAACACCGGAATGTGTTCTTCACGAGCCAATTTCACGGCTTTCTCATAGGTTTCACACAAGTGTGCGTAGTCCCATCCTTTCGTGACGAATATCTCGTATCCAGGTTTGTCCTCCGTGCGTTGCATTCCTGAAAGCGCATCGGAAATACTTCCTTTTGTTGTTTGCAATTCTCTTGGAACGGAAATTCCGTAACCATCGTCCCATACGGACATCACAATGGGAACTTGTAATACGCCCGCTGCGTTGATGGATTCCCAGAAAGGACCTTCACTCGTAGATGCGTCACCAATCGTTCCGAAAGCGACTTCGTTTCCACCATTCGTGAATTTCTCAAACGCTGGATTGTCTTGTAAAGCTGTTTGTTGACGGTACACTTTCGATGCTTGCGCAAGTCCAACCAAACGTGGCATTTGTCCAGCAGTCGGAGAAATATCCGCAGAACTGTTCTTTTGCAACATCAAGTTTTTCCATTCACCATTCGCGTCCAAATTTCGCGTGGAATAATGCCCACCCATTTGACGTCCAGCGGATTGTGGCTCAACGTCCACATCCGTATGCGCATACAATCCAGCAAAGTATTGCTCCACAGTCAATTCGCCAATCGCCATCATGATGGTTTGATCGCGGTAGTACCCAGAACGAAAATCGCCATTTTGGAATTGTTTCGCTAATGCAATTTGAGCGAGTTCTTTTCCGTCGCCAAAAATTCCAAATTTTGCTTTGCCGGTCAACACTTCTTTTCTTCCAAGAAGTGAGGCCTCACGCGATTCGCAAGCTAATTGATAGTCCGCAAGAACTTGTTTTTTGAATGCTTCAAAATCCATTTGATCTTGTGCTTTCGGTGTTTTTTCTTTTGCCATTGTTGATTGTAATCGTATGCAAATATAAGGAAAAGCCGTGGCGTTTTTATATGGAATTTTTTAGCAATTTTGTGTAGCTATTTTGGACCTATGAAATTAGAATTGTGTGCCGCTTCAATTGAAGCCATTATATTAGCGAAGTCACTTGATTTTGATCGCATTGAATTGTGTGAAAATTTGGAACAGGGTGGACTCACGCCGTCCGCGGGGATGATTCGTTTTGCCCAGGAACTTGGCGTTGAAACCCATGTGTTGATTCGTCCAAGAGCAGGTGGATTCTGTTATTCCAAGGAAGAGATAGCCGTCATTGAGCGCGATTTGGCTTTTTGTCAGAGCGAAGGAGTGAAGGGTGTGGTCATCGGTTTGTTGAAGTCGAACTTCGATTTGGACAGCGAACAATTATCCGATTTAAAAGAGAAGTTTCCGGATTTCGTTTGGACTTTCCACCGAGCGTTTGACGAAAGCATCGACTGGAAACGTTCCATGGATTTACTGATCAAACTTGGATTTCACCGTATTTTAACCTCTGGATTCGCAAGTCATGTGGACATAGGTTTACCGAATTTAAAGGAAATGCAAGCATATGCCAAGGGACGCATCGAAATCATGGCCGGAGGTGGAGTGAATGCTGGAAACATCGTCAAAATTGCCAGAGAAGCACAACCGGACGCCATCCATTTTTCTGGTACGAGCAAAGTCCTGTTGGATGAAGATTCTGCCTTCTCAGAAACGATTTTAAAAGTGGACGAACACCGTGTGAATCGCATCTTGGAATCGGTCCGTCTGGCGGTGAAATAGATTATCCGGTTTATTTACAGTACCTTTGTGCAAATCCTGGGTCAATCATTAATGTATTTGTTCAACCGTAGGATTGAATATCTATATGAAATTTAATGAATTAAATCTTTTAGAGCCGATTTTAAACGCTCTTACCAAACAAGGTTATACCGAACCAACTCCAATCCAACAACAAGCCATACCATACGTACTCGAAGGAAGAGATGTCATGGGTTGTGCCCAAACGGGAACAGGGAAAACAGCGGCATTTGCGATTCCAATTATTCAACGCATTCATGCTTCGAAACAAGCGGATAACTCGAATAAAATCAGAGCCTTAATTGTTACGCCAACGAGAGAGTTAGCGATTCAAATAGAAGAAAGTTTCAAAAATTACGGTAGCGAATTGAAATTGCGTTACACCGTGATCTTTGGTGGTGTCAATCAGTCACAACAAGTAAACCGTTTGAAAAATGGCGTGGATGTGTTAATTGCTACACCAGGACGCTTATTGGACTTGCAACAACAAGGATTTATCAAGTTAGGAAATTTGGAGATTTTTGTTTTGGATGAAGCCGATCGTATGTTAGACATGGGATTCATTCACGACGTGAAGAAAATCATTAAAATGATTCCTGCGAAACGTCAAACCTTGTTTTTCTCTGCAACGATGCCGAAAGAGATTACTTCTTTGGCGAATTCGATTTTAACGGATCCAGTGAAAGTGGAAGTGAATCCAGTTTCCTCAACAGCGGAAATGATTGATCAAGCTTTGTACTACGTAGACGCCCCGGCGAAAAAAGATTTGTTGGTACACGTATTAAAAGAAACGAAAGCACCAAGCGTTTTGGTTTTCTCACGCACGAAACACGGAGCGGACAAAATCGTCAAGTTGTTATTGAAAAACAAAGTATCTGCGGAAGCCATTCACGGAAATAAATCGCAGAATGCACGTCAACGCGCTTTGTCTAATTTCAAAGATAAAACGTCTCGTGTATTAGTCGCTACAGATATTGCAGCACGTGGAATCGATATCGATGAATTATCGTTTGTGATCAACTACGACATTCCAAACATCCCTGAAACGTATGTACACCGCATTGGTCGTACGGGACGCGCTGGAGCATCTGGAATTGCTGTTTCCTTCTGTGACAAAGAGGAGCGCAAGTACATTCGCGACATTCAAAAATTGATTTCCTTGGAGATTCCAGTGGTGAACAATCACCCATTCGCGAGTCGTTAATTAGAACTTTATAGAAAATAAAAAAGGAGCCCTAAAGCTCCTTTTTTTATGTCATGCATTTCGGTTTGAATTAAACCGCTGCAATTTTTTCTGAAACGTATTCGCCGGCTTTCAACTTGCCAACGATTTTAGAGAAACACTCAATCGTGTATCTGACATCTTCTAAAGTATGTGTCGCAGTTGGAATCAAACGTAAGATGATCATTCCTTTTGGAACTACCGGGTAAACTACCATCGAACAGAATACATTGTAATTCTCACGTAAGTCATAAATCAAATTTGTCGATTCTGGAATCGATCCATTTAAGTAAACGGGTGTCACACATGAGTTTGTTGGACCAATCTCGAATCCAGCGTCTGTCAATCCTTTTTGCAACGCTTCGGTGATCTCCCACAATTTCGCTTTGTATTCAGGATGGTTTCTCATCAACTCTAAACGCTTTAACAATCCAACTACCAATGGCAATGGCATTGCTTTCGCGAAGATTTGTGAGCGCATGTTGTAACGTAAGTATTCAACTACTTGCTCATCTGATGAAATGAATCCACCGATCAACGCAAAAGATTTCGCGAAAGTACCGAAGTAAATATCGATTCCATCTTGACAACCTTGCTCTTCACCTGTTCCTCCACCAGTTGCTCCAAGTGTACCGATGCCATGCGCATCATCCACAAATAAACGGAAGTTATATTTTTGTTTTAAATCAACGATTTCTTTAACGATTCCTTGGTCTCCACGCATTCCGAAAACACCTTCTGTGATGACCAAAATCGCACCACCTGTTTCAGCGGCTAATTTCGTTGCGCGTTGCAATTGTTTTTCACAATCCTCTAAATCATTGTGTTTGAAAACGAAACGTTTTCCCATGTGCAAACGCACACCGTCAAGGATACATGCGTGAGATTCTGCATCGTATACAATCACATCGTGACGGTCTACTAAACAGTCAATCGCAGAAACCACCGCTTGATATCCGAAGTTACAAAGGATCGTACTTTCTTTGTTTACGAATGCGGATAATTCACGCTCCAATTGTTCGTGGTAATCTGAGTTTCCACTCATCATACGTGCGCCCATTGGTGAACCTAATCCGAACTCAGCCGCTGCTTCTCCGTCCATTTTTCGTACTTCTGGATGATCAGCCAATCCCAAATAGTTGTTCAATGACCAGTTCAAACGAGTTTTACCACGGAAAATCATGTGTGGGCCAATTGGACCTTCTAATTTCGGGAAAGTAAAATATCCATGTGATTCTTTCGCGTGTTGTCCAATAGGTCCGCGATTCGCCTGAATTTTTTCGAAAATATCTGCTGACATGTAAGTTATTTTTATGCAAAGTTAAAGGAATCTTCACATTGGATTTATTTTATAATTTGAATTTATTAACATACAAATGCACAATCATCCTTCTAAGAGTGCTTTGACTTTAATTTTATCTGCCAAAAACTTGGCTGTCTCTGTGTTATTTGCCGAAACCATCTCTTCCGGTGTCCCTTCAAAAAGTAGTTGCCCGCCTAGTTCTCCGCCTGTTGGACCCAATTCAATCACATGATCTGCGCATTTGATGACTTCCATGTTATGCTCAATAACAAATATCGAATGTCCACGGTCGATTAATGCGTTGAAGGCAATCACTAACTTATCTATGTCGTAAAAGTGCAATCCTGTCGTTGGTTCGTCAAATATGAACAGGGTAGGAGGTGCCTGCGTGCCTTTGGACAAGAAAGACCCAAGTTTAATCCGCTGCGCTTCTCCACCACTCATGGTGCTCGAGGATTGTCCAACTTTTAAATATCCTAGACCGACATCGACCAAGGGTTGAATTTTCTCGACGATTTTCGCATCCAGGCGATCTTGTCCTTCTTTAAAGAATGCGAGCGATTCGTCAAGCGTCATTTCTAAGATGTCGTAAATGGATTTCCCGCGGTACTCAATTTCCAAGGTTTCGGACTTGTAGCGCGTTCCTTTGCAGGCATCACAATTCAAGTGAACGTCTGCCATAAATTGCATGGCAACAGTGATGCTTCCCTCGCCTTCACACATCTCGCAGCGTCCACCTTCGACGTTAAAACTAAAGAAGCCAGGTTTGTATCCACGCATTTTAGCAAGTTGTTGTCTTGCAAATAGTTCACGTATGTCATCGAAAGCTTTAACATAAGTGATTGGATTGCTTCGCGAGGACTTTCCAATGGGATTCTGGTCAACAAATTCGACGTGTTTAATCGTTTTTAAGTCTCCGGAAATTCCGTC
>JBAWZN010000021.1:0-36425 GCA_037143015.1 Flavobacteriia bacterium
GAACTCCTGTTACCAGGATGAAAACCTGGCGTCCTAACCACTAGACGAATGGGCCGTAAACTAGGTTTTCCTAATTTTTGGGATTGCAAATATAGTCAGAAATTCTTGAAGCGCAAGGGCTGAATTATTTTTTTTAATAATTTTCTGATTCCTCCTCGTGTTTCATTTTAAAACCAAGCCTTTTAGCTGTTGCCAATTTTAAACTTTCTCCCATCATCTGAATTTGTGCAACAGAGATTTCACTTAAATATTCAAAAGGTGGGATATACAAATCAAATTCAAGCGCATGTGCGAAAGAAAGCTGAACAATCAATTGCAGCGCATCATCGCTCAGCACCATGTTTTGTGGGTCTCTAAACATGAATCCAAGTGTGCCTTTCCCCTCAATCAAGAAATGATTTTCGTGATTCAGGAAAAGTCGACCAATTAAGTAGCCAGCATCGTTCATTCGGTTTTGTAACAAGGACTCTGCCAAGAAATTGAAAATATGAATGGTTGAAAAGTACCCGTTATTTTGATTTTGCTTGAAGTAAGCTGTTCCCCAAAGTGGATTGTGATCTGGCAGACGAAAAACGTTTTGATGTAAATTGAATACAAGCACATCACTTCCTACGTAGGCATGAATTTCGAATTTACCTTTATCCTGATAACTTAAACGAACACGAGGATCGGTAATCGACTTTTTCAACTCTGTGATTTCAGCTATGATGATCGTTTTGAGTCGTTCAAACACCTTTTCACTATCGTCGGCGATGTCCTGCTTTAAAGCCGATTTATGCATGAGTAAATCCACTAACTGAGCGCGATTTTTTTCAATAGGATCTTTTGCCATTTTCTAGTTGTTTTCTCAAATTTACGCTTAATGGCATTATTTTTGAAGGTTCGGATCAAGAAATTTTGGGTAGTTTCCGAAAAAATAACGATATTTGAAGATAAGCCTACCCACGAGTACGCTTGTCCAATGAGAAAAAACATGAAAAAAACCATTTGGTTTATTGTGAATCCAATTTCAGGAGTTCGTCGCAAAGACGATATTCCCGCTTTGATTCACGCCCATTTGAATCATGATTTATTTGACTACAAAATTCAACATACGACCCACAAAGGACACGCCATAGTTCTTGCATTAGAAGCTGTGAAACAACACATTGATGTCGTTTGCGCAGTTGGTGGAGATGGTTCCGTTCATGAAGTGGGAACAGCATTAATCGGTTCTCAAACGAGATTAGCTGTATTGCCCATTGGTTCTGGAAACGGACTTGCTCGTCACATGTTGATTCCACGAAATGTTCGAAAAGCCATTCAGTGTATTAATGAAATGAATGATATTCAGATGGACACCGTTTTAGTCAATGACAAACCTTTTTTGGGTATTGGTGGCTATGGACTGGATGCCGTTATTGCGAAAAAATTTGATGAGGATAAAAAACGTGGAATTCTCACGTACATCAAACATGCATTCAAAGAGTTTTTTAAATACAACCCTATGAATATCTCCATTGATATGAACGGACAAGTGAAAAAAATGCCTGTGGTGCTTTGTACGATTGCTAATACATCTGAATTTGGTAATGGATTTGTGGTTTCTCCGAAATCCGATGCAACCGATGGGAAAATAGAATTATTCATATTAAAGCCTTTTTCAGTTTGGGGAATCCCAAGAATCATCTACCAGTTTTTCACCAAACGCTCAGATGAATCGATTTACACGGAGGTAATCTCCTTTGAAAAAGCCAAAATTTCTTTATCTAAAGGAATCGCACATTATGACGGAGAGCCCGTTGCTGTGCGTAAAGAATTAAATGTGCAAGTCGTACCAAAAAGTCTGCACATTCTTGTAGGAAAAAAATAAGATGCAAACTTTTGAATTCGAATTAGAATACCTCCTTGGAAAATTGGAGTCACTAGAATCAACTACGACTCCTACATGGGGAGAAATGTCCGCACAACGCATGGTGGAACACCTGTGTGACGCTTTGTATATGTCCTGTGGCATTGGCGAATTTGAATTAGAAGTTCCTGAAGACCGCATTGAAAAAATGCAACAATTCTTGGCATCTGAAAAGCCTATGGCACAAAACATCCGTGTTTCCTTTGCTAAAGCTGACACTCCCCTTCGAAATGAAAACATGGAATTCGCTTTGGATGAGTTTGCAACCGCATTTGTGGATTTCATGGAGAAGTACGAAGAGGAACCATCTTACACAGCTTTACATCCGTTTTATGGAAATCTAGACCATGAAAAATGGAATCAATTACATGCGAAACACTTCGCTCACCACTTTAAACAATTTGGATTAATTGACTAAAGTTCTGCTTTACTCCGTAATGATTGGTTTATTGGCAGGAACAATCAGCTATTTGTACAATCGTCAGAACGGACACAAAAGCTTATCTCAATGGTACCTCAGTGTCATGGCATTTTTTGCACTGGCCTTTCTTATCCTCAAATACTTAGTTTGACTTTCTCTTCGTGAAAGGGATGAAACGAGGTACACTCGCTTGGTATTCCTTATAGCCAGGGTATTTTCCTGCAGACAATTGTTCAGAGAAATCGGAACTTCCTTTGAAAAGGATAATCAATAGAACACAGCCACCGATTGACCAATTGATCCATTCTCCAGTAGCATGTACACTGAATAAGTAGAAAACAACCCAAATCGTTTGTTCCATCGCATAATTTGGATGACGCACAATCGACCATAATCCAGTTGAAACAAAGCCCTTACCGTATTCCCCTAAATCTTCACCTGCCTTCATGCGACGGTGTTTTTCTGTTTGAAAATCGTATTGCTGTTGATCTGAAATGTATTCAATCACCACACAAGAAACGTAAATTAAGGCTAATAAATAATCAACCCATGTTAATTCCGGACTCACTCTATCTCCTAGTGAAGTAAGAATTGGTAGTGTAAACAAGAAAATCAATACACTCTGATAACCGCTTATGAAAAATAAATTGAAAATCATCCAAACGAACTTGTTGTTAAATCCTGGACGACTGCGCAAAACTTCCCAACGGTAATCTTCTTCTCCTGCCCAAAATTTCCATTGATAAGCTCCTCTTCTAGCAAAATTATACGTCAAACGAACTCCCCAAATCGTTACTAAAATCGACATGAGAATCATGCGAGGATCCCATCCGCCCATAATGGTCATGTGCCAAACATAGTAAATGGGAATAATGCTCCATATTTTATCTACCTGGGAATTATTTTTAGCGATTTCACCCACAAAAAAGCAATAAGCAATGACGATTCCGACAGAAAACGTCATTTGATTTAAAATGGCGTCCTGCACATCATTCGGGTTTAATCCGTAAGAAATACATACGTATGGGACAATAATTACGGTGAAGATCAAAAGTAGAATTGTAATAAGCATGGGGCAATAGTTTATTTGTGGTTAATATCCGGCAACGCTTGCCGCAACAGAGACGAAAGTACCGTTCGCATGAGCTACGAGCTGTTTGTCTTGATTGAGTACATCCGCTTGCATAAAAATAAGTTTTTTTCCTTTTTTCAAGCACTTTGAATAAGCAATTAATTGATCAGCACATTTAACACCTGATAAAAATTGAATCGACAAATCAACTGTTGAAACCACTTTCTGCTCATCAGCCACAAGGGACAAGGCCCCTACACCGAGCGTTGCATCTAATAAACTAGCGATACATCCACCATGCGCATGCATCGGGGTAGCCAAATGTTTTTCTTGAATATCGAGACGGTAGGCAACGATTCCCGGCTCCAAAATCTCAAAGGACATCCCCAGCCATTTACCAAAACGATTCTTGTCAATATACGCTTGAATGATATCCATTACTTAAGATTTAGCAAATTGGATATTTGCTTTAGCAAAGGAAATAACAGCGGAAACATTTACATCAAAATAGACTTCTACAAAATCTGCTGTCTTCACCCAAGCATGAACTTTCACGTGCATACCTTGTTCCGTGATTTGATCCAATCCGACAACAACTGGGCTCTTGGATAGAATCCGTTTATCCTCAGATAAACATCCTAAAATTGTTTCCTTTACCTCATGAAAGGACGCGTCATGGGAAACAATAAATGCCCACTCTACTCTTCTCGTTTTCTCCTTCGTAAAATTGACAATGTTTCCGTTCGCAAGTGGTCCATTTGGAAAAACAACAACTTTGTTATCTGGCATGGTTAAATACGTATTGAAAATTTGAATTTCAGTTACCCTACCCTGCTCACCTAAAGCTTTGATTTCATCTCCAAGTTTAAATGGCTTCAAAACTAATATCATAATTCCACCAGCAAAATTAGACAGCGTTCCAGAGATAGCCATACCAACAGCGATTCCCGCAGCACCTATCAACGTGAGAAAGGAAGTCATCGGAATGCCTAATTGCGTAATCGCACTGATCACCACCATAATTTTCAAGGCCATGGACAAGAACGAACCTAAAAAGGAAACCAATCCTGGATCCGTTTCACTTTTCTTGAGCATGCGGGTAATAAAGCGAGTCAAAATTCCAGTAAGCCAGAAACCTGCAACCGCAATAATAAGAGCAAAAACAATATTCGTTAGCAACGAAAAAATCACTGCATTTAAGTAATGAGCATCCATCCCAAAAAGGTTTTCCATCACATCTATCATCAGAACAAGTTTGAAATTTCAACAAAAATAAAAATACTTCGCACATTTGACCCGATTCCGCTCCATTATCCGCTCCTTCGCTTGCTTATCTCTGGAAACAAGCGTGAAAATCCATGTTGAATTGGTTTCAATCACCCAAAGGAATGCTTATCTTCGTTGCATGAATCACGAAGATTACATGCAGCGTTGCCTAGACCTCGCACATTTAGGATCCAGTTGGGTTGCTCCAAATCCCATGGTTGGTTGTGTCATTGTCAAAGATGGAATAATCATCGGAGAAGGCTACCATCAACGATATGGAGAAGCGCATGCTGAAGTGAACGCAATTGCATCGGTAAAAGACAAAAGTCAACTTAATGGTGCAACAGTTTATGTAAATCTAGAGCCCTGTGCTCATCATGGTAAAACACCTCCATGTTCCGATTTATTGGTTTCATCTGGAGTGGCGGAGGTTGTCATTGGATGCCGAGATAGCAACAAACTTGTATCTGGAAAAGGGATTGAAAAATTAGTCCGGGCAGGAATCAAGGTTCAAGAGGGAATATTAGAAAGAGAAAGCAGACTATTGAATAAACGATTCTTCAATTTTCATGAAAAAGGTCGTCCATATGTTATTTTAAAATGGGCACAAACAAAAGATGGATACTTGGACCGTATTCGATCCAACGAGGAAAAAGGTATCAATTGGATTTCTTGCGAAGAAACAAAGGCACTCGTTCATAAATGGCGCAGTCAAGAACATGGAATTCTCGTTGGTAAACATACCGCAATGAACGACAATCCTACGCTAACCGTGCGAGAAGTTACGGGTAGAAATCCCATTCGAATTCTTATCGACAGTCAATTACAAGTGAAAGAAAACATTAATCTTTATTCGGATGATGCTCCTACGATCATTTTCAACAGACTAAAGGACGAGAAAAAGGACAACATTGAATGGGTGAAAATCAAAGAAACATCCACAAAAACGATACTCGAAGAATTACATAAGCGAAACATTACCTCCATCATGGTGGAAGGTGGAAGTCGTACCTTACAATATTTCATCATTGACAATGTCTGGGACGAAGCCTATGTTATTGTTGGAGATGTTTTGTTTCATGAAGGAGTAAAAGCACCCCTTTTGAATCGTGTACCGTCCCGTTCTCATCCTTTCGGAACAGATACCATTTATTACTTCAATCGCAGGTAATGGAATTATTATTGACCATCTTATTTTCAGGTTTCATTTTTGTCCTTTTTAAACTTTTTCCAATCTTAAAAATCGACACCTTTCAAGCCATTGTGGTCAACTATTTTGTTGCTTTCCTTTGTGGATTTCTTTTTTTTCCTGTTGAACTGACAACATTCGTTTCAGTATCTCCGTTTTGGTTCTTGAACGCGATAAGCGCAAGTATACTTTTCATCGGATTGTTTTTAATCATGGGCATTAGTTCGCAGCGCAACGGACTCTCCAGCACGTCGGTAGCCGTTAAGATGAGTATGGCTTTATCGGTTCTTGGAATGATGATCAGTTACTCCGAAGAAGTACAATGGATGAAGATAGCCGGAATTATCTTAGCGATAACAGGAGTAATTAGCATGACCATTCAACCGTCAACCGAGAAAAATCAGGTTTCTTCCACGTGGATGCTACTTCTTTTGTTTGTTGGAAGTGGCTTATTAGATTTTTTATTGAATTACATACAACACCATGTCCTCATGAAAAATGAAACAGCATTTTTCACCGCTTTTGCATTCGGCATGGCTGGAGTAATTGGTGTTTTCATTGCCTTCTTCTTGTGGGTAAAAGGAAAACTAAAGCCGTCACCACGTAATATCCTCGCCGGAATTTTATTAGGAATACCTAATTACTTTTCTATATACTTTTTAATGAAGGCTTATGACGTTTTAACTTGGAGCGATAGCAGTATTCTTGCCGTCATCAATGTAAGTATTGTCGTACTCGCTTCCATCATTGGACTTTTATTTTTCAAAGAAAAATGGAACAAACTTAAAATCATTGGTTTCTTTTCATCCCTAATTTCCATTTTGTTTATTTATCTTTCGGCATGACAACTGCGGTATTCAAACTTATTTTTTTCCTTCTCGTTCTTCCAGCAGTAAGTTGGAGCCAAACTAGTTTTCAATTAGCTGTTTTAAAATATAACGGCGGTGGCGATTACTATGCGAATCCAACAGCCCTTCCGAACCTTATACAATTTTGCAATCAAAACTTGGGGACAAGTATTTCGAAGGATGTACCCTATGTAGATGTCGGAAGTAAGGATATTTTCAGGTATCCATTTATTCACATGACGGGACACGGAAACGTAGTGTTCTCAAAACCAGAAACGGAGAATTTGAGAAACTACCTGTTAGCCGGTGGATTCTTACACATTGATGACAATTATGGAATGGACGAGTTTATTCGGGTCGAATTAAAGAAAATATTTCCTTCAAGTGAACTAGTTGAACTACCTGTTAATCATCCTATTTACAATCAGAAATACAAACTGAATGGACTACCGAAAATTCACGAACATGACGGAAAACGACCACAAGCGTTTGGCATTGTTATCGATGGAAGATTGGTGTGCCTATACACCTATGAAACTGATTTAAGTGATGGATGGGAAGACCCTCAGGTTCACAATGATACAGCTGAAAAAAGAAAGCAAGCTTTGCAAATGGGCGCTAATATAATCACGTATGTCTTTTTGAATTAATGCTGATGATTTTCGGTGAATTCTAAGCGACTTTTATTAGCATTGTTAAACAAAAAAAGTCCTGAATTTCTCAGGACTTTCAAAAGGCATCTATTTTCTTCAACTTCAGACTTCCGACAATCGCTGGAGTCAAGTGAAACGTTTGATTATTTATTAATGCTGATGACCATCGTGATCATGTCCATCGTGATTCTCAACTACTGGCGCTTGAATATCTACCATTTCAATTTCAAATACTAAATCTGAATAGGGAGGAATTGCTCCTGGACGCCCACCTTTTCCATAGGCTTTGAAGTAAGGGATGTAGATCGTGATTTTTCCACCCTTACCAATCATTGCGATTCCCTCTTCAAATCCAGGAATCATTTTCTGATCGATATAGTTGAAATCTAATGTTTGATTTCGGTCTCGCGAAGAATCAAATTTCTTTCCGTCCGCACGAAATGTCCCAGTGTAATGCAAAGAAACCTTAGAACCTTTCACAACGCGATCCTTTGATCCATTCTCAGAGATAATGTACACCAAACCACTTTCGGTCATTTTCGCTTTCTTATTGACTTTTTTAATTTCGTCAAACATGAACTGCTTGTATTGATCCTCCGACATCGCATCAATTTTAGCGTATGCTTCCTTTTGTTGGTTCAACGCAATTTGCTTTGCTAGATAAACCTTTTCAAAAGCCTCTTGCGCATTCCAAGCCATTGCAGCGTTACCCACACGTCTGATTTCAACAGAAGTCATGATATCTCCTTGTTGAATGGAGTCTACCACATTCTGCCCACTAATCACATGACCAAAAACTGTATGCTTTCCATCTAACCATGGCGTTTCTTTGTGCGTAATGAAGAACTGACTTCCGTTTGTTCCGGGACCAGAATTAGCCATGGAAAGGATTCCAGGTCCAACGTGCTTCAGGTTCTCATTGATTTCATCTTCGAATTTGTACCCGGGATCTCCCGTTCCGTTTCCAAGTGGACAACCACCTTGAATCATGAAATCTTTAATCACACGGTGAAATGTTAATCCATCAAAATAGGGTTTGCTAATCACCACATTGTCCACTTTAAAGTTTTTTCCTTCGGCTAATCCAACGAAATTCGCCACAGTCATTGGAGTCAGCTTATACTCTAATTGACAAACAATGACTCCTTTATTCGTGTTAAAAATCGCATATATTCCATCCGCTACCTCTTCAGCTCCTTGACTAAAAGCCGATAAAACCGTAAAAACAACTAAACCAAAACTCAGAATTACTTTTTTCATCTTATTTTTCAATTTCAATTAATTCTACTTCGAATACTAGAGGCATGTAGGCCTTAATTGTTGGAGATGGAGAACTTGGTCCGTATGCCAATTCCTGAGGGATATAAAAACGGTATTTAGATCCAACTTTCATTAACTGAACACCTTCTGTCCAACCTTTGATTACTTGGTCTAATCCAAATGAAATGGGCTCACCACGATCTACAGAACTATCGAAAACAACACCTTCTGGCGTTGTTCCGTGGTAATGAACTTTTACTTTCGATGCAGCAGTTGGACGCTCACCTTTTCCTTCTTTTAGCACTTCGTACTGCAATCCAGAGGCTGTAACCTCTACCCCTTTTCTTTTCGCGTTTTTCGCTAAAAACTCTTCTCCCACAGCTTTATAAGCCATTGCGTTTTTCTCCTCTTCAGCTTGTGCTAATTGTTGTTTTTGCTGACAGAAACTATTCAACATTTCATTTCCTGGATCAGCACACATCGGCGCTTGCTTTGTCATTGCATCTTGAAGTCCTTTCACGAGTAAATTCACATTTGCCTCACTGAAATCCTTCATGATACTATTTCCAATATTCATTCCAACCAAGTAACTTACAGAGTCTACTTTTGTTAATTGTGCAGTAGCCGATACGCTATACATCAATGCGGCCAATGCCATTGTTTTCTTCATCATATTAAATTTATTTATTAATTACGGGTATCAATTCCCCAAAGCATTTTATTTCGAATCGTATCTAAGAAGTTATTGTCCTCAAATTTAATAACATTTATCATAAATTCCGCCTTCGTTACTATAACATCTTCTCCTTGTTTGATATGCTTCGAAACACCATCCAAACTCAGTAAATAACTACGATCTCTCCCTTCTACACTTAAATTAATTGGCAGGTGATCGGGCACAACTACCGGACGGACATTTAAGTTGTGAGGAGCAATTGGTGTAAGTATATGCACTTGACATCCAGGTGTTATGATGGGCCCACCGCAACTAAGACTATAAGCTGTTGAGCCCGTTGGCGTGGATACAATTAATCCATCCGCCCAATAAGAATTCAAGAATTTTTTATCTAAATAAGCATGAACAGTCACCATAGAAGACGTGTCTTTTTTCTGTAATGTCAGCTCATTCAAGGCAAAATTATCTTCGCCAAAAACATCATCAACTGTAGAAACACGCAACAAGGATCGTTTTTGAAACTCGAATTGTTTGTCCCTAACTTGTGCTAATTTGTTATAGATATGATCTTTTGAAATATTGGATAAGAATCCCAATCGACCTGTATTAATTCCCATAATCGGCACGCCTGAATCTCGAATAAAGGAAACTGCTTTCAAAAAGGTTCCATCACCACCCAAACTAATTAATAAATCGAGTCCGGCATGAAAATCTTTGTGGTTGTTAAACGTTTCATAAGAAGTTGAGATTCCTGCCTTTACAACAAGTTGTTCTTTTAGCTCTTCTTCCAAAACTACTTTCCATCCAAAGTCTTCAATGTGCTTTAAAACTTCCAAGAAAAATGCACTCGATTGCTTATTAATCTTTCTACCGTATATCGCTACTTTCATGATTACATTTTTAAGTATTGCATTAATGTATCATATCGCCATTGCATGTCCTCATCTCCATCACCATCTTTAAAGGATGCTTTTACCAAATAATCGTAACGTTCAAATGTTCGGATAATGCTACTTAAATCGTAGGTGTTCACTTTAAGGGTAACATCTATTTTGGTTGAATCCAAATGTGAAGTCATGAAAACACTCAGAATTCGAGCATTATTACTTTCAACAATTTGGGCAATTTGAGATAAGGTATAATCACTGGCGTTCATCTCTAAAACAAGGATTCCACCATTTTCTTTAATGCTTCCTGTATTTGCTAAAAGCGTCATCACATGGTAAACGCTGCAACACCCGAGGTAATTCTCCTGTTGATCCAAAATAGGAATGACACTTAATTTAAACTCTGCCATTTTGGCTATGACATCGTACATGTGTGCATAGCCAAAAATAAATGGTCGTGGCAAATGCTGAAATAAGTGATCGAGATTTTCATCTAGATTGAGGTGGTCGAGTATATCTGATTCCGAAACAACCCCAACGAAGTTGCCATTTTTGAGCACAGGAAGGTGTGAAACTTTAAATTCCTCCATCCAACTCAAGGCCTTTTCACCTGAATCCGTATGGATTAGAGGTGGTATTTCGTCTGTTATTAAATCAATTGCTCTCATACGCGTCGCCAAAGTAGTAAAATCCTTTCAGAGTTCTTACTTTTGTATGTCAAAATTTGTGCCATGACAAGACTAAGTGTGAACATCAACAAAATTGCGACGCTTCGAAATGCTCGAGGTGGACAAATGCCGAATGTCGTTCAGTTCGCTATGGACTGCGAGCGATTTGGTGCGCAAGGAATCACTGTTCATCCGCGACCAGACGAACGTCACATCACCACACAGGATACCTATGATTTGGCAAAGGTCGTCACCACAGAATACAACATCGAAGGATATCCAGATGCACGTTATTTGACGTTAATCACGGATATTCGTCCACATCAAGCAACGTTGGTACCGGATGGACCAGATGTTCTTACCTCCAATGCGGGTTGGGATACAGAGAAGCATCAATCTTTTTTACGTGAAATACTTCACGAAATTTCTTCCAAAGGTGTTCGGATATCGTTATTTGTTGAACCCAATAAACATTGGATTGAACTCGCCAAAAAAGCAGGGGCTGATCGCATCGAACTTTATACAGGTCCATATGCAGAGCAATTTGTGAAAAATCCATCTGAAGCAATCAACGAATACATCGACGCCGTTGAGTTTGCTGTTTCGATTGGATTAGAGATCAATGCTGGACATGATTTAAATCAAGAGAACTTGCGGTTTTTCAAGCAATCGGTGCGCCAATTAGACGAGGTTTCTATTGGACACGCGCTTATTTCTGACGCCCTTTATTTAGGGATAGAAAATACCATTCAGCGTTACCTTTATTTACTCAGAGAGTAGTCAAGCTTGACTTATCGTTCTGTGAGGATACGGAATGGCTATTTTATATTCTCGGAACAATCGATCGATTTCAAAACGAATTTCCGACTTGTAAATATCGATATCCCAACTGTGATCTGCCCAAAAAATCAATTCCAAGCCCAAACCATTTTCTCCGAAATTTGCTAAACTGACAAACACGGGTTGATTTTTTTTCACTTTTGGATGCGCCATTGCCGCTTGAACTAATAAACGCTTTATTAATTCTGTGTCCGCACCAAAATCTACCGTTACGTTAATTTTAAATCGTGTTAATTCCGAACCATGACTCCAATTTTCAATTTGCTCTTGTGTCAACCGGGTATTTGGAATGATGAGCACATTTCCTTCGCGCGTTTGAATCTGAGTCGTTCGAACACTAATTCTCAAGATTTTTGCCACGATGGCGTCTGAAGATTTCTGTGAGTTTTTAGATGAACCGTGAATCTCAACGATGTCTCCTACCCTCAAATTACCTTCTACTAATAAAACCACTCCCCCAATCATGTCTTTAAACACATCTTGCAATCCCAATCCTATTCCGACCAACAGTCCAACCGAACTCGTGAGGATAATTACTAGGTCTATGTTCAGTAGTTGGAAGCAAAATAAGATGGAAAATACATAAATGACATATTTCGCGATTTGAATGTACACATATTCCGATGCCGGATCATAGTTCGTATTTCGCTTGAATTTTCGTCCAATATACAATTTACTCAAGTTCACAACTATGCGTGCCCCGAAAAAGACAGAAACGATAATTAACAAATCAGCGAAGTCAATTTTAATGGCCCCTAAATCAATGAATTTATACGTTAGAAATTTCTTGAATGTCACATTCTGATTATTAAACTTAAAGCTTAAAACAGCAACATAAATCGCTATCAAATAAACACTTTGACTCAACAACTTCAACCAAGCTAATTGTCGTCCTTCTAAATTGATTTGAGCTGTTTGAACGTAACGTTTTAATAAGCGATGAACAATTCGTCGCAAAATGGCAGCAACGAGGAAAATGAGCGTCAAAAAGACCAAATTCCAAAAGCAAATTTTGTATGGACCGATATGGAAAAGTGTTGTGCTCAGCATACTAACGTGTGATAATCCTACCTAATTTTTCGGAAAACTCTTTTCTTACCTTTGCATAAACCATTTGTTCAGACAACAACAAGATTAAATCTTCACCTTGAGGATTTTTATTTTTTAATTCACGCTGTAATCCTTGAATATGCTGCTCTACTTTGATAAGTTTAAAGTGATAAATAGCGTTCATGACTGATTCGTACAAATTATCTGCCTCGGATTTCGTGTGAATGTTGTATTTGCCGACCCAATTATAACTTAATTCATGGTTATCACTTTCCAAATCACTTACATAAGCGACAATTTCTTGATTTTCCAAGCGCTTTAGATATGAAGCAGATAAAAGCGTGTTGTCCTTCACTCCATCCATGAACAAACCATAAATTTCTCGGTAAAGCGGTTGTTCGATTCGTAAATCGTCGCTTTCAATTTCTTGAATAATCAGTTCAATGACACTCGTAGATTTATCCTCGTTTCCAACTTCTTTAATCAGCACCTCACGAGTACCGTATTTTACCATTAAACGAATGATTTCATCTTCGTGTTTAATCTCTAATTCAGACTCTTTCGTTTCTAGACCTTGAACGGCTAATTCATCCTGAAGAAGTTGAGCACTTTCCTTCGGAAGTGGAACCTCATTCAACATCGGCTCCTGTAATTGCTTAGCCATAGTAGACTTTCGCAAACGCATGAGTTCATTGTTGACGATGGACTCGGAGATTTCAAATTGACGAGCTATTTCTTGAATATAAACGCTTCGTGTAATTTGGTCTGGAATCAAAGAAACAGAATGAACAATTTCCTTAATCAATTCAGATTTACGAATTGGATCATTGACTCCATCGGAAAGTAGAATCGAAGCCTTGAAGGTAATAAAATCTTGCTTATGTGCTTTAATATACTCCTCCAGTTCAGTTGAACTTCGCGTTTTAGAAAAGGAATCAGGATCCTCTCCATCTGGAAATAGAACGACTTTCACATTCATTCCCTCCTCCAAAATTAAATCAATCCCACGGAAACTTGCTTTAATTCCGGCAGCGTCCCCGTCATACAAAATAGTTAAATTCTTCGTGTAGCGTTTAACTAATTTTACCTGTTCTTTGGTAAGGGAAGTCCCTGATGACGAAACAACGTGTTGCATTCCTGCTTGATGCATACTAATGACATCCGTGTATCCTTCGCACAAAAGGCATTCGTCGTATTTCACAATGTCGCCCTTTGCGAAGTATAACCCATAAAGGATTTCACTTTTATTGTAAATGATGCTTTCTGGTGAGTTAAAATACTTTGCAATTTTTTTATCTGCAAGCAAGGTGCGTCCACCAAAGCCTAAAACGCGACCAGAAATACTGTGAATTGGAAAGATTACTCGTCCTCGGAAAAAATCGAAGGAACGCTCATCCTTGGTTTTAACAAGTCCTACTTTCTCCAAGTATTCTAACTTATAGCCTTTTGCGAGTGCTTTTTTTGTAAAATCATCGCCTTTATTTAGGCAGTATCCGAGTTGAAAACGCTCGATGATGTCTTTTCTAAATCCACGTTCTTCAAAATAAGATAATCCGATGGCTTTTCCTTCATCGGTATCGTGCATATTCTCTGAAAAAGTATTTTTTGCAAATTCATTGATGATGTAAAAGCTCTCACGTTCATTTAACTCCGCTAATTCCTCGGCTGTAGGTTGTGCTGTTTCAGGAATTTGAACTCCATATCGATCTGCCAACCAACGAAGTGCTTCTGGATAAGAAAAATGCTCCTTCTCCATCAGGAATGATACAGCCGTCCCTCCTTTTCCCGTGGAAAAGCATTTGAAAATTTGTTTTGCTGGCGAAACGACAAATGAGGGGGTTTTTTCATCCGTAAACGGACTTAAACCTTTCAAGTTTGATCCTGCACGTTTTAATTGGACATAATCAGCAATCACTTCCTCAATTCGAGAAACTTGCATGATTTCATCTATGATATGTGGGGGGATTTTACTCACTTTCTGGGTAACCGTAATCTTTTATTTGCTTGTTTTTGCCTTTTTCGTCGTAGGTTGTCCAAGCTCCAACCATTTTATCATTATGGTATTCACCGTGGTAATGAATTCTTCCGTTGGGATGTTTTACAACTGAGTACCCTTCTCTTTTTCCATGATCGTAAAAAGTGAATGACAGCATGTTTCCTTTCTCAGAGTAGAAGGTCCATTTTCCATCTCTATTGCCTTTCACATCTAAATTACCTTCAAACTTCACCTGTTTTTTTCCTGCATACCACTCCGTAAAGTGTCCATCTTTTATTTGAAAGAGAACTTCTTTTTTCTCAGGTTTATTATCCTTTTTGGAATTCGAATCCGAACAAGCATTCAATGTAAACATGGCTAAAAAGGCCAAAAAAAGTATATTTTTCATCATTTCTCTCTATTCATCGTGTAATGTACCAATCCAATTAACGAATTTTTTGCGTCATTGTCGGGGAAAGACTTCAATAATTCTAGTGCTTCATTTGCAATTGCTTCCATTTTTAATGTCGCAAACTGAATTCCACCGTACTCAATCACCAATTGAATGGCACGTTTGATTCGAGCTGTAACGTCGAATTCATTCTTCATGATGTACATCAACTCCTTGCGGATTTCACTAGGAGAATGATTCATGACATAAATAAGTGGCAATGTCATTTTTTGTTCACGGATATCTATTCCGGTAGGTTTACCGATGTGCTCACCTGTACCGTAATCAAAAATATCGTCTTTGATTTGAAAGGCAAGTCCAATAAGCTCACCAAATTTCCTCATTTTTTCACGTTGATCAGCTGTAGCTTGGACGCTTATTGCACCCGCTTCACAGCAAGTTGCGATAAGAGAAGCGGTTTTTTTTCGTATGACTTCGAAATACGTTTCTTCGTCAATATTTAAGTCGCGTGCTTTTTCAATTTGAAGAAGTTCACCTTCACTCATTTCACGAACGGCACGTGCTACAACTTCCAGCAATGCTAAATTTTCTTTCTCTATAGAAAGCAATAAAATTCTTGAAAGCATATAATCACCAACGAGAACGGCAATTTTGTTTTTCCATAGGGCATTTACGGAAAAGAATCCTCTTCGCTCATTGGCGTCATCGACTACATCATCGTGGACGAGCGTCGCTGTGTGTAGGAGTTCAACTAAGGTTGTTGCATCGTAAGTTACTTGATTGATTTCACCTAACATCTTCGCTGTTAGAAAAACGAACATTGGACGCATTTGCTTACCTTTTCGCTTCACAACATACTGTGTGACTTTGTCCAACAAGGCCACATCAGATCTCATTGACTCTTTAAAATAAGCTTCAAAAGCAGTCAATTCTGACTGAATTGGCGCCATGATGTCCTCAACCTTCTGCATAAGACAAATATACAGAATCCGTTAAGGTATTCGTGTCAGAAATTCAGGAAATTAACGCGAAAGGTGCATATTTCTTTCCGAATAGATTTTTGTGAAGAAGGGGTCTTTCAAGTCTTTAATGAATCGGATGGCCTCCCCGGTCGATTTCATTTCTGGTCCAAGTTCCTTTTTCACATCTGGGAATTTCTCGTAGGAGAAAACAGGGATTTTAATCGCATATCCTTCTTTTCTTGGTTGGAAATTGAAGTCCGTTACTTTCTTCTCACCCAACATAACTTTCGTTGCGTAATTCACATAAGGTTCATCGTATGCTTTCGCAATGAATGGAACGGTACGAGAAGCACGTGGATTCGCTTCAATCACATACACTTTATCGTCCTTGATAGCAAATTGGATATTTAATAATCCAACAGTCTTCAATTCAATCGCAATTTTCTTCGTGATGTCCTCTATTTGTGTCATCACGAAATCTCCCAAGTTGTATGGAGGTAAAACCGCAAATGAATCACCAGAGTGTATACCAGCTGGCTCGATGTGTTGCATGATTCCAATGATGTACACATTTTCTCCATCGCAAATAGCATCCGCTTCCGCTTCAATCGCTCCACCTAAGAAGTGATCCAATAAAATTTGATTATTCCCCATCTCATTGATGATGTCAACAACGTGGTGCTCTAATTCTTCCTTATTGATGACAATTTTCATTTTTTGTCCACCAAGAACATAAGACGGACGAACCAATAACGGGAATCCTAATTTATCAGATAACTCAAGTGCTTGTTCTGCACTTTCCACCACCCCATATTCAGGAAATGGAACGTTGTTTGCTTCCAGTAATTTAGAAAATCGTCCACGGTCTTCAGCTAAATCCAATGCTTCAAAACTTGTTCCAAGAATACGGATTCCGTATCGTTGTAATTTCTCTGCTAACTTAAGTGCGGTTTGTCCACCTAACTGAACGATGACTCCAACCGGATTCTCATGCTTGATAATATCGTAAATATGTTCCCAGAAAACAGGTTCAAAATACAACTTATCCGCTGTATCGAAATCGGTAGAAACAGTCTCCGGATTGCAGTTGATCATAATCGTTTCGTAGCCACATTCTTTCGCTGCTAATACACCATGAACACATGAATAATCGAATTCGATTCCTTGTCCGATGCGGTTTGGACCAGAACCTAACACTACTACTTTCTTGCGATCTGTAACAATGCTTTCATTTTCAAACTCAAAAGTCGAGTAGTAATAAGGTGTTTTTGCTTCAAATTCCGCTGCGCAAGTATCTACTAATTTATAAACACGATTTATTCCCATATCAGAACGTTTTTGATAAACCTCTGATTCTAGGCAGCGTAATAAATGGGCAACTTGACGATCTGCGTATCCTTTTTGTTTCGCTTCAAAAAGTAACTCTTTCGGGATGCTTTCCAGGTGAAACTTTTCAATTTTTCGTTCTAATTTGATTAGGTCTTCGATTTGTTTCAAGAACCAAATATCGATTTTTGTTTTCTCAACGATTTTTTTAAACGGGATTCCCAATTTAATCGCATCGTAGATATGGAACAAACGGTTCCAACTCGCAAATTCTAAAGAATGTAAGATTTCATCTTGATTGGTCAATTCTTTTCCGTCCGCACCTAAACCATTTCGATTAATCTCCAAAGACTGACAAGCCTTTTGAAGCGCTTCTTGGAAAGAACGTCCGATTCCCATTACCTCTCCTACTGACTTCATTTGAAGTCCTAGTTGTCGATTTGTACCCGGGAATTTATTAAAGTTCCAACGTGGAATTTTTACAATTACATAGTCCAACGTTGGCTCAAACAAGGCCGACGTCGTTTTCGTGATTTGATTTTGCAATTCATCTAAGTGGTAGCCAATAGCCAATTTCGAAGCGATTTTCGCAATTGGATAACCTGTTGCTTTCGATGCTAATGCAGATGAACGAGATACACGTGGATTGATTTCAATCGCGATGATATCCTCTGCATCATCTGGAGACACAGCAAATTGAACGTTACATCCACCCGCGAAATTCCCGATAGAACGCATCATTTTGATGGACATATCGCGCATTTTCTGAAAGGTTGTATCGGACAAAGTCATGGCTGGAGCAACAGTGATTGAATCTCCTGTATGAATTCCCATTGGATCGAAATTTTCAATCGAACAGATAATTACCACGTTGTCGTTTGCATCGCGTAACAACTCCAATTCGAATTCTTTCCAACCTAGTAAGGCTTTATCAATCATTACCTCATGAATCGGCGACAATTGTAGTCCGCGTTCAAGTAGGTTATCAAATTCTTTTGGTTCGTGTAAAATGGAAGCACCTGATCCACCTAAGGTATACGAAGGACGAATACACAATGGGAATCCAAATTCTTGCGCGATTTCTTTTCCTTCTAAGAACGATTTAGCTGTTTTTTGAGGAGCCATCGGGATCCCAATTTCCAACATCAAATTACGGAAGGCCTCACGATTTTCGGTGATTTCAATTGCGGCGATATCTACACCTATCAATCGAACACCATGTTGCTCCCAAATACCTAATTCATCACACTTGATGCACAAGTTTAATGCTGTTTGTCCACCCATTGTTGGCAGAACGGCATCGATTTTGTGATTTTTCAAAATCTCCAAAATACTTTCTGGCTCTAAGGGTTGAAGATAAATGTTATCAGCAACCACTTTATCTGTCATGATGGTCGCAGGATTCGAGTTGATCAAAGTCACTTCAATTCCTTCTTCTCTCAATGAACGTGCTGCTTGTGATCCGGCATAGTCAAACTCACAGGCTTGACCTATAACGATTGGACCGCTTCCGATGATCAGAACCGATTTGATAGATAAATCTTTTGGCATAGGGATTTCAATTTACTTTTCTTCGAAGCGGATGTTCGCTGCAAATTGAGTACAAATTTAGTTCAAATCTATCAAGGTGCGTACTTTTCTACAAAGTGTTTTTTAACAAAATGATTTCAAATTGTTAATAGTCGCACTTAAGCGGATACTTGATCAATAAATTTCAAACTAAGGTGATTGAAGGTATCGGCTTGTTCGAAGTTGACTACGTGTCCACAATTCGGGACAATACTCAAATTTAAACGTGGATTTTGGGCCACTAATTCCTTCACCGGTGCTAAAAACAAGTGATCTTCCTCCCCCATAATAAACAAGGTGGGTGTTTTATCCGTTTGCTTTTCCAATTCGATTAAATACAGCGCCAAGCGGGAAGTTAATTTAAACCAACGGTTAAATTCTTTTTGGACAATTTTTCGTGCTTCGCCGATAAATAACTCGCGCGAGGAAGCATGATTTTTCCTCGGCATCATGATGCGTGCGAACAATTGATACAATCCCATTTGTGGAATCAAACGATTCAAAACACGTCCAGCCTTTAACAGTAGACGAGATTTAAAATTTAAACGTGTTATCGCTCCAGCGAAAATCATAGATTTAACTAAGTTCGGCTCAAGTAATTCGATTTGTTTAATGACGATTGATCCAAGAGAAACGCCTACAAAGTGTGCGCGTTCAATCTGTTGGGCATGCATCACTTCGATGACATCTTGCGCAATCAATTTAAAAGAATAGCGTTTCTTTTTGGTTTCCATCTGACTTTTCCCGTGTCCGCGAAGGTCAATCAGCAACAAATTGTATTTTTCAGAAAAGGTTTTGATTTGCTTATGCCAAATACTCGAACTACCTCCGGCACCATGGATGAAGACCACCCACTCTTTACTATTGGCATTTTCGAGTTTTTTAGAATATAACATGTGTAAAAATAAAAACACTCACCGAATAAACGATGAGTGTTTTGAAATAGATTGAAAAAAAATCAATTATTTATCTTTCACTTCTTCGAAATCAACGTCAGTTACCTCATCATTAGAGTTACCTGCTGATTGATCTGCTCCTGCATCACCAGCGTTTCCACCTTCTGCATTTGTAGCATTGTACATGTCTTGAGAAGCTGCTTGGAATACATTGTTCAATTTTTCCATTGCCGGCTCAAGGTTTTGAATGTTACGAGCATCGAATTCCGCTTTCAACTCCGTTAAGGCATCTTCGATTCCTTGTTTTTTGTCTGCTGGAATTTTATCTCCGTATTCTTTCATTTGACGCTCCGTTTGGAAAATCAATGAGTCTGCTTTATTGATTGTTTCAACTTCCTCACGTTTCTTGTTATCCGATTCAGCATTTGCTTCTGCTTCTGCTTTCATTCGTTTGATTTCTTCGTCAGACAAACCTGAAGACGCTTCGATTTTAATCGATTGTTGTTTTCCTGTTCCTTTGTCTTTCGCTGAAATATTCATGATTCCGTTCGCATCGATGTCGAATGTCACCTCGATTTGAGGAACACCTCTTTGCGCTGGTGGAATGTCTGTTAATTGGAAACGACCCAACGTTTTGTTATCCGTTGCCATTGGACGCTCACCTTGTAACACGTGAATGTCTACAGATGGTTGATTGTCTGATGCTGTAGAGAATACTTCTGATTTCTTCGTAGGAATCGTTGTATTTGCTTCGATTAATTTCGTTAAGACACCTCCCATGGTTTCGATACCTAAAGATAAAGGAATAACGTCTAATAAAAGAACGTCTTTCACTTCACCTGTCAATACACCACCTTGAATCGCTGCACCTACTGCAACTACCTCATCTGGATTAACTCCTTTTGACGGAGCTTTACCGAAGAAACGTTCAACTGCATCTTGGATGATTGGAATACGTGTTGATCCACCTACTAAAATCACCTCGTTGATATCACTTGGTGTCAATCCTGCATTTTTCAAAGCTGAACGACATGGAGCGATGGTTCTTTCAACGATTTCAGAAATCAATTGCTCGAATTTCGCACGTTGTAAGGTTCTTACTAAGTGTTTTGGAACACCATCTACTGGCATGATGTACGGAAGATTGATTTCCGATGAGTTTGTCGAAGACAACTCGATTTTCGCTTTCTCCGCCGCTTCTTTCAAACGTTGAAGTGCCATTGGATCTTTACGCAAGTCTAGTCCTTCATCTTTTTTGAACTCTTCTGATAACCAAACGATGATTGCCTCATCTACGTCGTCACCACCTAAGTGCGTGTCACCGTCTGTTGCCAATACTTCGAATACGCCATCTCCCAATTCAAGGACAGAAACGTCATGTGTTCCACCACCGAAATCGAATACAACGATTTTTTGGTCAATTCCTTTTTTATCTAATCCATAAGCCAATGCTGCTGCTGTTGGCTCGTTGATGATTCTTTTAATTGTTAATCCTGCGATTTCACCTGCTTCTTTCGTTGCTTGACGTTGCGCATCGTTAAAGTACGCTGGAACAGTTACTACAGCTTCCGAAACTTCGTGTCCTAAATAATCTTCCGCTGTTTTCTTCATTTTTTGAAGAATAATTGCAGAAATTTCTTGTGGGGAATACAAACGATCGTCGATTTTTACGCGAGGAGTATTGTTATCACCTTTTACTACTTGGTAAGGAACACGAGCTACTTCTTTGCTACATTCATCGAAGCTAGATCCCATGAATCGTTTAATCGAAGAAATTGTTTTTGTTGGATTCGTGATGGCTTGACGCTTTGCAGGATCTCCCACTTTACGCTCTCCACCTTCAACAAACGCAACAACAGACGGTGTTGTTCTTTTACCTTCTGAGTTCGCAATTACTACTGGCTCATTTCCTTCCATGACAGAAACACACGAGTTTGTTGTTCCTAAGTCAATTCCAATTATTTTTCCCATTCTAAATAAATTTTCTTTTTGATGTTTTGCATTTCTCAATTTGTGTGCCATCTATATTTACATACCCACCAATGACAAAATGAAAGATTTGCAACCCGAAACAGTGTCGTTTTGTCATAATTCATGCCACAATAAACGCTTGTGTCGGACAAAACATGATTTTCGTCAAGTTCTTGACTTTAGTAACATCTGTTACACATCCGAATGACTAAAACCCCTACTTTTGATGGATTAAAATGAATGCAGTATGAAAAAGGGAACCAAACTTTACAGTATCTTACACATGACGTGTCCACAATGTCACGAAGGAAAATTCCTCGTTTCCAATGTATATGATTTAAAAAACATCGGTGATGTTCGTGACGAATGCAATGTTTGTCACCTGAAGTACGAAAGAGAGCCTGGCTTTTTATATGGAGCGATGTATGTTTCATACGGATTAGGGGTCGCGCTATTTGTAACAATTTGGGTGTCTTGTAATTTATGGTTTCCGAGTTTTGGTGCTTGGACACAAATTGGACTAGTTGCATTTTTCACCATTGCTTTATCGCCTTATTTATTTGCTTTATCCAAAATCATTTACGCGAATTTCTTCATTCATTACAAAGCAGATGCTCAGTCAAGAAAATAAGGAGCTCATGCTCCAAGCGCAGCTTGGATACGTTTTAGAACCTGAGTTGATTGCGGAAATGGCGAAACTTGCGAAAGTTCGTGAAACAACGACAGATGAAATCATTGTCCATGTGGGAGATCGCCTGCAGTTAATTCCAATTGTTATCGAGGGTTCTATTAAAGTTTCTCGCGAAAATGAAAACGGTGAAGAATTACTCCTTTACTACATAGAAGGTGGTGACACCTGCGCTATGTCCTTGCAATGCTGCACAAAAAAAATCGACAGTCAAATTAAAGCAACTGCGATGGAACCGTCATTACTCTTGATGATTCCAGCTGAATACATGGAAATTTGGATGGACCAATATAAAAGTTGGCGCACTTACATCATCAGCAATTACCACACACGAATGATGGAATTAATGGAGTCCATTGATGCCATTGCCTTCATGAATTTAGATCAACGTTTACTGAAATACCTTCGCGATCAAGCGAAATTATTGGGATCTCTCGAAATATTGCATACACATCAGCAAGTTGCAGACGACCTTCACTCCTCTAGAGTTGTGATTTCAAGGTTGTTAAAGCAACTGGAAATCAAAGGGGAAATTACCCTTCACCGAAACAAAATCATCCTGAAAACAATTTAGTCTTTCTCATTTATCTTCTCCTATTGATTATTGTTATTTTTGATTAACCTTATCAAAAAATACTGTGATTACACTTATAACGGGAATCCCTCGATCAGGAACCTCCTTAATGATGCAACTTTTTAATGCTGCAAACGCATCTATTGCTACTGATTCTATCCGTGTGGAAGATGAAAACAATCCAAAGGGATATTACGAATTAGAGGCTGTCAAAGGCATTGTAAAAAACAATTCGTTCTTGAAGGAACTAAATGGTAAAACGATAAAAATTGTCGCGCCCTTAGTCACGTTCATCGACCTTTCTCTTAAATACCGGGTAGTTTTCATGCTGCGGGATTTAGATGAAGTAGTTCAATCACAGGAAAAAATGGTCGGCAAAAATCAACAAGATCAAAAGGAAAAGTTTAAATCAATGTACGCTTTGCACATTGAAAAAAGCCGTCAATTCTTACTTACCCACAGCATCCCCTTTATTGAAATTCAATATAAAGAATTACTGCAAAATCCGGAAACATGCCTGCAAGGCTTGATTGATTTCTGCGGTTGGGAAACACCAATGGTGGAATTGAAATCAGTCATTGACGACTCACTTTACCGAAATCGAAAAGAATCATGAGTGAGAAAAAGAAAGTACTCGTAATCGGATGGGACGCTGCGGAATGGAAAGTCATTATGCCACTTATCCAGCAAGGAAAAATGCCGGCATTTGCACGGCTTATGTCCCGCGGAGTTCATGGAAAATTACAAACCTTAGATCCACCACTTTCACCGATGTTATGGACAAGTATCGCTACAGGATTCCGAGCGGACACCCATGGTATTGGTGGATTCATTGAGCCAACTCCGGATGGGGAAAACCTTCGTCCTGTTACTTCGACCTCACGAAAAGTAAAAGCCATTTGGAACATATTGAATCAGGAAGGATACAAAAGCAACGTGGTCGCATGGTGGCCGAGTAATCCTGCTGAACCAATTAACGGTGTAATGGTTTCAAACTTATATCAAATTGCCACGAAACCATTGGACGAAGAATGGGAAATGCCGAAAGGGACTGTTCATCCGGAAGAATTATCGGAATCGATGAAGGAGTTTCGCATCCACCCGCATCAAATCACGTTAAATCAATTACTTCCTTTTATTCCGAATCTAAAGGATAACATTCCACTTCGATCCGACAAACGCACAACCAATGTCATTAAAAACATGGCGAATGCCGGAACGATTCACAGTGCCACTTGCCACTTGCTAGAAAAAAGCGATTGGGATTTTATGGCAATTTATCACGACGCCATCGATCACTTTTCACATGTGGCCATGCGTTATTTCCCACCAAGAAGACCCGAAATACCGGAACAAGACTTCGACGATTTTCAACATGTCGTAGAGGCCGCTTACCTATTCCACGATCGCATGTTAGCACGAATGATGAGTTTGATTGATGAAGAAAATACAACGGTCCTGCTCATCTCCGATCATGGATTCCATTGCGACCATCAGCGTCCCTTGTATATTCCAAAAGAACCATCCGGTCCAGCAGTTGAACATAGTCCGTATGGTGTGTTTGTCATGGCAGGACCTGGAATAAAAAACAATGGTTCTCAACTATCTGGTGCAAGCGTCTTGGACATCACTCCTACCCTCTTGCATCACATGGATCTTCCAGTAGGTAAAGATATGGAAGGAAAAGTCCTTCATGCCTGTTTTGAACAAGCAAAAGAAGTGCAATGGATTGATTCTTGGGAAAATTTTCCAGGCGATAGCGGCATGCACGACGCCATTTTACGTGAGGATCCCTGGGCAGCTCAAGAAGCGTTACAGCAACTTGTTGAACTCGGGTACATCGATGCGTTGGATGACGACAAATTGCTACAAGTCGAGAAATCGAAAAGAGAAAACGAATATTACATTGCGCGAAATTTATTGAATGCTGGGAAATTTACAGCGGCAATTGATATTTTGGAACGAATTTATGGTGAGAGTAATATTCAACGTTACGGTCAGCGATTAGCCTTCGCTTATTTAAGCAAAAGACAGTACCGAAAGTCCATGTTGATATTGGAAGAACTTCGCAAACAAATTAAACTTAGTCAAAGCACGGAAGATGCCTACGACAAATTGGGGATGGAAGAGCCAATGTTCTTAGAATATTTAGAAGGTCTGATTCTACTTGCCATGAACAAACCGCATTTGTCCTTGCCAAAACTCTTGAAAATTCAAGAGAAGAATCCATACAACTATCAATTAGCATTGAACATTGCACAAATTTTCCTACAACGAAAAAAATATGACTTAGCAGAAAAGCAATTTATTCGCGCCTTGAATATTGATGATTCGCATGCGCGCGCGCATCACGGACTCGGACTCACTTTTTTAAGACGTGGTGAATTGAATTTTGCCATTGAAGAATTTCTGATTGCCATAGATCACGATTTTTTCTTCCACCGTGCACACTACCATCTTGGAGAAGCACTTGTTCGACAAGGATTGTATAAAGATGCCATTCAAGCATTTGAAGTAAACCTTCGTATAGCTCCTAAAAATATTAAATCACACAAATGGCTATTCGAAATTTACCGAGATCATTCGAAAGACGAAATCAAAGCGGACTTTCATGAGCAGCAACTGGAGGAATTTATGAAAGGAGAGCGAATTATCTGCACCGAGGCTGTTGATCAAGATCAAGCAAAAGTACTTTCCTTTATCGAATCACTTGGTTTTTCAATTTATGAATCAATGAATAGCAAAGATCTAGCTGCAAATCTTTTTCAAGACAATAGCTGGATGAAAGATGTCGGAGATCGAATCGTCTTCATTCCTAGTCACTCTTTATCCTTTTTGCCAGATTATTATAACTACAAACTTTTGTATGTCCAAAGTGAACTTGACTTGAGTCCAAAAAACGAAAAAGGAGTGCCCATGACAACTGTATTATCGACTAAAAAATGGATGCATTTCGAACAAGAACAAGCAAAAATTGAAGCATGGATGGAAAGTCAGGCTAACCTTTCCGTACTTTACCTCAGTTACCCGGAAATTGAACAAAACAAAGAAGAACAAGGATTTATACTTAATAATTTCTTAAGAAAGTAATCGATAATTTCACCAATTAAATAAAAATGACTATTTTTATTCCAAATCTAAGAAAATGAAAACGCTATCTTCTTCAAACAAAACAAGATTAAAACAATACACAGCGGTTGCTGGTGCATTGGTTGCTCAAGGAAATATCAATGCTCAAGTCGTTGCAACAAATCTAAATCCTGATGTTGTTGTCGATTCATTGTCTGGTCCATACGCACTAGACTTTAACAACGATGCTAATCCAGAGTTAGCATTTTTCGTTCAACATATTTCTGGAGCATCTTCTACACAAGGTGTTCAGTTTACTTACGAGGGTGCCGCTGCTGGAGCTCAATTAAGTCCAGGCGTATCCCTGTTGGGAGCGACAGGAACAGGAAGTTCTTCATCATCATTTCAAGTTTCCGCTCTGAACAATGGAGATCCAATTTCGGCTGCTGCGAACTTTGGAACTTCTTCAAATGCAGCTTTAGGATTAGATTTACTTGTAGATGCTGGGATTTTAGGGCAAATTCCTGTTCAGCAAGGAAATTTTTTAAATCAATCCAACAAATTTTTAGGAGCGAAACTGACAGCTGGTGCAAATACCTACTACGGTTGGGTAGAGCTTTCTGTCAATACAAATGCTTCCCAAATCACTATTCATGGTTTCGGATATCAATCAACGGCTAATTCGCAAATTTTAGCTGGAGAAGGAGCAAATTCTGGATTAGAACTAATTGCTTTAGCGGACAAAGTAACAATTGTGGGTACACCAGAACATGTTTCCATCAATGTCACGCCAGATGTTATCGGAGCAAAAGTTTCTTTTGTTTCTATGTCGGGACAAGAAGTGAGTTCTGCTCTATTAACGGACATCAATAATACGATTTCATTCGAAACCCTGAGCACTGGAATCTACCAAGTGGTTGTTTCAACGGCTACAGAAAAAACGACACAACGCGTTTACGTGAAATAGATAAAAAATAGTTTAGTGAAAAAACAGCCTAAAGGCTGTTTTTTTTTGCTTAAAACTTCCTATATGTTAAAGATTTGTAATCTTTTCACTCTTGCATTAACATGTGAATTTGAATCCGTAATATTGAGTGAATTTCGTTAGATGAGGTATTACTTACTGGTTTTGTTTTTCTTTCACGCACTGTGCTCGATGGCGCAAGGTGTGAGTTGTGCATTGGCAACCAATGTAATACCGGGGACATTTACCGCATCAATAATTACGGGGAGCGGTGCTTCTCAAGCAGGTGCAACCGCAGCCAATTGGTATAAATTTACCCCAACAACGAATGGAAATCTATCCATCAATTCTTGTGGAGGTGGGTCCGACACACGTTTATGGATTTGGTCAGGTAGTTGCGGGAATTTGACACTTCTCGGAGCGAATGACGACTTTAATGGATGCATTTCATCCGGAACTAATTCTTTTGCATCGCGTGTTGACAATTTGATCTTAACGGCAGGAAACACGTATTATTTCGAATGGGACAACGCTTGGTCAAGCACTGGTTTTGCATGGAATTTCACCTACACAGCATTGCCAAATAATAACGATGCTGGCATCATCTACCTTAAAAATAGGCTAAGCAAAATACCTCTTCAACAAGCGAACTTTGGTATTCCATTTGGAGCAACAATCAAAAATTTTAGTGGGAGCACGATTTCGAATGTCTTGCTTACCACGGAAATCTATGAATTACCGAATGTCACCACACCGATTCAAGTATTGACAAGTACACCTGTAAATCTAGGGGTAGGCATTCAACAAGCAATCATCAGCGGAACTTGGTTTCCAAATCTCTCCGTTTCGAAGAATTATTTCATCAAGTACATAAAAACACAAACTCAAATTGATGGAGTAACAACGAATGATGTTTCCACTCAAAACCTCAGCGTAGATTTCAATTACTATGCAAGGGATAACAACAACTATTCCAATGCCTTTAATTGGTCAACAAGTTCTGAATACGATCAAGGTGTTGTTTATACAGTAAGCGGCAATGATGTATTAAGTGGTGTTCAGTTTTACACACAAAGTTCTTCTACGACACAGGAATATTATGTTGAAGTCTTCCCAATAATAAACAACATCATTCAACTAAGTTCGATTTATACTTCTCCGAATTCGGTTTCCACAGGAGTGGGTTGGCAAACACATACTTTAGCCAATCCTATTGCTTTACCAAGCGGAGATTATCTTTTTTCGATCCATAAACTGGGGAATTCACCTTATCCCATCGGTTGTGATGCTTCTATTTTTACCTACGGGAAAAATTATGTCCGCACCAATATTTCCGGGAATTGGAATAGCATTGAATCCTACAGTGTGAATTATGCCTTCATGATTCGTCCGAAACTGGGTTCAAATCCTTCAGTCGATGTTTCATATGTGAGTCATCAAAGTCCTGGTGGAGAATTCACCAAAATACATACCCGTCAATCTGTAAATGGGAACAACTTGACTCTTTCCGCTTGTGCAAAAAACTCAGGAACAAACCCTTTGTTCAATGTGACAATGACTGTATTAATTAAAAATGTGGCAACAAATAATTTGATTTATAGCGCAACGAGTTCGGCACATAATTTGACTTCCGGACAAATAGATACATTCGTCGTTTCAAATTACACCATCCAAACACTCGGTAATTATTCCATTGAATATGTATTCAACACCGTTAATGATCAAATTCCATTTAATAATTCTTACATCACGTATTTTTCCAGGACGAAATCGGAATTATCCAGGGTTGTTGGTGTAACGGGAACTTTAGGGATCGGGAACAACCTCACCAGTGCTTATGACAATGGCATCATCGGTCAAACTTTTACCTTGGGACAACAAGATTACTTAGATTCTGTAAAAATTAGTCTTGCTGCTGGAACACCGTCAAATCAACCCATTCGGGTGGATATATATGCGACAGATGTAAATGGCATTCCAACAGGTTTACCAATCATTTCAACCACAACGTACACGAGCACAACCGCTAATTCCATTTCAGGAGCGACAATCAATTTACCAATCGCCGGTGGGACATTCAACCTAAGTCCAGGGACCTACTTTTTTGGAGTAACAGAAAATGCTGGAAACATCAAACTTCAAACGTCCACGAATTACTTCAAGTCGAACCGAGCCTTTATGAAGTGGAATCAGAATCCAAATGGCGCAACGGCATGGACACCCATTGAAAACTTTGGCTACCAAGTGGCCTTGGCAATCAATCCCATATTTAAATCTTGCTTACCGATTCAAGTCAGTTCAACGGTGACTAATGCGAGTTGCGGACAAAACAATGGAGCCATTCAACTCACAACATCGGGAGGGACAGGGATTTTCTCCTACAATTGGTCAAATACGAGTAACAACAGTGCGCTAATTAGCAATTTGAGTCCAGGAAACTACAGCTGTCAACTTGCCGATGCGAACCAATGTATCGCACCTTCACAAAATGCAATCGTCACAATGGTTTCCACTGCGGTGAGTTCCAGCGTTTCAACAGTCAATAATCCTCTTTGTCATGGTGCTTCGACAGGATCAATAGCGATTAGTGCTTCAGGAGGAACTGGACAATATACCTATTCATGGAGCCCGAACCTTGGTTCTAATTCTTCTTTGACAGGATTAGCTGCGGGGAATTACACGTGTCAAGTTACTGATGGACTTGGATGTTCATCCATCCAACAAATGACGCTTACCCAACCCAACCCATTATCAGTTAATTCAACCATGAATCCCATTTCTTGTTTTGGTGGAACGAATGGTTCCATAACGCTCAACACTACTGGTGGGACAGGACCTTATCAATACAATTGGAGCGGTAATTTAGGCACAACAAATTCCCTTTCAAACACAAGTGCTGGCGTTTATTCTTGTCAAATAACAGATGTAAATAACTGCATCCTCAATCAAAGTTTCCAAATTTATAATCCACCTGCCATTACCAATACGATTTTAACCATTTCAAACGTAAACTGTTTTGGTAATTCGACCGGTAGCGCCTCTATTTCAGCATCTGGTGGAACAGGAAATTTGAGCTATTTATGGAGTCCGAATCAAACATCAAGCTCGTCTATAAATAACGTTCCTGCCGGTACATACACTTGCACAACAAGCGATGCGAACGGATGTCAACTATCAACGAATGTGACCATTTCTCAACCGACAGGCTTGAGTTCATCCATAACCATGAACAATGCCGTCTCGTGTTTCGGTGGAACAAATGGATCAGCTCAAGTTACTGGGATTGGTGGAGTTCCTCCCTATTCGTATGCTTGGAGTCCGTCAGGTGGGACGAATAGTTTAGCGAGTAATCTTTCCGCTGGGACATTCCATTGCCAGGTGAGTGACATGAATGGGTGTATGACTAATCAAATGGTACAAATCAATTCACCCGCAGCAATTTCCGTTGCAACATCTTCCATTTCACCGGCTACGTGTGGATCCAATAATGGTGCATTGACCTTAGTTACAACTGGCGGAACAGGAACGTATGCCTATACCTGGATTCCATCTGTCGGAAGCACCGCCGCTTTATCAAATTTATTTGCTGGATCCTATCAAGTGATGGTCAGTGACCAGAATAATTGTACAGCGTATTTAAGCGTTGGAATAAGCAATATTTCTGGTCCAAGTGTTGCATTGGTGAATCAATCTCCCGTTTCATGTTTTAACGGTTCTAATGGTTCTGCTCAAATTTCTGCTTCAGGAGGAACTGGATCCCTTTCTTATAATTGGTCTCCAGGAAATCCGTCAGGAAATGGTACAAATACGATTCAAAACTTAACTGCAGGACCGTACACCTGTCAAGTAATCGATGCCAATGGTTGTGTTGGAACAATTGTCGTTCCAATATCCCAACCAGCAGCAGTCAACGCTATCCTTGCAGCAAGTACACCAGTCAACTGCTACGGAACATCCACCGGACAAATAAGCATAACTGCAAGCGGCGGAACTCCGGGATACACCTATTCCTGGACTCCAGTAATTGGAAATTCAAACCAACTATCCAATGTTCCTGCTGGAAATTACTCCTGTCTAATTGCCGATCAAAACGGTTGTCAAGGAAACATCAGCGTAACAGTCTCACAACCAAGTCCATTACAAATTGTTTCCGACACCATCATTTCCACTACTTGTCTTGACGCAGCAAATGGTTCAATTTACGTTCATGCTACAGGAGGGAATGGAAACTATACGTATAGTTGGACACCAAATTCGAGTTCTTCAGCTTCTATTTTAAATTTGGCTATAGGAACTTATGCAGTTACCGCAACAGATATTTTGGGATGTCTGGCTTCTCAAACGTTTACCGTTCAAAGTCAATCAAATATTCAAGTGAGTGCTAACACCTCGCAAATCGATTGTGCGGGAAATACAAACGGTCAAATAACACTAAATGTTTCCAACGGAATTCCTCCCTATCAATTCAACTGGTCGTCTATGGCTACCACAAATACGATTGACAACCTAGGAAATGGCATTTACTCTTGTGCAATTTCTGATGCGCTATCTTGTCAAAAAGTATTTACTGACACTATATTTACGATGTCCAATTTGACGACTCAAGTAAACGGAACAAACATCGTTTGTGATTCTTCCTCGAATGGATTTGTTAGTTTTTCGGCCTCGAATGGTGTACTTCCCTATAGTTATACGTGGATGAATTCTGCTGAAACAACGAATACCTTAGAAACTATTGGTCCTGGCACTTATGAAGGAATTGTGACAGATGGACTGAATTGTCAAGATACAGTGAGTTTTCAAATTAACCTCATAGACCTAAGTGCAACAAGTCAAATAGTCAACGTCACTTGTCCCGGAGGACAAACAGGAAGCATCGATATTCAAGCCCAAGGTGGACAAGCACCGTACACGTATAATTGGGTGGACTTCGCTGTGAATGATTCCATAATCACCGGAATTGGCGCCGGTAACTACATTTGTTCCATTCTTGATCAATCGGGTTGTGCAGTTTCACTACAAAACGTAGTGTATGAACCATTCCCTTGGAACATCAATGCGGTGGTGAATCCAGAAGTTTTCGGCTTGGATGGCGGAATTAATTTGGGTGTTTCAGGAGGGTCACCACCCTATTCCTACACCTGGAGTAACGGACAAAGCTCGAATGATTTAACTCAAATTTCAGGTGGCGTATACTATGTGACCATAACAGATTCTGAAGGCTGTCAAGAAGTAGATACCTTTCAAATTGACTCGCAGGTGAGTATCTCAGAAAACAGTCTGAAACAAATTAGCCTCTACCCCAATCCAAATGATGGACATTTTAACATTTCCATTGAAAAAGGAAAAATAAGTACGGTACAAGATGTATTTGGCCGAAATATTTCATTTGAAGTACTTGAACGAAACGCTGCATCATCGGAGGTACGCTTGAAACCGATTGCTCCCGGAATTTATTTCATACGGATCAAACTTGAAAATAATCACTTCGAAACAGTACAATTTGAGGTTTTTTAGCCTGTGAACGTTAAACTAAATTCAAAAGACTTGTTTTATTTGATTATATTAGATTTTTCTAATTGATTTTAAAAATGAAACAACTACTTGTTTGTTTTTTACTTTTACACCATATTGGCTTTTCTCAAATCACCATCAACGAGGGCTGCAACAAAAATTACCTTTCCTCAATTGACGAAAATGGAGATGCAAGTGACTGGATTGAATTGCACAATGCAGGAACGTCACCGATTAATCTAAATGGATACACGCTATCAGATAAATTGACTGTTCCAACCATGTGGGTCATGCCAAATCTTATTCTTCCAGCGGGTGGATTCCAACAAATATTTTGTAGTCAGAAAAATCGTTTTGGATCAACTCCTTTTCAATTTGGTGTTTCAGAACAAAATTACACGCCTCAAGCCGGCTGGAGTCAACATCAACTTGTCACACCTTTTTATTGGGATGGTGTTTCAAATGTGGTGATCAACGTCTGTTCTTACAATAACTCACAATACACAGAGAATTCGATTTTCAAGCAAACAGCTACGACTTACATTTCAACCATCGGAAGTTTTATTGATGGAAGTCCGGCAGCATGCTCGGCTAGCAACGCATCAACGTATTACCAACGTCCAAACATCAAATTAAACAATGCTATTATCGGCACTGGAACGATTCAAAATGGGAACACGGAATATCCCGCACCATTTGGAAACTGGTATTGGGGAGCGAGACATCAAATGTTGATTAGAGCAAGTGAATTAAGTGCGTCTGGATTGTCAGCGGGAATGATTAATTCCATTGGATTCGAAGTCGCGGCTACAAATGGTGAGAATTACACCTATGTCGATTTTCACCTAAACACCACAAGCTCAACAGAACTCACCAATGAATTCATTCCAGTTCAAGGAAATTTAATCCATACCAATTTCAAACTAGGCGGAAATGGTGAAACCGTTTATTTATTTGACCCAGCGCAACAATTGGTATCAAGTTTGACCGTTGAAACTCCTTGCGCAGACATTTCCATTGGACGATCTCCGGACGCATCAGCAACAATTAAATGGATGAGTCCTAGTCCAGGAAGTACAAACAATGCAGGTTCGGTTTACTCAGATAGCCTTTCTCGTCCGATTAGCTCGCATATATCCGGAGTGGTCAACTCGACTTTTTACTTGAAATTAAATCACACGAATACAGAGCCATGTAAACTTGTTTATACTACAAATGGTGCAGAACCAACCTTTAATTCCACAGACTATACAGACTCCATTTTTGTGTATCAAAAAACCGTTATACGCGCCAAAGTTTTTCCACTGAATGCCAATAGCACCTACCTCTCCAGTCAGGAAACCATTGTTACTTTTTTGTTTAACATTAGCCATGACACTCCTATTTTAATGGTAACCACAGATCAAAGTAATCTTTATGGTTCAACTGGAATTTTTGATAATTGGTCCACTGATTGGATAAAACCAGCCCATGCTGTTTACCTAAATGAAGGACTTGGTCATCCATTTCTATTTGAGCGTAAAACCTCAATTCGCATGGACGGAGGAGCAGGAGGAAGTCGATCTCAACCGCAGCATTCTTTTAGACTTACTTTTGATCATGGTGCACTTGGGCAAACACCTGTACATTACCCATTGATTCCGGATCGTCCGGACCGCACGAAATACGGTGAAATTTACCTACGAAATGGAAGTAACCAGTATTTGACCTTACCCTATAAAGACGCAAGTCAGGTTCGCATGATGAGCGAAGGAACGAAGAATTATTATTCAGCTTTTCGTCCAGTAAGTGTGTACATCAATGGTTCCTATTTTGGACTGTATGAACTCAGAGAAAAGTTTAATTCAGAGTATTTTGAAATTCATGACGGAGCGAACAAAGACTCTATGGACTTACTTTCCCTGAGTTATTGGTACAACCTCGTTTTAAGATCAGTGGAAGGAGATGCCCAGCATTTTTGGGATTCCTACGCCGATTTTCTGACCTTAAATCCGTTATCATCAAGTTATGTGAACGATGCAGATCAACTCATTGATATGAAACAGTATGCTGATTACATCATCGCAGAGTCCTGGATGGGAAATGTGGATTGGCCAGGAAACAACATTAAAATATACCGGTCAGATAAAACAAATGGGCGTTGGCGTTTTGGCTTGATTGACTTGGAATTATCCATGCAGCCAAATGGCTGGACCAGTTGTACCGATAATCACATAGCGTATATGCTTGGGCAAAGTACCGGGAATCCATACATCAACATTTGGCTGCAAAGCATTCAAAATACAGATTACAAAAATTACTTTATTAATCGATTCGCCGATTTGATGAATACCAGTTATCAAACAGATGTCTTGCTGGCGCGTGAGCAAACTTTTTTCGAATCCATGGTAACAGAAATGCCTAACGAATATGCGCGTTGGGGAGATCCGAACAACATTGCCGGACAAATGGAGGTATTTGTGAACAATCACGCGGTTTTCCAAGATCAATTGGCTTGTCGAAATGAGGTTGTTTATGAGAACATCAAAACAGGATTTAACTTAGTGAAAACAATAGAAGTTAACTTAGAAGTTTATCCGGAAAATGCAGGAGAGATTGCCTTGAATACCATTCAACCGGTAACATATCCATGGTCTGGAACCTATTTCGATGGCGTTCCTGTGAACATGGTAGCAATCGCGAAACCGGGATACTCCTTCTCTCATTGGCTTCCTACGGCATTTGTGAACGACACTTTACAAGATTCATTGACGACAAACATCACTGCCGAAAGTGGTTTTTTCACAGCCATCTTTAACTTAATCCCACCCCCACCAGATGGACCAGATATTCACTTCACGGTAGCACCGAATCCATCGAGTGGAACGTTTGTTTTGAGTCACGACAACAAAACGCAAGCGACAGGTTGCACCTATGAAATCTATGATTTGAGCGGACGAATAATTACGCGTGGAACAGTGAATAATGCAGCTTTGGAAACACCGGTATCGATTCCGGAAATGCGTTCAGCGATGTACATCCTGCGTGTCAACAAGAACAATGAGGCATTGACGAACTTTAAGTTGCTTAAATACTAGCCCGAAACCCCAAAAACAATTCTTCAGCCGCTTGATAAGCTAACATTTCCCCGGATTTCACTTTGCTCTCCATTTCGTGGTATTTCGCTAACCAATGTTCATTCGAGAAGAAGTCGCTTTGAAGCAGTGAACGCATCATTTCCTCTAACACTTCGACTTCTTGGTGTTTTCGGTTTTCAATGAGCCATCCGCTGAGATTCATTTGAATGAAAAAGGATTCGATGTTTTTCCAAATGTCTTCAAAACCTTCTTTCGTCATGCTACTCGCTGTGTGGACTTGTGTGATCCATTCGTTTTCTTTTGCGGGAAATAAATGTAGGGCATTTGCATATTCCCTTCTTGCCCATTGGGACTTTTGAATGTTCTCGCCATCCGCTTTTGTGATGATCATGCCATCGGCCATTTCCATGATGCCACGCTTCATTCCCTGTAACTCATCTCCCGCACCTGCTAACATGAGTAACAAGAAGAAATCTACCATGGAGTGAACGATTGTTTCTGATTGTCCCACACCAACCGTTTCAATGAAAATCACCTCGAATCCTGCCGCTTCACAAAGGATTATGGCTTCTCTTGTATGCCGTGCGACACCACCAAGGGTTGTCCCAGCAGCTGTTGGTCGAATAAACACACGTTCAATGGTTGACAATGTTTCCATGCGTGTTTTTTACCCGAGTATAATGCACCTAGAAACCTTGGAAGAAGGA
>JBAWZN010000022.1:0-35222 GCA_037143015.1 Flavobacteriia bacterium
GCATCAAAGACACCAAGGTTGGCGTCCCATCCTTTAGCAAGGACTCCAATTGCCCCAAATCAATGTTCCCTTTGGAATCCGAATCCAAGAGTACCAATTCTATTTTCTCATGTGCAGCAATCGCATCAGCTGTATGTCCAACAGCATGGTGTTCTATGGAACTTGTAATGATGCGTTTCACTCCCAAATGCGTTACGGCCGTGTGAATTGCCATATTGTCCGCCTCTGTTCCACCCGAGGTGAAAATTATTTCAGATGACGAACAATTCAAATGTTTTGCAACTGTTCGACGCGACGTTTCAAGCAATGCTTTTGCATTTCTTCCAAAGGAATGAGTGGAAGACGGATTACCGAAAGTATCTCTAAGGACTGGAATCATGGCGTCAACCACTTCAGGAGCGACGGGTGTTGTCGCCGCATTATCTAAATACACGCGCATATCGAAGTTTTGGCGAAGATAAGAATTTTATGGCACTTGAATAATTCTCGGTGTCCATATGCAACGGAGGAAAAAATGTTAATTTTAAAACATGAACGAAGACCAACTATTTTTCTGGGGAATGGGCATCCTCTTTGGACTCGTGATGCTTTTCTCAAAACCACCGATTGGATGGAAGTATTTTCACGGAATTATTTTCTTAAGTTACTTCGTGTATGCTTACTGGGAAATGAACGACGGAAATCATTCAAGTGGCGGTATGTATAGTATCCTTGTGGCGATAGGCACGGGATTACACATCATTATTTACTTAATTGGCAAAGTGATTTTTGGTTTTATCAGACGGCAGAATCAGAAAGAGGAACAGAGCGAGGGCGAGAATCGGAAACAGAGTGAGAGTGAGAGTGAGAGTGAGAGCGAGAATTGATGTTAGTTAAGTTCTACCGGTGTTAACGAAGCAACTTTGACGGTATTTTTTCCAAAGTTGAAGGGCATTTCCATATTACACATGGGGAAATCATAAGGAACATGCACATAGAATTTTCCCTTTCGTAGGATAAAATTCAGTTGATTCAAATCAGGCTTCGTGCAACGGCTCATGCTTCTATCGTCCAATTGAATAAGCAAGTCCTTTTTAAAATTAGCATGCGCCTCAAATTCCACTTTAAAAATGGAATCGTTATTCTGGAAATACGTTTGAACTTCATTGATTTGAAAGTTCTTATTTCCCATTGGACACTTTACCTTAACTAATTTAGACAAGCACAATAAGTTTTTACTAAAATGCTCGACTTTGTAGGTAATGTTTAAATTCTCTTGTTCGGTACAGAAGACTCCAATTGTATCGCGAAGAATCAATTGTTTCACCAGTGAATTGAATATTTTTGATGAAAAATTCGGGTAGTTTAACTGAATGCTATTCAATTGCACGGCCTTTTGAACAAAAGTAAGCTGCGCTTCCCCGAAGGAACCCGAAACCAATTCCAATCGTTTATTTTCTGCTGAACGATCCGTATTGCACGAGGGCAATACCAAGCAAAACAGTAAAAACGTCAACAAAAACTTCATGTACCCTTATTTTTGAGTGGAAACAACTTGTCCATACAAATCGTAATGATCTGCACTCGTAATTAAAATACGTTCAAAATCTCCCAATCGAACAAAAGATTCCGATTTTTTAATCAACACTTCGTTATCTACTTCTGGAGAATCAAATTCGGTGCGTCCGATAAAATATTCCCCTTCTACTCTATCGAAAAGAACTTTAAACTCTTTACCTATCTTCTGTTGATTGAGTTCATAACTGATGCCAGACTGTAATTCCATGATTTCATCCGCACGTTTTTTCTTCATTTTCGCGGTAACGTCATCTGTGAATTGATAAGCATGCGTATTTTCTTCATGAGAATAGGTAAAAATACCAAGTCGATCGAAACGACTCTTCTCCACAAATTCGTACATTTCTTTGTACTCTGCCGCTGTTTCACCGGGATATCCAGCTATCAATGTTGTTCTAATCGCAATTCCTGGAACCTTTTGACGGATGGTTTGAATCAATTCTTCGGTCTTTTCACGTGTAATTCCACGACGCATCGCTTGTAAAATTTTCGTTGATCCATGTTGCAATGGCATATCCAAATACTTACAAACGTTATCGCGTTCATTCATGACATCTAAAACATCCATCGGAAATCCAGAAGGATAAGCGTAATGCAAACGAATCCATTCGATGCCTTCCACATCAGAAAGACGCTTGATTAAATCCGACAGAGCACGCTTCTTGTATAAATCTAATCCGTAATACGTCAAATCTTGTGCGATGAGCATTAATTCTTTTACTCCTTTTGCCGCTAGTCCTTTTGCTTGCAACACTAAATCCTCCATTGGGGTAGAGATATGTGTCCCACGCATGATTGGAATCGCACAGAATGAACACGGACGATCACAACCTTCAGCAATTTTAAAGTATGCGTAATGATTCGGTGTGGTAAGTAAGCGCTCACCAACTAATTCGTGTTTGTAGTCAGCCTTTAACGTTTTCAGCAAACGCGGTAAGTCTCTTGTACCGAAATAGGCATCCACTTCGGGAATTTCTCTTTCTAAATCGTCTTTGTAGCGTTCGGACAAACATCCAGTTACGTATACTTTGTCCACCAATCCTTCTGCCTTTGCTTCTGCGTAGCGAATAATCGTATCTATGGACTCTTGTTTTGCGTTATCAATGAATCCACAAGTATTGATGATCACGATTTCGGCATCATCCTCCATTGACTCGTGTTCGACATCAAAATGATTGGCTTTTAATTGAGCCATCATTACTTCGGAGTCGTAGGTATTCTTGGAACAACCTAACGTTATCACGTTTACTTTGTTCTTTTTTAGTGTTTTTGTTTTCATTGCGTGCACAAAAATAGGACACTTTAGCGAAATGGTATTATTTTTGACCCCTCGCAAACTAAAAAACACACGAATATGCGTTATTTCATCCCATTAATCCTTTTTTTTAGCGCTTGTGGCACTATGAAAAAAACAAAAGCAGAAAATATGACGGAATCTACAGCGCCGAAGGCATCTATTCGTCAATATGAAACCGTTGATATGGGAGCTGAATTAGTTCAAGTCCAATCTATGAATGTCATAGGAAATCGACTTTACCTCATTGTGAAAGCACATCCGATGTTAACTGTTGAAGATTTTGATTTGACCGGAAGTGGAAACATTTCTAAATCGATGCCGCCAATTAGAGCCATTCGCTTAGATGTGAAAAAAATTCCGATCAAAAAAGGAGACAGCCAAGTGGTGATGATGGAACAAAACTTAGTATTTGATATCACCGAACTAGCCTATAAACAAGAATCTGGATCACAAATTTACCTTCAATTCGAAGGCGCAAAAGAACGCATTTTATATACCTACAAATAAACATGGAAGAAGAACGTATTGACAAAATTATCATGGAGCGAAAATTGGTTTCATCACGCGTGAGAGCGGAGGAACTCATTTCCAAATTTGGCGTTTTGGTCAATGGCAAACTGATTTCCAAGCCAGGAAAAAAAGTTCCTGTTGATGCTGAAATTGAATTGATATCAGAGGAAATTCCGTGGGTTTCAAAAGGAGCACTAAAACTAGTTGCAGCATTAGAGGAATGGAAATTCGATTGCAGTGAGAAAACCTTTATTGATCTTGGAGCAAGTACCGGTGGATTCACAGAAGTTCTTTTATCCAAAGGGGCAAAAAAAGTATTTGGGGTTGACGTTGGTTCCAAGCAATTACACGAGCGTATTAAAGCAGATGAACGCGTAGTTAACTTAGAAAAGACACATGCACGTGATTTAACGGAAAAACAAATCACCGAAGAGGTTGACGGATTAGTCGTAGATGTTTCCTTTATCAGCTTGGAAAAAGTTATTCCATTTGTTATTCGATTTTTGAAACCAAACGCTGATGTCGTATTGTTAATAAAACCACAATTTGAATTAGGAAGAGCCTTTTTATCTAAAGGAGGAGTTGTAAAAGACGTACGTCAGTATCCGACCCTTCTTGAAAATATTAAAGAAATGTGCAGTAGAAATCAATTAGAATGGAAAGCTTACATTGACTCTCCCATTCTAGGTGGTGATGGAAATAAAGAATTTTTAGGATATTTTAAACGAAAATAATTTTCTTTGTAGGAATATGACAATTGACGAATTATACAAAGCGTTCAACGACATCGAGTTTCAAGCAACGCGACTTTTGAAAGCTAGGGACTTAGATAGAGAACACCTTAGTCGCTTCAACCAGCGCACCGAAGAAATACGCCAGCAGTTGGTGAGTATGCGCTTAAATGGTCACATCCATGAAACCATGAATGACTTGAAGGAAATCGACGAGGCGTATTTACCGAAATTATCTTTTGGACGTAAACTATTGAATATTATACTTTTCGGACAACACAAAAAACGTTTTCAGTCCAAAGGACAATTGCGCTATTTTATGCAAGAGGTTGCCAAGCGAAAACAATTGTTTGCTTATGCAAAAGGTGAGTTAAACGTGGATTAACATCCACAGTTTCACGCACCTTTCCGTATTGTATATCTTAAATCTTTGCTACGACTACTTCTCCTGAGCTGATTTGAACAGCACTATTCATGATCTTACAGTTGATTGAACTTGCACCAATATTTTTCACTGTGACGTTCGCTTTGTCAATAGACACCTCTAACGGAATCGTTTGATACAAAATTCGGAAGGTATACGACTGCCAAGCATCTGGGATGGTTGGATTGATTTCTAATCCAGTCTCATGAACGCGGACACCTGCCATTCCTTCCACTACAGACATCCATGTTCCAGCCATACTCGTGATGTGCAAGCCTTCATCCGCTTCGTGATTGTAATCATCCAAGTCCAAACGGGATGTGCGCAAATACAATTCATATGCCTTCGTTAGGTTTCCAATTTTCGCTGCCAAAATCACGTGAACACAAGGTGACAATGAAGACTCGTGAACCGTTTTTGGTTCGTAGAAATCAAAATTATCACGAATGGTTTCTAAATCGAAGTGGTCTTCGAAAAGGTATAATCCTTGAAGGACATCCGCTTGTTTGATGAAAATAGAACGAAGGATGCGATCCCAAGACCAATGTTGGTTAATAGGACGTTCATTTACGGGTAAATCGGAAGTAGATAATTGTTCTTTATCCATGAATCCGTCCTGCTGAAGGAAGATATTGGTTCCTTCTAAAACAGGGAAATACACATTTTCAACAATTTGACGCATCGCTTTGATTTCCTTTTCGGACATCAATTTATTGTTTGAACCACCAATTTCTTCATTGATTTTCAAACAGTAATCGATACACCAACGAGCGATGTAATTTGTATACCAGTTGTTGTTGACGTTGTTCTCGTATTCGTTTGGACCCGTTACCCCGAGCATCACGTACGCTTCTTTACTTTCCGACCAATTGAATCGTTGTGTCCAAAAACGAGCGATACCGAGTAATACGGGGAATCCATATTGTTTAAGGTAATCTCTATCTCCAGTGTGTTTCACATAATTGTAAATTCCAAAGGCAATCGCTCCGTTACGGTGAATCTCCTCAAAGGTAATTTCCCATTCATTGTGACATTCCTCACCGTTCATGGTAACCATTGGATAAAGTGCCGCGCCGTCCTTAAAACCTAATTTCTCTGCATTTTCGATGGCTTTATTCAAATGGTTGTAACGATAAACCAACAATTGACGAGAAATTTTCGGGTCCGCCGTTTTTAAATAGAACGGCAAACAGTATGCTTCCGTATCCCAATACGTTGCGCCACCATATTTTTCTCCTGTGAATCCTTTTGGACCAATATTTAATTTTGCATTTTTACCTGTATACGTTTGATACAAATGGAAAATATTAAATCGAATTCCTTGTTGAGCAGCCGTGTCACCTTTGATGACGATGTCCGCATTTTCCCAAATTTTCAGCCAAGCCTGTTCGTGATCTTGACGCAATTTATCGAATCCTCCAGTATAGGCATCACGAACTCTCGAAATCGCTTTTACCGCTAGTTCAAAATCCGAGTGATTCATGGTGGATGTAATAGCCACGTATTTTTTTAGTGTGTATGGAATTCCTTTCTCAAGGTAATGTTCAAAATTATTCTCCACATAGAAATCACGTTCAGCAACATTCGGGTGAATCGTCAATAATTCAGCTTCTTTCCAAAATGAAAAGCGCATGGCCGTAGCAACAGAGAAATTCGTTTTTTTCGTTCGTCCACAAATGATTCCTTTTTGAGCATCCACCTTTCTGCTATCTTCGATCCAGAAAAACTCATCATAATTTGCATCGTGGTTACTTACTTTCCCATCTAAATACGGCGTGAATTTTACATTTCCACTAAAATTCAAGGGAGTAACGGTATAGGAAATGGCCGCAATTTCCTCTTTCGCCATGGAGCAGAAACGAATGGACTGAACTTCTAATTCTTTTCCATTCGATAATTTCACTTTAAAATGACGACTGAGAATTCCGTGTTGCATGTCCAATTCGCGGTGAAAGGACTTCACCTCACAGGTGTTTAAATCCAACGGAATACCATCAACGTCAATATTAATTCCAATCCAATTGCATGAGTTCAATACCTTTGCGAAATATTCTGGATACCCATTTTTCCACCAACCTACGCGTGTTTTATCTGGATAGTACACTCCCCCAACATAACTTCCTTGCAAGGAATCGCCAGAATAGTGTTCCTCAAAATTGGCACGTTGTCCGAAGGATCCGTTTCCAATACTAAAGATACTTTCAGCTTGTTTTTGTTTACTGGAATCAAATTTATTTTCAATTATTTTCCAAGCATCTATTTCAAACAAATTACGCATACGTCTCTAAACTAAATTCTGTTAAATCATTAAAATATGTATCCGCCATATCGGCGATATTCGGATTACCTACTGCAAACGCATGGAATCCACCTGCTTTCGCCGCAGTTATTCCACTTGCTGCATCTTCGAAGACGATGCATTCGGAAGGAGAGAGTCCAAGCGCTTTCGCACCGTTCAAGAATACCTCTGGATGAGGTTTTGGAAATTCCACACCATTTCCATCAATCACCACATCAAAAAGATGATTAATGTTCAACAACTTCAAAATGAAATTGGCATTTTTACTGGAGGAACCAATAGCTAATTTGATGCCCTTTGTTTTTGCTTCAAGCAATAAATCAAGTACGCCAGGAAGTAAATCGGTTTGGTTCAATTCCTGAATAGAATCTACATAAAAGTCATTTTTGCTTTTTAATAAAGCCTCAAATTTTTCGTTTGAAATGGTTTTCGATCCAAGTTCCAGAATTTTCTTCAAGGAATCTGCACGACTAACGCCTTTTAGCTGTTCGTTGTGTTCTTCTTCAAAGTCAATCCCCAACGAATTTGCTGTTCGTTTCCACGCGACAAAATGGTTGTGTTCGGTTGTCACAATCACCCCGTCTAAGTCAAATATCAGTCCTTTAATCATGTTAAGCTACCTTTTCCTCTTTGATTCGCAAGGTTAAAATACCTGCTAAAATCAACAAACATCCTCCAATGGTAACCGCCGCAACACGCGAGCCATCCAATACATTTTCCATCACTTTACCAAAGAACAAGGAAGCAATGATTTCAGGTAATACAATGAAGAAGTTGAAAATCCCCATGTAAATTCCTATTTTATTTTCTGGTAGACAATCCGCGAGTAAGGCGTACGGCATGGAAAGTATACTACACCAAGCAATGCCAACAAGTCCCATTACAATGAATAATCCGTAACTAGCATCTGAACCATGAATGAGGTTAATCGATATCAATCCTAGTCCTCCTATCATTAAACAGATAAAATGTGTCCATTTTTTACCAAACTTTCCAGCCAAAAAAGGAAGGGCCAAGGCGAATATGAACGTAACAATGTTTTCAAAAGAATAGGTTAATCCGGCAAAATTTTGTCCGTCCGAATATGCTTTTGATCCTGCTTCACCGCCAAAAATATCATTCGCAACGGTTGGTGTATAATAAAACCACATGAGGAATAATCCTGGCCAAGTAACAAATTGAATCAAAGCCAATTGTTTCATTCGTTTTGGCATGTGGGTTATCGCGTAAACAATCTCATTTACTCCACTGAGCAATCCTTTTTTCTCCGCTTTTTTCTCTTCTGTCGGTGGATATTCTTTCGTAGTAAACACCGTGTAAAGAACTGCTCCAAGAAATGCTATTCCACCAATGTAGAATGACCATTTTACATTGTCCGCCACATGTCCGTGCGCTGCCGTTGAATTCACATTGAACCAATGCGTAAAAATCCAAGGCAATGCACTCGCAATCGTTGCTCCTATTCCTATGAAAAAACTCTGCATCGAGAATCCAATCGTGCGTTGATTTTCTGGAAGTTTATCCGCCACAAACGCTCGAAAAGGCTCCATGCTGATGTTTATCGAAGAATCAAGAACCCAAAGAAGTCCGGCTGCCATCCACAACGCCGATGCATTTGGCATAATGAATAAACACAATGAACTTAGAATGGCCCCAATCAAGAAAAATGGTCGACGTCTTCCAAGCACGGGATGCCATGTACGATCACTCAAGTATCCAATTACGGGCTGAACAAGAAGTCCGGTTAGCGGAGCAGCCAACCACAAAGCTGGAATGTCCTCCGGTTTTGCTCCTAGGTTCTCATAGATGGAACTCATGTTGGCCATCTGGAGTCCCCAACCGAATTGGATTCCCATAAATCCGAAACTCATGTTCCAGATCTGCCAAAAAGATAAGTTTGGTTTGTTACTAGTCATGGTTTAGGTATTTGACTCGTATTATTTATAAAAAACTTGGTATCCCCAAGGACCCAAAGCGACTTTGTTTGAATTGAAAAGTGTTTTCTTTTTACCAGAAAACAAGTCTGTGTATTCTCCAGACAATGAAGAAGAATCAAAAGAAACCTCCGCTTTTTTGTTTGAAAGATTGAGAACAACTACCACTTGGTGCTTACCATCCTCACGTGTAAAAACGAGGTGTTCCTTCGTGTTTTTAGTCTCTAAAAAATGTGCTTGATTATTACCATCGCGCACCCACAAAGCTGGATTCGTTTGGTGTAAATTCAATAATTTCGTGTAAAACGGAACGAGGTCCATTTTTTTCCATTGGATGCTATCCTTGTCGAAAAACTTCAAACGACGATCTAAGGAAGTTTCTTGTCCATTGTATACCAACGGCATACCTTCAATCGTTGAAGCCAATACGGCAAGTGCAAAACGTGCATCACCCATTCGTTCCATTTCGGTTCCATTCCAAGAATTCTCGTCGTGGTTGGAGGTAAAATTCATTCGGTATGCGTTTCCTGGATATTTATTCGTTTTCACGTAGTCCATAATGGCTGTAGCATCTTTTTTACCTTTAGCAATATCATTCATGATGTGGTGAAAATTCCAACCGTAGGTCATTTCGAATGCATCGTGCAATGGAACTTCCTCTGCTTCCGCCAACATAAAAATCGGCTTCACTGCTTGCAATTCCGCTCGTGCTTCCATCCAAAAGTCCAAAGGAACCCAACCAGCAACGTCGCAACGGAATCCGTCAATGTTTGCTTCCGTCAACCAATACTTCATGGATTTGATCATTTCCGAACGCATCGCTGGATTGTCGTAATTTAAATCAGCAACATCCCACCAATCTGTACCAATCGTTGGCTGTACATTTCCAGTTGAATCCAAAGTATACCAATCGAGGTGTCCTTCTTCTATCCACACATTATCTGGAGAAGAGTGATTTGCTACCCAATCAATAATCACGTACATTCCCAATTCATGCGCTTTGTTTACCATGTTTTTGAAATCATTTAAATCTCCGAATTCACGGTTCACCGCTTTGTAATCTTGAACAGCATAATAGCTTCCGAGGGATCCTTTTCGGTTTTTCACCCCAATTGGATGAATGGGCATTAACCAAACAATGTCAACTCCCATTGACTTCAATCGTGGAAGTTGTTTCGTTACTTGTGCAAATGTTCCATCCTTAGAAAATTGACGCACATTGATTTCATAAATTGTTGCATTTTGAGCCCAATCCGGCGTATTGCGTTGCGCAGTGGATGAAAAGGCAAGGAATGTCAATGCGGTAAAAAGTATAGATCTTAACATGATTTCACAGTTTGCTTGTTTAGTATATAGTTTAAATGGTAATTCACGAGTCCAGTAACTGGTTTTTGAATAATAGACGTAACAGTCACTCCCAATTCACCTGCTGCCTTGTTCAATTCTGTCTCAAATATTTTGGAAAGAGAACCAACAAAATGAACTTCGGTATTTTGGAAATTTTCGTAACAACAAACGTGTACTTCCATAAATTTTTTGAATCCAGCATAAACCATTTCACTAAAGAAGGGCTCATCTTTGTGTTTCGCAATAAATGGCATAAATGAAGCTATGTAAACATTGGCATTCGGCTCACGATACACGTGATTAACAATTTGGTCCTTATCCGTCTTATAAGTCTTCATAAAATCGGCTTCCACATGAGCTGGTAAATTATGGTATAAAAAATTACTCAACAGTTGTTTACCAAAATAACTTCCACTTCCCTCGTCACCCAGAATGTAACCTAAGGCTGGAACAACTTCACTCAGTTCTTCTCCATCAAATAAACAAGAGTTCGAACCAGTTCCAATTATACACGAAATTGCAGGATTACCGGTGTACGTTGCGTAGGCACATGCCAGTAAATCGTGATCTACAACAATTGTTGCATTTTTAAAAATTCTTTTGAGTCCAATTTGAACGATTTCATTCATCTCATCACTTGAACATCCAGCTCCGTAAAAATAAACACCTTGCACTTCATCGGCAACAGCGAGCATGTCAACTTGTTTCTTTAATTCCGTTTCAATCAATTCTGATGAATGAAAATATGGATTAAAGCCCATTGTTGAATAAAAACTTTGGTTATTTTTGCTATCAACTAAAACCCAGTCGCTTTTTGTTGAACCGCTTTCTACTATAAAATACATATCTATAAAATGATAATTTGAGTCTTTGTGTCATTTTTACACTTTCCAAATATATACAAAATCCTTCTTTCGTGCATAATAATCTCAAAAAAATAGGTTCCGAATTAAATCCAAATGTCTCTGTTGATTGTGTGATTTTTGGTTTTGACCTAGAAAAATTAACCGTGCTTGTCATTGACCGTGGGGAGATCTCTGCTGAAAAAGGACCACGCTTGGCTTTACCTGGAAACCTCATTTACGACAATGAAAATTTAGACCAAGCGGCGAGCCGTGTTTTGGACGAACTTACCGGATTAAAAGATATCTATTTAGAACAAGTGGGAGCTTTTGGCGATCCATTTCGAATTCACAAGGAATCTGACCGAGAATGGTTGAAATCCATTAGAGCACAACCGGATGCGCGTGTGATTACAGTGGCTTATTTTTCCCTAGTGAAAATCGAAGATTATTTGCCTCATGCCTCCTCCTTCGCAAAAAATGCTGGATGGGCACCTGTTAACGAACTTTCTGAATTGGCTTTTGACCATTTCGAAATACTTCAAGCGGCAAAGGACAAATTGAAGCAAAAAATTAAAATTCAACCGATTGGTTTCAACCTACTGCCGGAAAAATTCACCTTGAGTCAATTACACCGTTTGTACGAAAGTATTTTGGACAAACCCTTGGACAAAAGGAATTTCCGCCGTAAAATTCAAAAATTAAACATCCTTTCCAACTTAAAGGAAAAGCAACGTGGTGTTCCCCACAAACCATCTTCTTTGTACGAATTCAACGAAGAAAAATACCAAGAACTGACCCAAATGGGATTCGATAATTTCGGATTCTAATTACACTTTTTTCTTCTTGCTAATAATTTTGTAAGTTTACTCGTTAAGTAGTTACTGTTTTTTTTGAAGAACATGTAACTTTTGATAAGTTCAATTTGTTTTAACTGTAATACTGCAATTTTGACTAGTGCTGAATATAATCATTCTGTAGAACAAATAAGCGATTCGTTGTTTCGCTTCTCTGTTCATTTTCTGAAGGATTCATCTGATGCACAAGATGTTGTTCAAGACGCATTTGAGAAGTTGTGGTTAAATAAAGACAAAGTTGAAAAGGAGAAAGTGAAGTCGTGGCTTTTTACATGTGCTCATAACTCGATGTTAAATCAAGTTAATCGCAAAAAAAGACTACAGACCCACTTAGATTCATTGGATGAAAAAAGGAGTCAAGCTCCCGATAACAGCTACGAATCAAAACAAGTGATTGATCAAATGTTCAGTTCCTTGCCTCCAATTCAAAAGAGTATTCTTCTGTTGCGTGATTTAGAAGGATATACGTACGAAGAGATTGGTGAAATGCTTAGCATTCCACAGTCCCAAGTAAAAGTATATTTATTTAGAGCGCGACTAAAGATAAAAAAACAGTTAAAAGGAATTTTTGAACTTGCCTAATGCAACCGACACACGAAAACATTGATCGCTGGCTATTTGACTACACGGAAGGAAATCTTTCCGCTGAGCAAGAACAGCAATTAGAACAGTTTCTGATGAATCATCCCGATCTAGAATTAGATATGGACGCATGGGAAATGGCTAAAGTAGATGTGGCACCAATGGTTTTCGAACAAAAAGAACTGCTCTACAAAAAACGATCTTACAAACCTGCGTTGGCACTATTGAGTCTGTTGATTCTTTTTACAACCGGGATTTCACTTTTCTATACTTCCCAAGAAGATAAACCTCATTCTTCTCGCAAGAATGCAGTTGGAAGTAACCTGAAATCTGAACGCACTCAACAAATTACTGCGAAAGCTGGAATTAAAAGAAATGAATCTGATCAGTCTGTTTCTACTGTTAACGGGGCATCCATCTCTACTCCTGTTTCTACTCCTTATGTAAGCACATGGAACACGACTGATCAACCTTCTTTCACAAGAACAAGTTCGCAAGGGTTGACCATTGAAAGCCAAATTTCTACGGAATTTTCAAACGCATTCGTTCAAGACATATCTTCTAATGCACCTCTGAATACACAAAAGGAATCAACAGGAATGGATTTCGATCACATGGCTATTCATCCCCTTAAAAACATGTTAATCGGCGGATACCGAACTGATTTCAAAAATGAAGAGTTGAGAGTTCAAAAGGACCTAGAGGTAAGTGAGATTAGTTTAGGCAACATTGATTTAATCAAGAAAATGGATCAGTTATTGTCAAAAGATATTGGACTTAGCAACAACCAAAGTTATGATTATACAATCTCAGGACAAAGCAACCTTGACTTAAACTTTAGTTCAGTTGGAACAACTTCACAAACACGTTTACAGACGGTTAGTTCAATTCGTTCCTTGGATAATCCAACGCAATTTAGATTGAATAATCAGTTATCATTGGACGCTTACTCTAGAAACATGCGTGCTGGATTCGGTATTCAAGCAAACTATGATGACTTCAGTAGTGGTCTCATTAAAAATGGAAACGTTGCCTTTATTTTCTCACCAAAAATTGCCTTGTCGCGAAAAATAATACTTGAACCTGCTGTTCGATTTAAAATGGGAACTCAAACCCTGAATGAACAGAAAATGGTGAATGAAAGTTCAGTGGAATACAACATTGGGGAAGTAAATCAGTTTCAGTTCGATCCTAATTTAGCCATTGGTAGAACGCTTTGGTACCGTGATTTAGATGCTGGATTAACAATCCAAACACCTTTATTTTTCATAAGTGGACAAATCACGAACCTTTTCCAACACAATGAGAATATTTATTCAAATAACGGTGAGACACTAACCGCTTCGAGAAATGTCAACCTCATCGCCGGGACACAGTACATTTCTAGAAATGAAAAATTGATCTTTGCTCCCTACGCGCTCTATCAAAATACTGAATACCAACAACAAGTTTTCGGTGGATTCTCGTTTAAAGCAGGAAAAGCACAACTCGGACTTTCCTTTGGGAATTTAAATACAGGAAGTTTATCCCTAGGATATGTTGGCAAAAACGTTGCGCTAATCAGTCAATCTGGTTTTGGCACTTTAGTTAGTACACAAAAACGCACATACACTCATCAATTAACCCTTCGTATTCATTCTTCTGTTAGCAAAAAAACGCGCAGATACATTAGCCTATAACTACTACTATGAACTTAAAAAACCTCATCCTTCTTGGTCTTTTTTATGTGAGTTTTCATTCCATGGCTCAAGATCCGACATTTACTCAATTCTACTCGAATCCAGTTTACTTGAATCCTGCCCTAGCTGGATCTAGCGGATGTCCAAGAATTGCCTTAAACTACCGAAATCAGTGGCCACAATTAACTGGAAACTTTATTACCTATGCGGCGGCTTACGATACGTATGCTAAAAATATATCCGGAGGAGTTGGCATCATGGCGATGCACGATCAACAAGGACAAGGAACGATTCAAACATCGATGATTGCCGGAACCTATTCTTATTATTTGAAAGTCAACCGCAAGTTTCGCATTATGTTTGGTGGACAAGCAGCTTATTTTCAAAAGTATTTGGATTGGAGTAAATTGACTTTTGGGGACCAAATTGATCCGCGAAGAGGATTCATTTATCAAACCGGTGATGTCCCGAGAGGGAATGGTTCGCATGGTTTCTTTGATGTCTCAGCGGGTATGGTTGGATTCACGAAAAACTTCTACTTTGGCCTTGCTGCTCATCATTTAAATCGTCCAGATGAATCCATGATCTTAGGAGATTCTAGATTACCGATTCGTATAACAGGACATATGGGGGCGAACATTAAACTTGGTCAGCGTGGACGTTATTCAAGTAACACCACCTTAATGCCAAACGTGATTTACCAATACCAAAATGGATTCCAACAGTTCAACATCGGAGCTTACCTGAAATACGAATCATTTACGATTGGAGCATGGTACCGAAATCGCGATGCATTTATCGTGAGTTTAGGAATCACAACGGAGAAATTTAGAATTGGCTACAGCTACGACTTAACTGTATCGCAATTAGGTGGGGTATCCGGCGGATCGCATGAAATCTCCATGGGAATCAACTTGAAATGCAAGAAACAAATGAAAGATTTCCGTCGCATTTCTTGTCCTTCCTTCTAAGAAACTGATTAGAACTTTTGGTACACCGGTAAGCGCATAAACGTTTGCTCGAAAAAAGGACTGCGGCTATAGATGAAATAGAGCTGGTCCCATTCAGAATTTCTAAACTTCTCGTCTGTCGCTTTTCGTAACTGATATTCCTCATTTAACGCTTTGTCCTTTGCTAAGATTTCTGCGATTTGATCTTTAAATACATAGTTCGAAAAGTACTCCTTTTGCTGCAAATACGAATCAAAGAAATTCCAAGTCAAATAGGAATCCTCCGCGAGTGGTTGTAAGGACGCATGAAGGAACAACGCAGCATCTTGATTACTTGGAATCAAAACATCTCCTTGCTTTAACTTTACCAACTGCTGACTCTCCCCTACTTCGATCTTGGAAAGTTTAAAGTGTCCTTCGTAGGGACTACCCGGACTTTTATACGATTTCACGGAGAAAACCGTCAAGGTGTCAATTTGATCTGCAGTCAGCGTTTCAAACACCACATGATTGGCTTTCAGTCGATCGATGACGTGCTCTTCTTGTCCCCCGACAACATAGAACTTCGGAATTCGAACCGAATCCGCTGCTAAATAGGTTCGAAACCAAGGAATCGCTCTTTCATACGGCATGCTCCGGTCGTAGGTCAATTCATTTAATCCCGTAATCGGATGTAGCGGGAATGAATGCTCAAATCCTTTAAATGAAATGGAATCAGCTTTTTCACTGAGTTGATAATTAAACGCGTACTGTGTTAGATTCCTCGCCCACAATTTTGAATCTGTGCGCTTTGCTTCAATTTCCGTTGTGTTTTCCGTCGTAAACGCAATGATTCCATCCAGGAATGCCAACGTCGCCTGAACGCGTTCTGGAAATGGTTTCAACATGTGTGTTTCAACAGTGAAACTGATGGAATGAAACAAAGAAGCATACCCCATCGCATAACGAGGTAAATCATTGAAGGCATGGATTCCTTGAGCTGGTGTCTCCCCTTTTAATTCTACATATGGAAATAAGTCCCAACCTTGTTGTTTGACATTCTTCTCCAAAAATGGAATGCATTTTCCGTAGGTCAGTTCTTTCATATCAGGAGACATCCGTTCTTTCATCGAAGCGATGTAGGTCAAAGTATATTGGTAATCTGCTCCATTGGAAACGTGATTATCGATGAACACATCTGGATCTAAGGAATGAAAAATACGCGCGAAGGTGAAGGCGTTTTTCGAATCCATTTTAATGAAATCACGGTTGAGATCGAAATTGCGGGCATTGCCACGAAAACCGTATTCCTCTGGCCCATTTTGGTTTGCACGACTGGTAGAAGAGCGATTCATCATTCCACCGACATTGTATGCTGGAATAAAGGCAATTAGCGGAAGTTTCTTTCCGTCCTTTGTCTCTAAAGGTTTTCCCTGAGCAATCCACTGATCCAACCAAATCAAACAGGCATTGATGCCATCAGGCTCACCTGGATGAATCGCATTGTTGATGAGAATCGTTGTCCCAGTAAGCGCTTTCGAAAAAGTACGGGTAGAATCCTTCCCTCCGTTGATGACAAACAAGTAAATCGGTAATCCATAATCTGAAGGACCCATGTTGAACATAGAAAGTTCCTTGTGCGTTTTGTCCAGTTTCTTGAGGTGTTCAATTAACTCCGGATACGTTGGCGAGGTGTTGCCTGTCCAGTTGGATTGTGAAAATACGGGATGTGAGATCACAATTAGAACCGTCAATAAGTAAAATAATTTCATTAAGGCCTTGTTTTTTATTCTTCCAACAAATCTGGTCTACGTTCTTTGGTACGTTGGTATGCTTGTTCCTCTCTCCATCTATCGATTTCTTTTTGATTTCCGGAAAGTAACACGTCGGGAACTTTCCATCCATTAAATTCCGGTGGACGCGTAAATACGGGAGGAGAAAGCAAATTATCTTGAAAACTATCCGTTAAAGCGGACGTTTCATCGTTCAATACGCCTGGAATCAAGCGAACGACGGCGTCAACGACTACCGCAGCGGCTAATTCTCCACCTGACAATACGTAAGAACCAATGGAAATTTCCTTTGTAATGTAATGTTGACGAATGCGGTCATCCACGCCTTTGTAATGTCCACAAAGAATCATGATATTTTCACACAGGGACATTTGATTGCAATCGTTTTGATCCAAGACTTTTCCATCAGGCGTCATGTAGATGATGTCGTCGTATGTACGTTCGGAAGTCAATTTCTCAATCAAGGCTGCAATTGGTTCGATGCTCATGACCATTCCAGCTCCGCCTCCATATTGGTAATCGTCGACATTTTTATGTTTATCGGTGGAATAATCACGAATGTTGTGCACGTGAATTTCCACGTGCCCTTTATCTTGAGCCCGCTTCATAATGGAAGCCGCAAAAGGACTATCCAATAATTGAGGCAATACCGTCAGTATATCTATGCGCATAGAACAAAGATAGGGCTTTCCGTTAAAAGTGAAATTCTTAAAAATTCCACCAATAAAACGCGGTTCAAAAAATCCTACATTACGAAAATAACTACCTTTGCAGACAAATTCGCCTCATGATACAATTATCCGAACGATTATTAGCAATGGAAGAGTCTGCAACCATTGCCATGTCAAGAAAAAGCAGAGAATTAAAAGCGCAGGGATTAGATGTTATTTCTCTTTCTTTAGGCGAGCCTGATTTTCACACGCCTCAATTCATTAAGGATGCTGCAGTGGAAGCGATGGAACAGAATTACACCATGTATACTCCTGTTCCCGGATATGACGACTTACGCGAAAGTATTTCAGAAAAATTCCGTCGAGACAACAACTTGACTTATGATAAAAATCAAATCGTGGTTTCTACAGGAGCGAAGCAATCGATTGCGAATGTCGTTTTAAGTTTGATTAATCCAGGAGATGAAGTCATTATTCCTGCGCCGTATTGGGTTTCCTATTTGGAAATCGTGAAGGTAGCAGAAGGAATTCCTGTTGTCATCAATGCAGGAATTGAAAAAGACTTTAAAATCTCTGGAGCTGATTTAGAAGCCGCGATTACACCGAAAACGAAATTATTCATGTTTTCAACGCCGTGTAATCCAACAGGTTCGGTTTACACAAAAGAAGAATTACAGGACATCGCGAATGTGTTAAAAAAATACCCACACATCATTGCGATGAGTGACGAAATCTATGAGCACATTAATTTCATTGGAAAACATGAGTCTTTGGCTCAATTCCCTGAAGTGTACAATCAAGTAGTGACTGTAAATGGTGTTTCAAAAGCTTGGGCAATGACTGGTTGGCGTTTGGGATACATTGGTGCTCCTAGAGAAATCGCAGCAGCTTGCGACAAGGTTCAAGGACAATTTACTTCTGCAACTTGCTCCATTACGCAGCGAGCAGCCATTGCAGCAATGAAAGCAGATCCATCTGTTTTAAAAGACATGATTGCCGCGTTTAAAAGTCGCCGTGAATTGGTTTTGAAAGGACTTGCAGAAATTCCAGGATTGATCGCAAATCAGCCAGGTGGTGCATTTTACGTTTTCCCAGACTGTTCTTCCTTCTTTGGTAAAAAATATGGTGATAAAGTCATTCACAATTCAGATGAGCTTTGCTTGTATTTACTGGAAGAGGGATTAGTAGCATTGGTTGGGGGGGAATCATTTGGCGCGCCGAATTGCTTTAGAATTTCGTATGCTGCTTCTGAAGAAACATTAACAATAGCGCTTTCCCGAATGAAAGCTGCTTTCGCAAAATTAAGCTAGTGAATTACCAAGATTTATTTGATCAGTTTTCTACTAAACGTGTCCTCGTCATTGGCGATGTCATGGTGGATGCCTATTTAATGGGCAAAGTGAACCGAATGAGTCCTGAAGCACCTGTTCCAATAGTTGATTTATTTGAAAAGGATGAGCGAATTGGCGGAGCGGGAAACGTCGCTTTAAATTTAGCAGCACTCGGCGCTTCACCAATTATCTGCAGCGTGATTGGTACAGATGCCGAAGGAGAACGGTTAATTCATTTATTTAATGAAGCGAATATCTCTACGGATGGCATTTACGCATCTTCCAATAGACGAACAACAGTTAAAACGCGTGTCTTGTCAAATAATCAACAATTATTGCGTATCGATTCAGAAGATACCACGCTGATCGACACCACGGAAGAAGGTGAACTTTTAAAGCAAATCACCTCTGTTTTGGAGATCGGAATTGACGGGATTATTTTTGAAGATTATAACAAAGGAGTGCTAACTCCCAGCTTAATTTCTGATGTTTTAGCATTGGCGCAAACACATCAAATCCCCACAACCGTAGACCCGAAAAAAGATCATTTCTTTGAGTACAAAGGTTGTACCTTGTTCAAACCAAATTTAAAAGAATTAAAGGAGGGCTTGCAAGTTGATTTTGACTTCTCTAGAAACCAAAGCGCATTTTTAAACGCTGTCAATGATTTACAAATCCGCTTAGGTAACAGTATTTCATTTATTACCCTTTCAGAACATGGCGTTTTTATCCAAGAGGAAGAGCAACCCATTTTCATCCCTGCACATTTACGGAACATTGCGGATGTTTCTGGAGCCGGAGATACCGTGATTGCAGTGGCTACATTGTGCTTGATTTCTGGTGCGGATGTACAAACCATTGCTGCGATATCAAACATTGCAGGTGGACTCGTATGCGAGCAACCAGGTGTGGTGAGTATCGAAAAAGAACGCTTATTGAACGAAGTAACTAAACTCTTATAAACATGGAATCTAAAGTGGTTAAGCCCTACAATACCGATAAATCGAAAAAAGAGGAAGTTGCGCAAATGTTCAATAACATTTCGGCAAACTATGATTTCTTGAATCACTTCTTATCCTTGGGAATTGATCATATTTGGAGAAGAAGAGCTGTGAAGGAATTGTCATCCATTCAACCGAAAAAATTATTGGATATTGCCACAGGTACGGGTGATTTTGCCATTGCATGTTTGAAATTACATCCAGAACACATCATTGGACTAGACATTTCCTCTGGAATGCTGGAAGTTGGTAAGCAAAAGATGATTAAACGCAAACACGATCACATCATTTCCATGCAATTAGGCGATTCTGAAAATTTACCGTTTGAAGATGGTGAATTTGATGGTCTAACAGTTGGATTTGGCGTTCGAAACTTTGAAAACCTTGAAAAGGGACTCGGAGAAATGCTGCGTGTTTTGCGTCCAGGCGGAAGAGCTGTCATTCTTGAATTTTCGAAACCGAAGGTTTTCCCGATCAAACAATTGTTCAATTTTTACTCGAAATATTTTATTCCGTTTTTTGGAAAACGAATTTCGAAGGACGAACGTGCTTATGCCTATTTACCTGAGAGTGTAGCTGCCTTTCCTGAAGGAAAAGAAATGCAAGCCGTCATGGAAAAAGTAGGATATACCGCTGTGAAAATCATTCCGTTAAGTGGTGGTATTTCCAGTATTTATGTTGGAACAAAAAATTAAAGCAACAAAGTCAATAAGTTGACGTTATACTCTGCATGAAGCGCATCATTATTCTCTTTTTACTTATTAGTTCCTTTAGCTATTCACAAAAGGCAAGGCAACAACTGTACAAGAATTTCGATAAGCGATTTCTTCATTTTGGCTTCATGCTTGGTATTAATTCCTCCGATTTCAATGTTTATCCAAAGGTGAATGCCTTTGAACAATATGGGATTAAATCGATTTCGAACGATGCACAGCCGGGTGGACAATTAGGTATATTAACCACAATCAAACTTGGGACACCAACGATTCGTTTTCGTTTTATCCCTACCCTATCCTTTCAAGAACGGGTATTGAATTACACGAGTATCGATACCTTAAATTTCCCCAAAGGTGTCGGACAACAGCGCATCAACTCCACGAACTTAGATTTCCCCATGATGCTGCAATTTCGGACGCGTCGCTACAATAATTTTACTGCGTATTCGTTGATTGGCATGCAATACTCCATGGACTTGCAATCTCAGGAAGACGCCTCGCAAAACTTCTATGATCCGTTTATCAAAATCAAACGCAACGATTGGCAAGGTCAAATTGGCGCTGGAATTGAATTTTTCGCTCCATACTTTAAATTTGGAATGGAGCTAAAATATTCTCAAGGATTTAAAAATAGTTTTATCCAAGATTTTACGACGGTTGCGAATCCCATTGATCGTTTATATAACCGTGGGTGGTGTTTTTCCATCATATTCGAAGGATAATGAACGAGCTTAATTTTTCTTGTACGCCTGAAGAGGCAAAAGATCCTGAGTATCTAGAGAATCGCATCCGTCAAGAATTAGGCATTTCAAAAAATCAACAATTAAGGTATCGTTGGCGTAAACGCAGCATTGATGCTCGAAACAGGCACATCAAAGTCAATGCATCATTCGAAACATGGGTGGACGAGGAGGAAAGTCCAAGATTTGAAGCTTATCAGTTTCCATCTGTAATCGATTCGGAAGAAATTCACATTATTGGAGCTGGTCCAGCCGGACTCTTCGCGGCGCTCGAAGCAATTTTGAACAATAAAAAACCGGTGATTTTTGAGCGTGGAAAGGATGTTCGAAACCGACGTCGTGATTTAGCACAATTAACCAAATCATCCATATTAAATCCAGAATCGAATTATTGTTTCGGAGAAGGTGGTGCCGGAACGTATTCAGACGGAAAGCTTTACACACGATCAAAAAAACGTGGCGATGTACAAAAAGTCATGCAGTTATTGGTTCAGTTTGGCGCGACAGAAGACATTTTGGTGGATGCTCATCCGCACATTGGAACGAATAAACTGCCGCAGTTAATTGTCGCGATGCGGGAACAAGTCCTTGCTTGTGGAGGAGAAATTCATTTTGACCATAAATTAACGGATATACTCGTTGAAAATGGACGTATCGTTCAACTCGAATTGAATCACTCATTAAACGTTCGTGTAAACAATGTGATTTTAGCGACAGGACATTCCGCAAGAGACATTTTTCACTTGTTGCACAAAAGAAACATCGAAGTCAAAGCCAAACCCTTTGCACTAGGCGTTCGCGTAGAGCACACACAAGCGTTTATCGATAAATTGCAATACCACGGAAGATTAAACGATGAATTCCTTCCGCCATCCGCCTATTCATTGGTGACTCAAGTTGATGGAAGAGGTGTTTATTCATTTTGCATGTGTCCGGGTGGAATCATCGCACCTTGTGCAACAGATCTACAGGAAGTTGTTACGAACGGATGGTCGCCATCCAAACGCAATAATCCATATTCTAACTCAGGAATTGTTGTCAGCATTGATCCAACAGATTTTCCGAATCCTGAACATCCCTTTGTTTGCCTTGAATTTCAACAATCCATCGAAAAAGCAAGTTGGGAAGCCGCTGGAAGGACCCAGAAGGTTCCCGCTCAATGCCTGAAGGATTTTGTCCAAAAGAAAAAATCCACAGAATTTCCACGAAGTTCCTACCAACCAGGAATTGTTAGCGTAGAAATGGATGCTATTTTCCCAGCATTTGTAGTGGATCGTCTCCGACAAGCATTCATCGACTTTGATAAAAAAATGCCTGGATTTGTCACGAATGACGCCGTTGTTCACGCACCTGAATCGAGAACGTCTTCTCCCGTGTTAATTCCAAGAGATCCTGAGTCCTGGCAACATCCGAATGTCACCAACTTATATCCGTGTGCAGAAGGTGCGGGATATGCCGGTGGAATCGTTTCTGCGGCCATTGATGGAATGAACTGCGTCTCCAAGATTTGTCAGAAAGAACTTAAAAATTGATTCTTTACGAATAATTCCCGCTATTCACTTTTTCTAAACGTCCCTTTGTGTAACTTTGCTGTATGAAACGAGTGGTTGTTGGACTTTCTGGTGGCGTTGATTCCAGTGTGAGTGCTTTGTTATTACAAGAACAGGGTTATGAGGTCATTGGAATGTTCATGCGAAATTGGCATGATGAATCTGTCACTTTATCAGATGAATGTCCATGGATTGACGATTCCAACGACGCACTTTTAATCGCTCAACAACTGGGGATTCCGTTTCAAGTAATCGATTTAAGTGAAGCGTACAAAAGCCGCATTGTCGATTACATGTTTACTGAATATGAACGTGGACGTACACCCAATCCGGATGTATTGTGCAACAGAGAAATCAAATTCGATGTGTTTCTGAAAGCAGCGATGGAGTTGGGAGCGGATTATGTTGCGACTGGACATTACTGTCAAAAACAAGAGAATCCAGATGGTACGTTTAGTTTAGTTGCTGGTGCCGATAAAAACAAAGATCAATCGTATTTTTTGTGTCAAATTAGCCAAGAACAACTTTCCAAAGCGCTCTTCCCAATTGGCGCTCTAGAGAAATCTGAAGTACGAGAAATCGCCTTGAAACACGATTTAGTGACGGCAACAAAAAAAGACTCACAAGGACTGTGTTTCGTGGGGAAAATCGCCCTTCCAACCTTTCTTCAACAGCAACTAGCACCGAAGCAAGGAAATGTCATTGAGATTCCAACGGACATGCCACAATTCTTGGCGTATGCTGAAATACCAAGGGACGAAGCACATGTAGAACAATTAGCAGCATCCTTTGAATACGAAGAATCCGACGGTCAAAAAGTAACAACGCATCAAGGAGCACATTACTATACTGTTGGACAACGAAAAGGGCTTCACATCGGTGGACGTCCGGAGCCAAGTTTTGTCATTGGAATCAATACAGATACCAATACGGTTTATTCTGGTCAAACAGATGAACATCCCGGATTGAATCGAATCGCGCTCAAATTAGAGACAAGCACCTTGAATTGGATCAATCAATCGGAGGTATTTGACCGAGAAAACAGCCTAAAGTGTCAGATTAGAATACGCTACCGACAAGCCTTTCAATCAGGTACTTTACTAAAGAAATACAATGAATATTACATTCTTTTCGATTCCTTTCAGAAGGGAATCACACCAGGTCAATTTGCGGCATGGTACCTAGATGGCGTGTTGATTGGATCTGCGGTTATTGAACATTAAAAAAGCCTTCCATTTCTGAAAGGCTCCTTACGTATAAATCTACTTTTTACTTAATTGAGAATAAAGTCAAAGGTTTTTTGCTCGTCTTGAATTTTGTGTTCGTAATTTTTAATGCTATCTAGCAATTCTGCTACTTCAAAAACATTCATTGGACTTTTCGTTCCTAGTTCTCTGTGTTGAGATAGCTTCAAATTAGCTTGGCTAATTGATTTTGTTCTAAGGGATTGTAAAGAAGTTGTCATCGTTTTGTTGTTTGTTGAGAGCCTTTACGCCAAGAATCATTCCAAGGTTTCAAAAGCTGTAAATTAATCGCGTGATTCATTAAATAATTATGCCTATTTAATTGTTTATCAAGCATTTAAAAATATCCTAAAAAACAGTATTTTTCACTAGGGAGAATTGTATATTTGTAAAATGAAAGCTTTTTTGATGCTACTTTTTATGGCCGTGGTCCTACAATCATGCCAAGATGAGAAGAAAGATGTGGAAGTATTTGATGAAAAACCACAGGAGGATTTTTCGAAATTACCGCTAAACGAATATGCAAAAAGACACGTGGAGTCCAGTTTGTCGATTTTAGGAACCGAAAAATACAGCATAGAAATCATTAAAGGAAATTTAGATGCAGATGCCAAAGAAGATGCGATCATCGTAGTTAATCGCAAGCAATTTGCCATGGACGAAGCAATGAAATCCGAGAATCCAGCTAAATCAGCAGAGATGGCCTTTATGGGAAATTATAATTACATCTTTTATTATGACGGTGGATTAAAACTCATCTCCCCTCCTATTGCCATTCCATCTTCCGCTTTAGTTCCTTTAAAAGTAACTTTAGCATCGATAAGCGCGGAGTCTTACCAAGACATCCTCATCGATTACCGCATCCGCAATGCGAATTTCAGAGACGTATTCACGGTTTCCAATCACACACCACGAAAAGTGTTCGAATGGAAAACCTTCGACGGACTCGGAACGGATAAAACAGAGGCTTATACCTTTGAATACATGTCCGGTAAATACGGTCCAGAGAAAGACATCATCCTGTATGAATCTTCGTTGGAAAAGTTACCTGCAAACGCTGACAGAAACACATACGATCCTAAAATCACCAAGACATCCAACGTAGCCTTTCACTTTTTCTACATTCCACAGGAACAGAAATACGGGATGCTCAAAAACAACTAAAGGCCGAGTTTCCCCGACCTTTAGAACATTGTTTTTCGCTGTTACTTAAAACTGTCCGCGAAGGGTAATGATGAAGTTTCTACCTGGTGCTGAGATGTTTGAAGCATAACTACGGTAGTTTTGATTCAAGATATTCTCACACGCTACTTGAAGTGAAATCTGTTGAGAGAACGCATAGTTCAAACGTGCATTCAAGGTATACCAACTTGGCATTCCAACAGAAGTCGCATAAGCAAAGTTGTCTTCTCCAATCATGTTGTAGTCCGATACTCTTTTCCAACCTGAATAATTCACGAAGAATTCAGAACGGAATTTTCCATTCATATATCCTAAAGAGACTTTTCCAAATGTTGGTGGAATGTGATCTAATGGATAAGGCACTGAATCTGTTAAAATTCTGCCATTCGTGTAATTTACGGTTGCTAATAGATTGAATTGATCATTCAATTTCGCATTCAACATTCCTTCTATACCGAAAATTCTAGATTTAGCTGCATTCACTGTGGACATCACCTGACTCAATTGTCCATCATACATAATTGAATCTTGTCCTTCGAACGTTCCATTTTGAACCATTAATCCGTTTATTAAATATGTGTAATAACCGTTAACAGAAGCCGTCACACCTGTCGCCACTAAACGAGAAACACCAATTTCAGCATTGTACGTGTATTCTGGTTTTAAATTAGCATTTGGAACAACAACTTTTCCAGGAACAGATTCAAACACTTTGGTCATATCATCCACATTAGGAGCACGGAATCCTGTTGAGCCTGTTAACGTGACTCTCCATTTATTGTTCGGCATGTAAATCAACCCAATATTCCCATTTAATGCGGAATTGTTTTGACTGATAGCGTTCACTGGAAGTGGGAAATACGTTTTATCGATGAAGTTTGACGAAAGTCCAACGTTCGAAAAACGAATTCCATCGTTCAAGATCAATTTATTCGAAAATTCAATCGTATGTGTCGCATAGGCAGCGATGGATGTCATTGTTGAACCACCATCCGGAAAACGTGTGTCTAAGCTTCCAGTTGTATCCGCTACGATGTCCTCAACGAAAGCCGTTGAATTTACCTTATTGTAAAATGCATCTACACCGTAACGCAATTCATTTCTGCCGATTTTTTTCGTGAAATCCGCGTTAATCGTTGCAATGGCTACATTTTCAATGCGGTGATTCAACATACTTTTATTGAACCTACGGTCCATTCGGCTTTCCTCAATGGATTGTGTTCCAAGGGTGATTCTTGCTTGATCGTACAACTTGGTTTTATTCGTCAATTCTAGCGTGTAAGCCGCGAATAATCTGAATTGTGGTCCGTAATACCATTCAGCAAACTTAGGTTTCGATCCGGACATTAGCGTCAAACGGTCGTAACGATCGATGTTACTTGAATTGGATAATTGAACATTTAATTTATGCGTCACACCTTCTTTTTGAACAAACGTGAATTTTTGGAGGATGTCGTATTGCGTATAGGCTGAACCAACTTGAAGGTTTGTATCTGCATTCGTCAACATGGAATCGACCCCATTGATGCGTTCCACGTACCAAGGACGAGAGCCAAAGTTTCCAACGAATGGACTGCGGTTAGCTCCTTGTTTTAAGTCTCCATAGTTGGAATATGTAAACGATGTCAATGATCCAAATCGTTTTGTACCGATCGTAACGTTTGCATTTGCTGCATAACCAGAAGCCGCAGAGAAATAGCGCGCGAATCCACCAGATTTTACAAGGGCATCATCGGTCGTACTCAACGTTGGACTCTTTGTTGTAAAGGACATCACACCACCCAAGGCATCCGACCCATAGACAACGGAACCTGGCCCATAAATCACCTCGACACGGTCCAACATGGAATTGTCAATTGTAATGATGTTTTGCAAGTGTCCTCCGCGGTAAATCGCGTTGTTCATGCGAACACCATCCACAACCAAAAGCACTTTATTCGTTTCAAAACCACGAATAATTGGACTTCCTCCACCGAGTTGACTTTTCTGAACGAAGACATTACCTGTTTGTGTCATTAAGTCAGCCGTAGAACTTTGGTTTTGAAATTGAATCTCCTTTGCTCTCATGACTTGCACTTTTTGCGCAACATCTTTTCGTTTTTCCAGGTTTCGACTTGCAGAAATCACGGTTTCATCCATCGTTTGAATGTTCGGCTCTAGAAATACCTTTCCATCCTTGTTGATACTTGCTTGTTGAATCACCAATGAATAATAATCTTCAATCGACAACGTGATTTTAGAACCGTCAAATTTTACTGTAGCAAAACCATTTTTATCGCTTGTGCTTTTAACAACTGAATTTGTCGGATAAAGTTGAGTAATGAGCACACCTGAAACAGGTTCTTTTGTGATGTTATCAATTATTTGAAATTTCGTTTGTGCAAACGAAGGGGTATATGCAATAGTTAGGAGGCATAAAATGCCCCAATAGAAATTTTTCATTTGATTTTTTTTATTAGTTAATACAATACGTAGAAGTAGGTTTTAACTAATAAAATCTGGTGGAGGAGTTTCTGTTGACAGGCATGAAGAATAAGACCATTCTTCGTAAGATGTTAAAACTGATGATACTTGTGTAACAACCTGTCCGTAATCAATTTCAATACTCTGCAACACTTCCATCGGCTCTGACAGAAATTTAAACCATACGTTTACCGGCTGATCTTTTCCCGAATGACTTAAATTAAAGGAGGTCATGGATTTCAATTGCTGAAACAAAGCTGTTTCTTGATCATCGCTAATGCATTTAAAAAAGTAACCGTTCTTGTCTTTCGCTTTGTGAATAACATCATAATAGTGTCCATTCAAGATAAACTCATGAGATTTAACCCATGTCAATTGCTGCGTTTCATGAAAAGTGAAATGAAAGCGAATTAATTTAGCTTCCGGAACAGCATGCTTGATGGCGTGCTTTACCTCTTTTTGAATCACCATCCTATTCCACTCGAAATAAGTAAAGAACCCGAGTAAATGATAGCACATTAACCCAAAAAAACCATATAACAGTAGTTTTCGCACGTCCAAATTTAATCTTAAATTTACAATCAAAATTATTTACATGAAATTTCTTTACAGCATTTTAGCGTGTTTCGTGCTTTCACAATCCATTTTTGCACAAGCACCCGGTTCACTCGACTTAAGTTTCGCAACGGTTGGTTACACGAGTTTTGGTCCAACTACTACTTCCTTTGACAATGCACAGGATATTGTCACGTTATCAAACGGAAAAATGGTCTTCTGCGGTACCTCCGGAACATCTGGAAACTTGGAGATGACCGTTGGACAAATGAACGCAGACGGAACAATGGATTTAACTTTTGGAACCAATGGTTATTTTATTTTCTCCAATCCGGCAGGATCAGATTTCGCTTATGACATGGAAGTATTGCCTAATGGGAACATTCTTGTTGCTGGTGCACTTTCCATCACCGCTGCCAATCCTAAGTGGTCATTGATTTGCTTGAATCCAAATGGAACCTTGAACACAAGTTTTGGTACAGGTGGCGTTTTCTCCATTGACATCGATTCAGGTGAAGATTATGCACGTAAAATATTATTAACACCGACGAAAATCATACTTGCCGGAAACACGAAAGTTCCTGGATTTACGACAAATCGTCTTGCCGTTGTGCGCTGCGATTACAATGGTGTTCTCGATGCCACTTTTGGATTCGGTGGATTGAATATTCTGAACAATGGAGGAAGTATTTCCTGTTGGAGTGCAACTCTTGGAGCAAGCGGAGACATCATCCTAGCAGGAGATGCTTACATAAATAACGTTTATTATCCAATGCTTGGGAAATTCAACTCCTCAGGTGCGATTGTAACAACATTTGGAACGAGTGGTGTTTGGGTAAACATGGCGATGAATGCACGTTATTTCGATGTGGATTTTCACAATTCTCAATTAATCCTTTCAGGAAATAATGGAGCTAGTTTTACTGATTTATTATTGGAATCAAGATCGGAAACTACAACTGCTTTGAATACTAGTTTTGGCACAAATGGTCAAACGATTATCGACTTAAATCAAAGTGATACGTATTATGAAGTCATTTTTCATCCGGATGGCAAAATCCTTGCCTGTGGAACATCCGGAACTGCTGGAATTGGCGCCGCACGCGACTTTGTGGTGTCTCGTTTTAATGCCAATGGATCTATCGATCCTAGTTGGGGAACAAACGGACACACCTTAACCAACATTTTCGCCAATTGGGATGATGCCTACGGAATGGACCTTTATCCGGGTAACCGTGTCATTGTTGGTGGATTTAGTGCACAAACCAATACACAATTTGCTTTTGCTCGTTATGGCTATGCGCCTGCCGTTCCCGGATGTATGAATCCACTAGCGTGTAATTACAACCCACTAGCTACAGTCGATAACGGATCATGTATTTTACCGGGTTCACCATGTAACGACGGTAATCCAAACACCTTTAATGATTCGATTAATCCTAACTGTAACTGCGTGGGAATTTTGATTGTCCCAGGATGTACCGATCCATTGGCTTGTAACTACAATCCATTAGCCAATCAAAACAATGGAACGTGTATTTATCCAGGTGCAGCTTGCGACGACGGAAATCCAAATACAACAAATGATTCCATTGGTCCAAACTGTAACTGCGTGGGGAATTTAATTGTCCCAGGTTGTATGGATCCAGCATCTTGTAATTACAATCCACTTGCCACGATTGACGATGGATCATGTTTGTATCCAGGAAGTTTGTGTGATGATAATAATCCAAATACGATAAACGACTCGATTAATCCGGATTGTAACTGTATTGGAGAAATCATTGTTTTAGGTTGTACGGATCCACTATCTTGTAATTACAATCCATTAGCAAATCAGGATGATGCCTCATGTGTTTATCCAGACGCTCCTTGTGACGATAATAATCCAGATACCATGAATGATACTTATAACAGTTCATGTAACTGTGTAGGAATCCAAATTGTACCAGGATGTATGGATCCAGCAGCATGTAACTTCAATCCAAATGCCAATGTGGATGATAGTAGTTGTGTGTTTCCAGGAGATAGTTGTGATGATGGAGACTCCACTACCATCAATGACGCATATAATTTCATTTGTGAATGTGTAGGAGAAACGAATGGATTGAACGAAATCACGAACATTTCTTCTATTTATCCAAATCCAACATCTGACAAGGTAACCATTGAATTCACAGGATCTATTCAAGGTGCTGTATTGCAACTTTGTGATGTACAGGGAAGAGTTTTAATGACAAAGATCGTACTGTCGAATACGGAGACCATTTCTGTTGGTCAATTTGAAACAGGAACGTATTTCTTGTCCATCAAGGGGTCGAAACAAGCAATTGTTAAACAAATCATCATTGAATAAGGAACCGAAGGAACTTCTGGAGCAGAACATTTTGCTCCAGAAGCATTTCCGTTATTACCTATCCGAAAACTATTCGCATAACAAGAAATTACTTATTGCGTTGCATGGCTATGGTCAATTAGCTCAGTACTTTGCCAAGAAATTCGATCAACTTCCAGAAGATTATGCCTTACTCGTCCCGGAGGGAATGCACCGTTTTTATTTGCAGGGCTCAAGCGGACGTGTCGGCGCCTCATGGATGACGAAAGATGGACGAGAATTTGATATAGAGGACAATTTGAATTATTTAAATCAGTTGTTATCTCATGTGATGGAAAACCATGTCTTTGATGAGATTTGTTTACTTGGATTTTCACAGGGAGGAGCTACAGCAGCGCGCTGGTACGACCAAGGTCCAAGTCGTTTTCAGCAGTTGATTTTATGGGCGAGTGTCTTTCCACCAGATGTACAAAAACCGGCATATAAAACAGGAAATTTACACTTTGTTTTGGGTACAGAAGATCCTTATTACACAAATGAAAACCAAGAAAAAGAATGTACGTATTATTCAGCAATCGGATTTAAGGTCCATCGTTTCGAAGGAAAACATGACATTGATCAAAACACTTTGATGACCCTTCTAAAATAGAAAATACCTTACGCTTTATTTCCTTCCCATTTTCCAACTACAGCTGTGGCTACGGAGTTTCCTAGTACATTTGTTGCGCTTCGGAACATGTCACAGAAATGGTCGATCGGTAAGATTAAAGCAACACCTTCAATTGGTATATTGAACATACCACAAGTCGCGGCTACCACCACCAAACTTGCTCTTGGAACACCTGCGATGCCCTTGCTGGTTAACATAAGAACAACCAACATTGTTAACTGCGTCCCTGTATCCAAGTGAACACCGTAAACTTGCGCAATAAAAATACTGGCAAAGGTCATGTACATCATACTTCCATCGAGGTTAAAGGAATATCCCAACGGTAACATAAAGGAAACAATGCGGTCTTTGATACCAAAGCGTTCTAATTCTTCCGTTAATTTGGGAAACACCGCTTCACTACTAGTTGTCCCAAAAGCAATCACCAAAGGACTGACAATGCGCTTCAATAAAGCTTTCAAGTGACTTCCAAGGAAGATATATCCAACTAAAATGAGCACGACCCAAAGTGAGGCAATTCCAACTAGGAATGAACTAAAAAACTTGGTATAGGTGATCATTAAATCCGAAACATCCTTCACAGCAAAAACACCTGCGATTGCTCCAAACACACCAATCGGTGCGAATTTCATGACGAAATTGACCATTTTCAAAATAATGTGAGAAAATTTATCCATTGCGTTAATGACAGGTTTTACATTGTCTCCGATCGAAGCAGCGGCCAATCCAAAGAAAATAGCAAAAATGACAATTTGAAGAATTTCATTTGTCGCCATTGCTTCAAAAACAGACTTTGGAATAATGTGCTCCACGAAATGTTGAACCGAGAAATCTTGTGTTTTTTCGGTTACTTCAGCAGAGGCAGAAAGATCAACATTGGAGAGATTCACCCCAACACCAGGTTTTAAGAAATTCACCCATAATAATCCAATGATTAACGATACAAACGAAGCTGTAAAAAACCATGCTAAAGCCCTACCTCCTATTCGTCCAACAGACTTTATGTCTCCCAGTTTGGCAATTCCAACTACAAGAGTCGTGAGTACCAATGGTGCAATAATCATTTGAACTAAACGAATAAAAATGGTCGCCAATATTTTGATGTATGTACTAAATTTTGTCGCTGTATCCGCATCAAAATTTTGATGAATGATTGCTCCCAAAGTTGCTCCAAGAACCATTGCGACCAAGATGTACAAAGTAAGTCGACTCTTTTTTTGTTTTTGTGGGGATTCGATAACGTGATCTTGATGCATGGGAATTTTGTGTTAATTGAATTATTATGTGAAAATAGGAAAAAGAAGAAACATGGCAAGGAAACGAAGTGGTGAAGATGTGAAAGCGAATAACAAAATAGTCATCAAAAACAAAAATTACATTTCGTATATTTGAATCCCAATCAACAAATATGGCTGTTTCAGAGAAAGAATTAGATTTCAATAACAACGAAGACAAAATGCGTTTGAAAATCCGCGCGTTAGAACAAGAATTAGAAAAAATCTACCTAGGTGGTGGAAAAGCAAAAATTGAAAAACAGCATGCCAATGGTAAATTAACGGCTCGAGAACGTATTGATTTATTGTTAGATCCAAATTCGAAAAGAGTTGAAATTGGCGCTTTAGCAGGATACGGCATGTACAAAGAACATGGTGGATGTCCTTCTGGAGGTGTTGTCATCGTCATAGGTTATGTCAAAGGACGCCAATGCATTGTGGTGGCAAACGACGCCACAGTTAAAGCCGGTGCATGGTTTCGAATCACTGGAAAAAAGAATTTACGCGCACAAGAAATTGCCATGGAAAATCGACTACCGATTATTTATTTGGTGGACTCTGCAGGCGTTTATTTACCGATGCAAGATGAGATTTTCCCGGACAAAGAACATTTTGGACGAATTTTCAGAAACAATGCGCAGATGAGTTCCATGGGAATTACCCAAATTTCTGCGGTGATGGGCAGTTGTGTTGCGGGCGGAGCATACTTACCTATTATGTCCGATGAGTCCTTAATTGTCAACAAAACAGGGACAATTTTCCTTGCGGGATCTTACCTAGTGAAGGCTGCGATTGGCGAAAGCATTGACAATGAATCACTTGGGGGAGCAACCACACAAACGGAAGTTTCCGGTATTTGTGATTACAAAGTGGAAGATGATCAAACGTGTATTGCTACGATACGTGATTTAATGAGTCGCATTGGACATAATCCTACTGCTGGATTTGACCGTATTGAATCAAAAGAACCAGCTGTTGACATTAAAAATATTTATGGGATTATTCCGGCAGATCGTTCAAAATCCTATCCAACACGAGAAATTTTAAAATCTTTAGTAGATGATTCAGAATTCACAGAATACAAACCAACATTTGGAAAATCGATCATCACTGCTTATGCGCGTGTCGACGGATGGAGTGTCGGAATCGTTGTAAACAATCGTGAAATCGTTAAAAACGCGAAGGGCGAAATGCAGTTTGGAGGAGTGATTTATTCCGATTCTGCCGATAAAGCCGCTCGCTTCATCATGCTTTGTAATCAGAAGAAAATTCCATTGATTTTCCTTCACGACGTTACCGGATTCATGGTTGGATCCAAAAGCGAGCAAGGAGGAATCATCAAAGACGGAGCGAAAATGGTGAACGCCATGGCGAACAGCGTCGTCCCTAAATTCTCAATTGTGATGGGTAATTCTTACGGAGCAGGCAATTATGCGATGTGTGGAAAGGCCTATGATCCAAGGTTGATTTTTGCTTGGCCAACAGCTGAAATTGCGGTCATGTCAGGAGCAGCAGCAGCAAAAACATTATTACAGATTGAGGTTGCAACGCTAAAAGGAAAAGGAGAAGAAATCACTCCGGAACGCGAAAAGGAATTGTACGATCAAATTAAAAACCGTTACGACGAACAGATTTCTCCTTATTACGCGGCTAGTCGTTTATGGGTAGATGGAATCATTGATCCGAAGGAAACAAGAACGGTTATTTCCATGGGAATAGAAGCGGCGAATTTAGCTCCAATTGAAAAAGCGTACAATGTTGGTGTCCTTCAAACCTAGTCCTCCGCTGCGGATTTTTTACCGTTAAAGTAGAATGTATAGGCAAAGCCAACACTAAAAAGTGAGGATGGTTTATTGTATTCTTTAGGATCATATCCGATATTTGAATCGATACCAATCATCCATGGTGTAAACGAATATCCATAAATAGGGTAACCAATTGTCAAACGGTAACTACAATTCACATCTGCCGTAAGAACAAATCCAAGAGAAGGTTCTATGTACGTTCCCTCTACAAAATTGTAGGGAATTCCTTTTGATTTCAACAGGTCACTTACCGTAAAACTTTGTAAGTACCCCAACTTTACTCCGAAATCCGTCCCAAACCTTTCTGACCAAAATTTTTCATGTCCCACTTTCACATATACTGCTGGCGTATGAATTCCACCGTAAACCTTGGAAGGAACGCGAAATTCATTAATGGTAAAATAGGTGTAATGTAATCCAATGCCTAAAGCCAATCCTGATTTAAATGCATATTGATAGTTCGCACTGGATTGAACCAGTCCCTGCATGATCGTTTTATACGGAGTATTTGACATGGCATTTGGAAGTGCTATTTCAAAAGTAAAGGAATCATCAGGATCAATTTCCTGAGTGAAATAGCAAGGTGTAATCATTAGCAAGATGATGATCAATTTTATTTTCATGCGTACTTTGTCCTTGTTTTCAAATCAATCTTGAAGTTATTATTAGCTAAATTCTTCATCTAAAATTAACGAATATATTCTAATGAAAACCATTGAATAGAAAGATAAGTCCTCCAAAATTAAGTGAAGGGTAAACGTATTGAGAAAGTTCTATTCGATCATTAAAAAAGACGAAGGAATCACATAAACTGTACGTCTCTACAATCGTCTATATCAGTACGATTGTCCGATTAAAATCGTACACGCGATTTATGAGCAGTACTTTTGGAAGTAATTCCTTT
>JBAWZN010000023.1:0-29019 GCA_037143015.1 Flavobacteriia bacterium
GACGCCAACCTTGGTTTCCTTGATGCACGCAAACAATGAAATCGCCACCATGATTCCCTTGAAAAAAATCGCACAGATGTGTCGACAATATGGCGCTTATTTCCATTCGGACACCGTACAAACGATGGCGCATTTTTCCTTCGATTTATCCGATATAGACATTGACTTCATTACCTGTGCTGCACACAAATTCCACGGTCCAAAAGGCGTTGGATTTCTCTATGCAAACAAGAAAACGAAAGTTTCGTCGTTTATACATGGAGGATCTCAAGAAAGAGGACTTCGTGGAGGGACAGAAAACATGGCTAGTATTGTTGGATTAGCAAAAGCGATGGATTTAGCATACGATGACATTGAATCGCATCAGAAACATATTTTTGGATTAAAGTCCTACATGATGGAGCAACTGAAAAGTTTGTTCCCAGCCGCATCTTTTCACGGAGAAACGGATTTTGACAAAGCACTATATACCGTGCTGAATGTCTGTTTACCCGCAACGGATAAAACAAGTATGCTACTGTTTACCCTCGACTTAAAAGGAGTGGCAGTTAGCGGAGGAAGTGCTTGTACCTCCGGTGCAACAAAAGGATCTCACGTGTTAGAAGGAATTCAAGCGGACATGACTCGTCCAAACGTGCGTTTCTCTTTTTCACGTTACACTATAAGAGAAGAAATCGATTACGCCTTGCAACAATTGCAACAAGTCTACCAAAATAACTTAAGCTAGGACTAGCGCTTATACATGCAGAAAAGGAACATTTTATTCCTCTCCAGTTGGTATCCAAATCGGATAAAACCTACTCACGGGAATTTCGTGTTTCAACATGCACTTGCTGCATCCCAGTTTCATCAGGTTCAAATGCTTTACGTTTGTTTAGATGAACAATTGAAAGGAGGGATGGAACTGGTTAAAAGGATGGAGCCTTTTCCAGCAACAATAGCCTACATTCCCAAATCAAACATTCCGCTTCTTGGATCCATTTGGAATAACCTTCGCATCATTTTGTGTTATTTCAAGTTATTGAAAGAACTAAAGAAAGAAGGATTTCATCCGGAATTGATTCATGCGAATGTGGTTTATCCAATTGGAATCATCGCTAGATTGCTTTCGATTAGACATCAAATCCCTTACATCATTACCGAGCATTGGACTTGCTACCATCAAGAAGCATATCCGCGTCCTAGTAAATTGCAGCAATTTCTAACACGACTAGTTGCAAATAAAGCCAAGTTGATTTTGCCCGTGAGTGAGGATTTAGCTACAGCCATGCGTAATTCAGGGATTCGAACCAAAATGAACGTCGTGTACAATGTAATTGATACTTCGCTTTTCATTCCAGGAGAAAAGTCACAACGTAAAGGCAATCAATTGGTGCATGTTTCTTCCTTGGATCCGATACAGAAAAATCCAAGTTTATTGTTTCGGGCCTTTGCTGAACTCGTCAAATGGAAACCGGAACTTACTTTGCATATCGTGAGTGATGGCGATTATTCCATGTTGCAAGAGGAAATAAAGCAATTGAACGTAGAACAACATATAATTTTTCACGGTACTTTGGATGCAGTTGGAATTGCGGCACTTTTGAAAGTTTCGGATTTGTTTGTATTGACAAGTCGCTTCGAGAATTTGCCTTGTGTGCTGATAGAATCCATCTCCGCTGGTGTTCCGATCGTTTCAACGAATGTTGGAGGTATTGACGAAATTGTTACTGTTGAACAAGGACAATTAGTGCCTTCCGATGATCAAGAGGCGCTTGTTTCGGCAATAAAGGAGCAATTATTACGTTTGGACAAGTACGATTCGAACCTTATGCATCAAAAAGCAATAGAACAATTTAGTTATCAGTCCATTGGAACAAGATTTACAGAAATTTACGAAGCTATAATTGTCGATTATGTTTCGTAAAATCCTAGGTAATTTTGGTGTTCGCTTGATTTCAGCCATCGTAAACTTGATGATTGCGATCGTTGTGTCACAATACCTCGGAGCCAGTGGGAAAGGTGAACAAAGTTTAGTGTTAACCATGATTGCTATTGTGACCATTTTTGACAACATGGTTGGAGGAGCTTCCATTGTATACTTGACCAATAAATTGCGCATTCGAGAATTGTTTGTAGCATCTTATATCTGGACAATCATTGTAAGCGCTGTTTCCTATATCATTTTAGTTGTTACTGATTTGGTTCCGGAAAAGTTCATTCTGTCTGTTGTGATCTTGAGCGCCCTTTCTTCCTTTGTTTCGATTCACAGTTCTATTTTACTTGGTAAGGAAAACCTAAAGTCTTTCAATATACTGAGTTTTCTTGTGCCACTCATCAGTTTAGTCGCTTTGCTGGTACAATTTATATTGAATTGGAATCGATCGGCTGAAGCCTATGTTTATTCGCTTGATGTGGCTTACGGAATAACACTGATTGTTAGTTTTTTACTCATTCTTGGACATGTGAAAAAGGATATGGTGTTTGATTTCCACAATACTTGGAGCACCTTTAAATCCTTATTCTATTTTGGATTCCAAAATCAATTGGCGCATGTATTTCAATTGTTGAGTTTCCGAATGAGCTACTTTTTTCTGGAAAGAGACTGTGGAGCTGCAGAAGTAGGAATTTACTCGAATGCCGTATCGGTCATCGAATCCATTTGGATGATCTCCACAAGTATCTCCTTGTGGCAATATGCGAAAATTTCCAATTCAACGGATGTGAGTTATACCAAAAACATCACAGAACAATTAACGAAATACGGACTATTAACAGCATTCCTAGCCTTGCTCGTCTTGTTGCTCATTCCTGCAGGATTTTATGCTTGGTTATTTGGAAAAGAATTCCGTGGACTAAATGAATTGATGTGGTACCTCGCACCTGGAATTTGGGTCTTCAATTACGCACTGATTATTGGTCATTATTTTTCTGGGCATGGAAAATACTATGTGAATGCGATTGCGTCGGCAGTTGGACTCGTTGCAACGTGTGTTTCTGCTTACTATTTGATTCCAGCTTTTAAAATACAAGGTGCAGCCATTTCGGCGAGCGCATCGTATTTTGTGACCTCACTAGTTGTCATTCTCTATTTTAGAAAAGAAGGTGCTAACTTTGTGGTCTTTCCATCCTTCAGTGAATTAAGAACAACGATTGGACAATTGAAAAACCAGTTAATAAAGCGAGCGTAGCACATGAATAAGTTTAGCAAATTGGTCAAAGTATTTTCCCTCATTCTTCAAAAGCCTTACTTATTGAATAATGTACTGAAGGATGAAATCGTTTTTAAAGCAGATTTCAAAAAGGCTTTTCCATCAACGGTGTTTAAACAAATTCGTTTGGTGGATTTGATGGAAACGGATGAGGTACAGATTAAGCCTTATGCATTTCTTTCCGGTTCTTCGTTAGCGACTGATTTTGCGTTGCTTCAATTGTTGTGTCGAAAATACCAGGTGAAAGATTATTTGGAAATTGGAACATGGAGAGGGGAGAGCGCTGCAAATGTTGCACCCTACGTGGATTCAGTAATTTCGTTTAATTTGGGTGACGAGCAATTGTTATCTTTAGGATTGGAGAAGAATTACGTGGAATCACATCGATACTTTTCCAAAGACATTTCCAATATTCAACATGTATTTGGGGATTCTCAGCACTTTGATTTTGATCAATTGAACAAAAAGTTTGATTTGATTTTCATTGATGGTGATCATTCGACAGAAGCGGTTAAGCGAGACACCGAGAAAATGTTATCCTATCTAAAAAATGACCAATCTATCATCGTTTGGCACGATGCGAAAGTCGACACAGAATATCCACGATTTGAAGTATTATTGGGGATTTATCAAGCTTTACCATCAGAAATGCAGCAACATGTTTATCTCGTGGAAAATAGCCTTTGTGCTGTATATCTTCCAATGAACGTTTCCAGTGAAAGTCCTGTTTTGAATCGTTTGCCGAGAAACTACTTTGAACTTACGCTAATGAAACGTTCTGTTTAGGGTGAATGAACTGTTTTAACCAGCTTAAATAACAAACGTAGCGGAATATTAGGTCTTGCTGCTTTATGTATCTTAAATCGGAGAAAAACACCTTCCAATTCGATTCAATGAGCTCCTTTTGGACCAATTCATGTACATCTAAGTGTTTTAACGATTGAAACAAGTCAAAAAATGCAGCTTCCTGCTCCATTAGCCACTTATTCTGTGGAATAGAAAATCCTTTTTTATCCTTGCGTTTGCGAATCGATTCGGGCACTAGTCCTTTGATGGATTCACGCAAAATATATTTACTCCAACCGTTTTTAATCTTGTAATTAGCTGGAAGTGAAAACGCATGTTGGATGAGGTTGATGTCGTCCGAAAAAGGTGTTCTCGATTCAATGGAATATTGCATCGAACAACGATCCTCCCAGCGTAATAAGCTTTTTAGATAGGTTTCGGTACAGTAACTTTTAAGTCGTTGATTGACGGATTCAGATCGAAACTCCCCGTGAAATTGCAATTGTTCTGACTTTTCCCGTAGAAAGGATGGTGTGATTAAACGCGTTTCCGGCTTCCATTTTTTGGATGCGATTTCCCGGATCCTTGCGGATGTTTTACTTAAGTTAATCTTGATAAATGCCGCACCTAATTCCTTTAACGAAACGGGACTATTTTCTAAAGAACGACACTCTTTTAACAGGGTTTTCCACTGAAATGATTTAAATAATTGATTAAAGTAAGAATAGTAAAATGTCTGATATCCAGCATATAATTCATCTCCACCTTGACCATCAATCAAAATGCTGATTCCTTGTTCATGTGCGGCACGCATCACGCGACTTTGTGCATAGGTACTCGTGGTCGCCAAAGGAATGTCTTGGAAATAAATCAATCGTTGAAGGTCTTCTACAAGTGTACTGGAATCCACAAGGACATTGTGCCATTCTGCTTGTGTGTGATCGATGATTTGCTTTGCCCAATGTGATTCATCCAACGGTGAGTCGTTACTTGCCGTGAAGGTTTTTATTCCGTTTTTTAAGGAAGAAATGGATTCTTCTTTTGCTAGTTCAGCCGCAGTACAAACAATCGTTGAACTATCTAATCCACCGCTGAGGCAAAATCCAATGGGTACATCGCTGCGGAATCGAATCCGAACAGCTTCTTTGATGAGTTTCTTCATTTGCTGTGTTGCTTGTTCAAATGAGTCACTCCGAAAAGCCGGATTCGTTTGATTTACCTTCGGTTCAAAGTACGCTTCAATGTCAAGTTGGGAGCTAGATAAATCAAAGGTGAAAAAATGTCCTGGTTTCAATTCACAAAGGCCTTTGAAAAAACCTTCGGATTGCAGTTCTACTTGTCCATATAGCAAAAAAGGAAGCAATGCATCTACGTTGACCTCTGGTTGATAACTAGGAACCTCCAACAATGCCTTCTGTTCAGAAGCAAAGGCAAAATGTTCTTCGTTTTTAAAATAATATAGAGGTTTGACGCCAAATCGATCTCGCGCTCCAAACAACTGGTTTTTACCGATGTCGTAAAGAACAAATGACCACATGCCGTTAAAGTGCGTTAAACAGTCCGTGCCCCAGTGTTGATAGGCAAGTAAGACAACTTCAACATCTGATTCCGTATGAAAAGTATAACCGAAACTTCCTAGTTCTTCTCGTAACTCAATGTAATTGTAGATTTCTCCATTGAACGTAATCCAAATTCCTAGATTCTCTTGAAGACACATCGGCTGATGTCCACCAGCGCTCAAATCAATGATTGCCAAGCGACGATGTCCAAAACCAACGCGAGCAGAATCTTCGAATGCTGAATCAATGTCAGATTTTGGTGCGAAGGGGAAATGCGCGTCTAAACTCGTTTGAGGTGTATCTTGACCTGAAAAACAATGTGGTTTTCCATCTAGAAAAAGCGTGAATCCTTCGTCATCTGGACCTCGGTGCTTCAGTTTGTCGTTCATGTTTTTCAAGACGCGCGGCAACTGATTGCTTGGACCTTGAAGTTGAACGATTCCACTAATTCCGCACATACGAATTATTTAAAACTGAATTTTCGTTGCAGTAAATAACTAATGGTGACAACGACACATGATGCCAGTACATTTGCGATGGAAGGAAAAACCCCCATTCCTAGAACAAGAATTTTGAGTAATGCCCAATTGGTTGTGGAGGTGATGATGGCGCTTATTCCATACCGTAAAAATTGAGCTCTGCCGCGCAATTGACTTGCGGTAAAAACAACGTAACGCATCAAAAGGAATCCGATTAGAAACGAAATACAAGCACAAATGATGGAACTCAAGGTTAATGCGGAAATTGTTTGTTCACCGAAACCAAAGGGTAAATCAGTAAAAACGAAGTCTTTCTTTTTGAATATGACATTGAAAAAGAAAAAAAATAAAATCCAACTGAGCACTAAATTCCCACTTCCGCAGGCAGCGTAATAGTAAGTAGTCTTGTCAAAAATGCGTCTGACAAGTGGATAGAAAAAATCCAATATTTGATGTATGAGTCGAACCATTATGCCTTAAATTCTATTTCGTATCCAGTATGTCGACGTAAGTTAATGACTTTTTGCTCATCAAAAAACAGGTATTGTCCACGAATACCAACCAATTTACCAGAAATTGTTGCTTCTTTATCGAAGGTCATCGATTGGACCTTGTTCGGGTAAGTAAGTACCGGATAGTTAAAAGTAAGGATTTCATCGTTCTCCAACCAATATTGCGCTAAATCAGCCGGTAGTTCGTCGCAAACTTGCCATTTTTCTTCAATTAAGTCGATGGACTCATCCTGCATATTCCTCAGCATGTTCTGCCAATTTGTTTTGTCGGCATAAAAATCTTTGAGCGCCACCTCAATCACTCCTGCCAAATAACGGTTAGGAACTCCCGCTAAGATAATCGCTGAATTTGCTCCTTGGTCAATCCAGCGTGTTGGTACCTGTGTGGCTCTCGTCACACCGACTTTAACAATGTCCGTGGCGGCAAGATAAACGTAATGCGGTTGAAGGTGATGTTTCAATTCGTATTCGATGTCCCGTCCTTTGCCCAAGTGTGCTTCGCACAATTCAGGGTGTAAAATACATGGACTTGCCTCAGCAGCGTTGCTAAAACACGAAAAGCAAAATCCTTCGCCGAAGGATTTTTTTGTCTTTTTACTACACGTACGACAGGTGATAATCCCCGTCCAATGCAACTGAATTTCTTTGCCAATAAAATCATTCAAACATACCGATTCTGAAGGGATAGGGAGGAAGTATTGAATGGTTTCTTCGTGTTTGGTGTGCATTTTCTCTAATGTGAACTTCATTCCTCCGGTAGGATTTCCATTTTTGTTGCGAAATGATAGCAATAGTCTCTGAGGTCCTCGCTGATTAAATGTTCACCCGTTGCTTTTTCAAAGGTATCAGCCATGGTAAGCAAGGTCTGATGAAAGAATTGTTTCATTTCTTCAATACTCATGTCCTTTGTCCACAAGTCAATTTTCATCGTGTTTTTCTCTTTAGGGTCCCAAAGGGAAAGCAAAAAAGCGGATGCAGCGGCATCAGAAACGTTTGTGTCTACAGCACTCCATTTAATCGCTGATGGAATTTGGTTGGCATCTAATCCAACGGTAATAACGATGTCGGATTTCTTTGTAATTTGATCACTCATAATTAGTTAACTTGATATTTTTGGAGAATTTTATTGTAGGGAATGCGCATTAATTCCTTTGGACTAACGTCATTGTTTTCCATGAATTGTTTGACAATCATATATCCCATGAATCGACCCATTCTATCCGGACTATCTTGAGGTAATCCTGTGGTGAAAGGACCTTCGTGAAGAAAATTCATGCGGGTTTCTTCGTCTGTTTTGAATAAAAGTTCCTCATCGACTAGGTATTCCCAAAAGGATTTCTCGCTGGCAACTGCCCAATTGAAGTCCTTCTTGGAGTAACGCAAAACATCCGATTCAGGTAGTTCCGGTAAACAAATGTGTGTTAAAAACAGCATTTTTCCCCAACGTATCATTTCACTGGCGAAATTTTCAGAAGTCTCTTCAATTCCATGCGTACTGATCCAAACTAAAAGTGCGTCTGAACCAACATAATTGGGTTGCATGGCATCTTTTATCCAGCCATAAAATTGATTAGATGGAAGTTGTTGTATGAGTTTATCACCAGGACCCAAATATCGTTCTTGTCCAATGGCTACGCATTTATCCGTGCAATAGGCACTTGCGGCAAATCGACTATTGATGAAGTATACTGATTCTGGTTTTTTCCATGTGGGTTGAAAAAAGGAAAGACGTTTGAATCCATTCAGGATGGTCACCTTCGATTCTTCTCGCCATTTCGATTTTGTCGCCAATTTTTGCTCTAAAGCGTTGATGTACGGATTGGCATAAAATCGATTGATTCCATTTCGAAATGCAGTGTCCGATGTTAAGGGAATTTCCAAAGCAAAGGAAAAAGCGAAATTGAATAACTCCTCATCCTTTTTCTTTAATACCATAAACAGCGCATCTCTTTGCGTCCAATTTGCATGAAAAGCCAAAGAGTCTAAATTCACAAATTCGACATTTAATGGAACCTCATTCACATTTACTTCGTAGGTGTTCGAGGAACATGAAGCACATATGAAAATCACTAATCCAAAAAGCAGTGTAACGAAGCGAAAGGGTTTCACGATAATTCTTATTTTTGTTCAAAATTAACACTTAAAACAGAATCACATGAGATCAATGTCAATCAAACGAGTATCAAGCGTTATTTTTTCAGCTTTCATTACTATTGGAGTGCATTCTCAAACCGTTGGCGACAAATCCCTTCAAGCAGGATTAGTTGGTGGCGTAGGTGTGAGCATGTTAAAAATGGGAACCAATAATCTTTCTGCAAATGGGGTTGGAGCAACATTTACGATGGGAACCAATTTTACGAAGGCATTTAAAGAAACCAAAAACCTGGCTTATACCTTTGGATTGGAATTTGATATTGAAAATTTGAAATACAAAAAAGAGGGTGCAAATGTTTTTTATCGCTACACGGATAAAGTGATTAAAAATCAGAAAGAAACGGTCGCTACTACGGATAAATTCTTTTTACTTAGTGAACGAACATACAATCCAGTTTACATCAGTCTACCCATTTATTTGAATTTTAGAACCGAGTTTATTGGTGATTTTCGCTACTTCGCCAATTTTGGATTGCGAAATCGATTTTTGGTTTCCAGTAAAATTAATGACACCGGATTTTCTTTAGACAATTTAAATGATCCTTTTCAATCTTGGCAAAATCAAGAGAATATCGATATGACGTCCAAAGGCGAATTATTTGTTTTTAATTCGAATATTGGATTCTCTGGTGGAGCGGAGTGGAATTTTGCGGGAACAACCGTGTTAAAAGCAGAACTTGGATACTATTATGGATTCGTTCCACTCTTTTTAGATCGTTCAGATGATAAAAAGAACCTGTTTATTATAGATAGCAATTTGGATAAAGTGTATTTCTCTAACAAATCAACTCAAAACCAAGTGGTTTTGAAAGTCTCAATCCTTTTCTAATTGAATCCAATCGTCTCACATATTGTTGCTTGGTTGAAAGAATACCAAGAAAAAGCGAAGGTGGATGGATACATCATTGGTGTTTCAGGTGGTGTTGACTCTGCATTAACCTCTACACTTTGTGCTATGACGGGCGCAAAGGTGATTTTGTTGAACATGCCGATTCGTCAAACTTCAGCTGAGTACAAGCGTGCACAGGAACACATTCAGGACCTCACTGAACGATTTTCAAACGTAAATGCGTTTGAAATTCCATTGACCGATATGTTCGCTACTTTTGAATCTTTGATGCCTTTTCAAACAAAAGACCAGTCTTTGGCGATGGCGAATTCGCGCTCCCGTTTACGGATGACTACTTTATACGCAGTCGGACAAGCGAATCGTTGCTTAGTGGCGGGAACAGGAAACCGCGTAGAAGACTTTGGTGTCGGATTTTTCACCAAATACGGTGATGGTGGTGTGGATGTGAGTCCAATCGCCGATTTGACCAAAACAGAAGTGTTTCAATTAGCCGAATCTGTAAATATTGTAAATTCGATTTTAACTGCTGCACCGACAGATGGACTTTGGGAAGATGGTCGAAGTGATGAGGATCAAATTGGTGCAACGTATCCAGAATTGGAGTGGGCAATGGACTACAGAGGAGACGGAACTGAATTAACGGTTAGAGAAAAAGAAGTACTGCGTATTTACCAAGGATTCCATTCTGCGAACAAACACAAAATGGAACCGATTCCTGTTTGCCTTATTCCAAGAGAATTGAAAAATGCCTAGACAATGGAACATGTTTGCGTTCATTCAGAAAGTAAAACTCAGCGTTCTACTAACTACCTTATTCTTTCTAATTTCTCAAGCTGGTTTTGGACAAAAATCCATCGAAAAAGGATTTGATGATTTACAAGAAAAAAACTTCGGATTAGCCAATGTACATTTTCGTTCCGGACTGAAAAAAAGCGGAAGCATTGCGTGTTTTGGATTATCAAAATTATTCATCACTCAGGATTATCGAAACTTGGATAGCGCATACGTTTATGCCTTGAAGACAGATTCCTTGTGGGCTTCTGTTTCTGAAAAAATCAAAGTCAAATGGAAAAGTGATTTTTCGTTTGATAGAATGGCGATTGAAGCGCAACAACAATCCGTAAGTCAATTAATTTTTGATCAAATCCAAGCAAGTCCATCGGTATATACTTGGAATCAATTTATTCAGAAACATCCTCATTTCCTTTCAAAAAACACAGCCATTTACTTAAGGGATCAATTGGCATTTGAATTGGCGAAGGACAAGAAAACTTCTGTTGCCTTAAAATTGTACATGGATTCCTTACCGGAATCTTCTTTTGCACAAGAAGCCAAACATTTATTTTATGATTTAGAGTTCGCTGAAATGACTAACGATGGACAATTAGCTTCCTTTGTGCGATTTTACCAGAATTGTCCTTCAAACTCCCATTTGATGGAAGCAGCGAAAGAAATTTACCGTTTGGCAACAGTGCATCATTCCCTAGAAGAATATGTATCCTTTGTTCGAACTTATCAAAGTAATCCATTTGTCAACGAAGCTTGGCGAAATGTTTATAAAATTTATTTGAAGGACTATTCCGAAGAGAAATACCATGCTTTTGAACAGGAATATCCAGATTATCCATTCATGCAGGAATTAGCAGTGGACATTGATTTGTTTCAAATGAAGCTGTACCCGGTCATCAAAGAAAGTCGTTATGGGTTCATGAACGGACAAGGGGAATTAATGATACCAGCCATGTACAATGAGGTGGGGCCATTTCAAGAAGGATTAGGGGTGGTCTCCAAGGATGATAAGTTTGGAATAATCGATAAGAAAAACCAAGTGGTGGTTGATTTTCAATACGATGAAATCCTAGAATTTGTGAATAACCGTGCTATTGTGCGAAAAGAGAATAAGTATGGAGTAATTGATCGACTCGGAAAATTAATTTTCCCTCTTGTTTTTGATGATATTAGTTATACAGGTAGCCTTTACGATACTCAAAAAGAAGAAAAAATTCGATTGTATGATTTGAATTTTCAAGAAGTAGCTTATGTCGATGGAGTCGTTGAACTAAGTTTCTCACAATTGATGTCGAATCAACACCCGGAATATGAATTTATCGGAGATTTGGACCGAGCATCAGATAGGGCAGTGGTGAGAGTGTCTGGACAGTTAAATTACATTGATTCAACGGGTAAATTGATCTTAACGAATCCATTAGAGTGGTTTCCGGATGCCTTAAGTGTCGCAAAATTCAACAATGGATTTGCCGTTTATCGCAAAAAAGATAAATATGGATTGATTGATGTGAATGGCAAGTTGGTTCAAAAGGCCGTTTACGAAGCAAGTGGACCATTTACAGGATTTTGGCCGGTGAAGGATAAAGGAAATTGGGCTTTGCTAGATGTGAAAGGAAAAGTTGTTCTTCCATTCGAGTATGACTTTATTCGTTATTTTCCTGAAATGGGGTATTTGGTAGGACGTGAAGAATTTTTTGGTTTGTTGAATGAAGCTGGAAAAATGGTGCTTCCCGTTTCCTTCTCGAACATCAAACCATTCGAACAGCAATACTTCTATTTAACGATTGAAGATAAACATGGTCTTTTTACAAGAGATGGAAAAGAAGTGCTTGCGATTCAATACGATCGTATTCAACGTTATGATAGCGAGAGTTTGGTCCTGCAAGAAGGTGAAAAGTTGAGTTACTACTTTCCAAGTAAGCATTCATTCGTAAGTTTGGTGGAATGAAAAGAATCCTTCGAAATCCTGAACAATTTTTCAAAATATTAATGGCGATTATGACCATCTATGTGGGCGCTTTTGTCTATTTAGAATTGACAACGGTCAGAAAGGAAACAGCGATAGAAGCAGATGAATTTTCCGTTTCCATGGAAGAAGTTCCAGAGGAGGTGGAATTAACCTTGCAACAAGACCCTTCGATGTCCGCTGGTGGAGAGGTGCGAAATGCTGTACGCGATGCTTCGGATATTCGTCAACGATCTCAGCAAGATTGGTCCCAAGATGCGGCAAGTTCAACGCGATCTGGGAATCCAGAGCAGAGTGCAAGGGACTTTGAACGTAGTTTATACGATGAATTCGGAGGCGCAAAAGAACGTGAACGTATTCAGGCTCAGTCGGCAGAACGCATGAAAAACAATGCCAATGGTGCGAGTGGAAAAATAAATCCAACCACCAATCAAAGTGGGAGTCAAAATCAATATGCGGGAAGTGTAATGGTTGATTTTTCCCTACCGGGACGCACAGCCTTTGAGAATAAAAAATGGAATGTCCGAAATCCAGGTTACACCTGTGGATACAATTCTTCTGGAACCGTTGTGGTGAATATAACAGTGAACAACGCCGGACGTGTAATTTCGAAGTCCATTGATCAAAATCGCAGTACTTCCGCTTCTTCTTGTATGATGGAGCAAGCCTTAAAATACGCGGGGATGTCCAAGTTTAATTCAGGTTCAGGAACGGTAAGCGGATACATCAGTTACCGATTCGTTTCTCAATGATGATATTTTAACCAAAATAATGATGAGTTATTCGGATTTTGTTATTTTTGTAGTCTAAAAGACTCTAAATATGTTCATTGCTGCCAATTTAAAATTACTCAGAAAACGTTCCGGAAAATCCCAAGAAGAATTAGCGCAAGCACTCGGATTAAATCGATCGACCTATAGTGGATATGAAAATGAAGTGGCACAACCGAGTTTGGAAATGTTACTGTCGATTTCTCAGTTTCACAAAGTCACCTTGGATGATTTGATTGCCAAGGACTTTTCTAAATACCTAGATACTGACTGGAATTCAATGGAGAATCAGTGGAAGTCAGGGGCAAAAGGGACAAATTTACGCATTTTAACAACTGTTGTGAACTCGGATAATGAGGAGGAAGTGGAATTGATTCCAGAGAAAGTACGTGCGGGATATGTGGCGGGATATGCTGATCCAGAGTACATGCGAGAATTGCCGACATTGAAGTTGCCATTTCTATCGAAAGATCGGAAATACCGAGCGTTTCCAATTTCCGGAGATTCGATGCCTCCAGTTTCGCATGGTTCCTACGTTGTTGGTGAGTTTGTGCAGGATTGGTTGAGCTTACCTTCGAATACTCCTTGTGTGGTGGTGACAAGTAACGATGGGATCGTCTTTAAACATGTCTTTAATCAATTAAAAGAAGCGCAACAATTGTTGTTGGTTTCCTCGAATCCAAGTTATGAGCCATACACTGTTTCAGTTGAAAAAATTCTAGAGGTTTGGCGTTTTGTTTCGTACATTTCCAAAGAGATTCCCGATGTTCAATTAGATGCGGAAGGAATGGGTGCTTCCTTCAGAAATTTACAAAAAGATATCCAACAAATTCTTATTCACCTCTCAGATACAAATAGTAAGGCTTGATTCCTTCTTTAATCCCGCGGATATTATTACCTTTGCACCTCAAAATACGATAAGAACAGATGATTCAGGTTACTTTTCCAGATGGAACAATCAGGGAATATGAGAAGGGAACTTCTGCATTGCAAATCGCAATGTCTATTTCCGAAGGATTGGCGCGTAATGTCCTAGCAGCACGTGTCAACGGTCAAGTGAAGGACGCGGTCCTTCCAATCAATGAAAATTGTGAATTGCAATTATTGACCTGGAATGATACGGATGGTAAATCGACAATGTGGCATTCATCGGCCCATTTAATGGCGGAGGCTTTGGAATTTCATTTTCCGGGTGTCAAACTTGCAATCGGACCACCCGTTAATAGTGGATTCTATTACGATGTAGACTTTATGGATTATTCGATTTCAGAGAAGGATTTGGAGAAAATCGAACAAAAAATGAAGGAATTAGCGAAAGCGAAAAATCCATTTATTCGTCAAGAAATTTCTAAAGCGGACGCAATTGCGTATTTCACAGAGAAACAAGATCCGTATAAGTTGGAATTGCTTTCTGAATTAGAGGATGGAACAATTACCTTTTATACCCAAGGGAATTTCACGGATTTATGTCGTGGCCCACATATTCCAGACACAGGATTCATCAAAGCAGTTAAGTTAACAGCGATTGCAGGAGCCTACTGGAGAGGGGATGAGAAGAATAAACAATTGACACGAATTTATGGTGTTACTTTTCAAAAGCAAGCTGAATTAACAGAGCATTTAGAGAAATTAGAAGAGGCAAAACGTCGCGATCACCGAAAATTAGGAAAAGAGTTAGAGTTGTTTACGTTTTCTCAAAAAGTTGGACAAGGATTGCCAATGTGGTTACCGAAAGGAGCAGCATTGAGAGAGCGTTTGGAGAATTTCTTGAAAAAAGCACAAAAGAAAGCGGGTTACCAACAGGTGATTACTCCTCACATTGGAAATAAAGAATTGTATGTGACATCTGGTCACTATGAAAAATACGGTGCGGACTCTTTTCAACCGATTCGTACACCGGATCCAAATGAAGAGTTCTATTTAAAACCAATGAACTGTCCACATCACTGTGAGATATTTAGAGCGAAGCCAAGATCATACAAGGACCTACCTGCTCGTTTTGCAGAATTTGGTACCGTTTATCGTTACGAGCAATCTGGTGAATTACATGGACTGACAAGGGTTCGTGGATTTACACAAGATGATGCACACATTTTCTGTACACAGGAACAAGTAAAAGATGAATTTAAAAATGTGATTGATATCGTTCTTTACGTATTGAAAACATTAAACTTCCACAATTTTAAAGCGCAAATTTCGTTAAGAGATCAAGTGAACCGTGAAAAATACATTGGATCTGAAGAAAATTGGGTGAAAGCTGAACAAGCAATTATCGAAGCTGCTGCAGAAAAAGAATTACCTACGGTTGTCGAATACGGCGAAGCAGCATTTTATGGACCGAAATTGGATTTCATGGTTCAAGATGCGCTAGGTCGAGAATGGCAACTAGGAACAATTCAGGTTGATTACAATTTACCGGAGCGATTTGAATTGGAGTATGTTGGTGCAGATAACCAAAAACATCGTCCAGTAATGATTCACCGTGCACCTTTTGGTTCAATGGAAAGATTCGTTGCCGTACTGTTAGAACATTGCGCTGGAGACTTCCCACTTTGGTTGTCAACAGAGCAGTTTATCGTCCTTCCGATTTCAGATAAATACAACGAGTACGCAGAAAAAGTTTTAGAATTCCTAAATAATTACGATATTCGCGGACTTGTTGACGACCGAAATGAAAAAATTGGTAAGAAAATACGTGATGCAGAGTTAGCAAAAGTGCCATTTATGCTTATAGTTGGTGAGAAAGAGTTTGAGTCAAACCAAGTATCAGTAAGACAAAGAGGGCACGGAGATCACGGTTCAGTTACCCAAGAAGCGTTTGTTGCAATGGTGCAAGAAGCAATCGCTGCGGAATTGTCATAAGTATTTAAATTATTGAATGAGAAGAAATTCGAGACCATTTGTAAAAAGAGAAATTGAAGCGCAACACAGAATTAACGATAAAATTGTTGCTGCTGAAATTCGTTTAGTGATTGAAGGTGAAGAGCCTCAAGTAATGTCTGTTTCTAGGGGGATTGCCTTAGCTGAAGAACAAGAGCTTGATTTAGTGGAGATTTCTCCAAATGCTAAACCACCGGTATGTAAAATTTTGGACTATAAAAAGTTCCTTTACAATCAGAAACGAAAACAAAAAGAGTTAAAAGCAAAACAAAGCAAAATCGTCGTAAAAGAGATTCGCTTTGGACCGAATACAGATGACCATGATTTCCAATTCAAATTAGCACATGCTAAGAAGTTTTTGGAGGAAGGTAGTAAGGTGAAGGCCTATGTGTTTTTTAGAGGAAGAACCATCGTTTTTAAAGACCGTGGAGAAATTCTTTTGTTAAAATTCGCACAAGAACTTGCTGATTTTGGTGTTATTGAACAGCTGCCAAAATTGGAAGGAAAAAAGATGATCTTAATGATCAACTCGAAAAAGAAGTAATGAAGCTGATATAGATGTTTAACTTTTAAAAAAAGTAGTAATGCCTAAAATGAAAACAAAATCCAGTGCAAAGAAGAGATTCACCATCACTGGAAGTGGGAAAATCAAGCGTAAACACGCTTTCAAAAGCCACATTTTAACTAAGAAGGCTAAGAAACGTAAGCGTAACTTGACACATGCAGGTTTGGTACATAGTGCCGATCTTTCAAACATCAAGTTGCAATTGTGTATGAAATAGTCCTTAGTTGGTTTGTAAATTGTTTAACCCGGTAACGAGTACCTAAGTCTTCTATGTTGAAGCACTCTTTATCAAAAAACTTAAAATTATGCCAAGATCAGTAAATCACGTAGCGTCAAGAGCAAGAAGAAAGAACTTGATGAAACTAGCCAAAGGTTACTTTGGAAGAAGAAAAAATGTTTGGACCGTAGCTAAAAATGCTATCGAAAAAGGTATGCTTTACGCATATTCAGGTCGTAAACAAAAGAAAAGAAATTTCCGTTCATTGTGGATCACACGTATCAATGCAGGTGCACGCCTTCATGGGATGAGTTATTCTCAATTTATGGGAGCAGTACACAAAAGTGGAATCGAATTAAATCGTAAAGTACTTGCAGATTTAGCGATGAACCACCCAGAAGCTTTTAAAGCGGTTGTTGATTCTGTAAAAAAATAAAATTTGTTTATATCAGCTTAAAGCCATTAGTCTTTCGATTAATGGCTTTTTTTTAATCTGTTTGTTTAAGTTATGTTGAAAATCGGTCTAGTTGGAACGGGTCATCTTGGTAAAATTCATTTGCGAAATTTGCTTGAATTGTCATCCGATTTAGAGGTGCTTGGATTTTATGATACAGACCAATTAGTAGTGAATGAAGTTGAACGCGATTTTCACTTAACGTCCTATCCAGATTTAGAGGAGTTGATTGTTGACGTAGATGCACTGCTCATCTCAAGTCCAACTCAATCACATTTTCCAATTGCCGTGCAAGCCCTCAAAAGAGGAAAGCATGTCTTTATTGAAAAACCGGTGTGTTTGAACGTTGAGGAATCTAAGAAATTGTTGCTATATGCACAGGAAGCTGGAGTAGTGGTTCAAGTTGGACATGTAGAACGATTTAATCCGGCATTAATTGCAGCGAAGCCTTTCCTTCAGAATCCTTTACACATCGAATCGAGAAGAACGGCGCCTTTTCAAAAAAGAGGAACAGATGTATCTGTTGTGTATGATTTAATGATACATGACATCGATATTGCCTTGACCATTGCCAATTCAAATGTAAAAAAAATCGATGCGTTTGGAATGAATGTCCTAAGTGACTCCATCGATGTAGCTTCTGCACATTTATCCTTCGAAAATGGTTGTTCGGCTTATCTTTATGCTTCGAGGATTGCTGATCAACGAGAACGAAAATCCTCATTTTTCATGAGTAATGCACATGTGTCCGTGGACTTTTTGAATAAAACGGCGGAACGACATGAAATCGTAGAAGTTTCGAAAGAGGATCGTCAATTTCATCAAACGGTAATTCCTGTGAAGGATTTAAACGCGATTAAATTAGAACTCCTTTCCTTTGCTCAATCAATTCGCGAGGGTAACATTCCAGTGGTAAGCCTAACGGATGGACACCGTGCATTGCAAATCGCGGAACTTATTTTAGATCAAATCCATGAATCCAATCATTTTTTATAATAAAAACCAAATAAACGCGTTAACGAATAGATGAGAGTTTTATTGTATCTTGTTTTGGTAGGCCTGTTGTCTGCATGTATTAAAAATAATCCCAATCCGTCTTGGATTGCGGTGAATCCTTTTGTGCTTGTAGCTAATCCATCGCTATCAGGTTCGGAAGGACAATTGTCACAGGACATTCGTGATGTGTGGTTGTACATCGATGATCAAATGATTGGTTGTTTTCAAACCCCATTTAAAATTCCCATTTTGAAAGATGGAAATGTGAATATTAAAATCTATCCTGCCGTTCGGAATAACGGAATCGCTTCGGATAAAAAGATTTATCCATTTATGAATTTTTACGAGATAAATTCAAAACTGGTAAAAGATCAAACATTGACCGTGAATCCAGTTACAAATTACGTTGATAATTTAAATTTTTGGATCGAAGACTTCGAGGATGCATCCATCAAAATACAGGATGATCCAAATACAAGTATCGCAAGTTTGTTTGTTTCCAGTGATAATTTGACTCCCTTCAATGGATTTAATTACGGAAAAGTAGTTTTAAATGAAACCGATTCCGTTTGGGTGGCGAATACCACCGAACAATTGTCCATTCCAAAGAATAAACCATGTTTCATCGAGGTGGATTACTACAACACCAACACATTTGTTCAAGGATTCTTGGCGCTCAGTTTAAATGGAAATTTTTATCAAGATAATGCAGGGTTTAACGAACAGACATTCAACGCAGTTAAATGGAAGAAAATGTACATTGAACTGACGGAATTAATTGGAAATTCCATCAATGGATCAAATTTTGTTCAAACGTTCAAAGCGAATTTAGACTCCTTACAGACGGAAACGTTCATTTGCATCGATAACATTAAAATCGTTTATAAGTAAAATGAAAGATCGTTTTTGGGCTTCTTGTTTGGTTTTAATCGATTACTTATTCGCTGCATTGGCATGGGGAGTGTTTTTCTACCTGCGCAAAACACAAATAGAAGGAGAAGTATTTAATCCAGATTCGAAGTTTTATTTAGGTCTAACACTTGTGCCTTTATTTTGGGTGTTCTTTTATTTTATTCAAGGAACATACCATGACATTCGTCGAATGTTTCGACTACAAATGGTCAACCTAACGGTGGTTGCTTCCTTTTTGGGAACCATTATTTTATTTTTTACTTTACTAATCGATGACGACGTTAAGTCCTATCAAAATTTCTATCGCTCCATTTTCTTCTTATTTGGATTGCATTTTTTTATTGCACTTATTCCACGGTTAATTTTTAATACCTTACTCATTCGCTTTATCCGAAGTAACGGACACGGATTCAAAACAATTATCATTGGAGGGAATGAGAAGGCGGTAGAAATATACAACGAACTCATTCAACAAGAACAAAATACCAATTTTTTCATTGGTTACGTCAACGTGAATGGCAAGGATACTTTGTTGGATGGAATGGTCCCATACCTTGGTCATGCCAACAATTTAGAAGAGGTGATGAGTCAATACGAAGCGGAAGAGGTGATCCTCGCTGTAGAAAGTTCAGACCATAATCGTTTAAAAGATATCATTTCTCGTGTGGACAACGGACGTATTCGCATCAAGTTACTGCCGGATATGTATGCGATTCTTTCCGGTTCAGTGGAAATGACCAATATTTATGGGGCATTATTGATCGAAATCATTCCTGATGCAATGCCGTTTTGGCAACAAGCAATTAAACGTTTGATGGATATTGTATTTTCACTCATAGCCGTTATCGGTTTGATACCCTTTTATCTATTCTCTGCTTTGGCTGTTAAACTTTCCTCTCCTGGACCAATTTTCTTTTTACAAGAAAGGGTAGGGATTAATGGAAAGGTTTTTCGGATCATCAAATTCCGGACGATGTTTGTGAATTCAGAACTACAAGGTCCACAACTATCAACGGAAGGAGATCCTCGTATTACCCCAATTGGACGATATATGCGAAAAACAAGACTTGACGAATTTCCGCAGTTCTTGAATGTCTTACTTGGACAAATGTCGCTCGTGGGTCCTCGTCCAGAAAGACAATTCTACATTGATCAAATTGTTCAAGTGGAACCACAGTATATTCATTTAACCAAAGTTAGACCGGGAATTACATCATGGGGACAAGTGAAGTACGGATATGCCGAAAATGTAGATCAAATGCTGCAACGCATGAAATTCGACTTGATTTACCTCAAAAATAGAAGTCTAGCTTTGGACATAAAAATCATGTTTTACACCGTAATTATTGTCATTAAGGCTAAAGGAAAGTAGAATCTTCTCTCAGAATTCTTGGAATTCAAAAAACCTTTGTATCTTTGCACCTTCAAATTCATTTATAAACGTAGGTTTCGTACCTCAAATTGTAAAATTATGGCAACAAGAATCAGATTACAGAGACACGGTAAAAAAGGTAAACCATTTTTTCATTTGGTTGCAGCAGACAGTCGTGCAAAAAGAGATGGTAAATTCATCGAAAAATTAGGAACGTATAATCCAACAGCAAATCCAGCAGTGATTAACATCAATTTCGAGGCAACTTTAAATTGGGTTCAAACAGGTGCTGAGATGTCGGATACGGCTCGTGCAATTTTATCTTACAAAGGAGTTTTGTACAAAAACCACCTTTTAAACGGAGTTAAAAAAGGCGCGTTAACAGTTGAGCAAGTTGAAGAGAAATTTGCACAATGGTTGGCTGATAAAGATTCAAAAGTTCAGAACAAAGTAGATGGATTGGTGAAAAATGCAGCACAAGAGAAAATGGCTCGTCAACAAGCAGAAGTAGCAGCGAATGAAGCGAAAGCAGCAGTTATTGCAGCTAAAAACGCACCAGAAGTGGAAGAAGTTGTTGAAGAGGAATTAGCAGTTGTTGAAGAAACAGTTGCTGAAGAAGCTCCAGTTGCTGAAGAAGTAGCAGTTGTTGAAGAAGCACCAGTTGCTGAAGAAGCACCAGTTGCTGAAGAAGCAGCAGTTGTTGAAGAAGCACCAGTTGCTGAAGAAGTAGCAGTTGTTGAAGAAGCACCAGTTGCTGAAGAAGCAGCAGTTGTTGAAGAAGCACCAGTTGCTGAAGAAGTAGCAGTTGTTGAAGAAGCTCCAGTAGCAGAAGAGACAGCACCTGAAGCATCAGAAGAAACTGCGGCTGAATAAGCTATATGCAAAAAAAAGATTGTTTTTATTTAGGAATAATAGCGAAACTTCACGGATTTAAAGGTGAAGTTTCGTTGTTTTTAGACGTTTCTAATCCAGCTGATTACGCAACATTAGATGCCGTATTCGTGGAAATTGATGGAGGACTTGTTCCTTTTTTCGTTCAAAACATAAAGATTAAAACCAAGGGGTTCGTTGCGGTGAAATTCCAAGGTGTCGATAGTGAACAAGATGCTCAACGCATTTTGAAAAAACCCGTTTATCTTCCAGAAGCATTTTTAAAGGAATTAGATCAGACCTCTTTTTATGATCATGAAATCATTGGTTACACGGTAATAGATGAAGTACATGGTGATGTAGGAATTGTTGAGAATGTGATCGATATGGCCGCAAATCCATTATTGCAGTTAAATAAAAATGGGGTAGAAGTATTGCTTCCAATTTTCGATGGACTCGTACAAAAAGTTCAGCGCAAAAAAAAGGAGCTTTATGTAAAAGCTCCTGAAGGATTAATTGATTTATACTTAGGCTAATTTACCTGAAGTAATCCCATCGCTATTTTCATGCGAATCACTTTTTTCGCAGCTTCATCCACTTTCTTTTTGAATTCTTTATTCGTTCGGTAAGCAGTCAAGATTTCTTGATGTGCTTTCTTCGCGTCTAATGGCATCAATACGATGTCACAACCTGCATTGATTGCTTTATAATTCGCCTGTGGTACATTTACCACACCTCCCATATTCATAGCGTCCGTAACGATGAGTCCTTTAAATCCAAGGCTGTCTTTCAGTAATTCTGTAACAATTTTCTCAGAACATGTAGAAGGCAATCCTTTCGTATCGTATTTAGCGTTGTTCTGAACAGCGATGTGCGCAACCATAATCGATAAAACACCATTGGCAATCAATGTTGGGTAATTTCCGATTTCTTTCATCTCTCCGTCGATCACTTGCAAAGCCTTATGTGTATCACCGGTTACAAGTCCGTGTCCGGGGAAATGTTTCGCCGTAGCAATGATGTTGTTGCGTTGAGTTTCTTGAATAAAGGCATCCGACCAAGGAATGATATTCGCTGGAACCGCACCAAAACTTCTAAATCCTACAGTCGTGTTTGGAGACATATCTACCACGGGCGAAAAATTATAATTGATGCCAAGTGCATTTAAATCTGCAGAAATAGTTTTCGCACAGGCAATCACCTCGTCGACATTCTTTAATTCATTTGCTTTTTTCACGGGGGTCGAACCGATGATTTTACGGTTTACTAAGCTTGGTTCTGCATCCGCACTATAAAGGAATGGAAGATTGCCGAATTTCGCATTGTTGGACTCAAAGTCTTTAATCCATGAGCTAAATTCTTCCTTTGTGCCATTCAACATCAAAACGCCACCAATAACGCGGTCTTTGATGTGTTTATCAATGGTCGCTTTTGTTTGTCCCAAACGTCCAACTGCCGGCATAATCAACTGTGCTACAATAGCTGTGTCATCCATTTGTTTAAAAACGCGCTCAACTTCTTTGTCCAAGTCAGGATTGTTCTTCAAAAAATCAGCTAATTCAAAACTGATTTCAGTTTTTGGTTGAATTACTTTCGCTTGTTTAGTTGATTCACTTGACTGCGCACATCCTTGGAATAATAGTCCGGCAAGAAATAATGGTGTGATAATTTTTTTCATATGTATGTTCTATAGTCACAAAATTAAACATTCAGGCTTTTGTTGCCTTTTGGATGTTTGTAAGAAATAACCATTGCCTTGTCAATAACTATGCCTTTATATGTTATTTTAAGTATTTGTTTAGAAAAGATTGAATGAAAGTTGATCATAGTACTTTGAGCATGTCAAAATACAAGAATGTGTTGTTTACTCAGAGAATTAGTCAAATCAAATGTATTTCAATAACCGTAAAAATGTGCAAGGAATTAAATCTTTAAAGTTATTGAAGAAAATGTGGGCAAAAAAAAATCCTCGAAACCGAGGATTTTTCTAACTATTTTTTTGACTACAGAATCTTAATCGTTGCGTTGCTCTGATGTGGATTTTTCCAATTTAGCAAATTGTTCAGCAGTTAAAATGTTTTTCAACATCGCCATTCTCGCTTGCTCGTTTGATTTGATAATCGCTTTCTTTTGGTCTTCAGGATAGTTGGACATTAGAATCCCCTGGTTTTTTTGAGCGATACCAAAATGAACTGCATAAACTTCTTCTTGCTGTGCAGCCGTCAATTTTAACATCGTTGTTTGACTTTGGGTTAATGCCAAAGCAGTTTGTTCTGGTGTTTGCGCCTGCTGCGCAACTGCGCTTAATCCTAAGAAAAATGAAAAGAATAAAATGTTAATTGCTTTCATATGTATTGTTTTATAGTAATTAATCCAAATTTGTGAAACGAAGTTAAGGAAAAAAGAGGAAGTTCCATATTCTTTATCCTTGGAAGAGTCCAAAACTGAATTTATTCCGTTAATTTCGTTTAAAATTCAAAATTGAAACTTCTTTCATCGCAACAAATAAACAAACGAAAATGGGATCAAATGGTTGCTTCGAGTCCGCAATTAGATTTTTTTTCATTGTCTTGGGTATGGGATGTTTTACACACCAACTGGGAAATGGTATGCGATGATGCCGGTCATTACTTGGGACCAATTCCTATGGCAAGCAAGTTTGGCTTTTCTTACCGCTTACAACCCTTTTTCATTCGTTCCTTGAATTTCGTCCCATCTTCCGATGATTCATTCGCAGAGATAATCCCATTCATATCATCTTCAGCACGCTATGTTCACTTGAATTTCTCTGAAGGGAATGGATTTCTATCCTCCGATGTTGGACAATTTCAATGGTTGGATTTAAGTCCTGCTTTGGAGGGACTTCGATCCGCATACTCATCCAATGCCAAACGATTGCTCAAGAAAATCCCTGCAACCTATCGTTTGGAAACCTTGTACTCTCCTAGCGATTTTGTTTCTTTTTTCAAACAGCAAAAAGGGGAGGAGCTGATAGGATTTACTCCTGCGGTATGGAAACGATTGACCGATTTATTAGATGCCACAAATCAACACGGACATCTTACGGTTTATGCATTGAAGGAAAATGACGAAATGATTGCAGCGGGTGCCTTTATTTCTTTCAAAGGAACCTGTTACTTTTTAAAAGGAACGGCAACTTCAGCAGCAAAGAAAAACGGAGCCATGTATTTTTTGTTGGATGAAGTGATTTCAGTGATTCAACCTACGCATCACACCTTGGACTTCGTTGGTTCGAATAACGAAGCCATTGCACAGTTTTACCGAAAATTTGGTGCCACGAACAAATCATATTCCGTTCTAAAGAAAAACAACCTTCCTGGAATCTTGAAATTCCTGAAGACCTAGTTGAAAATCAATTCGTCAATAAACAACCATGTTGGATTTCCAGCACCTAAATGCCATGCTGGACAAGTACCCGGATTGACGATTGTATATCTGATTCCTTTTACTTTTAGCGTTTTATCTGACTCGAGCGTCTGAGTGAATTTTTGATTGTATGGATTTTTATCTGTGGCACTCGCTGCTGGAATGGAAATAACATTTGCTTCTTGATAGTTCACTCCGTCATACGTAACTTCAAAACGAATTTCTTTCGGTAAGAAAATCCATGATTTTTGGTCTCGAATACAAGATGCTCCAATTTCATGAATGACAAATGGATCCTTAAAAGTTACTGTTGCTATGATGTCTATACCATAGTAACCTTGCCAATCTCCAGTTCTAAATTCGTTTCCTCCGAATAATCCGTCAATAAGTGCATTTTCACCAGAAGCCGCGTATTGATTGGAATACTTCGTGTCAAGAGTTAAGCTAATATTTGGATTTTTACGGATGAACTGACTCGAAACAATGGCACTTTCGGCTCTCACTCCAACTGCATTTTTTCGGAGTAGTTGTAAATCGATGTTTGTTGTTTCTTTGATTTTAATTGGTTGAGCATAGATATTCCATGGTCCATTATTCAGTCGGTATTTTAATTCGTATGAATCCATTGGACTTAATACAACATGTCCCAATTCTAAATACAACTCCTGATCGAAAATGCGTTGTTCGGTTTTAACGAAAGGTGCAGGCACAACATCCGCAGGGATCTCTGTTATGTACATTTGCGGATAATTCGATTTCTCTGGTTTTCTATCCGTCATTTCAAATTCTAATTTCCCACCCATCATAAGGGTTTTGTGATCAATCTGAAAATCAGGAATCAATTTTCCATTCCATTTCACGGATGCTACATAGCAATTCGCAGCACTTTGATTGTTGCAAATAATCTCGATTTTAGCATTCGATTGATTGTCTACTTTGATGGATGCCTTTGCAAAAAGTGGACGTCCAATTTGATACATCGTATTTCCGGGTGCAATGGGATAAAGTCCCAATGAACTCAGTACATACCAAGCGCTCATTTGTCCACAGTCTTCGTTTCCAGACAATCCGTCTGGCTTTGCGTGGTACATTTCCTTCAAAATGCGGTCCACGTAGAACTGTGTTTTATACGGCGCATTCGTAAAGTTGTACAAATAAGCCATGTGATGCGATGGTTCGTTTCCATGTGCGTATTGTCCAATTAAACCGGTAATGTCCGCTTGTTCACGTCCAGATAATTTCATTTCTGTTGTAAACAATCGATCTAACCAAGCTTCAAGAGAATCTCGTCCACCAAGTAGGTTGGTCAACACTTCAATTTCATGAGGTGCGTACAAGGAATACTGCCAACTGTTTGCTTCAGTGTAATTGAAATTCACCTCGGATGGATCAAAAGGTCCATACCACTGAGCACCTCGTCGCGCTCGCATGAATTTGGTGTTTGGATCGAATAAATGGATAAATGAAAAACTGCGTTTGCGGTAGTTTTTTTCCATTTCGGTGTTTCCCAACGCTTGCGCCATTTCTGCGATACAAAAGTCATCGTAGGCGTATTCTAGTGTTTTAGAAACGGATTCCGGTTCATCACTTGAACTCAAATATCCTTTGCCCGCATAGGTTTGTTTTCCAAGTTCGTTGATGTTCGCTGTGAAATGCATATCGGACAACGCTTTTTTTGCATCGTATGCTAATCCAGCTTTTTTTGCTGTCCCATCGATTCCTTTCATGTAGGCATCGGACATGACACTCACACTGTGGTAACCAATCATGCATTCGGTTTCACATGCTGCCAATTCCCAAACGGGAAGATCTCCACCTTCGTCGAATTGACGTAAAAAAGTGCGAATGAATTGTGTTGTTCGTTCTTGTTGAATCAGGGTGAAGAGTGGGTGATTTCCACGGTAGGTATCCCAAAGTGAAAAAACGGTGTATTGATTGTCTTTCACGAGTTGGTGGATTTTTTGATCTCTTCCACGGTACCTACCGTCTAAGTCACTCATGAGGTTCGGAGCCACCATCGAATGATACAAACTGGTGTAAAAAATAATCGACTCCTCGAAATTCTGTGATTCAATCTTAATTTTACTCAGTTCATTGTTCCATTTTTCGACATTACGAGAATAAACTTGCATGAAATCAAAACGTGGAATTTCCATCTGTAGGTTGTGTGCCGCTCCTTTTTGGTCGACGTGAGACATACCTACTTTGACATAAAGAACATTCATGTTTTTTGGAAATTCCAATAAGAGTTTATGCGTCCCAGCAATTTTTACTGGTTTTGCTGAAATAAATGGCACAGAAGTTTCGAGGTGAAAGTAGAAATGTTGTTCGTTCGCCCATGCTTCAGAAACGCGTTTCCCTGAAATGGTGGAATCGTTTAAGATTTCAAATCCTGCATCTAGGACTTTGTCACGGTAGTCTAAATCTAATAAAATGAACTTTTTTCCTTTTTTATTTTGAAAGGTATATTCGTGAATACCGGATCGATCGCTAGTTGTTAAGCGAACTTTGATGTCTTCATCCTTCAAGTATACTTCATAGTATCCAGCACGCGCTTTCTCCTCGTTGTGAGAAAAACGTGAGCCATAACCATTTTTTGGATCACTGTATTTACCGACAAATTTGGCTTTCTTTCCTGATTGAGGAACAATCAACAAATCGGCATAATCCGGGACACCTGTCCCACTTAAATGCGTGTGACTGAATCCGTAAATAATAGAATCTGAGTAATGATAACCTCCGCAACCATCCCAGCCGTCGTAACGTGTATCCGGACTCAATTGCATCATGCCAAATGGAGTGGTAACTCCTGGAAAAGTATGCCCGTGTCCGCCCGTTCCAATGGTTGGCATCACATAAACGTAAGGATTAAAGGTTTCGTCGGGTTTCCCAATCATTCCTCTCGCTTTGTCGCTGTTGGATTGTAATTCCTTAACTTGTCCAAAAGCAATTGTAGAAATGAAGGTTAATGCGGTGAATAAACTCGTTTTCATTTGTTGAATTTTCGTTTGTTTAATGCGGTAAAAACGGTGTTTTTAAGAAAGTAATAATCCCAAATAATTTGACCATTATAGCGTATGAAACTTCTTTCTTTCACACGTAGTTGACGTCGTTTTTTGTAAAAGCGCCCAAACTGTGCGTAAAGATTCATGTGCGATAGAAAGACCATCATCGTGTTTTTAAGTTGTCCAGAAACCAAAAATTTGATTCCAGCAATTCCATCCAAACACATGCGGTAAAATAACATTGGTAGGAGAGGACCTGCATGATTTTTCATGATCATGAACAAACTATTCCTGAAATTCAAATAGACTTTTTTGGGAGATTGATATTCTAAGGTTCCGCCACCTAAGTGATAAACGGTACTTTCTGGGATGCAGTAAAATTGATGTCCTTTGTTGCCTATACGCAAGCAAAGGTCGATTTCTTCCATGTGCGCAAAAAAATCTGAATCGAAACCACGAACGTTGTGAAACAACTCTGCACGAATGAGCATGGCCGCACCGGATGTCCAAGTCACAGCAAGGTTAAAATCAAATTGCGCATCATCCGTTTCTAATCGATCAAAGATTCTTCCGCGGCAAAAAGGGAAGTAGTTGCGGTCAATGAATCCACCCGCAGCACCAGCGTGTTCAAATTGATTTTTATTGTTCCAAGATTTAATTTTGGGTTGACAAGCAGCAACCGAAGGATTTTCTTCCAAAAAGTTAAGTAATGGCTCAATCCAATTTTCGGTAACCTCGACATCTGAGTTAAGCAGAAGGTAATATTCGAATTGACCTTTAATTTGTTCCAGGGCAACATTGTATCCTCCAGCAAAGCCAAAATTATATTTCAATTCAATCAATTGAACTTTGGGGAAATAAGTGGAAAGATAATGAATGGAATCATCTGTGCTTCCATTATCTGCGATGATGATTTGGTGATTTGTGGAGTAGTTACAAACACTTGGAAGGAAGTTTTCTAGGTGTTTTTTACCGTTGAAATTGAGGATGACAATTGCTAGCTTTGTTTCCATACCTTAGTATTGACGGAACAAATCGTTGCTTTCTCCTCCCCAGTGGTCAATATTGTTTTGATTTGGATTATCAACAGTTCCGTTGTGTGTATTACGTTTCGCTAAAATTTGAGGCCATGACGGATTCTTCAATTCTCCAATCATATCAGAATGAAGTAGGCGATACGCATTATTGACCAAATCAGGATTATAAAATACAAATCGCTTATTGCTATAAACCCCGATTTTATTGTATGTCCAAATCTCGTATGGATATTCAGATGGTGATGATTCTCTTGCATTCACTTGATTG
>JBAWZN010000024.1:0-24966 GCA_037143015.1 Flavobacteriia bacterium
ACATTATGGATGCAGAAGTTCGATTAAAAAATTGCATTCATATTTTAACGGCCATTTCAAATACGAGTAATGAGCTTGTGCTTGATAACGAGTTGGCATTGAAGCAAATTGTCATCAATGAATCTCCCAAAGTTCTTTTAACAAAGAATGTGGACGATGACAATAAAAATGGGACATTTTCGGAGTACAAAAAAGTGGTGGAATTTGTGTCAGCTATCATTTTGGAAATCAATCCATCTTATGAATTTCCGAATATGCTCATTTCCACGATGATAGAAGGCAGTAATCAGCAGCGTTTTTTTGCGGCTCATTTACCTCGTTTGACAAATATTAATCAGGAGGATGATTTAGTAGAATCCTTCTTTACGGATACCTTATTAAAAGCAATACGAAATGAAAAATAGTGCTCCTAAATTGTTTGCAAGGTTTTGGTCCATGCTGCGACCAGATACTACGGAAATAAGAAATATTTATCTTTTTTCCATCTTAAGTGGAATTCTATCACTTGGATTACCTCTTGGAATTCAAATGATCATCAATTTCATTGAGCTCGGACAAATGAGTACGTCGTGGTTTGTGCTTGTCTTGTTGGTTGTTTTATCTATAGGTTTTTCTGGTGTTCTAAATATTTTTCAATTGAGAATAACAGAAAATCTGCAACAACGTATTTTCGCTCGTTCTGCTTTTGAGTTTGCTGAGCGCATTCCTCACATTAAATTATCCGAACTTTTAAAGAAATATGCGACAGATTTAACGCATCGTTTTTTTGATACCATGACCATTCAAAAAGGATTGTCTAAATTATTGATAGACTTTACCGCGTCGATATTGCAATTAGTCTTTTGTCTTGTTTTATTATCATTCTACCATAGTTTCTTTATTTTCCTTGGAATTGTTCTAGTTTTTGCCTTGATTCTCATTGTACGATTTACGGTACATAGAGGTATGCAAACAAGTATGGAGGAATCAAGCTATAAATACAAAATTGCCCATTGGCTTAAAGAAGTTTCCCAAGCACGTTTTAGCTTTAGTTTGTCAGGAAATCACAAATTACATATTAGCCGAACCGATAACCATTTGCAGGGATATTTGACCGCGCGCGACGAACATTTTAAAGTCCTTGTTAAGCAATACGTATACTTGATTGCTTTTAAGGTGCTCATTGCACTCGTTTTTCTCATTATTGGTGGATTATTGGTCATCAATCAGCAAATGAACATCGGTCAATTTGTGGCCTCTGAAATCATCATTCTACTTGTCTTGAGTGCGGTGGAAAAATTGATTCTTAGTGTAGAGGTTGTGTACGATGTACTCACGGCAATTGAAAAAATCGCTCAAGTAACTGATCTAGAACTTGAGCATGAGATAATCGATGGATATAAATTAGAATCAACTGAAGGATTTTCTGTTCACTTGGAACATGTAACATGCCAAATTCAAGATCTTGAAATGGAAATTTTATCGAATATTTCATTTCAAATACATCCGAATGAAAAAGTCTGTATCGTAACGGATTCATCCGTCTCCAGTAATCTTTTATTTCACTTAATTGTTGGCTTATGTGAAACCGATCACGGTCATGTTTCAATAAACGGATTGCCATTAGAGAATTTAAATAAAGAATTTCTGAGGGAGCAAATAGGTGCTGTTGTAGATCAAGATTTATTGATTTTTGGTAGTGTAATCGATAACATTTCTTTTGGAAGAAATCACATTGATCTTAAAAGAGTGGAAGAAGAAGTTGTAGAACTTGAGTTAAAAACATTTGTCCAAGCGTTAACTGAAAAGTATCATGCGGTATTAAATGCTGATGTACAATTCATTCCCCGGGACATCGTCAAAAAAATATTAATTGCTAGAGCCATGATTGGAGATCCAAGATTGGTTCTACTTGAGGAGCCGACTGCTGGTTTAACCGCTGCTCAGAAAAATGTGATTCTGAATCGAATTTTAAAAGGTGAGCATGCAACTGTTATTGTCGCTAGCACTGATCCTGAACTTATGAAACGATTCCCTAGAGTTATTGAAATCATCGAAGGCTCTGTGTCCTTTGATGGAAGTTATGAAACATTTAAGACGAAATAACCATGCTAAATTTATCTCCGCAAAACAAAAGTAGATTGAATGTAACGAGTTTACATTCCATTAATAGGGTGGAAAATAAGCACTCCTCTCAAAGGTTAATGAAAGTTATTTGGGCCTTAGTGGCAATACTCTTGCTTGTTTTAATCTTACCATGGACGCAAAATATCAGAGGAAAGGGAAAGGTTGTTACGCTACGTCCGGAACAGCGACCACAAATGATTCAATCAATTATCGCTGGAAGAATTGAAAAATGGTTTGTGAAAGACGGTGACCAGGTGAAAAAAGGAGATACGATCCTGTTTCTTTCTGAAATTAAAGAAAGTTATCTAGATCCTGATCTTGTTGGAAGAACTAATAAGCAGTTGAAAAACAAAGAGTTGTCTGTTGTTTCTTACGGGGGTAAAATCAACGCTTTAGATAACCGAATTGATGCCTTAATTGAAACGGGTAAATTGAAGTTGCAACAGGCTAAGATTAAGTTAAGTCAATCTTATTTGAAGTTGAAAACGGATAGCATTGAATTTCATACGACACAAATCAACACGCGCATCGCTGAACAACAGTATGAGCGTTTTGAGAAATTATACAAGGACAATTTGAAATCCTTGACGGAAGTAGAATCGCGCAAATTGGCCTACCAACGTGCGCAAGCATCCCAAATCGCTGCGCAACAGAAGTACTTGCAAAGTGCGAATGATATTATCGATGCACGGGTGGAGTATCAATCTACCGAGGCAAAGTTCAAGGATGAAATCGCGAAAGCAGAGTCCGATAAATTTTCGACACTTTCGTCCTTGTACGATACCGAAGTGGATGTGATAAAACTGCAAAATCAAGCGGCGAACTATTCGATACGAAATGGAATGTATTATGTCCTTGCGCCACAGGATGGAATTGTCACGAAAGTACTGTCAAGTGGCATCGGTGAAACAATCAAACAGGGTGAGTCCCTCGCGACAATCATGCCTAAAAATTATGATTTAGCTATTGAAATGTTTGTCCAACCTGTCGATTTACCCTTACTAAAAAAAGGTCAAAAAGTACGTGTGCAATTCGATGGATGGCCAGCGATGGTTTTTTCAGGATGGCCCAATACAAGTTTCGGAACTTTCGGCGGTGAGATTTTTGCGATAGATAATTTCGCCAATGAAGAGGGAATGTTTCGTGTGTTGGTTTCTCCGAATCATCAGGAAAAAGAATGGCCTGATGCGCTACGCGTTGGTGGCGGTGCGAAGTCTATGATTTTATTAGGTGATGTACTAATCGGCTATGAATTGTGGCGAAAAATCAATGGATTCCCACCCAATTTTTATCAAATGAAAAAATTAGAAAAACCAAAGAAATGAAACAATACCTTCTATTAATTTCATTCTGTTTCTCGTTCTGCTTCTCGCTCTCTTATGGCTGGTCGCAATCAGTACTCAGCGAAAAAGAGTTTTACGATCTCATCTTGTTAAATCATCCCTTGGTAAAGCAAGCTGGAATTAAACCACAAATGGGAGAAAGTCAATTGCTGAAAGCAAAGGGTGGATTTGATCCTAAATTGTTCACGCAATTGGACCGTAAAAATTACGATGGAGTCACTAATTACCAAAAAGTAAACGCCGGATTATCGATTCCAACCTGGTACGGAATTCAGGTAAAGTCTGGATTTGAGTCGAATAGTGGTCCATATTTATCTTCGGAGGATAAAACACCAGTTGGTGGACTCTGGTACGGTGGGGTTTCGGTGAATTTAGGACAAGGAATGATGATTGACCAACGTCGAGCAGAATTGTTCAAGGCTCGAATTTACCAGGAAAGCACCATACAGGAACAACGACTACTCTTAAACGAGTTAGTCTACGAATCTGTCTATGCCTATTGGAATTGGTTTTTAGCATACTATTCAAAAGATGTGCTGCAGAACTCCTTTGATTTGGCACAGATTCGCTTACAAGGAGTAAAAATTTCTGCGGAATTGGGGGATCGTCCAATCATAGATACGGTGGAAGCTCGGATTCAAGTCCAGTACAGACAGTCGCTCTTGAACAATTATCAAACGGATTTATTGAATTCAAAAGTGAAGCTTTCGACTTATTTGTGGACAGAACTCCAAGAGCCTTTGGAACTGGACGAAACTACGTTACCGGTATACATAGATTCTGTCTCCTTTCGTGTGGTTCCAATGTTGTCTGAATTGGACATCGATTCGCTTGCTGAATACCATCCCTATTTGACGATGAATGGTTTGAAAATTAAGTCCTTGGAAATCGATCAAAAATTGAAAAGAGAACAAGTAAAGCCAACGGTAAATTTGAGTTATAATTTTATCAATGAACCCATCAATTACAATCCGATGAACAATTTGAGTCCAAACAATAATAAAATTGGTGTCCAATTTGACATGCCACTCATATTCAGAAAAGAGCGAGGAGATTTGGAGTTGGCTAGGTTGAAGGTTCAAGACGAACAGCTATCATACTTAAACAATAAAGTGTATTTAAAAGCTAAAATCAAACAGGCGCAAAATGATTTACTCAACGCACAGAATCAATTGGATATTTACCGTCAAACCGTCAAGGACTCACGCCAATTGTTTGAAGCTGAAAAAACAATGTTCGAACAGGGAGAGAGTTCGCTTTTCTTGGTGAATGCCCGCGAACTGACTTATATTCAAGCGAACTTAAAATACTTGGAAGTATTGACGAAATGTCAACAAGCGGCCTTGTCTTACGAATTTTCTTTGGCACGTTTAATCCCCTGAATCAATCAATGGATTTCTTCAAAGGTAGAAAGGTATTTGTCGCTTCCATGCATGGAAAAGAGGAGGTCATTGCGCCGTTGATGGAAAAAGAACTAGGGGTACACATTATCAAGAACAAGTATTTCGATACCGATCAATTTGGAACGTTTTCAGGTGAGATTGAACGGAGTTTAAGTCCTTTGGATACCTTGCGAAAGAAGTGTCTCGCGGGCATGGAACATGCCAGCTGTGATGTAGGTATAGCCACGGAAGGGTCTTTTGGTGCACATCCTTTTCTATTTTCCGTTCCAGCTCACGAGGAAATCATGATGCTAATTGATCAAAACAATCAATGGGAATTTGTCGCGAAAACCTTGGTGACAGATACCAATTTTCAAGGAAGAACGCTTGTCAATAAACATGAATTACGGGCATTCGCAGATGATGTTCAATTTCCCAGTCATGGTATCCTTTTGAAGGACAAAGCCAACAATTTTCAGCTCGTCCTTAAGGATGCAGATTCCATGGTGGAATTGTACAGTCAATTTAATTTATGTCAGGAAATGAATGGCACAGTCTACGCCGAGACGGACATGCGTGCGATGAGGAATCCTACCCGCATGAAGGTGATTGAACAGGTCTGTCAAAAACTCCTGGAGAAGTTGAACAGTAAGTGTCCCAAGTGTCATTCCCCTGGATTTGATGTCGTGGAACAGCTCGCTGGACTACAATGTTCGTCTTGTCAGATGCCAACGGCATCCATTTTAGTGGAACGTTTTGCGTGTCAATCGTGTCAGCATTCCTTGGATAAAAAACGAAGGGATGGAAAAACTTTTGAAGACCCGATGTATTGTTCTTTTTGTAACCCGTAATCCGAACGCATGAAAACCATTTTAAGAAATGCCACACTGGTCAATGAAGGAAAACAAATTGTTTCAGATATTTTGATTTCGCAGCAGCGAATCGAGAAAATAGCGCAGAATATTGGTGTCGATCCACGACAACGGCTCATTGAAATCGATGCGGCTGGAAAACTACTTATTCCAGGAATGATTGATGATCAAGTGCATTTTCGAGATCCTGGTTTAACGCATAAAGCAACGATTTATTCGGAATCCCGTGCTGCAGTGGCGGGTGGAATTACTTCATTCATGGATATGCCCAATACGATTCCAAATACCTTGAGTCTGGAATTGTTGGAAGAGAAATACCAGTTGGCTAGTCGAACGTCCGTAGCAAATTACTCCTTTTTCATGGGGATTTCAAAGGGAAATTTAGAAGAGGCTTTACGGATCGACAATGAACGTGTCTGCGGCATTACCGATGATGGATTATACTTCAACGATGAAGAGGGGATTTTGGCCAACTATCCAGATTTCTTGGAACAACTTTTTCAGCGCTCAGATTCCCTTATTGCCCTACATTCAGAGGATGACGCCATAATCCATGAAAAAACGCAGCAGTTTTTAAAACAATTTGGCAGGAACATACCAAGTTCTTTTCATTCAAAAATCAGAACAAGTGAAGCGTGTGTGACAGCAACAAAACGCGTACTCGAACTAGCGAAAAAATCCAATGTGCGCTTACATTTCTTTCATGTATCCACTGGAGAGGAAGCTGAGTTATTTGAAGCAAATGCACATCCGCGAGACAAGCGAATAACGGCAGAAGCGTGCGTACATCACTTGTACTTTAACGAGGAAGATTACGCCACTTTAGGCGACCGAATCAAATGGAATCCATCGATAAAAACAAAGGAGGACAATGTACGTTTGTTAAAAGCACTTGAGGAAAATCGAATCGACATCATAGCAACCGATCATGCGCCACATACTTGGGAGGAAAAAACGGGGAATTATTTTGAAGTGAAATCAGGTGGACCTTTGGTGCAGCATGCGTTGTTGGCACTAATGGAATTGCATTTAGATGGACTACTTAGTTTGGATAAATTGGTACAGAAAACCAGTCATCATGTAGCAGAGCTTTACCGAATGGTCGACCGAGGTTATTTGCGTGAAGGTTATTTTGCGGATATGGTATTGATCGATTTGGAAAAGGAAACGAAAGTGGATAAAAGTCAACTGTTGTATCATTGTCAATGGTCGCCTTTTGAAGGAAAAGTGTTTCGGTCTTCCATTCATCAAACATGGGTGAATGGCGCATTGGTGTTCGATCAAGGACGATTCCCGAGCACGGAAAACGGACTGCGTATGTCCTTTGAAAAATTCCGTTGATTTAGCGCCAGTCTACACGAATGCGTTGACGTTTAAATGTTTTTTTCGATTTGTCATCCATCAGAAAGAAAACACAATACAGTGGCTTTTGAATCGTTGCTAACTACACGTTTTGTGTCTGCGTGTTATCCCGTTCAGATAAGAACAAATGCTCAATGGTTTTCGTTCCAATGACATTTACCTTTTCCACAATTTTGGGTGAATCAATGAAAGGAGAGGAGAATAAAGATACAGGTCGAAAGCAGTGTTTTCATTAGAGTGAATTTTTCAAAGAGGATAAAGTAAGTTTTTTTTATCCATAAAACTAGAATCATAAAAAAAGCCCAGACAAATCGTCTAGGCTTTTGTAGCGAGACCGAGAGTTGAACTCGGGACCTTAGGGTTATGAATCCTACGCTCTAACCAACTGAGCTATCTCGCCATCTAATATTTTTACGCTCTAATGCCGACTCTTCGGCAAGCTATCTCGCCATATTCCGTCACTTAATAATCTAGTAACATTTCCGCAGTTGAGGGTGCAAATATAAAGAGAAATTTAAAATCTCTGCAAATTCACGCTGAATTTATTTCTAGTCCAATTTTTTTAATTCGTCCTGAATGAAATCTGCCAATGATTTCAGTCGAGCCGATGAAAAGTCAAATGGAACAGCTGCTGTTTCGTAAATTTCAGGAATCGATTTTGTATAACCCAATTTCAAGGCTTCTTGATAGGCCGCTAATCCCTTATCGAAATCGGTTAGACTGTTCATCCACACGCCAAGGGCGCCTAATTGTGCAATTCCATATTCAATATAATAAAATGGAACCTCAAATAAATGCAATTGTCGCTGCCAAGAAGTAGCGATTTGATCTTTGTATCCTGTCCAGTCTGTTAATCCTGTGCCGAAGTCCTTTGATAACTTCGACCAATGTGTATGACGTTCTTCCACCGTATGCGTTGTATGTTCATACACCCAATGTTGAAAGGCGTCGATTTGAGCAATCCACGGAAGGACTTTCAACACTCCTTCTAACTGTTCTCGCTTCGCACGGTTCAAGTCATCTGCATTGGCGTAAAAATGTCCCCATTCTTTCATGGAAAGTAATTCCATGGACATCGAAGCTAGTTCAGCAACTTCTGAAGGTAAGTTCTTGAATCCAGTTAAAGGCAAATCGCGACTCAAAAAGGAATGAACGGCATGTCCGGCTTCGTGAATCATCGTAACTAAATCTCGTTGTGCGCCAACCGCATTCATGAAAATAAAAGGAACGCCAATTTCATAAAGTGGATAGTTGTATCCACCTGGTGCTTTTCCAGATTTCGAATCTAAGTCTAAGTGACCCATTTCTTCCATGGTTTTCAAACAATCAGCAAAATAGGGATTCAAGTTTCCTAACATCTGAATGCAACCATCTAGCATTTCTTTTCCCGTTTCAAATGGCTTGAGTGGAGCTTTACCTTCTGGATCAACTTCCGTATTCCACGGTTTGAATGTTGCTTCCCCGGTAAGTGCCAATTTTTTTGCTTGAATTTCTTTCACCAAGGGAACGATGTGCGATTTAATGGCATGATGAAACGCAAAACAATCTTCTTTGGTATAATCGAAACGACCTAAAGCTTGAAATTTGTAGTCCCTAAAATTTTGGAATCCAGCATTCAAAGCTAATGCATGACGTTTGGTAATTAATTGCGTATACAATTCATCTAACGCTTCGGTATCAACTCTGCGACGTTCCACAATTTTGTTAAATACGGTTTTACGGACTTCTTCATCTTGTTCTTTTAACATTTGACTTGCTTTTTGCATCGTCAATGTTTCTCCATCGTATTCTATGGATTGTGCCGCACTCATGGCACCATATTTTTGCGCTAATTCGTTGAGTTCTGCCTCAATGGAAACGTTTTTCTCCTGAAATAAATTCACCTGCGTTTCGATGCTTCTAAAATAAATTTGATGCGCGGAATCCGTATAGTTTTTTCGGAAGGGTGAATCCATGAATTTCCGATTTAACGCATCGTCTAATGGCGCCAATTCGGGTTGAATTTTCGTCACAAAAAAGGTATATGCATTCGCCAACACTTCGTTATTCGTTTCAATGGACATGCGGATGTAACGCCAAGCCATATCTTCTTCTAATACGGCATCCAATTCGCTTCGGTCCAATAGCCATTGCTGAAATTTTTCTTTACTGTTTATTTCTCGTGCGAGTAAATCGTCGAAATAGGATTTCAAATCCTCCCAAGATTGAATAATTAGGTCTTCTTTTATAAATTGACGTTTGTTTCTTTCGATTTTCATATCTCCGTATTTTTAGGACAAAAAAATTCACCTGACGAATGGACAGGTGAATTTTTGTAAATGTGTTTGATTTTATTTCCCGCGGGAACTACCAGTTTTAACTGGTGCTGCTTTCTTCATATTTGCTGGCTTCGCTGCTTTAGCTGGACCTGCAGTTGTTGCTGCTTTTTTCTTAGCAGGCTCCGCTTTCACTTTTGCTTCTTTCACAGGAGCTTCTGTAGTTTCCTCTGTTGAAGCTTCAAATAATCCTGCTTGTTTGATTAAATGATACCATTGGAAAATTTTACGAACATCTGATGGATACACACGTTCTTTGTCCCAGTTCGGTAAGAATGTCGCTAATGTAGCCTCTAACGTTTTCATGTCTTCTTTGTGAGAAGGACAATTATCTGTAAACGATTCATTCATTTTAGCCAACACATCGGTCAATTTTACATCCTCTTCATACGTGAAAATACTGATGTCCTCTAATGTGGAAATTTTCTCTGTAGCGTATGCAGGAAAACGTTTTTTGTCAATCATTGACTCAACGATGACGCTGTTTTTTCCTTGAGCGATAACTTTAAATAGTCCTGGTCTACCAGAGATGGAAATGATACCTGTCAGATTCATGTGTTCGTTTTAATTTGGGTCAAAAATAGGGAATTTAGTCTTTGTAAACGTTGCTTTTTTGTTTCATGTTGTGTTATGAACAAAATAAGTTGATTTTATCCTAAGGTTATCCTTGAACGACCACCTACTTTTCAGCTACACACTGTCCTGAGAAAACAGAGAGAATTCAAACAAAGTGATCGGAAGACCTAGGAAAACCCGTATACAAAGGAAGCTAAATTTTGTTTTGTGTCTTTCACATGAGTTTAGTTGAAAACGGCTCAAATACACCACATAAATGGCTATTATTTAAGAGGTTTAATGGTTTTTTAACATTAAGAATCAACTTATTAACAACTTATCCTTTTATTATGTGTATCTTTGCACCCAAATTTAAAATAACAAGATGACATTTGAAGAGCTCGGATTGAGGAGTGAGGTGCTGAAGTCGTTAACAGAATTGGGTTTTGAAGCACCGACCCCCATCCAAGAAAAAGCAATCCCCTACCTGATGCAGGAAGATTGCGACTTTGTCGGCCTAGCGCAGACAGGAACAGGAAAGACAGCGGCATTCGGCTTGCCGTTAATTAATAACATCGATACAAAAGCCAGACTTCCACAAGGTTTGATCATTTGTCCAACGCGCGAACTCTGTTTGCAAATCACAAAGGACTTAAATGTTTTCGCTAAATACCTTGACTGTAGCATTACAGCGGTATATGGAGGTACAGATATCAGAAAACAAATCACGGACATTAAAAAAGGGACATCCATTATTGTGGCTACTCCTGGACGTCTAGTTGATTTAATGAATCGTAAAGTTATTCAACTATCTCAAGTGCGTTATGTCGTGCTAGATGAGGCAGATGAAATGCTAAACATGGGATTCAAAGAAGACATTGATGCGGTATTGGAAACAACTCCAATTGATAAAAATGTTTGGTTGTTTTCCGCAACAATGCCAACGGAAGTTGCGCGTATTGCGAAAACGTACATGAATGATCCATTAGAGGTTTCTATTGGACACAAAAATCAAAGTAACGAAAACATCGACCACATCTATTACATGGTGAAGGAACGCGATCGTTACGAAGCAGTAAAACGATTGATCGATTTTAATCCAAGTATTTATGGATTGATTTTCTGTCGCACCAAAAATGAAACTGCAACTGTTGCTGAGAAGTTAGGTCGCGAGGGATACAACGCTGAACCACTACACGGTGATTTAACGCAAGCAATGCGTGATCGTGTGATGGAACGTTTTCGTTCAAAAGAATTGCAAATACTTGTAGCGACTGATGTTGCTGCACGTGGGCTAGATATTAATAACATTACTCACGTTATTAACTATAATTTACCAGATGATATCGAGAACTATACGCACAGAAGTGGACGTACAGCTCGTGCTGGTAAAAAAGGTGAGTCATTGGTGTTAATCAATGGACGCGAAATTGGCAAGATTAAAGCCATCGAACGTCAAATGCGCACAACATTTACTGTTGGTGAAATTCCAAATGCAGAGGAAATTTGTGAAATTCAATTGATGAAATTGATTAACAAAACCATTGCTACAGAAGTGAAAGAGGATGACATCGCGAAATTTATGCCGCAAATCCTTGAAGCATTTGAAAGTTTATCGAAAGAAGACATCATCAAACGTTTCGTTTCTACCGAGTTTAACCGTTTCATCAATTATTACGATCGCGCTGGAGATTTAAATGCTGCAGCAAGAGATGACCGTAGTGGTGAACGCAACAAAGGTGGAAAATCTGATCGCTCACGTGACGAAGGTAAAACACGTTTCTTTGTAAACCTTGGTAAACGCGATGGATTGAATCCAGGTGCTTTGTTAAGAGTGGTTTGTGATGCAACAGGTTTGAATTCTCAGGCTGTTGGACGTATTGACTTATTGACATCTTACTCATTCTTTGAGGCTGACCAAGAACATACAGAGAAAATCTTGAAAAATGTGAATGGTACAGATTTCGAAGGACACCAAGTTAACATAGAAGTAACTGCACAAAAAGAAGGTGGATCAGATCGCAGCGAAGGCGGTCGTGGACGCGGACGTTTTGGAGGTGATTCTCGTTCAGGTGGCGGCGGATTCTCAGGTCGTTCTGGTGGATCAGGTGGTGGCGGTTACGCTGGTCGCTCTGGTGGATCAGGTGGCGGAGGTTTCTCTGGTCGCTCAGGCTGATCAGGTGGCGGAGGTTATGCTGGTCGTTCTGGTGGATCAGGTGGTGGCGGTTACGCTGGTCGCTCTGGTGGATCAGGTGGCGGTGGATATGCTGGTCGCTCTGAAGGAGGAAGTACAGGTGGATCGAACCGTAGTGGTGGATTCGGTGCAAAAAGCGAAGGCGGAGATCGTCCTCGTGGAGAAAGAAAACCGTTCGGTGGAGACCGCAAACGATCATAAATTTAACTCGATAAGTAGATATAAAAAATCATAATAGAATTATGGAAATTAGAAACATCGCCATCATTGCCCACGTTGACCACGGTAAAACGACGTTGGTGGATAAAATCATTGAAGCAGGAACAATGATCAACGAACGTGATCGTCCAACAGGTGACTTGATCATGGATAATAACGACTTAGAGCGCGAGCGTGGAATCACCATCGTCTCTAAAAACGTTTCTGTAACTTACAAAGGAACAAAAATCAACATCATCGATACTCCAGGTCACGCCGACTTTGGAGGAGAAGTTGAACGTGTATTAAACATGGCAGATGGAGTATGTATTTTGGTGGATGCCTTTGAAGGACCAATGCCTCAAACACGTTTCGTTTTGCAAAAGGCACTTTCATTGGGATTAAAACCATTGTTGGTGATTAACAAAGTGGACAAAGAAAATTGTACACCAGAAGAAGTGCATGAAAAAGTATTCGACCTGATGTTCGAATTAGATGCAAACGAAGAGCAACTTGATTTCCCTACCATTTATGGTTCGGCGAAAAATGGTTGGATGTCGGAAGATTGGAAAAAACCAACGACTACCATTACTCCGTTGTTAGATTGTATTTTAGATTATTTCCCACCTCGTAAAATCGAAGAAGGAAACACACAAATGTTGGTGACATCATTGGACTTTTCTTCTTACGTTGGTCGTATCGCGATTGGACGTTTGTCGAGAGGTGTGTTGAAAGAAAATCAACCAATTGTTTTGTCGAAATCTGACGGACGTTTGGAAAAACACCGCATCAAAGAAGTATTTGTTTTCGAAGGAATTGAGCGAATGAAAGTGGCAGAAGTTCAAGCAGGAGATCTTTGTGCTGTAACAGGTATTGAAGGATTCGAGATTGGAGATTCCATTTGTGATGCTGAAAATCCAGAGCCACTTCCAACCATCAAAATGGATGAACCTACAATGAGTATGTTGTTCTCCATTAACGATTCACCATTCTTCGGTAAGGAAGGTAAATTTGTGACATCACGTCACATTTCTGACCGTTTAACGAAAGAATTAGAGAAAAACTTGGCGATGCGTGTTCAAGATACGGACAAAGCGGACAAGTGGATGGTATTCGGACGTGGTGTACTACATTTATCCGTATTGATCGAAACAATGCGTCGTGAAGGTTACGAAATGCAAGTTGGTCAACCACAGGTGATCATCAAAGAAGTGGATGGAGTGAAATGTGAGCCGATTGAAGAATTAACAATCGATTTACCTGAAATCCATAGTGGAACAGCTGTTGAAGCCGTTACACGTCGCAAAGGTGAAATGAAAAATATGGTTCCGAAAGGAGAGCGTATGATCGTTACCTTCGAAATCCCTTCTCGTGGTATCATTGGATTGAGAAATTACTTATTGACGCAAACTGCTGGTGAAGCAATTATGAATCACCGCTTCTTGGAATACCAACCGTACAAAGGTGAGATTCCTGGACGTCAAAATGGATCATTGATTTCATTGGAACAAGGTACTTCCATTCCTTTCTCCTTAAATAATCTTCAGGAACGTGGTAAATTCTTTATCGCTCCGAATGAGAATATTTACGAAGGACAAGTAATCGGTGAGAACTCTCGTGCAGGTGACTTGTGTGTGAACGTAACAAAAACAAAGAAATTGACAAACATGCGTGCGTCAGGATCGGATGATAAAGTTCGTTTGGCACCACCGAAAGTATTTAGTTTGGAAGAGTGTTTAGAATACATTCAATCAGATGAATACGTAGAGGTTACACCTAAAAATTTACGTATCCGAAAAATCTTTTTGAAAGAAGGTGATCGTAAACGTGGCGGAAAAGCGTAATAAATCGTAAGTTTATACGTTATCAACTACGATGCGAAAACTGATTTTTATGTTTCTTATATTGTCTTGCGTTGGAAGCTTTAAAGCCCAGCGCAAGACTTTTTTTTCTAAGTCAGAATTTGGTTTGAATGTCGGACAGATGTATTACATCGGGGATCTCAATCAATTTAAACCATTTTATCAAAGCAATTGGTCCGGGGGACTCATGTACCGCTACAATTTGCAACCCAGAATTACCCTTCGTTTCAATTACCTTTATGGAAAAGTGGAAGCTTACGATAAAGAAAGTGCCAATCCGCTTTTCGTGAATAGAAACTTAGAATTTCGTTCAGTTATTCATGAAGTAGCCGGTGGACTCGAGTTTCATTATGTGCCATTTACCTTTGGGAAAGGAAATAAAAATGCGGGAACCGTTTATCTTTTAGCGCAGCTAGGTGGATTTTACATGAATCCAATGGCGATGTACAAAGATTCGTTGGTTGCTTTGCAGCCGATGTCCACTGAAGGACAAGGAACATCCATCGCAATTCGAAAACCTTACAGTAATTTCCAATTGTGTGTCCCGCTTGGCATGGGCGTGAAATTTGCCATCGGAAATAAATTGACGGTCAATTTTGATTTAGCTATTCGAAAAACGTTCACCGATTATTTAGACGATGTGGGATCAGCTACCTATGCGAATTCAAAGGTCATTGATAAAGAAGTTTCACAAATGGCCGCTGACTTGTCAAATCGTAGCTTAGATGGATCTAAATACGGAGTGAGAGGAAATCCATCCACAAAAGATTGGTACGTCTATTCTGGGATGACCATCGCTCTTAGACTGGGTAGAGAAAAAATCTGTTTTTACTGATCAACGAGGATCTTTCCAGATCAAGGTTTTTGTTGCGTTCAATATTCCTGGAACACAATTACCATCACCCATTCCGGTAAAGCCGCCGTCTGGTGCACAGACTAAGTTGCAGTCCGCATCGTAAAGTTCACTGAATTGATCACAACACGCAGCCGTAAAGTAATAGTAACTTACGCCGTTGTATTCCCAAAGCCACACTTCTTTCGGTGGATTTTCAACGGGTTGATTTTGAATGTTCTGAATTTTATTTTCAATGCAATCTGGAACAGCTACTGGCAAATCTAGCTTTTCACAGGCAGTCAACAAGTAACAAAAAAAAAGAGGTAAAAAGATGAATCGTTTCATCGCAATACTGTTAGTTGTGGCACTCGCATTCTTCACATGCGGCCTCCGTTTCAAATCCAATTGGACCACATCCGCTGTAGCCTTTAAACTCGCAATTATCTGTTTCTGGATTGTAAACCCAACTTTCCCAATAAGCCATGCAGGTTGTTCCATCTGGAGCCTGTTCTAGGCAAGCAGCTTCTTGATTTTTTATGCATTCACGATTGCAAGAGCTAACAGTGAACATTAAAATTCCAACGAATAAATATCGTTTCATACTGAAAGTTATATGAAATCTGTTTGATTTAAATTAATTGTGTAAGAAAAAACCTCTTTCCAACCTTTCCAATGGGCATAATCGCCAATGGTTTCATTATGCCAAATGTAGGAGAATTGTCCACCGTTTTGACAAACTTCTTGGTATAACGTCTTGATTTTTTTCATTGCCTCCGCTGGACTTAGTTTCAGATACTCGTGTAGGGTTCCATCCATGTAGGTAAACGGATGAACGCGCAAGGAGGTGGTGTCGTTCGTCGTTAAATCGAACCAATTAAATACACGTGCCGTTCCAGCTCTGAATCCGGCAATATCTGCGTAGCCCATCGAATAGTCGTCTGTGATGTTTTGACGAATCAATGCCTGATACGTATACGGCAAGTTAAGTGCCAAGAAATGTTGTCGGTTTTTCGTAACGGGTTTCGAGGTAATTTGATTCAATCGCTGAATTTCCGTTCCCAATTGGTATTCGGAATCATTTGAACCGAAACTGGCATGTACACCAATTTCCGCGTATTCTGACATGTTACGGATCAATTCACGTTGGTCTTCTTGTGAATGAGGAATATTCTTATCGTACGTCCCATAGTCTCCGAGTAACCAAAAAATGAGCACATTAGCACCCGACATCGCTAACGTTTGTATGAAATCAAAGGTGTCGTATGGATCCTTCATTTCTCCCGCGAGTACTTTATTTCGATCCGAAATTCGCTCCTTTCGGTTGAAAAGATAGTCCTTTGCTGTAGCTAACTGTGTTCTCAGTGCGTTTTTATGCAAATAAGCAAAAGCATTGTCGATGTCGAAAGTGGCAATGGATTCAACAAGCTCCAATTTAGGATGCCACTTTAGATCACAGCGATCTTTTAGAAACAATAGGAAATCAATACTCCATCGATCACACATGGCTTTTTCATGCCAATCAAATTGAAACATCAAACTATTTTTTCCTTTAAAGCGACCAAGACTGTCTTTTTCCTCAGACACGTATTCCTCCATTCGCGTCAATGTGAAAAAGATACTTGCCAATGGATCTGTTATTCCATTCAAACAAAAACAAGCTTCTTTATGGAATAATTCTTTGGTTATTTCATAGGTTTCAATTGTTTCCTCAAATAATAATGAGCTAGGAATCAACTGTGTGATCTTTTCAAAGTGTCGCTCTGAATAATTTAATTTCCATCCATCTACTTTCTCAAATTGCTTGTAATCATTGGTGATTTGATAAGCAACACCCCTATGCTCCATTACGAAGTTTAAGGTATATTGAAGTCTAGTCGATATGTGGTCAACGTAAATCGTTAGCATAATAACTCCTCCATGATTTTTTCACAAATGAACGATGCAGCTTGACCATCACCGAATAAATTTGGATAGCTAAAATCTGTTTTCTCCAACATTTCGATGCTGCTTCGCACGATTAATTCTTCGTTTGATCCAGCTAAACGTGCATTTCCATTTTCAACAATTTCAATCCACTCGGTTTGTTCCCTTAAGATAACACAAGGTTTTTGGAAGAAAAACGCCTCCTTCTGAAGTCCACCACTGTCTGTAATGATGATTCGCGCATTCTTTTCTAAGGAAATAATGTCTAGAAATCCAGCAGGCGGAATAATTTTAAATCCATTGGAAGCCGTCATTTGAACCAGTAATTCTTCGCTTAACAATTCTTCCATTTTCTTTTTAGTCCGAGGATGAATAGGCAAGATGATTTCCAAATTGGATTCCTTCTGAATTCGAAGCAATGCGCTAAAAATCGCATTTAGGTTTTCTTCATTATCCGTATTGGTATCTCGGTGTATCGTGCAAAGTATAAATTGATTTTTAGTTAATTCGTTTTGAGTCAATACGGTTGATTTCTCTTCTGATAGTTCGGAGAAAAACAAACTATTATCGTACATGACATCTCCACAATGATACACATTCGGAAGATCGATGCTTGCTTTTTTTGTTGGGGTTAAATCAAAACCTTCCTTCTTGAGGTTATCCATTCCCGCTTTTGTCGGTGAGAAAAGCAAGGAGCTCATGTGGTCACAAGCGATGCGATTTAATTCTTCCGGCATGGCTTTATTAAAGCTGCGAAGTCCAGCCTCTACATGGATCACGGGAATGTAAATTTTCGCCGCGGCCAATGCGGCAGCAATGGTTGAATTTGTGTCTCCATAAACCAAAACAGCATCCGGTTTCTCTGTTTGGAATAAGGATTCAAGTCCTTCCAACATTTTTGCGGTCATTGATCCATGTGAACCACTTCCAACATTCAAATTAAACGCAGGTCGAGGTATTCCGAGTTCATTGAAAAAGACTTCGGACATGTTTTCGTCGTAGTGTTGTCCGGTATGGACAATTAACTCCATTAATTTATCGGAGTAATTACTTGAAATAGCGCGACTTATCGCGGCAGCTTTAATAATTTGGGGACGAGCCCCAATAACGGTTATGATTTTTTTTATTGGCATATTCAAAGAAGGCCTTCATCGGCGAAGCTAAAATAACCATTATCTGTGAAAATCAGGTGGTCAATTAACTGCATATCGATTAGCTTGGCGAATTCTCGGAATCTTTTGGTGAGATTTTTATCCGCTTCACTTGGTCCTAGGTTACCACTTGGATGATTGTGACTTAAGATAAATCCTGTCGCCTGACACGTTAGAGCGTAATGAAAAAGGACCTTTCCATCGACAACCGTGCTTGTCATTCCACCGATTGAAAGTTGCTTCGTTTCAATGATTTCATTCGCAAAGTTGAGGTAAACAACGTAAAATTCTTCATGTGAGAGTCCATGAAAGAAACGTCTTAAATGCTGGTAAATCATTTTAGAATGCGTCACTTTTGTTTTCGCTGGAATAAGTGTCGCGGCTTTTCTATTGCCAATTTCTAGGGCGGAAATGATGTTTATTGCTTTTGCTGGACCCATTCCTTTGATTTTCATTAATTCATTGGCCGTCATTTTACTGATTTTATGCCAATCATTTTGTCCATGCTCCAAGACATCTTGCGCTAATTCGAGTGCACTTTTGTTGCGGTATCCGGTTCCGATGAGAATCGCTAGTAATTCAGCGTCTGATAGACTCGCCTTACCTTTGAGAATTAATTTTTCTCTCGGTCGATCGTCCTCTGCCCACATTTTGATGGATGGCTTCTGCTGTTGGTAAGTTGGATTCTTCATCGGATTAGGTTTTGCTTATAGCATAACTTTAATTCATCGAAATTATTGTTGGCATGAATTGAATTTCGGAGTTGTTTGTACATTTGTTTATGTCAAAGAAAGAAAAAAGCCGAGTGAATGTTGTTTACTCAACGAATCCAGATTTTCAATTTCAGCATGAAGCGGAGGATGAACCGGATACTTTAGCAAATAATCAGCAGCGACTGTACGTCTCCATTGATCGCAAACAACGAGCGGGAAAAGAAGTCACGTTAATTGAAGGATTTACCGGTACGGAAGACGATTTGAAAGATCTCGGTAAGTTACTGAAAAGCAAATGTGGGGTAGGAGGTACCGTTAAGGACAATGAGATTTTGATTCAAGGGAATTTCAAAGATAAAATTTACGATTTACTCGTAAAGGAAGGCTATACGCAAACGAAGAAAAAGGGATAGTCTAATTTGACTTTCTCGCAGGCTCAATGTGAATCAACACGTCTGCAATCGTTGGAATACATTCCATTAAATAATCTTTTAAGCGATGTGAAATTTCATGTCCTTCAAACACACTCATATCACCCGCCACCTCTACGTGTAAATCAACAATGTAAACCATTCCTGTTTTTCGTACCCAACATTTTTCGGTGTCGATTACGCCGGAAACTTCTCTAGAATGTCGACGAATTTCATCGATAAGGTCATGGTGAATGTGCTCATCCATAATTTCACCTAAGGCAGGACGAAAAATTAAAAACGCGTTGTAAACAATAAACACTGAAGCAATCAAGGCGGCCCAATCGTCGGCTTTTTCGAATCCTTTTCCAAAAATAAAGGTGAGGGAAATTCCGATGAACGCAATTCCAGACGAAATCGCATCACTTCGGTGATGCCAAGCATCGGCTTTTAGCGAGGATGAATTGGTTTCTTTCGCTTTTCTGTTAACGTATTGAAAAGACAATTCTTTCACTAGAATGATTCCTCCAAGAACAAAAAGCGTGAAAAATGCCGGTTTTTCCTGAGGTTCACTTAGATTTCGAATACTTTCTACAGCAATAATCGTGGCAGAAATCAATAGGAATCCAACAACGGCAAATGTAACCAGCGCTTCTGCTTTACCATGTCCGTATGGATGATCTTCATCGGCTGGTTTTGTAGAATAATTCAATCCGAACAAGACCAAGAAACTGGCAAAGATATCAGCGGTGGATTCAATCGCATCGGCGATCAATGCATCCGAATGTCCAAATACTCCAGCGGTACCTTTTACTCCCGCCATCACAGAGTTTGTAATGATACTCAGAATGGCTGTTTTTTTCGCTGTTTTTTTGATTTCGTTCACGGACGAAAGGTACAAAAAAAAACGCCCATAGATTTGGGCGTTTTTTATGAAAATGTTATGTGTATCTTATTGTTTGATCACCTTGATACTTGAATTTCCTTGGTTACTTTGAACGTTCAATTGATAAATTCCAGCACTTGCTTTAGAAATGTTTAAGAACTCCAAATCAGAGGCATGACCCGTTGAAATAATTCTTCCAGATAAATCAACCAATTGATAATCGAAGTTCCCCTCGCAAGAAATGGTGATTGACTCACTTGAAGGATTTGGATAAACATGGATGTTTTGAGCGCTTCCCTCCGAAATTCCTTCTATCCAATTGTTGAAGTTATACGTGGTATTTGTGATAATCGGAGCATTCCAGTCAAAATAAATGTACGCCGTATTTTCAATTTCTGTTCCATACGCACACGAAGCATTTTCCATGATGCGATAAACCAAATGTCCATGACTTGCTGGCTCATTCGTTGTGCTATCCGCCAACCAAATATTAGGGAATTCAAAACGCATAATGCCATTTCCGAGATTGACAACTTGCATGTTGTGGGATGCCTGAACTAAAGTAAAACTAGACCAATCTAAATCCGCATCTAAAGTGTCAATGATGTAAATGTTCTGAGCTGGCGCTGTACCTGTATTCTGGAATCGAACCGTATAGGTTAAAGCTTCTTGCATCTGCGCAGCAATGTATTGGGTTTCTTCTCCGAAGTACTGAATGGCGAAATCCGGACGGGCCACAACTTTATCATTTGGATCATAACTGTTTCCAACTAATTGCAGTAAACTTCCCGCATTGTTCACTGTTGAACAATCTGTTCCTGTTGTTGGTGCAATCGTTGAAGTAAAGTAATGGGACGTTCCTGATGTAAGTCCACTCGGAACATTGAAGGTAATCACGTCAAAATTACTAAAGAAACTAGAAGCAGAAGTTAAATTCCACGTAATGGTGTTTCCACTTACGGTTCCTCCATTCGCAATGGAAGATGCGTTCACAGACACTCCCGCTGGGAAGTTCATGGTTAAGGTGTAGTTTCCTGCAGCTCCTGGACCGTAATTCCCCCAGTTGACCTTCACGTATGCAGTACTGTTCTGGTAATAACCAATCCATGGTGTAACGGTTGTCCATAAGTCCGAGCAAGTCGTTGTTGTACCACCGCAGTTGATGGCGAAGAAGCCTGTGTTTGTCGTTCCTGCAGGACTTCCAACCAAAGTAATGACTCCAACTGTTGGATTATATCCATTGTTCATTAACCAAGACTGGCTGATGGTTGCAAGCAAGTAAGTACTCGTACTGAATTGTCCACAATACGAAAAGTAACCGGTTGAATCTGTATAAACAGTGATAGAGTTTGCGGTAGACGTCGTGTTATATAACATCACTGGAGCACCCGCAAGTGGCGCTTCATTTGTGTTCATTACGCCATTTCCATTTGCATCGCAGAAAACGAAACCGGAATAGCACATCGTTGGTGTAACTGTGCCCCCGCAACTAAGTGGGAAGTTGATTGTATTCACTGGTATTCCACTGTTGCATGGCGTTCCTAGGATATTGGTCACATTATTCCCGCTATTATTCAGGATGATATATCCATGTTGTGTCAACCAATTTGAATTCATCGTTAGCGCAAACGTATCGTTCACTATTCCAGGATAAGTGATGTTGTAAAAGCCATTTGCATTGGAATAAGCAACCGTGCCATTTACGGAGATTGGTGCATTCGCAATAGGCGTTTCCCCGCCATCCATCATGCCATTGTCATTTGCGTCGCAATACACTTGTCCTGTTGCACAAAGCATGGTCGTTTGAGAAGCACAATTTAAGGTTATGAGCGTGGTTGTTGTCCCACCGCCAATTGTTACGGATGGACTCGGAATTACATTTCCAATAACGTAATTATTTGCCGCTAACCATGTTGGGTCAATTGATAGTGTATAGGTTCCCGCCCACACATTGTTCATCATGAACATGTTGTTTTGGGTGGTATCGATATAGGTGTAATTACCATTCGTCAACATAACAGGAACCGGTGCGTTGATTTGAGAATCAATGGTACCATCATTATTACAATCAACCTGTATCATGCAGTAAAAATAGGCAGTACATGATCCGACAGTTAACAATACTGAATCCAAGGCATATGTTTGATTGGATTGATTGTAAACGGTTGTATGAATGCTGTATGTTCCCGGACTTGCATACGTATGTGCGATTGCAGGCGACATTGCGATGTTTGTTCCGCTTGTGGATGTTCCTCCGTTGGATGTGGTTGTCGAACCATCTCCCCAATTGACTTGAGAAACGAATTGAAAACCGGTAAAGTTGTTTCCTTGAATGACATAAGGAATCGTTGCCGTTCCTGCGGAACTCGTACTTGGAGTCAATGCGGAATAACTGATGTTTGCAGTTAATCCACAGATCGAGGTTGGCATCGTTGATGGTGTTGTAAGTCCATTAATGGCAAAACCAGTTACTTGGGCTTGAAGGGATAAGGCATTTGCCAAAAACAACACGATTAAGGCAATACTTCTAACGTATAATTTTTTCATAACGAATGATTTATAGTACTTTGACGTGCTGATTCTATTTTGGTTGCGTGCAAACGTTGATAATTGTTTATTTTTGTTCTAACAAGCCAATCATGAATCCTTCAATAGACAGACTAAGACTAGCACAATTTGGAAACCTCGAGGTTCTTGCCAAACAAGTTGTGGAAGGATTTATCACGGGTCTACATAAAAGTCCATTTCATGGTTTCTCTGTTGAATTTGCGGAACATCGCCTTTACAATCCGGGAGAGTCTACGCGAAATATCGATTGGCGTTTGTTTGGACGAACAGAAAAAATGTTCACCAAAAAATTCGAAGAAGAAACCAATCTTCGTTGTCAAATTGTCATTGATGGTTCTAGTTCGATGTTCTTTCCAAAAGGTGGACTCACAAAATTCGAATTTTCAGTTTACGCTGCAGCTAGTTTGATTGAACTATTAAAACGTCAACGTGACGCTGTTGGATTATCTGTTTTTTCAGATAAATTGGATATCCATACGGCAGCGAAATCTTCCTTAACACATCATCGTTTTCTATACAGTGAGTTAGAGAAACGCATGAAGGATTACGAAGAGAACAGTCGATCGGGAACAGATGCCATTCAAGCCTTGCATGACATTTCTGAGTTGACACATCAACGCAGTATGGTTGTCATCTTTACGGATTTATTGGATGATCCAAATCGCATCGATGAATTGTTTCGCGCCATTCAACATTTGAAGCACAACAAGCACGAAGTCATTCTTTTCCATGTGCTTGATTCCAAGTTGGAACGGGATTTTGAATTGGAAAATCGTCCGTATCAATTGATTGACATGGAATCTGGCGAAAAAATGAACTTACAACCTGCGGAGGTTCGTGCACATTATGTAAAAGGAATAGAAGCCTATTTCAATGAGGTCAAAATGCGCTGTGTCAATCACCGTGTTGATTTCATGACAGCAGATATTCACGAAGGATACAATCAAGTATTGTTGCAGTACCTGTTGAAACGACAGAAATTATTTTAATGCCGCGTCCACGAAATTATTCCAATTAAATAAGTGGTGAACTAAAAAGTCCCGACGAGCGGGACTTTATAACAAACAACAAACAAATTCCTTCACTTGCCATGCAAGTTAGCGAAGGAATACCTTTTCTCCTTTCGGTAGTTGTTCGTCCGGAGAAGAACCTTGATTCATTCTCATCAGTGATTTAAGTCGAATTCCTTCTTGATTAGAAATTTGACGAAGGGTGGTTGAGCGCTCCACGATAACAAACTCTTTTAGAGTTGATTTTCTTTTTTTCTGTTCTAGGTATACTTTCGTTCCTGGCTCAAGGACATCGGATTGAGGACCGAAGTCATTAAACTTATACAGTTGACGAAGCGTAAGTTGATTTGATTTACTGATTAAGTATAAGGTTTGACCTTCTTTCACGAGTACCGAAGCAACCGCTTTTTTAGGAATAATCGGATTGTCGTTTCTCGTTGCTGCTCCCAAGTTGGAAGAAACAATCGAGGAAACTAGTAAGCCAAAAATCCATTTTGTTTTCATGTTTGTTCTTAACGGAGCTGAAGCGAAAATGGTTACATTGTCTGTTCACTTACCTGTGATTTTTGATAAATTCGGAAAAAACGGCATTCTTTTTAGCTCTTTTCGGAAAAAATGGCTGAACAAATCGACTTGGATTGGCTTTTGACGAGGTTCTAGCATATTCAAAACAACAACAAATGGACTTACAGAAATTCACCATCAAAACACAAGAGGCGATTCAGCAAGCGCAGAACATTGCGGAATCAAAAGGACAGCAATCAATCGAAACGGGACATCTTCTTCAAGGGATATTTGCGGTCGATCAAGAAGTGATTCCGTTTATTTTAAAAAAGCTTTCCGTCAACCAACCAATATTCCTAGCAGCTTTGGACCGTATCGTAGATTCCTATCCGAAGGTAAGTGGGGGACAAGTTTACCTGAGTTCAGGAGCGAATCGAATTCTTCAATATGCCTTGGGTGAATTAAAGAGTTTCGGGGATGAATTTGTATCCATCGAATTGCTGTTCTATTCGTTATTGGAGGCTAACGATACGATTGGAAGATTACTCAAGGACAATAAACTAACTAAATCAGTATTAAAAGACGCTATTATGGTTGTGAGAAAAGGAGAGAAAGTAAACTCTCAACATCAAGAAAACACCTATCAGTCCTTGGAGAAATTTGCAAAGAATTTAAATGAACTGGCGGAGTCAGGAAAGCTAGACCCTGTGATTGGTCGTGATGATGAAATTCGACGAGTGCTACAAATTTTAACCAGAAGGACAAAAAACAATCCCA
>JBAWZN010000025.1:0-20693 GCA_037143015.1 Flavobacteriia bacterium
ATTCCATTCAATGAAGAAGTCGGCAAAGCACTTAAATTCCCACCTTGACAAACCGCAGTCACCGCAGCAAACGTGGGAACAATCGTGGGATTCACAGTTATCGTTAACGTCGTTGTGATGGCGCATTGTCCAGCAGTAGGCGTGAAAGTGTAGGTCGTTGTCGCTTGGTTGTTCAACGCCGGTGACCACGTTCCGGTGATTCCATTCAATGAAGAAGTCGGCAAAGCACTTAAATTCCCACCCGGACAAACAGGATTCACCGCATTAAAGGCCGGAATAATTCCAGGATTGATCGTCACGATTACAGTACTGACGACAGTACATGATCCTTTTGTTGCGGAAATAGTGTAGGTGATGGATTGAACTTGACTGGAATTATTTGTCAAGGTTTGATTAATGGCATTGCCACTTCCAGCAGAAGCTCCGCTGACAAATGGATTTGAACTAACGCTCCATTGAACCGATGTTCCAGTCGGAATGTTATTCATCAAGGTGATGTTCGTACTGTTATTGCTACAGATTGTTTGAGTGGCTGGATTGATTAATACAGGAGCCGTTGTAACTTGGACATTGACGAACTCAGTTGCCTCACATCCAAATTGATCGTAGCCAGTAAGAATTGCGAGATAATTCCCCGAATTAACGTAAGTGACGGTAAAGGGACCATTTCCAATAGAGGTAGTCGGATTTGTATTACCTGAGAAGGTCCAATTTAATCCACCCGAAACATTGGTCGATCCTGTCGCATTATAAGTCACGGAGCTTCCTTGGCAAATATTGGTGTTGGTGTGATTCAGAATGGGGTGTGGACCTAAAAATGTTCCTGGATTATTGGTGTTTCCCGTATTGAAGCTGAGGGTAAAACCCGTGCTCGCGCTAAAGTTATTGATGAGTATCGCATAGGAAACTCCCGCTGTCATCGTAATGTATTGACAATAGGCATTTTCGCCTGGGTCGCAATTTGGCCATTCGTCGATGTCAAGGTCGACAAGATTCAGTCCAGTTGAACCGCTTGTATTCAAGCAAGAAGAGGAGTTGCAACGAAGCGGTGACCTTGGTCCACAAGCATCGGTCCCGGTAAGTTGATACAATATAAAATCAATGTCGTCATTTGCATTGATCGGAGTGATATCGAAGGTCAAGGTGCCACTTGTTTGACATGTCCATTTGAACCATGAGGAATTCCCCTCATCTGGACCCCAAACATCCAGGCAAGTTCCAGCTTCTGGTTCATCATTGTCTAGTCCACCGCCACTCAATGACGCTACACTAACAGAATTTTGATTACACAAAAATGCTGCTCCACTGCAATCCGCTCCGGGATTAACATTCGGCGTGTAACAATTTGCACAAAGAATAAAGGATCCTTGATACGTCGGGAGTGAGCTAACTCTAATGAAATAGGTGGCTCCAGGGGTCAGGGCTCCTTCGTAAAGCTGTGTTGATCCATTCCCGATAGCTCCGGCTGAACACCCTAATTCAAACAGAAAACTGCAATTTCCATTGTAAATGGCAATATTTGGAGCTATCATGCTCCCTCCACTGCCGCTTCCATTTGCCGAAATAAGTACATCTGTTCCGGTGGCGATGAATTTGAACCAGACGTCTTGGGTTGCTGTTGTTGGCCAACAAGTGGGAAGTGAAGTTAATCCCGTTGTTGCACCAACATTCGTGAAATTGGAATTAGTGGAGCAAAAATTAGAAACATTTGGAAGGTAAGTCGCAGAAAGACAGTCGTCCCCCTGTCCAAACAAGTTGCCGAGAAAAACAAATAGAAACACTAAAAATGTAACGATTTTCAATCTAAAGTCAATTTGGGTATGAAGTTAAAGTGAAAATCAATCGATTCTAACAAAAACAGTTTTATTTCTCAAACTTTTAATGTAATTTTAACTAGACAACACTTTTTATGCAAGTATATACAGGACCTTGGACAAAAGCGGAAGCTGCTCATTTACTGAGAAGAACAACATTTGGCGCAACCAATCAACAGATTTTAGCTGCGGTTTCGAATGGTATGACAGCTACCGTGAATTCGATACTTCAGATTCCTATTTCTAGTGAACCTCTGGCCTATGACGCCGGTGAGACGATTGTCCCGCAAGGTAGTTCTTGGGTGAATGCAGTTTACCCAGCATCACAAACACAAAACCAGCAAACGGAAAATGCGCGTTTTAAGTCCTTGGGTGCTTGGGTGGCCAAAAACATCAACCAAGAACAATTGTGCATCGCTGAAAAAATGGCATTCTTTTGGCAGAATCACTTTGGTGTGACGGCTACGGCGGAATCCAGAGCCATGTATCACTTTTTAGATTTATTGCGTCAAAATGCACTCGGGAACTTCAAGCAACTCATGAAAGATGTGACGATTGATCCGGCTATGTTATTGTTCTTAAATGGTGCGACGAATAATGTATTCTCTCCTAATGAAAATTATTCACGTGAATTACTTGAACTGTTTTCCATTGGTAAAGGGAATCAAATTGCTACGGGTGATTATTCTACCTACACCGAAGTGGATGTAGCCGCTGGCGCAAAAATACTGACCGGATATACTGTTTCTGGAATTCGAAGCAGCACGGAAACACAAGCAACTGCATCGTTTAATCCGATATTACATGATAATGCTAGCAAAACATTATCCTATCATTTTAATAACCAAGTCATTGCAGCAGCTGGAGCGACAGAATATGCGAATTACATTGATGTGATTTTTGCTCAGCCTCAAGTGGCAAAATACATCTGTTCCAAACTGTACCGTTACTTTGTTAATTACGATATCACTCCCGCCATTCAAACGGATGTAATTGATGCGATGGCAGCGACATTTACCACCAATAATTTTGAAATATTGCCTGTCATGCAGCAGCTTTTGACAAGTGATCATTTCTATGACATGAGTGTTCGAGGTGCCATCATTCGCAATCCAATTGAGATGATTATGGGTGTGATGAATCCCACCCAAACCATACCTAATTTTGGATTAGTCGGCGATTATCAAACCTACATTTCCATTTATTACGTGGCAGATACGATGGGACAATCGTACATTGTTCCACCAAGTGTCGCTGGTTGGACTGCCTACTATCAAGCACCGGCTTTTTCAAAATTGTGGATCAACTCCACCTATATTAAAAAACGTTTCGACATCGTTTCGGCACTTGTTTTTAGTGGGGTGCCTATCGGGACAAATGTATTGAAATTGAATCATTTGGGCTTTTTAAATGGATTATCTAATCCGTCCAGCGCACCGCAAGTGATCGATGATATTTGTGATGTGTTCTTCCCAAAAGCAATTGATGCAGCAGATAAATTGACCTTAAAATTGATTCTAACGGGTGGACTTCCAGATTTCGAATGGACGATCCAATACACGGATTATTCGAATGATCCAACGAATCCAACCGTTTTCACACCTGTTACGCAACGCATGCAAGCACTCATGAACGTTATTCTCAAAATGCCTCAATTCCAAACAATCTAACCATGAAAAGAAGAGACTTTTTAAGAAATGCATCGCTAGCCTCATTATCCCTGCCGTTTGTTTCGAATGGATTTTCTATGCAGGCGATTTCAAAAGAATTGTTTGACTATTCAAAAAATGCGGAGGATCGTGTACTTGTACTTATTCGCATGAATGGAGGAAATGACGGATTGAACATGGTTTTTCCGATTGATCAATATGCGAATTTAATGGTTCAACGTCCAAATATTCTGATTCCTGAAAATCAATTATTGACCTTAACTTCTGATGTCGCGCTGCATCCGAAGATGACAGGAATGCAGGACATGTTCAACAATGGAAAACTTTCCGTCATACAAAATGTTGGTTATCCTGAATCTAATCGTTCGCATTTCAGGTCGATGGACATTTGGTCAACCGGTGCGTTGGACATCAATCAAACGAGTGGATGGTTAGGACGTTATTTCGATAGTGAATACCCCAATTTTCCTGCTGATTATCCAAACGCTAGCTTCCCTGATCCATTCGCTATTTCAATGGGATCGGAAGTTTCTACGACTTGTCAAGGATTGATGGGGAACTTTTCTCATGCAGTGAATGACCCGTTCAATACGTCCAATTTACTTTTGACGAATGTAACCAATGATGGAACGTATTACGGATCTCATATTGAGTATATTTCCACGTTGATCAATCAAACAAATGAATACGGAACGGCAATAAGTTCGTCTGCAAACGCAGGAAATTCCTTGTCCAATTTGTATGACCCATTGAATCCTTTAGCCGTTCAGTTGAAGTACATTGCGCAAATGATTTCTGGTGGACTCCAAACGAAAGTGTACATTGTCAATATTGGTGGATTTGACACCCACGATTCTCAAGTAGACCAAAACAATTTAGCCGAGGGAAGTCATGCACTGTTATTGGAAATGATCTCAGATGCCGTTGCTGCTTTTCAGAATGATTTACAGTTGCTTGGTATCGAAGAACGCGTTGCTGGAATGACCTTCTCGGAATTCGGTCGACAAATTGCGAGTAATGGTTCTTATGGAACGGATCATGGAGACGCTGCGCCAATTATGTTGTTTGGTTCTTGCGTGAACACGGGAATCATTGGCCCGAATCCTACCATAGACAGTCAAATCAATGAGCAGGCGGGTGTGCCTATGCAAATCGATTTCCGAAATGTGTACGCGTCCATTTTACGCGATTGGTTTGAAGCGCCGGAACCAAGTATTCAAGCCTTATTTGAGCAAAACATCACTTTCTTAGATGTATTATCTGGCTGCAGTGTCGGATTAGCGGAGCAAGAATCACAGAAGCTAAAGCCATTGGCTTATCCTAATCCAACTCCGTCCAACACAACCTTGCGTTTTCAATCACAGGGTGAACACTATCAAATTTTCATCGTTGATCAGCAAGGCAAAGCGATTGCGCAGTCTTTTGATGGGCAACTGGCTTCAGGGAAACAAGAACTTCCAATGGAAACGCATAAACTTCCTGCTGGACACTATTATTTCTTGATTGCCTCAACAAATACGCGAGAGCTAGTAGCTTTTCAAAAGATTTAATTTTTCTTCTGAAGCTCATCCACACGCAACTGTCGTTGCATTGGATTTTCTTTTCTCGTCTGTTCTTGCTTGTACAACTGGTATCGCGTCGCTTGCATTTCACGAGGCCAGGTGTTGTTGTTTAAGTCGGTATCCGCAGTTTCTAAGAATGGATCCAAACGGAATGATTTCACTTCCTGGTCGAAAATGAACACCTTACTGACTTTCTCCTCATAAATTCGCCAGATTTCAGCAGGAATGCGACGCACTTCGGTAGTTCCATCTGCAAATGTAAATTCGATAATCAACGGCATTACGAGTCCACCAACATTTTTAAAACTGATTTCGTAAAATTGCTTGTTGGAATTCAAATAAGCCAAATCCTTTGCGTCCAATTTTGCGCAAAACTCTTCGTATTCTTTTTTGTCCAAGGCATCTACAAAATAGATGTTTCTATTTCCGTAAAAGTCATCGATGTTCGGATCTTTTTCGTTCACCGTTTCTGTAATGCTCGTTTTATTGCGCGTATCGCCAATAAATGGATCTTTTTGTGCGTTTTGCTCTTCTTTTAGTCCTTTTTCGATGGTTGGATTCATCGTGTTCAACTGAAACCACTTCACATCGTCTATTGTTATGTCTACATTGTCTGTACCGTAAAACCATCCTCTCCAGAACCAATCTAAATCCACTGCGGATGCATCTTCCATTGTTCGGAAGAAGTCGGCAGGTGTTGGATGCTTGAATTTCCATCGTTCACAATAGGTTTTAAACGCATAATCGAATAGTTCGCGTCCCATGATGGTTTCACGAAGAATATTCAACGCTGTTGCTGGTTTTCCGTAAGCGTTGTTACCAAACTGCATGATGGACTCCGAATTCGTCATGATGGGTGAAATCGTACTTTTATCGCCACGCATGTAATCGGCCATCATGTATGCAGATCCACGACGAGATGGATATCCGCGCTCCCATTCTTGTTCCGTTAAGTATTGCACGAAGGTGTTTAATCCTTCGTCCATCCATGTCCACTGACGCTCATCTGAATTGATGATCATCGGGAAGAAATTGTGTCCAACTTCGTGAATAATCACTCCCCACATACCATATTTCTCTCCTTCCGTGTAGGTTCCATCTGATTCTGGACGACCACCATTGAAGCAAATCATTGGGTATTCCATTCCAATCCATTTGCTATGAACAGATATCGCCACTGGATAAGGATAATCAACCGTGTATTTCGAATACGTCTTGATGGTATGCGCAACTAGTTTCGTTGAATAACGCTCCCAAAGTGGATTTCCTTCTTTCGGATAATAGGACATACACAAGACATTTTTTCCATTAACTGGCATGTTTTGCGCGTCCCAAATGAACTTACGAGAAGTGGCAAATGCGAAGTCACGCACATTCGTTGCTTTATACGTCCACGTTTTTGTTTTTTTCGATTTATCAGCCTCTGCTTTTTCCGCTTCTGCTTGGGTCACGATGATTACTGGCACATCCGATTTACGTGCTTGTTCCAAGCGTTTCTTTTGTTCTGCGCTTAAGATACTTCCGTAATTCTGACATTCTCCGGTCGCTGCAACAACGTGGTCAGCTGGAACCGTAATGTTAACCTCATAATCTCCGAAAGGCAAGGTGAATTCGCCACGTCCAAGGAACTGCTTGTTTTGCCATCCAGTTACGTCGTTATAGACACACATTCTTGGGAAAAATTGTGCGACAGTGTACAAGTAATTTTGGTCCTTTTCGAAATACTCATATCCTGAACGTCCACCCACTTGCATGCGGTCGTTGATGTTGTACCACCATTTCACTTGAAAGGTAATGCTCGTGTGCGGCATCAATGGTTTTTCCAAGTCGATGCGCAACATGGTTTTGTTGATGAAGTAAGACATTTTTTGTCCAGATGTATTCGTGATTTGTTCAATCTTGAAACCACCATCGTATTTAAAGTCACGTTTACGGATATCTCCCATCGACTTAAAGTCCTCCATTTTCTCCACTTCGATTAATTTCGTGTCCGAGTTTTCATCGTAGATGTTTTGGTCTAACTGCAACCATAAATAATCCAAGCGATCCGGAGAGTTATTGGTGTAGGTAATCGTTTCAAATCCACTTAATTTTTGCGTCGCATCATCAATCACCAAATTCATTTTGTAATCTGCTTTTTGCTGATAGTAATGGTGACCTGGAGCTCCAGATGCCGTATGGAATTCATTTGGCGTTGGTAATTCTTGATCCAATTGTGCAAACTTTTTCTGTGCAGAAACGTGGAAGCTTGCTAGCAATAGAAGTGAAGAGATGAGTGTAGTTTTCATGGTTTTAAAGCAAAATAGTGTGTGGCTTGTGTTTTCGTGAAACTCTGGGTATTGCGATCTTCACGGTATATAAAGGTTAACTTGTTTTGTTGTTCTGGAAAGGCATCCATTAAAAAACGAAAGTCCACTTGAATCATGGTGTAAACATGTTTTGCTGGAGCAGAAAAATAGAGTTCAATCGTTCCGTTTTTCATGATTTGAAAGGACTCAATGCTCCAATCAGCGGAACAATAGGCATCAATAGCATTCGAATCTAGTGAACAGCCATAACGAAGTGTTAAAAATTTATTCAAATAATCTCCCATGATTTTCACATCGGAAGAATTCGCTGCTATTTTTTCTAGCTTTGTTTGGAGTCCGTGGGAGTTCATCAAAGCAAACTCAAAGTCATGCGCTGTTGCGACGACAGAACCTTCGAATTTTTGTGCCATCTCATTGTATTCAATTTCCGCGAAAGCGAAAAAGTACTGATGTCCCCAACTAGCAGAAGAAGCTAGCAGACAGCTGGATATAAAAATAAGTCGGATGTACCATTTCATTCAGTGCGAAAATACAAAAATTAATGAAGATTTAATAAAGCCTATTCTCTTTGCTTTTCGTACTTTCATGGCATGAAAAGATTACTTAGTTTCTCTATTGCGTTTCTTATTCTTTGCGCTTGTGCAAAAGAACCAACACCTTGTGAATGTGGAAAGAATATGATGAAAACGAGCCAGGAACAAGATGCGGATTTATCAGAGGCTTGTGAAAAACAGGTTGCTTCCTTGCCTGATTCTGAACAAATGAATTGGTACAATGAGAGTATGGAATGTATGAATGAACAATAATTCAAAAGTATGATTCATAATAATTCACTTCAATCCTCTATTTTCAATCGCTTTATCAGCGAAATCCGTGACGTGGATATTCAAAAAGATCCAGTTCGTTTTCGTTTGAATATGGAACGAATTGCGGAGATTTTAGGATATGAGCTTTCGAAAAAACTGGAGTCAACGATTTTGGAAACACAAACGCCTCTTGGGGTTTCTCACACAGATGTTCCCGTAGAAACTCCCGTGTTAGCAACCATCCTTAGAGCTGGACTCTCCATGCATAGTGGATTGTTGCGAATATTTGATCGCGCGGACAGTGCGTTCATTTCAGCTTATAGAAAACACACGACTGAAGAGGAGTTTGACATTCACGTAGAATATTTAGCGGCACCAAACTTGGACAAGCGCGTTTGGATTATTAGTGATCCGATGTTGGCAACAGGAAGTTCGATGCTCGCAGTTTATAAAGCCATGCGAAAAATGGGTAATCCAACGCAAATACACATCGTTTCTGCTATTTCAACACCTGAGGCGCTAGCGCTCATCAAAGCACATCTGCCATCGAATACAGAAATTTGGGTGGGAGCCATCGATCAAGAATTAACTGCGCAATCGTACATCGTTCCGGGATTAGGTGATGCTGGAGATTTAGCCTACGGAATAAAATCATAAGGATGAACTGGACAGGGTTTTGGAGTATTTTCTTATTGGCAACGATTAAGTTTTCCGTTTCAACGGTTCCTGGTCCACGATTAGGCATGACTTTTTTTGAAACAGCATTGGCCTCATTTGCTGGAGCAGCAACATGCGCATTGGTTTGTTATTTTGCCAGTGATGCCATTTTGTTGTTATTAAAAAAAAGAGCACAAAAAAAACAAGCGTTATTGGAATCCCAAGGATCTGCGCCAAGGGTGAAAAGAAAATTCACACGCATGAATAAAATGGTGATTCGCGTGAAAATGAAATTCGGTCAAGTGGGAATTTGTTTTTTCGCTCCGTTCTTTCTTTCCGTACCAATTGGAAGCATGGTCGTTGCAAAGTTTTACGGAAAGCGCTGGGAGACATTTCCGCTCATCGTTCTTGGCTTGGCCGTGAATGCAAGCCTCACCTCAATCATCGTTTATTTTGTATTCTAATAAACATATTTTTTTCGATTTAGACCGTACGCTGTGGGACTTTGACCGAAATTCTGAGGCGGCGCTTCGTCAAATTATCGAGGCAGAAAACCTGATTCCACGCGTAGAGTCTTTCGAACGCTTCCACAAAGCCTACGAGCGGCAAAATGCACATTTATGGAAATTATATGGACGTGGTAAAATCAAAAAGGAAGAACTTCGTTTTGAGCGCTTTCGTTCGACATTTCAAAAATTTAAGATTCGTGACGAGGACTTGGTTCGCCGTGTTGGAGATGCGTATGTGGAGATTTCACCTCGTCAAACTCGACTTTTCCCGAATGCCCTTGAAACGCTAAAGGAATTGAAGTCGATGGGTTTTTCGCTTCACATCATCACCAATGGATTTCAAGAAGTGCAATTCATTAAATTGGAAAATTGTGGAATGCATCATTTCTTTGATGTGATTGTTTGTTCCGAGTTTATTGGTAAAAACAAACCGGACCCAGCCATTTTTCACTATGCGATGAAAGAAGCAGGAGCCAAAGCATCGGACTCATTGATGATTGGAGATGATTACCGAATTGATGTGGCCGGTGCATTGCAAGTAGGCATGCACGCTGTTCATTTCGATCCCATCGGAAAGAACAAATACAATTATGATTGGATGATTACCGATTTGGCTCACTTACCAGCGTTGGTCATTCGCTTGATGCGCTAGTTATCCGCGAATCTCTTGTCTCGTACGTTCGTAAAACACCATTCCAGCTGCAACACCAACATTTAACGAAGCAATCTCACCCTTCATAGGGATCCGTGCTTTGATATCAGCCATATTCAATAAATCTGAGGTGATTCCACTTTCTTCTGAACCCATGATGACAGCAACTGAACCGCGAAGATTGGTTTCGTAAAGTGGTACATTTCCTTTTTCTGTACAGGCAACGATGCGTAATCCAGACTGTTGTAAGTAAAACAAGGTGTTTTTTAAATCATTCGTTTTACAAATCGGAATGCGGTTCAAGGCTCCAGCGGAGGCTTTCATGGCATCGGATGTTGCTAGTGCAGATCCTTTGGAGGGAATGAGTATGGCGTGTGCTCCTTGACATTCTGCTGTTCTAGCAATGGCGCCAAAATTTCGAACGTCTGTAATTCGGTCCAAAACAACGATGAATGGTTTCTCATCCTTTTCCAAAAGTGCATCGACTAATGGTTCAATTTCTTGATAAGAAATAGGTGGAATCATGGCGATCACACCCTGGTGGTTTCCTTCGGTAAGCGTATCTAGCTTTTGAACCGGAACAAACTGTAGAAAGTAATTTTTTCCTTGAAGAGCGGATTTTAATTCTTCAAAAAGTTCTTTGTGTAAGCCTTTTTGAATCAAAATTTTGTTTAATTCCTTGTCCGCGTTTACTGCTTCAATGACAGCGCGAATACCAAAAATGATATCTTCACGTTCTTTGCGGTATTTTCTTTCTGTACGTTGTTGTTCCATTAGATAAAATTAAACTCGAGTTCTACATTGCCTTCGAGTGTGAGTGCAACCGGACAGGTTCGTCCAGCCATGATGACTTTTTTTCGCGTCACATCATCCCAATCATTGCCATTTAGGTCCAAGTTCACGACGATTTTTTCAATGCGACGTGGTCCAGTTCCCATGTGTTTTTCTACCGTTGCTTCACAAGATTCAAACGAGATATCATGATTCTGACAGTAAATCCCCATGATGGTCATCATGCAGGAGGCTAGGGAAGTAGCAACCAAATCAGTGGGAGAAAAAGCTTCTCCTTTACCTTGATTATCAACGGGAGCATCTGTCAATATTTTTGTTCCAGATGCCAGGTGTTCACATGAAGTGCGAAGATTTCCTAAGTACGAAACGCGTGCTGTTGCCATGGCGCAAAGGTACGGATATTATTAGAAAAGCACCAAAGCAGATTGAATCAGCTCATTTGCTGTTTGGAATGAAACGCTTTAGTATTTTACTTCGACAAATCCATGCTTAACAATTGGTTCTGCACCTTCAAATTTCGCGTCAATTCGATAGAAGTAGGTTCCTTCAGATACGATATCTCCTCCGGTGGTTTTTCCATTCCATCCTCCAGCTGGATCGTCATATTCGTAAATGACATTTCCCCATCGATTTAAAATGGTACATCTGAAGGATTCTAAACCGGAGTACTGCACGTAAAAGATCTCGTTTCCAACGGTGGAGGAAAGGGAAATGACATTCGGTGCAACAATATCACATGGTTTCAATCCAATGGTTGCTGTATCCGAAACGGAGTAACATTCATTTGATAACGTGTAAATGTAATTTCCTGGCTGTGAAACAATCAAAGGAGTTGTTGCGTTCGGTATGTTCCACAATCCAAATTGGGTAGGTGTGTAGTTCGCTTGCAAAGTCCACACGTTATTTAAGGTACTGTCCTTCGCTGAATTTACTTGAAGTGGTTCCAATGGGAAACTTGTTCCTTTACAAATGTTCGTGTCTAGCACTTGCGTGTATAAATAAGGAGGGAATTCAATTTCTGCAGTCAATGTTTGATTACACGCGATGTCCGTATAGGTAAGCGTGTAGATTCCTGCATAGTTTGTGGTTAATTGCGGATTGTCGGCTGTTGGATCAGAAATGTTCAGACAGGTATCCGAAGCTGTCCAAACACCACCCAAAGATGAATTTGTACCGGTGATGTAATAATTGTAAAAACAAGCTAACGTATCTACATCGATAGTTGGCAAAGTATACAATTGAATCGTGGTGCTCGCTGTATGATTACATACGTTATCGGTGTAGGTTAATTGATAGGTACCGGACGCTGATGCGGTAATGCTTGGATTAGCACTGGTATTGTTCGGACTAAAGTTTAATGTTCCACCACTCGGTGTCGTGTAAGTCCAGATTCCACCTGCGGCATCCGTGACGGTGCCACTTACGTTGTAGGTTAAATTACATTGATTTACGTTGGAGAAGATCGTTGGATTTATCGGTAAAATGATCTCTGCACTGTATATTTGGTTACAGGTATTATCCGTAAACGTAATCGTGTATGTTCCTGGTGTATTTACCGTTACTAATGGATTCAAATTGGAAGGATTGTCGAAGGAAACCTGATTCGAATTAGCGGTCCAGGCGCCACCTTGCGACTGTGTATTTGCCACTTGTAGCGTGGGAGAACAGATCAAGGTATCACTCATGATGGAAGCCGCTGTTGAACCGAAAATGGTAAAAGTCGTATCTGTTGTACAGAATCCAGCAGAGTCGATTAAGGTAACAGTGAAGGTTCCCAAAGGCAATTCTACGGTAAATAAACTGTCTACGGCAGGATTCGTTAATCCCCACGTAATGGAGGAATAGTATGGTTCATTCGGAACGCTAATGGAAGTTGATGTATCTGGTGGACAATAGGTCAAGACACCTTGTAAATTAACTGGAACGGGATTCAGTACGATAATTGAATCACTCACATGTTTGTAACAGCCATCTTTACTGACAGTTACTCCATAGATTTGTGTTGAACTTACGGCGCTTGTCTGTGTCGTAGTAAAATCACCCCATAAGTAGGTGTCGTACGGACCATTAGAAACACTCAGGTCAACATTTCCACATGACCCAACTCCAATCAGCGCGGCCGAATCTAAATTGTTGACAATCGTATCAATCACAATCACGAATGTTAATGCAGTAACCCCTGGTGTAGGAACGGCATCATCTGTTGCTGTAACAGTCACGGTATAAGTTCCAATTGTTGCTAATGATCCAATTGCTTGAAGAATAATGGATCCGGTGTTCCCTGGAATATTGGCAACCTGTGTTAAGGTTGGGAGTCCACCATTCGTGTAAGTCATCGTCGTAGTTTGAGTTGCTTCAGGAGAAAGGAAGTTAATCGCGAATTGAGCAGTATCTCCTGCCGCACAGATTTTAAAAGTGTCACACGAAGCAATTCCCTCTGGAATCGGAGGAATGTTACCACTGTTCGATGCGTCGAACGCAAAACTTTTGTAGTCCAACCAACTAATTCCATCTGGATTACCCAAGGCACCATCAAAGTCAACACCCGGATGATCGAAACGCGAAATCAAGAAGTATGCGACTCCATCACCTTTGTTCGCTCCACAAGTTGCTGGAATTCCATAAAAACCATTCACTCCCTGTGAAGCAGATCCGGTTGTCCATTGCATGTCTTGATAACAAAATGCCACATTTCCTTGATCAATAACTGGGTCAGATCCATTGGTAATGATTAATTGAAACGTATTTAACTTATCTCCTTGCATGGAGTAGTATCCAACATCTTCCCAGTTGATGTAAACTGCCGTTGGAGTGATTTTGTAAACCACTTGTCCGTTTCCATTTCGGGTATCCACATCCGCCCAAAACGGTGCAACAATTGCATTTCCTGTAGAAGGAAAGGCAGTAGCGCTAAAGGTGGAAAGTGGACCGTTGAAGGTAATGTTTCCATTGTTGTTGATGTAAATGGAATTGAACGTTTGTCCGTATAAATTGAAGTTAAATGGAATGGGAATTAAGCCTGTGGATCCGTCATCGTTCGGTTGCATCGCTAAGATGTAAGTGGAATCCGGCTGAATGTAACAATCACATGCATTTGCTTTGCTGTTTGATGATGGCTTCACATTTGGTTTTCCCTTTGGTTTCCCAATGGTTTGACTTGGTGTAGTCACCACTTGTCCGAGTTGTCCGGATGCTTTTAGTTTTTGGTATAATGGTGAATCAGTAATTACTTGTGCTAAAAAAGATTGACTGATGAATAAACTGAGAATAAATAATACATTTTTCATAGGTGCTGTGTTGCTCAATTTGGCAGTGCTTAGACTAAAAAGTGTCCCGAAAAGTTGCATGGACAAATGCTTGTCAAATAAGAAGCTAAATTACGAAATTTCAGGAAAACAAAATAACAGCTTCCTCTAGCCACTAGGAGTATTGTGTGCATTTGTCGGATTTATTGTAATTTTAAGCCTCAAATTCGATTCAAGTTTCTATGAAAAAAACGATTCTATTCTTTGGATTACTGTCAGCTATTGGCGTATTTGCTCAAAAAAAATCAACAACAACGGAAGTGGTAAAACCTCCCTTTGACGCCGGTACGGTTGGCGCATTGTCCTTTCGTATGGTCGGACCAGCCTTAACATCTGGACGCGTAATTGACATTGCAGTGAATCCCACAAACAAGGACATGTGGTACGTTGCTGCTGCGTGTGGTGGAGTTTGGACAACAAACAATCATGGGATTACGTTTTCACCCATTTTTGATGGATATGGATCTTATTCGATTGCCTGCGTTGAACTCGCTCCTTCGAATCCCAATACCGTTTGGGTTGGAACAGGGGAAAACAACAATCAACGTTCCGTAGCTTACGGTGATGGAGTCTATAAGTCTTTAGATGGCGGTAAATCTTTCACCAATATGGGCTTGAAAACCTCTGAACACATTGGAAACATCATTATTCATCCAACAGACGAAAACACCGTTTGGGTTGCCGCTTATGGTCCATTATGGAGCAGTGGAGGTGAACGAGGAGTATACAAAACGACAGATGGTGGTAAAACTTGGACGCGTACCTTATTCGTTTCTGACAATACAGGGATTTCCGAAATTGCCATCGACCCATCGAATCCAAACGTACTTTATGCGGCAGCGCATCAACGCAGAAGACATGAGTGGACATACATTGGTGGTGGACCAGAATCGATGGTGTACAAATCAACGGATGGTGGAATCACTTGGCGTCCAATCAATGCTGGATTACCGAAAGGCGATATGGGACGTGTAGGACTTGCTGTTTCACCCGTTGATCCAAACTATGTTTACGCGATAGTAGAGGTACGATATGGAAAAGCAGGAGTATATCGTTCCACGAATAAAGGAGAAAATTGGAGCAAACAAGGTGATTTCAATACGAGTGGGAATTACTACCAGGAAATCATGTGTGATCCATCGAATAAAAATAAAGTGTTTGCGATGGATACCTATATGCACCATACAGAGGATGGTGGAAAAACCTTTAAACCAACTGGCGAGACGAATAAACATGTCGATAACCATGCGATTTGGATAGATCCAAGCAATACGGATCATTGGCTAGTTGGATGTGATGGTGGCTTGTACGAGACGTATACACATGCAAAGGAATGGAAATATTACGCGAATTTGCCGATTATTCAATTCTATAAAGCCGTAACAGATAATGCTGCACCATTCTATAACATTTACGGTGGGACACAAGATAATAATTCCATGGGTGGACCAGCAGCAACGAATAATGCTGCGGGAATCTTGAATTCCGATTGGTTTATTACCAACGGTGGAGATGGATTCGAATCCGCTACGGATTGGTCTAATCCGAACATTACGTATGCACAAGCGCAGTACGGATGGATTGTTCGCTACGATCGTGCTTCAGGAGAAAAAGTTCCCATTCAACCGATGTCCGGTAAAGGAGAACCTGCGTACCGTTGGAATTGGGATGCACCACTGATTGTGTCGTCACACGATGCATCTACCTTGTATTTCGCTGCAAATAAATTGTTCAAATCCTCTAATCGCGGAGATGACTGGCAGACAATTTCTCCTGATTTAACGCAGCAAATTGACCGCAATGAAATTGAAGTAATGGACCAAGTTTGGACCATCGATGCTGTGATGAAAAATGCATCCACAACCATTTATGGAAACATCGTGGCATTAGATGAGTCTCCGAAGAAAAAAGGATTGCTGTATGTTGGTACAGATGATGGATTGATTCAAGTTTCCGAAAATGACGGACAAACATGGAGTAAGTACGCAACGTTCCCAGGAGTTCCCGTTAATGCACGTGTGAATATGCTTACCGCATCTTTACATGATGAAAATACGGTCTTTGCCGTTTTTAATCCACAACGATCTGGAGATTTTAAACCGTACGTTTTGCGTTCTTCTGATAAAGGAAAAACATGGGTGAATATTACCTCAAATCTTCCTGTACGCGGAAACTCTTATTGTTTAAAGCAAGATCACGTTGATCCGAATTTAATGTTCGTTGGAACAGAGTTCGGTGCCTTTTTCACGAATGATGGTGGATTAAATTGGACAAAACTAGCTGGATTACCAACCGTTGCAGTATATGACTTAGACATTCAAAAACGTGAAAATGATTTGGTGGCGGCTACATTTGGACGTGGATTCTATGTTTTGGATAACTATACGCCATTACGTTCATTATCGAAAGTGATTTTGGATAAGAAAGCACATTTGTTCCCAGTGAAGGATGCACTTTCTTATGTGCCTGCAGATCCACTCGGATTAGATGGAACTGGATTCCAAGGTCACAACATGTGGGCTTCCGAAAATCCATCTTTTGGTGCGGTGTTTACCTTGCATGTAAAGGATGAATACAAAACGTTGAAAGATGCGCGCCAGGAAAAAGAGCAAGCATTGGAAAAAGATAAAAAAGATGTTGCTTATCCCTCTTTTGACGAATTGCGTAAAGAACAATTGGAGGATGCCGCAAAGATTATATGGATCATTTCAGATGCCGCTGGAAAAGAGGTTCGACGCATGTCCGGAAGTCCATCAAAAGGAATTTCACGTACGGTTTGGAACCTAAGATCAAACACAACCAATCCAATTGGCTCTGGAGGGAACGGATTCTTAGTTGCACCGGGTACCTATTACGTAAGTGTATCTTTGGTGAAAAATGGAACGGTAGAAGAGTTGGTTGCGAAAACGGCTTTTGAAGTGAAAACATTGAATAATCAAACATTGGTAGCGAAAAATCCACAAGAATTAGCAGCGTTCAGGTCAGAGGTTTCGGAGTTAAACCGAAAAGTTTCCGGTGCGAATAGATTGATGGATGAGACCAATGATGAATTGGAATTAATCGAGAAAGCATTGATGAACTATCCAAATACGGACATGAGTTTATTGAAAGAAATCAAGGATTTGAAAGCGATGATGTACGATTGTAACGTGCTAATGAATGGCGATGGCATTCGCGCAGCACATGAGTTCGAGGTCGCTCCAAGCATTAATTCACGTTTAGGAATGGTGGAATATCAATTGTACGACAACACGGCAGGAGTGAGCAATACGCACAAAGCGAACAAGTCTATTGTTGAAGCAGAATACACTGAGCTTCGCAGTAAATTGGATGAGGTCATTAAACGCGTTCAAGTCCTACAAACGAAATTGGAGGCTGTTCCAATTCCATACACAAAATCAAAAGAAAACTGGAAGGAAGATTAATTCCTGAAAGTTTAGCGCATAAAAAAGCCCTGGCAGAATCGTCAGGGCTTTTTTTATGTTTTTGAGGTTGATTATTCACCAAATTTTTCGATGACTTGTTGAGTTACCCCTGTATTCGAGAATCCACCATCGTGGAATAAGTTTTGCATGGTAACGTAACGTGTTAAGTCAGAGAACATCGTTACACAATAGTCAGCACAAGCCAATGCGGATGCATTTCCTAATGGCGACATTTGCTCAGAGAAATTGATAAATTCCTTGAATCCTTTGATTCCTTGTCCAGCAGTTGTCACCGTTGGAGATTGAGAAATCGTATTCACACGCACTTTTTTCGCAATTCCGTAGTGGTATCCGAATGAACGAGCGATAGACTCTAACAACGATTTCGCATCTGCCATGTCGTTATAGTCAGGGAAAATACGTTGAGCTGCAATGTATGAAAGTGCGATCACAGATCCCCATTCATTCATAGCGTCTTGTTTGTAAAGTGTAGCTAAAGTCTTGTGTAAAGAAATAGCAGATACATCCATGGATTGATTGTAGTAGTTGTAATCATTTTCCGTGTAGTGTTTTCCTTTACGAACGTTTGGTGACATTCCGATTGAATGCAATACGAAATCAATTTTACCACCAAGAATTTCTTGTGCTTGCGTTACCAAATTCGTTAAATCTTCGATGCTCGTCGCATCTGCAGGAATGACTTGACTTCCGGTTTCAGCAGCTAATGTATTGATTTCACCCATTCGCATGGCGATTGGAGCGTTTGTCAACACGAATGTTGCTCCCTCTTCGTGTGCTCTTTGAGCGACTTTCCATGCGATAGATTGGTCGTTCAATGCACCAAAAATAATTCCTCGTTTTCCTTTTAGTAAGTTATTTGCCATGTTTGTTCAATTTTAAACAAAAGTAATCAATCTTATTTTTCCAACACCGATTTTAATTTTTTGAGTCCACCGTCAAGGTCTTTCCCAATAACTTCATCCATGTTGAATAGGTATGTTATGGCATTCCATGGATAGGGTGAGTTTCCTTCAAATCCCCAAATTACACGTGTGTTCTCCGTATTAATGCTGCTTGTCTCAAAGTATGCATCGTCTTCATTTTCAAATGGGACCTTGAAGCGAATGTGCATATCAATGCGTTCTCCAGGTGTCAATTTCACCAATTCCATCGATCCAGTCCCCACCTTCTCATCTTTACTTTCCCATGCGGAAACGAATCCAACAATGCCATCTTGACCCGTATACGTTTTTTTCATTTTAGGATCTTGCCTAGCCCAAACACTAAATTGATCTTGGTTTTTCAGAAATTTCAAGTACTGATAAACGCTGTCCTTAGGTTGTGAAACTTGAATACTGCGTTCGATTTTAAATTTTTTAGGCACAAATACACCGATAATTAATACCACTGCAACTAGGCTCAAAATCAATAGAAAAAGTCGTTTAATCCACTTCATAATATGTTCGTTTTGAAGTGCTTTACGCAGTTTTTTGAAAAAAGTTATTTTTTAATCTCTCAAGTACTTTCTCTCTGCCCAAAATGTTCCAAACGGAACGAAAGCGGCAATAAATAATATCAACGATTTGCCAAATGAAAATTGCTTTGAAAAGAAAAAGACCGCTAAGTAAATACAAAAGGCAATAAATAGAATGCCATGAATCCATCCCACAATTTTATTTGGCCAAATCATGTCGAATTGGTACTTCAAAACCATTGTAATGATCAATCCAATCCAAGAGAATCCTTCAGCAATGGCAATTTTCTGAAATTGTTGTAAACGTGTCATACTTATTTTTTTAGTTGTGTTTCAAGTTCTTTTAATTGGTCACGGAATCTTGCAGCTTCAATAAAATCAAGTTCCTTCGCTGCTTTTTCCATGGCTTTTCTCGTTGCTTTCAATCTCGCTTCGAGTTCTTTTGGATTCAGGTATTTCTGTATTGGTTCAGCAGCTAATTGGGATTGCACTTCTTGTGTGTATTTTATTTGTCGACTTGCTGTATCTCCATCAGCGACTTTTGTCGATTCCATGATTTTTTCCTTGGATTTATTCAATGCTGTTGGAACCAATCCGTGCTCTAAATTGTAGGCGATTTGCATGGCTCTTCGTCGCTCCGTTTCGGAGATCGTTCGTCGCATAGACTCTGTCATTTTGTCCGCGTACATGAGTACTTTTCCATTGACATTTCTCGCTGCACGTCCAACGGTTTGAACGAGTGAGCGCTCATTTCGAAGGAATCCTTCTTTGTCTGCATCTAAGATTGCCACCAACGAAACCTCCGGCAAGTCCAATCCTTCACGGAGTAAATTCACACCAATAAGTACATCGAAATCACCAAGTCTTAATTGACGGAGTATTTCTACACGTTCAATGGTATCGATTTCACTGTGTATATACCGGCAAAGGATCCCTAGTTTATCCAAGTATTTTTGCAATTCTTCCGCCATTCTTTTGGTTAAGGTCGTCACCAAAATACGTTCCTTCACCGCGATTCTTTCCTGAATGGCAGCCATTAAATGGTCGATTTGATGCTGGGAAGGATGTACTTCGATTATGGGATCTAAAAGTCCTGTTGGACGAATTAATTGCTGCACCATAATTCCCTCGGAACGTTGCATTTCGTAGTCCGCAGGTGTTGCCGAAACATAAATCGTATTGTTCAGGAATCCTTCGAATTCTTCAAATTTCAGTGGACGGTTATCAATCGCCGCTTGGAGTCTAAATCCGTAGTCGATTAAATTTGTCTTACGCGCACGGTCACCGGCATACATTCCGCGTACTTGCGGCAAAGTGACATGACTTTCATCGATCACTAAAAGAAAATCTTCGGGAAAATAATCGAGTAAACAGAAGGGGCGCTCACCGGGTTGACGTCGGTCGAAATAACGCGAGTAATTTTCAATCCCTGAACAGTAACCGAGCTCTCGAATCATCTCAAGGTCGTAGTTCACCCGTTCATCAAGGCGTTTGGATTCCTCTAGTTTTCCATCCTCTTTAAAGTTTTGAACTTGAACGACAAGGTCGTCTTGTATTTGTTCGATCGCTTGACGCGTATTATCAGGACTAGAAACGAATAAATTTGCCGGAAAAATATCAATTTCCTTAAACGTTTCAATACGCTCGCTCGTTTCGGGATCAATGGAGGAAATGGTTTCAATTTCATCGCCCCAAAATCCAATTCGAATCGCATAATC
>JBAWZN010000026.1:0-19168 GCA_037143015.1 Flavobacteriia bacterium
CTGCTAAGTTGGTCGTTAGGGTATTGACCGCATTTGTTCTATTTGTAACCTCTGTCGCTAAATTGGTTGTTAAGGTATTGTCCGCATTTGTTCTATTGGCAACCTCTGTTGCTAAATTGGTTGTAAGGACAGCATCAGCTGCTGCTCGAATTACCGCTTCATTTGATATAGCTGATGAATTCGAAATCGCACTACCATCAACATACGTTTTTACCGCATTTTGTGTTGGGAATAATACATCACTGTTTCCTAAAGCAGTTGATGTTGATTTGTTTGCTGTGTTTTCTTTTAATAAATCTGCATTGGCACGATTGGTTACCTCTGCTGCTAAGTTCGTCGTTAAGTTCGCATCGGCATTCGTGCGATTCGTTACTTCCGCTGCTAAATTAGTTGTTAACGTTCCATCGGCATTCGTGCGGTTTGATACTTCCGTTGCTAAGTTGTTCGTTAGAACAACATCCGCCGCTGCTCTAATCGCTGCTTCGTTGTTCAGCCCTGTTGTTCCGACAGAAGTACTTGCATCAACGTACGTTTTAACTGCGTTTTGTGTAGGGAACAACACATCACTCGTTCCTAAAGAGGTTGCAGTGGATTTGTTCGCTGTGTTTTCTTTTAAGGCATCTGCATTGGTACGGTTGGTTACCTCTGCTGCTAAGTTGGTCGTTAGGGTATTGACCGCATTTGTTCTATTTGTAACCTCTGTTGCTAAATTGGTTGTTAAGGTATTGTCCGCATTTGTTCTAGCAGCAACTTCTGTTGCTAAATTGGTTGTTAGAACAGCATCCGCTGCGGCTCTGATTGCTGCTTCATTGTTCAGTGCAGTTGTTCCGGTTGCTGAACTACCATCAACATATGTTTTTACCGCATTTTGAGTTGGAAATAAAACATCACTCGTTCCTAAAGCAGTTGACGTAGATTTATTCGCTGCATTTTCTTTGGATAAATCTGCATTAATACGGCTAATCGCTTCTGCATTTAAATTCGTTGTTAAAGTGTTGTCCGCTGCGATACGAGCAGCAGTTTCATTCGAAAGATTCGTTACCGCCGTTGCTGCATTTAAGTCCACGTAATCTTTTACTGTTTTCGCAGTTGGGTATTTAACCGTAGAAGTTCCGTCTACCACGATGTTGTTGGATTTATTGACTAGATCCTCTTTTAACAAGTCTGCGTTGGTGCGATTCGTTACTTCTGTTGCTAAGTTGTTGGTCAAAACAACATCCGCTGCAGCTCTAATTGCCGCTTCGTTGGAGATGGCACCATTATTTGAGATAGCTGATGCATCCACGTAATCTTTCACGGATTTAACCGTTGGATATTTGATGTTCGAACTTCCGTCAAGAAGTACATCTGTTGATTTATTCGCTAAGTTCTCTTTTAATAAATCGGCGTTGGTGCGGTTCGTTACCTCTATAGCAATGGAAGTTGCAGAGTTATTATCACCATTGATACGATTTGTTACTTCTGTTGCTAAGTTGTTCGTTAAAACTACATCCGCCGCTGCTCGAATTGCCGCTTCGTTCGTTAAGGCATTCGCCCCATTAACTGTACCTGCGTCTACGTATGTTTTAACTGCATTTTGTGTTGGATACAATACATCACTCGTTCCAAGGGTAGTATTTGTCGATTTATTTACCACATTTTCTTTCAATAAATCCGCATTCGTTCGGTTGGTCACCTCAGTTGCTAAGTTCGTTGTCAAAACAACATCAGCGTTTGCGCGAATCGCTGCCTCGTTCGTTAAAGCATTCGTGGCACTGACCACACCAGCATCGACATATGTTTTCACTGCATTTTGTGTTGGGAATAATACATCACTAGTTCCTAAAGCAGTTGCAGATGATTTATTTGCTATGTTTTCCTTTAATGCATCAGCATTCGTTCGGTTGGTTACTTCGGTTGCAAGGTTATTCGTCAGGACAACATCCGCAGCTGCACGAATCACGGCTTCGTTGTTTAATCCTGTTGTGTTTGTCGTTGATGCGGCGTCAACGTACGATTTTACCGCATTTTGAGTTGGATACAAGGTATTACTTGTTCCAAGTGCAGGTGATGCAGACTTATTCGACAAATCTTCCTTCAGTAAATCGGCATTGGTGCGATTGGATACCTCTAAGGATAAGTTTGTGTTTAACGTGTTGTCACCGTTTATACGGTTGACAACTTCTGCACCTAAGTTCGTTGTCAAGGTATTATCCCCATTGATGCGATTGGTTGTTTCTGTTGCTAAGTTGGTTGTCAAAATCGCATCTGCATTCGTGCGGTTGGTCACCTCATTTGCTAAATTGGTGGTTAAGATTTGGTCGGCATTGATGCGATTGGCTATTTCCGTCGCCAAATCGTTGTTAATCACCGTTGCGACATTCGTTGTAGTCGCATCCACATACGTTTTTACCGCGTTTTGGGTAGGATAAAGGACGTCACTTGTTCCTAATGTCGTTGCGGTGGACTTGTTCGCTTGATCTTCCTTTAAATCAAGTGCTGCTTGCGTTGCGGTACTAATTGGTTTATTTAAATCACTCGTATTATCAACGTTTTCCAATCCTAAATTGGTTTTTGCTCCCAAAACGGTAGACGCGTTTGTCCCACCATTTTCAATCGGAAGTATTCCAGTTAGGTTATCTGCTGTATTTGCTGAAAATGCATATGGTACCGCTTCGAATTTTTGAATACTGATGTCCACAAAATCGAAACATTGTCCAGCAACATCTAAAGCAACTTTCAACCTTTTCTGATCTACACTCCAAGCGATGTTCGAAAACGATGTCGCGTATCCATCCGTTTGAAGTCCATTTCCAATCACCAAATTCACCATCCCGAATTCATCCGTTGTGGTGGAAATCGACTCTTGGTACTCAACTTGAGAACTGGCGTCCAAAATGGAAAATTGTAAACAAACGCTTTTATTTGCCATTGGGGCATTGGCATTATTTACCCCTGGAAGTGATTCACCAGATGGATTGTAAATAACGGCTTGATACGTAATTCCCTTCGTTTGAGCGGATAATTGAACGGAAACGAATAAAAGAAAAATGAAGTATAAATTTTTCATAACGCGTACTGAATAGTTAATTAATTGATGTTAAAATGTAAACCGAATACAAATTGGTTCGTTGTGATCGATAATTTCTCTTCGGAATTATTCATCGGGAAAAAGCTTTTGTTGATGCCATAACCTAGACTCATAAATCCAATATCTTTAATCGGAGCAGTGAAGGCAAGGTGGACATGTGGGGTAAGATTTAATCGGGAAAATTCCTCTTGTTTGATGAGATCAAAGTAGGCGCCATTGATTACTTGTTGGCCATAAACAATTGTAGACAGATTTAAACCACCTTGAAATATCACACGGAAATTACCAATGAGGGAAATGGAATAATCGATGGAGTTATTTAAGCCTAAAAATTTCGTGTTCCATGAATAGCTATTGGCAAAATCTCCAGCCATCGCATTGTATTCATTCAAATTGACTCCAACCGAATACGAAAGATTATCTGGTTTGAGAACTATTGAAACACCCATCTCATGATTTGAACCAGTTCCGTTTATTAACGGAGTCGACATTGGACTTGGACTATTGAAATTGAACGTTGAGAAGTTGCTTCCTGTACTAAAATATGCGCGTTGGGCATAAGTTGTCGTAATTAGAGGAATTAGGGTTAGTAGTAGAATTAATTTTCTCATTTCATCTTTATTAAGTTGGTCGTATAATTGAAATTTTTGGCACTTAACTTCACAATGTATTGTCCATCGGGAAAGTTTAGGTTATCCAAGCTGAGTACGTTATTGAATAATTCCTTTTCCGAATTCAGCACGACTCTGCCCGTGATGTCGTAAATGCTGATTTTAATCAGTCCATCAATCGAAGCAGAAAACTGGAAGTTTATTTTTGAGGTAAATGGATTGGGGAAAGTCATGATTTGAATGTTCAAAGCCGAGGGACCTTTGCTCTTTGAAATTTTCCCTTGTTGAAAACCTTGTCCAACAGAAAACGTGGAACCCAAATAATTTCCGGTTACACTTTGTTGACCAATGGTCTGTTGCACCTTCAGCTTGTTCGATACTTGAACACTTGAACCTTGCGAAGAAGTCATTTGATGATGGATGACTTGAGCCTGCGATGAGACCGTAAACCATCCTGTAAGTAAAAAAAGTAAAGCAACTTTCACGAAACTGTTTTTTGATTTTGAACACGACAATATTACATGAGTTGAAATCAGCTTTCAAATATGACCTTATTTTTCACCTGTATTAATAAGTCTTTTTAAGTTTTTAATATGCCCTTATTGTTGGCTATACAATAAGCAATAACTATTTTTGACAAAATAATATGTCCTCACATTTTAATTGATTTAATGAAAACTATCTTTGATTTAATGTTCATCTTAAACGGAACGCTCGGCTTAATGTGCTTTGTTTTGGTTGTATTAAGTTTGAAGAAAAATAGAGCTGTAAACGTTTATTTAGCGCTTATCATTTTAGCGGTGTCCACCCGATTAATATTTAGAGGAATTATTGAGTTAACTCATAACCAAGATCTCTTCACGACCTTTTCCCGTAACGATGTATCTTTGATGGCGCTTCCTTTACCCTATTTGTATTTTAGAAATTTAGTGTTCAAAAAATCTATTTTTAAGACGCACTATCTTCTTCATTTCTTATTACCAATACTAGCATCGACAGAAATGAACTATCATTTATTTGAGGGTTTATTCCATGTTGAACTCACATTTTTAGCGAAATCACTCATCATTTCAATTGTCCTTTATAATCTAGTAATGACCTCTATTCTATTAAGGAAAAGTTTTTGGAGAAAAACAAAGGTCATTGAATTCAAAACTGAGTATGAAACTCTAATAAAAAAATGGACCATTGTATTTTATTTCGCTTTTTTGATGACAGCAATTAAAATAGTCTGGGATCAGCTGTTTTTATATGACAATCTAACTATTTCTGAAAATTTCTTTACATGGATTTCCTGGTTGATTGTTTTTATTACGATCCTCACTTCTCCATCTATTTTAAATATATATCTTTCTCAAATATCACGCGAACGAGAAGTGACATCAAACGTGATTTCAAATTGGTGTTTGAAGTCGACTAGTAAGATTTCAAATAAACAAGATTTGCAATTAAGTCAAAAAATCAATCCCGAGTTGAATGCTTACTTTCAACAATTCGACCAATTTATTGAAAAGGAACATTTCTTTCGTCAATCAGGACTCTCAGTGGATGACCTTGCTTTGAAATTAAAAATCCCTAAAAGTCATTTAAGTTTCATCTTTAAATACCATTCCACTATTTCCTTTTCGGATTTCAAGAAGTTCAATCGAATTCAAGATGCGATTGGGTTAATAGGCGAGGGCTATTTAAAAACAAATACATTTGATTCCCTCTCTAAATTAGTAGGATTCAGTACCTATAACACCTTTTACATTGCATTTAAAGAAGTAACGAGCAAAGCACCTCAAGAATATCTAACTGGATTAAGTTAAAACTAACATCACGAATAACCGTAATTATAAATTCTAAAAAATTAACCACTTGAAAACAATCATTGATTTATCCTATATGCTAAATGGCACCTTCGGATTTATCTGTGCTTTTTTGGTGCTTTTTAGCATCAAATCCATAAGATACACGAATATGTATCTTGCCGTTATGATTATGGCCATATCCTTTCGATTAGTCTTTCGTGGGTATTTAGAATTAACTGGGCAAGAATCCCTTCTTATTCAAATTTCCAAAAACAATTTCTATGTTATCATTTTGCCTCTGCCCTATTTGTATTTTAAGAATTTAATCTTACAAAGCTCAAGTATTCGAAGAAAGGAACTTTTTCACTTTATTTTTCCATTAGTACTCATTCAAGAAAATCGATATGGATGGATTCAAACATGGTTCCACCTTGACTTGACTATTTTGATTAAGGTGCTAATTATCACATTAAACATTGTTTATTTCAGCCTTTCGATACATGTGTTAAACAGTAATTTTTGGAGAAAAACGGGGGCAATAAAACTCGAAACAACCCAAAACAAACTCTTGAAAAAATGGACGATTGTCGTATTTAGCGCATTTACCTTAATGCAAATTAGATTGATCACCGCATTACTGATTAATTATAACCATGATTATTTCACAGATAATTATTTTATTTGGATCAATTCCATGATCATGTTTGTCGTTTTTATAATGATTATTACCTCACCTGAGATTCTAAATGGCTACATTTCTCAGATTTCACGCGAACGAGAAGTGACCTCAAGTGCAGTTACAAATTGGCAATTGAAGTCGACTATTAAGATTTCAAATAAACAAGATTTACAATTAAGTCAAAAAATCAATCCCGAGTTGAATGCTTACTTTCAACAAATCGACCAATTTATTGAAAAGGAACATTTCTTTCGTCAATCAGGACTCTCCGTTAATGACCTTGCTTTGAAATTAAAAATCCCTAAAAGCCATTTAAGTTTCATCTTTAAATACCATTCCACTGTTTCCTTTCCGGATTTCAAGAAGTTGATACGAATTCAAGATGCGATCAAGTTAATTGACGATGGTTATTTAAAAACAAATACATTTGATTCCCTCTCGAAAGAAGTTGGATTCAGTACCTACAACACCTTTTACACCGCATTTAAAGAAGTTACAAGCAAAGCACCACAAGAATATGTTACAGAATTAATTTAAGATAAACTAAATGGAGAAAAACCCTTGTTTTCCACTTCTTTCGTCAAGTGTTAATAATATTTTATTTTTTTGTTTTGTCCTCCTCAAAATGGAAACATTGATTATAACTTTACGCATTCCTATAATGATAGCAACACACAATCGATCCGTATGAAAACATTTATTGATTTAACATTTATTTTGAATGGATCCATTGGCTTCATTTGTTTCATCCTTGTTATGATTTCGATTAAGTCGAATCGAACGGTGAACATTTACCTAGCTATCATGGTCTTTGGCGCAGCGTTCAGATTCTTTGTAAGGGGGTATTTAGAATTAACTAATCAAGTTGAATTGATTACCGACTTCTCTAGAAGCATTTCCTATGTATTCGGTTTCGCTCTTCCATGTTTGTATTTTAAACATTTGATTTTTCCGAAAAAAAGTTTTGAATACAAAAGTCTACTTCACTTTATTTTACCGACTGCATTAATTACTGAGAATAAATTTCATCCTATTGAAAATTTAATTAAAGTAGAATTAAACAGTGTCATAACCTTCCTGCTAATCGCTCAGGCTATCTATTACGGTATAGTTGTTTACTTGATGTTACGCAAACACGTTTGGAAAAAAACAGGTCAATTAGAAATGGAAACGGATCAGTCCCGCGTACTTAAACGATGGGTTTTTATCCTCTATGTCACATTCACATTAATGGGATTTCGATTAATCTTTACGCTATTATTTATGCAAGAAGGTAGATTTATTACGGATAATTATTTCGTTTGGATAAATGCAATAGCTTGGTTTGTTGTATTTATGATGATCCTAACATCCCCATCTATTTTAAATGGGTACCTCAACCAATTGAATTTTGAACGAGTTGTAGGCGCGAAACCTACTTCAAATTGGCGTTTAAAACCGGTGAACCAAATCACGAATACGCAAGACCTACAATTGAGTCAAAAAATCAATATTAAATTAGAAGACTACTTTTTACAGATTGATCAATTCGTGGAGGAAGAACATTTCTTTCGTAAATCAGGACTCTCCGTTAACGATCTTGCATTGCAATTGAAAATGCCTAAAAGTCATTTGAGTTTCATCTTTAAATACCATTCAGAAATTTCGTTTTCAGATTTCAAGAAGGTGGTGCGTATTAAAGATTCTTTAACCTTGATTGAAGAAGGATATTTAAAAACGAACACCTTTGATTCACTCTCGAAGAATGTTGGATTCAGCACTTATAACACCTTCTTTATTGCTTTTAAAGAGGTGACAAGTAAGGCTCCACAGGAGTTTATTACATCGTCAGAATACTAATGTGCCAATGTGCTTCCGCCACGGCGGAGTGCTAATGTGCCAATTATGTTATCGTTTTTTGTGACAAGTTAATGTACTAATTACCTCATCCATTTTAGACTTCTCGAATAGAGGTATACCCAAATTCCACCGTAGAGTGTATTTAGAACAATAACAAACGTTGGAACATCGCTTGGTGTGGTGAAGAAATAACTTTGGATAACGTACAAGAAACAGTAGCCAATGTACAAATGGAATCCTAGTTTTTTACCAGTGAACATGAGGAAAACAGCGATGAATGCGAAAAGTGCAACGAGTAATATCAATCCGTTGTAGACAACGAAATTAGCGTACATATTGTCGGACATAATCTCCATTTTAGTCAAGATTTCAGACCAATAAGACATGTCGATTTTCTCACTTTGTGCTAACGCATCTAGTTTTTCGTGGGATTCAGCGAATTGGAGTTTGGCGGTTTCCAACTCTTCTTCACTGGGCTTTCCTCCAAACACTCCAAATAAAGAAGTGAGGATGGTCATTCCAATGTTGACAAGCGACAAAATGGAAATCACTAATAGAAACTTCGGTCTCTTTGGATTTATTTGGACTTCTTGTCCTTCTAATACTTGTTCAAATTCTTCCATAATTACCAGTTTTTCAATCCAAAGTTACGTGCTATTTTCATGTCTCGGGATAAATAGCGATCCTCTGATAAGAAAGGAACTTCTTTCCTAAATTCCGCATGAATTTTTTCAATTTGCTCAGAACTTTTAAGCGGACGTCGAAAATCCAATCCCTGAGCGGCATGCATTAATTCAATTCCTAAAATGGTTTGACAATTTTGAATGACACGGTAAAGTTTCGTTGCGGCATTAGCGCCCATACTCACGTGGTCTTCCTGTCCATTGCTGGAATCAATCGTATCGACGGATGCTGGTGTACACAACTGCTTGTTTTGACTCACAATCGACGCACAGGTATATTGGGAAATCATCATTCCGGAATTCAATCCTGGATTTGCCACTAAGAACGCTGGCAATCCACGTGTTCCAGAAATCAATTTGTAGACTCTTCGCTCGGAAATACTTCCCATTTCTGCCATGGCGATTGCCAGGAAGTCCATGATCAAAGCCAAGGGTTGTCCGTGGAAATTACCCGCAGAAACCACTTCGTCCGAATCTGGAAAAACGGTTGGATTGTCGGTGACCGCATTCATTTCTCGCTCCACAATTCGAGCGCAATGGTCAATCGTATCTTTTGTCGCACCATGTACCTGTGGGATGCAACGGAATGAATATGGATCTTGTACATGTTTCTTTTCCTGTGCGATGATTTCACTCGTTTCCATTAAGTTACGCATCGCTTCGGCCATTTGAATTTGTCCGTGTTGGTTGCGAATGGTGTTCACATTCGACTGAAATGGATTTAATCTTCCATCGTAAGCGTCCAAAGACATTCCTGCCACCAAAATCCATTTATTCCATAAAGCTTGTGCTTCTTTTACCGCGTGACTCGCATAGGCAGACATGAATTGGGTTCCGTTTAGCAAGGCTAATCCTTCTTTCGATTGCAACACAATTGGCGCTAATCCAAATTTTGCATTGATTTCAGCACCGGAATACCGTTGTCCTTGGTAGTCCACTTCTCCTTCGCCAAGTAAAGGCAGACACAAATGAGCTAAGGGAGCTAAATCCCCTGATGCACCTAAACTTCCCTGCTGGTAAACCACTGGATAAATCCCCTCGTTAAAGAAAAATAATAAGCGTTCAACGGTTGCTAATTGCACGCCGGAATTTCCTTTAGAAAGTCCAAAAACCTTCAAGAGCAACATGCGCTTCACCAATTCATGAGGCACCTCCTCACCTGTTCCACAGGCATGTGAGAGCACTAAATTTCGTTGTAAAGCTTCTAAGTCATTGGACGAAATAGCCGTGTCACATAGTGAACCAAATCCCGTGTTGATTCCATAAATCAAGGCATCAGAACCATGCATTTTCTGATCCAAATACGAACGGCATTTCTCTACAGCTGCTTGTGCTTCTGAGGATAACTTAACTTTTAAGTTATTGTCGATAATGCTTTCGAATTCAGGTAATTCGATGTAATCCAAATGAATGGTGTACTGTGACATATGATTATTATTTTCGAAGCATTTGCGCGAAGTCTTTCGCGAAATACGTTAAGATTCCATCCGCTCCTGCACGACGAATACTTAAAAGCATTTCATATACTGCTAGGTCGTAATTCAACCAGCCGTTTTGCGCTGCAGCATGCACCATCGCACATTCACCACTGACATTGTAAGCGGTAATTGGAATTGGAAATTGTTCTTTTAATACGTGGATGATGTCCAAATAGCATAAGGCCGGTTTCACCATCAACATGTCTGCACCTTCTTCGTAATCCAATTGCGCCTCCAACAACGCCTCTCTGCGGTTCGCTGGATTCATTTGGTACGTTTTTTTATCCCCAGATTTCGGTGCGGAGTTCAATGCATCGCGGAAAGGTCCGTAAAATGCACTTGCGTATTTTGCTGTGTAGGACATGATGCTCACATCGGTGAATCCCGCGCCATCTAAGGCTTCACGAATGACACCAACACGACCATCCATCATGTCAGACGGACCAATGATGTCAACACCCGCTTGTGCTTGCGCAATGGACATTTTTGCTAAAATCGGAAGTGTTTCGTCGTTAACGATTTTACCGTCAATGACAAGTCCATCGTGTCCATCTGACGAATAAGGGTCCATCGCCACATCGCTCATCACCACCGACTCGGGGAAACGTGCTTTGATTTGACGAATGGCTTCCAAATAGAAATTATCACTTGCGTAACTGTAACTTGCCACTTGATCCTTCAGGGATTCGTCGACTGCGGGAAAAATATCGAAGGTGTGAATCCCAAGATTCATACATTCTTCGATTTCCGGCAAGAGTTTATCAATGGACCAGCGAAAGTTATTCGGCAAGGAAGAAACTTCTTCTTTGATGTTATGTCCATCCTTCAAAAAGATAGGATATATTAAATTTTCGACACCGAGTTTCGTTTCCTCCACCATGTGGCGAATGGCACTACTTTTTCGGTTACGTCTTGGGCGAATATTCATACGATTACATTAACATTCCACCACAAACGTGTAGTGTTTGTCCGGTGATGTAAGCAGACATATCTGAAGCAAGGAAAACCGTAGCATTCGCTACATCGATTGGTTGTCCACCACGTTTCAACGGAATACCATTTCTCCAACCTTGAACCACTTCTGGATTCAATGCGTCTGTCATTTCTGTTTCAATAAAACCAGGTGCAATTGCGTTGCAACGAATGTTTCTTGATCCTAATTCCGCTGCGATGGATTTCGTGAATCCAATCAATCCTGCTTTCGAAGCTGCGTAGTTTGCTTGTCCAGCATTCCCTTTCACACCTACAACAGAGGACATATTGATGATCGATCCTGAGCGCGCTTTCAACATGGGTTTTTGAACCGCTTTCGTTAAATTGAAGGCTGATTTCAAATTCGTGTTGATCACTTCATCCCATTGTTCTTCCGTCATACGCATCAACAAAGTGTCACGTGTAATTCCAGCGTTATTTACGAGAACATCCACCGTACCGAATTCAGCAACAACATCATCCACTAATTGTTGAGCTTGATCAAAATTAGACGCATCCGAACGGAATCCTTTTGCTTTTCCGCCATTTGCAGTTAACTCAACTTCCAAAGCACGCGCTTTTTCTTCTGATGACAAATACGTAAATGCTACGGTAGCACCTTGACGCACACATTCTTCCGCAATTGATTTACCAATTCCACGTGAAGCTCCTGTAATCAGGACGATTTTATTTTCTAGTAATCCCATAAGTATTATTTTCATCAAAGATATAAATTCATTTCAAACCGAAATTCTGTGTTTACGAACGGAATTCCTTTGCTGTATAAACTCCCCATTTCGCTAAGCGGTATTTTATGGATGTCCAAAGCACACCCAATCCGTAAGTAGTCGAACGAGCAAAGTTAATGGAGGAAGCTTCTTCAAAGTATTTCGTCGGACAAGTCACCTCGCCTATTTCGAAGCCAGCGTAAAAAATTTGAGCAAGCATTTGATTATCGAAGATGAAATCATCTGAATTCGCTTTAATGTTAATTTTCGTGAAAATATCCTTCGAAAATGCACGGTATCCGGAGTGATATTCAGATAATTTTTGAGACATCACGATGTTTTGAAACAAGGTTAAAAAGCGATTGGCAATGTATTTATACATCGGCATTCCACCTTTCAACGCTCCTTTTCCAAGAATACGAGACCCTAATACCACTGGATAGACATCATAAGCAATTATTCCTGAAATCGCATGAATCAATTTTGGAGTGTACTGATAATCTGGGTGCAGCATGATGATGATGTCCGCTCCTAAGCTCAAGGCTTTTTCGTAGCAGGACTTCTGATTTCCACCGTATCCTCGGTTTTGTTCATGACGGACAATGTGTTGAATTCCTAGGCGTCTTCCAACATCACTGGTATTGTCTTTACTTGCGTCATCTACCAACACCACTTCATCTACAATATCAAAAGGGATTTCGGCATAAGTCATTTCCAAAGTTTCCGCTGCGTTGTACGCAGGCAAAACAATGCAGATTTTCTTTCCATTTAACATGTAGCAAAGTTAAAAGAATTGTTTCATAGTTTACTTGTTCGTAAAGACTTACTTTGACCGTAAAGCTTAGAATCTTTAACTAGAATACCTTAACTTTGAAAGATGATCAACGCTCCACTTGCAGAACGAATGCGTCCAAAAACGCTCGATGAATACATCGGACAAGCGCATTTACTCGCGGAAGGTGCCGCGCTCAGACGTGCGTTAGATGCTGGCGTGATTCCATCCATGATTTTTTGGGGTCCACCGGGAGTTGGAAAAACCACCTTAGCGCAACTCATCGCCAAACATTTAGACAGACCTATTCATACACTTTCTGCCATTTCATCCGGCGTAAAAGATGTACGTGAAGTCATCAACCGCGTTGAAAACGGCGGCATGTTTCAAGCAAAGGGAACGATTTTGTTTATCGATGAAATCCACCGATTCAGCAAAGCGCAACAAGACTCCTTGTTGGGCGCAGTAGAAAAAGGAACAATCACCCTGATTGGCGCTACCACTGAAAATCCTTCCTTCGAAGTGATTTCCGCATTACTGAGTCGTTGTCAGACTTACGTACTAAAAGAACACACCAAAGAAGATTTATTGCACCTACTAGATCGCGCGATTGAACAAGATTTCGTATTGAAAAGTAAACAAATCAACCTGCACGAAACAAATAGTTTATTAGCTATTTCTGGAGGTGATGCGCGCAAATTATTAAACGTTTTTGAAATCATCATCGGCACATTTCAAGGTCAAACAGTCATTGACATTACGGATGAAGTAGTGCTTCAAAATGCGCAACAAAGCCTTTCTCGTTACGACAAGGACGGTGAACAACATTACGATATTATTTCTGCCTTCATCAAATCCATTCGTGGGAGCGATCCAAATGCGGCCATTTATTGGTTAGCACGCATGGTCGAAGGTGGTGAAGATCCAAAATTCATTGCACGCAGGTTGTTGATTTCCGCTACGGAGGACATCGGACTCGCGAATCCAAATGCCTTGTTGTTGGCGAATGCCTGTTTTCAAGCGGTGGAAAGTGTCGGATGGCCGGAATCACGAATCATTTTGGCGGAATGTACGATATACTTGGCATCCTCACCAAAAGGAAATGGTGCTTACATGGCGATTAATCGCGCACAAAAATTGGTTCAAGAGACAGGGAATCTAGGTGTCCCTCTCCCCTTGCGCAATGCGCCGACTGCTTTAATGAAACAATTGGGCTACGGAGAAAACTATTTGTACAGCCATGATTTCCCTGGGAATTTCGCCGAACAAGAATTTTTACCGAGCGAAATATCTGGAACCAATTTCTTTCAAGCCGGAAGTAGTCCCAAAGAACAAGAAATCGCACAAAGCATCGCGCAGCTGTGGAAAGATAAATACGAGAAATGATGTCAGCACTATTGTATTATTGTATCGTTTATCCCCTATCCCTACTTCCACTTTGGATCCTATACCGCATCAGCGATGTATTATTCCTGTTGTTCATGAGCATTCTTCCCTATCGAAAAAAGGTCGTTGTTGCGAATATTCAACGTTCTTTTCCAGAATTATCTGCTCGTGGGCACTCGGTTTTAGTCCGTGGATTCTACCGACATTTCTCCGATTTACTCATTGAAAGCATCAAGAACTTGAGTATTTCTAAAGAAGAACTACTACATCGCATGAAGGTGGTCAATCCGGAAATTCTGCAAGAACTACAGAAAAATGGAAAGTCAACCCTATTCGTTTCTGGACATTTCAACAATTGGGAATGGTTCATTACCGCACAAGCTTTATTGGTTCCGAATGATTCGTATGGAATCGGGATGCCTTTGAGCAATGGATTTTGGGACAAAAAACTCACGGAAAGACGCCAACGATTTGGCTTAACTGTAGTCAACACACAGAACTACAAAACGATATTCAAACAATCAAAACCGGTTTCTGTATTAGTTCTAAGTGATCAAGCTCCAGCGGATTCACGCAAAAGTTATTGGATGGAATTCCTGCAGCAGCCTACCCCTATCCTTTTCGGCGTGGAACAAATGGCCAATGAATTTGATTTAAACATGGTCTATTTTCACCTTAATAAAATCAAACGTGGACAATATAGCATTGAATTCACGGTAGTAACAACTGACGCTCGAAGTTTACCCTATGGGGAATTAACGGAACAGCATGTTCAATTACTCGAACAAAGTATCCTTGAAGAACCTTACCATTGGCTGTGGTCACACAAACGCTGGAAACGAGAAATCCCGTCAGACCTGGAGGACTTAAAGTCCAATCAGAGGTCCAAGTTTGAGGAAAAATACCGCTAAGCTGTTATGAAAATCTTGTTATCGCTTTCCTTGTTATTTCTATTCGTACGGTCACCGAAAATGGTCGTACTAAACTACGGGAATTCCACCATCCATGCGCGCAGTATTCAGGATTTTTCGAAAAACGAAATTTTACTTGGAACAAACGAAGGAAAGTTCCTCTTGGTATCGAAGAACGCAAAGAAACCTGTTTCGATGTATTTACCTAAAACGAATTACCTCATCAAAGAAATTCGGGACGCTGATAAAAACAAAGCATTTTTGTTTTTCATGCAAAGCAACGATTCTTCGCATCTCTTGCGCAAGGATTGGGAAGGAAAGGAAGACACCATTCTTCCATTTACGCATCACGGCAAACCTGTTTTCTTGGATGGTATCGATCTTCAAGATTCCCTTGGATTTCTCATCGGTGACCCAGTGGATGGCGACTTTGCATTATTTCGTACATTAAATAATGGTAAAACGTGGGAAGCGTGCCCCGGAAAAGTAAAAAGCCAAACAAACGAAGCAGCCTACGCCGCAAGTGGAACAACGAATCACATCATTGTTGGCGACTTTGTTTTTGTGAGTGGTGGCGAGAGAAGTCGTTTTATTTGGAGCAGCGATCTCGGACAAACTTGGAAAAGCTATTCCATTCCATTTGAATCCTGCCCAACTTGTGGCGCTTACTCCATGGGGTATAAAAACCGGCAAGAGTTAGTCGTAGTTGGTGGAGATTACAAGCGTCCAAAAGAAACAAGTAAAAACTGTTTTTACTCCCAAGACGGCGGACTCACTTGGAATGAAGCACAAGTCCCACCCAATGGCTATCGATCATGTGTGTATTATGCAAAAGGCGTTTATTATGCGTGTGGAACAACGGGCGTTGATTACTCCAAAGATGGCGGAAGAACTTGGAAATCCATTTCAACGGAGAATGCCTTGTCCATGACAGCAGATGCGCATTACTTATATGTTTCTTGCATGGTAGGGAAAATTCTAAAGATGAAATTGCTCAAAAAGTAAGGACATAAAAAAGGAGGACCAGCGTCCTCCCTTTCCAACTTTCTAATGTTGCTTATTTCGCTTGAAGCGTATCCTCCATTGCTTGAGATACTGCTGATTTCTCCAAACGTAATTTCGTTCCTTCTGATTGGATCAAAACGGTAGAATCAGAAACTTCTAAGATTTTCCCATGAATACCACCGATGGAAACGATTTTGTCTCCAACTTTTAATCCTTCACGGAATTTTTTCAACTCCTTTTGTTTTTTCATTTGTGGTCTGATCATGAAAAAATAGAATACTAGAACCATTAGTCCAAGCATCAATATACTTTGCATTCCTTGTCCGCCTCCCATAATTTTTGTTTTTTATTTATTAACGTATTTTACCTTTTATCTCCAAAATTGTCACATTTGGCTCTGTATTGGCCATCACTGTAATCATTTTTTGGATTCTTTTTGAGCTCAGGTTATCTGTTTTCACTTGAGCAATAATTTCACTTGATTCTCCGGGTTGAATTGGATCCTCTGGTTCTTCAGCGACCGTGCAAGAACAAGAAGGAGTTACATCTCCAATCACAAGCGGGTAATCCCCTGTATTTGTAACTTTGAATTTAGCATTAATGACTTCTCCTTTGACAACTGTCCCGGCATCGAAAACCGTTTCAACTTCCATGGTTGTTTTCTGTCCAACTTGTAAAGCATCATCATTTCCACAAGAAAATAAAAATCCAATTCCAATAAATAAAACGATTTTTTTCATGTTTAAAGTTTTTAGGTAATTAATCCACGTCCAATTTTCACAATTTTTTTACCCTTCGTCAATTGAGTAATGGCTTTATCCAAGACACCGTTGATAAACAGATTGCTTTTCGGCGTACTGTAAAACTTCGAAATCTCGATGTATTCATTCAAGGTAACTTTGGTTGGAATACTGCTACACGTTTGTAATTCAGTTAATCCCATTTTCAACAAGAGGATATCCATTTTCGCAATACGATCTAAGTCCCAATTCTGAGCAAATTCATCAATCAAAGCCTCGTTTTCCTCATTCATTTGAATGGTTTTACGTAAGAGGTTCACGATAAATTCCTTTTCGTCGTCGTTTTCTTTGTACAGTGGAAGAACCTCAAAGGCTTTACCCTCTTTCCACGTCTTCATGGTTTTCATCGCCATGGAGCAACACAAATCTAAGTCGTCAGCCCAGTAAATACTTTTCTCATCAAAGAAATTCTGAATTAAATCAGAATTTGCGACTTCTGCTTTAAACAATTGTAAGGCAAAGGCCATGTCCTCGTCCAGTCCTTCCGAATCGTTATTCATGTGTTCAAAGTACACTTCCGACTCCAAAACAGCAAGGTACATTTTTCTGAAAATTTCTTGACTTTCAGCACCTAACCAATTGACCTTACGAATTTCGCTAAGTTTTGTCAGTTCATGCGAAGCTTCGATGGCTTCAATTAACTTATTGTTGACAAACTTAAGATTTGGATTTAAGTCCTCTTCAGTTGGACGCATTTTCTTTTTATGCTCTTCCATGCGGTTTTGTGCCGCACGTTTCAACTCGGGGAGCGTCATGATCATGAATAAATACATATCATACATGCGTTCAACTGCTGAAAGCAATTCCTTTTCAGCTTTGAGGATACTTTCCTCTTCGCTTTGAAAGAAAGCGTAAAGAATTTGGAGTACTTTAATTCGTAAGTGTCTTCTATTGAGCATTCTGGTTTTTTACAGATTCAAACTTCCTTTGGACTGAACACGTTCTTCAGCCATTTTATTCGCAATCTGATAAGTCGGAACACCTTCGTCTTGTGAACGTTTCACAATATTGTAGATTGTTCCGTAAATTTCTTCTGCTTTCTGATGAGCCCAATCAAGGGATAATCCCTCTACTTCAGAGAAACAGTTAATGACACCACCTGCATTGATCGCAAAGTCTGGTGCGTAAATAATTCCACGTTTCATTACTTCCAAACCGTGGATTTTTTCGTCCTTCAATTGATTATTGGCAGCACCTGCAATGACCGAGCAACTCAAACGAGCCAACGTATCATCGTTCACTGTGGCACCAAGTGCACAAGGAGCGTAAATGTCCATTTTCACGTCATAAATTGCATCCGGTTCAACGATGGTCGCACCATATTTCTCCGAAACGCGTTTCAATGCTTCTTGATTGATGTCCGTAATGAATACATTCGCATTTTCTTTCGCTAAGTGAGAAACGAGGTATTCTCCAACGTGTCCAACACCTTGAACAGCGATTGCCTTTCCACTCAAGTTATCGCTACCAAATTGTATTTTCGCCGCAGCTTTCATTCCCATGTACACACCAAAAGCAGTAACTGGTGATGGATCTCCACTTTTTCCTGGTAAACCAACCACGTAGTTTGTCTCTTCACTCACCCACTGCATATCCGAAGGAGAAATCCCTACGTCTTCAGCAGTAATATATTTTCCAGCAAGTCCATTAACAAATTGACCAAAACGACGGAAAAGCGCTTCTGATTTTTGAGTTTTTGAATCCCCAATAATCACTGCTTTACCTCCACCAAGGTTTAATCCTGAAATGGCATTTTTATAGGTCATTCCTCTTGAAAGTCGCAACACGTCGTTCAATGCTTCCATTTCATTGTTGTACATCCACATACGGGTTCCACCTAAAGCGGGACCTAAAACCGTGTTATGCACAGCGATGATTGCTTTTAATCCAGTAGCGTGATCATTACAAAAAAGGATTTGTTCGTGTCCCATCATGGACATCTGTTGGATAACAGGATTTGAATTCAAATCTGTTAAAGAAGTAACTGTCAAATCAGACATGTTTTTGCTTGAGTTCGTTAACTAATCAGATGAATGGTTACTTTTGTAACGCTATTCAACGCTGGCAAAATTAGAAAATAAAACATGAAGTCTCTTCAATACTTAAATAAATATTTCCTAAAATATAAATGGCGCTTGCTATTAGGGATCATATTTACCGTTGTAAGCAATTATTACGGGGTTCAAATGCCCATTTACTTTAAGAATGCCATTGACCAATTTCAAGCAAACGTATCCGATGCCAAACCTTCTGATTTTCTCTGGCTCGCTTTTCAATTAGGTGGATTCTACATGTTATTGTCCTTAGCAAAAGGATTCTTCTTGTTTTTGATGCGTCAAACGATTATCGTCATGTCGAGATTCATTGAATTCGATCTGAAAAACGAAATATACACCCATTACCAAACACTTGACCAAGGATTCTTCAAGCGAAATGCAACA
>JBAWZN010000027.1:0-17337 GCA_037143015.1 Flavobacteriia bacterium
CAATACGATGAAATCATATTTCCCCTTCGCAAAATAATTACGGTCGTGTAACCAACTAATTTCGGTTAAGTAGTGAAGAGGGCCTAGATAAGCGTATGCCAATAAGAATGTTTCGAACGGGTAAAAGTATGAAAGCACACCAGTTATGAGCATTAATCCAATATTGGCGTAATTGATTTTGTTTTCTCTTAATGCATCCATGGTTGTAAATTTACTGTAACAAAATTAACGAAAATAATAGCTAAAAAAAAGCCATCGAATGTTTCGATGGCTATATAAATGGAATTAAAATAATTTAATTTGATCTTCGTTATCCTCTTCTTCTTTTTTGGTTAAATCCCATTCCATACTTGGGGTTGGTCCCGCGTCATCGTCTTCTTCCAAGATTTCTGCATCGGCGTCCTCTCCTATTTCTGTGTTCACTTTGAGTTCTGGCCAGGGCTCTGGACTCTCATCGATAGGGTGCGTCAAAACAATTTCCTTAACCTTGAGTTTCGTCATTTGATTCCCTTGGGCTTTCATTCCTTTGACATCAATCAAATCTGCTAAATTCACGATGTTGTCTGGTAAGTTTTTTGTTTCCTTAAGCAATTTGTTGTAGACAATTTTAGCTTCTGGACGATATGCCGTAGAAACGATGTCCATGTACGAGCCCGCTGATTCGCTAATGAACGAAACGCGTTTATCCATCTGTACTTCGCATACAAATCGTTTCACGAAGTGCATTTCCTTTTCCGCATCAAAGTACACCGTGGAAATTGGTCGATCCTGAATCCATTTTTCAATGTGCACCATGTCCTCATCGAAATGTGTCGCTAAATCGAAGGAACTCAAACGGTATTCTCCATTGCGATACAAGGTCAAAATTCGGTCATCACCTTTGAAGGAACCAAGGAACTTCCCGCGTCCTTCATCATTCAATCTACCAACAATCGCATCGTACCAAATTTTACGTGCTGCCAATGTTGAACCACCAACTTCTTTTTGAACGATTTTCTGTATGATTTCTTTCGTTACACGATTACCAGCTGAATTTCTTCCTTTGATCAGTAATTCACCTAAATCCACATCGAAGCGTAAGCGTTTCAGGTGTGGACGTGGACGCAATAAGACCGTAATTACTTCTCGTTCCCCATTCGGATGCACAGAGAAATACAACATTTTGGATCCTTTTGTTCCTTTTGTCAAGTCATATTCTGAATCTCGGGTAATGGAATTCACATAAAAACGCTTCATCATGGTCGCACCACCTAGTCCGTCTTGATAGAACAAATGGTAAATGGTTCGAGTATCCCCTTTTTTCCAAACGCTCGCAAAAATCAAGTCCTTACCGACAAATTTCTTATCAGAAACCTTCGTCACCATCATTTTACCGGAAGCAAAGAAACAAATGATGTCATCAATTTCCGAGCAATCCCCGATTGGTTCGTTTTTCTTTAATCCGTAACCGATAAATCCTTCTTCGTAATCAACGTACAATTTACGGTTCGCGATAATCACTTTCGTCGCACTAATATTGTCAAATACTTTGATTTCCGTTTTACGCTCTTTTCCAGCGCCAAAACGTTTTTTCAAGTCCTTGTAATAATCAATAGCGTATTCTACAAGGTTGTTCAAATGTCCTTTAACAAGCTCTATCTCTTCCTCAATTTTCAATAAAGCATCATCTGCTTTGGTGGAGTCGAAACGGGTGATACGGATCATTGGAATCTGCGTCAATCGATGTAAATCTTCATCCTCGATCTCACGAATCAATTGTTTTTTGAAAGGCTCAAAACGTTTGTACAAATACTCATACAAGGATTCGCGATCACTATAATGCTTAAAGTCGATGTACATCTCATTGTTAATGAACAGTTTCTCTAAAGTTGAGAAATGCCATTGACGCTGAAGCTCATCCAAACGAATTTCCAACTCCAATCGCAGCAAGCGAACGGTATTGTCAGTATTGATTCTTAAAATCTCTGAAACACCTAAAAAACGAGGCCTATCTCCATCGATAATCGAAGAGTTTGGCGCCATAGAAACTTCGCAATCGGTAAAGGCATAAAGCGCGTCAATCGTTTTATCTGGAGAAACCCCCGGGAATAAATGCACAATGATTTCCGCTTCTGACGAAGTATTATCCTCGATTTTCTTGATCTTAATTTTTCCTTTGTCGTTGGCTTTCAATACGGACTCAATCAAGGATCCAGTCGTAGTTCCAAAAGGAATCTCATGAATGGTCAACGTTTTATTGTCCACCTTTTTGATTTTCGCACGAACGCGCACACGTCCACCGCGTAAACCATCATTATATCCGCTAAAATCAGCCATTCCACCATTTGGAAAATCGGGAAGTAATTCCACTTTTTTTCCACGTAAATGGTTGATTGACTGATCAATTAGTTCAATGAAATTATGCGGCAAAAACTTACATGCCATTCCAACTGCAATTCCTTCCGCTCCTTGCGCTAACAAAAGTGGGAATTTCATTGGAAGTTGTTCCGGTTCTTTGTTACGTCCATCGTAACTCAACAACCAATTGGTAGTTTTTGGATTAAATGCCACATGCAAAGCAAACTTGGACAAACGCGCCTCAATGTAACGTGGTGCAGCTGCTCCATCGCCTGTTAAGGTATTTCCCCAGTTTCCTTGGCAATCGATTAATAGTTCTTTTTGTCCAAGTTGCACCAACGCATCACCAATGGACGCATCCCCATGTGGGTGATACTTCATGGTGTTTCCGATGATGTTCGCGACTTTATTGTATCGGCCATCCTCTAATTCCTTCATGGAATGTAAAATGCGTCGTTGTACCGGTTTTAGTCCATCATTCAATGCTGGAACGGCACGCTCAAGGATTACATAGCTCGCATAATCCAAGAACCAATTTTGATACAGACCACCAACTGGAATGATTTTATCGTCCACTTGTTTGTTTTCAAACGGATTGTGTTCATCTCCCAAGGATGGATTCAAGTCTTCTATTTCGTCTTCAGCCATGATTTAGGATGCAATTTCTATTTCGTTTGTATTCAGTTCCGATTTTCCTTGATCCACCACATCCTTTTCTACACGCAGATTGTCAATAATGAATTCTTGACGTTCTTGGGTGTTTTTACCCATAAAATAGGAAAGGATTGAATCAATGGAATTGTCTTTTGTCAAAAGGACAGGTTCCAAACGAATGTCCTCACCAATAAAGTGAATAAACTCATCTGGTGAAATCTCTCCTAGTCCTTTGAATCGCGTGATTTCCGCACCTTTTCCAATTTCATCGATAGCGTTTCGTCGTTCTTCATCGGAATAACAATAGATTGTTTTCTTTTTATTTCGGACACGGAAAAGCGGTGTTTGCAGGACATACACATGGTTACGTTTTACCAAATCCGGGAAGAATTGAAGGAAAAAAGTCAACAAGAGCATGCGAATGTGCATTCCGTCGACATCGGCATCGGTTGCAATCACAATTTTGTTGTAACGCAAATTGTCCATGTCATCTTCAATATCTAATGCCGCTTGAATCAAGTTGAATTCCTCATTCTCGTAGACAACTTTTTTCGTCAAGCCATAGCAATTTAACGGTTTACCACGTAAGGAAAAAACTGCTTGTGTGCTCACATCTCTGGACTTCGTGATGGATCCACTTGCTGAATCCCCCTCGGTAATAAACAAAGTTGTTTGCTCGCGTTTTTCGTCCTTCAAGTCCGTTAAGTGCGTACGACAATCCCGCAATTTTTTATTGTGTAAATTCGATTTTTTCGAACGATCACGAGCGATTTTACGAATTCCAGCTAGTTCCTTACGTTCGCGTTCGGATTGCTTGATTTTCTTTTCAATTGTTTCCGCTACATCCGGATTGCGATGTAAGTGATTATCTAATTTGTCTTTCAAGAAATCATTGATAAAAGCCCGCATGGACTTCCCTCCTGGTTCGATTTCCTGAGACCCAAGTTTTGTTTTTGTTTGCGATTCGAAGACAGGCTCAACCACTTTTACTGCAATGGCAGCGACAATGGATTGACGAATATCCGAAGCTTCGTAGTTTTTATTGTAAAAGTCGCGAATAACTTTAGCTACGGACTCACGGAAAGCACTTTGATGTGTTCCACCTTGCGTTGTATGCTGTCCGTTAACGAAAGAATAATAATCTTCACCGTACGTTCGTCCATGCGTAAACGCCACTTCAATGTCCTCATCTTCTAAGTGAATAATTGGGTAAAGCGGATCTCCATCCATGTTGTTTTCCAACAAATCTTTTAATCCATCTTTGGATTGGAATTTCTCGCCATTGTAATACATGGACAAACCACGATTCAAATAACAATAATTCCACATCATTTTATCTATGTATGCAGTTTTGAAAGCATATTTCTTAAAAATCGTTTCATCCGGAACAAACTCGACATACGTCCCATTTACTTCGTCCGTTTTTTCTACTGGATATTCCTTTATCAATTCTCCTTTCGAGAATTCTGCAGCTACCTTTTCACCTTCGCGCACGGAATACACCATGAAATAAGAAGAAAGCGCATTCACCGCTTTTGTTCCAACACCGTTTAATCCAACTGATTTTTTAAACGCTTTGGAGTCGTACTTCCCTCCAGTATTCATTTTAGAAACAACCTCAACCACTTTTCCTAGCGGAATTCCACGTCCATAATCGCGAACAGATACTTTTCCATCCTTGACTTTAATGTCTATGCGTTTTCCATTTCCCATCACGAATTCGTCGATACAGTTGTCAACGACTTCTTTCACAAGGATATAAATTCCATCGTCAGCTGCCGCTCCGTCTCCTAATTTCCCGATGTACATACCGGGACGAAGACGAATGTGCTCCTTCCAATCGAGGGAACGTATATTATCTTCAGTATATTGATTTTCTGCCATTTCGGTTTTTGAGATTTTCGCAATAACAAAAATAACTTTTAGAAGGACTGAAAACACAACAAAAGATGCTTTTTTATGAACGAATTTCCGTTGATAAAGCCCTTTAATTCAAGAACTAAATAGAAATCATCCAAAAGTTCAAGATCCCCCACTTCATTTCCAAGTAATTTCACTTCAAACAATTGTGATTTCGGCTCAAAATCCTATATTTGCCTACCAAATTTGAATTAAACATGGCTAATACTTCCGACATCCGAAATGGATTGTGCATCCGTCACAATGAAAAACTTTATCAAATCATCGAATTTCAACACGTTAAACCTGGAAAAGGTCCTGCGTTTGTACGTACGAAAATGCGTCAAATTGAGTCTGGAAAGGTACTTGACAATACGTTTTCAGCTGGACACAAAATTGATCCAGTACGCATTGAAAACCGTGAATACCAATACTTATACCAAGAGGCTGAATCATATGTTTTCATGAACAATGAAACATACGAACAAGTAAATATTCCATTGAAAATGGTGGAAAAACCTGATTTCTTACAAGAAGGTATGATCGTAAACATTCTTTTCCACGCAGAAGAAGAGATGCCACTCGTTGTGGAATTACCGATGTACATCATTTCTGAAGTTACGTACACAGAACCAGGAGTAAAAGGAGATACAGCAACGAACTCTATGAAACCAGCAACAATTGCCACTGGAGCTGAAGTAAAAGTTCCTCTGTTCATCGATAATGGCGAAGTGATAAAAATCGACACACGCACAGGTGTTTACGTTGAGCGCGTAAAGAACTAATAATCATCTACTGAAAAATAACCATACATGAGATATACAGCACTAACACAAAAACACATCGATCTAGGAGCGAAAATGGTTCCATTTGCAGGATATAATATGCCTGTACAATATGAAGGTGTGAATGCAGAACACGAAACTGTTCGTCAAGCCGTTGGTGTATTTGATGTTTCTCACATGGGTGAATTTGTTTTACGTGGACCAAATGCCTTGGCTTTAATTCAAAAGATTGCCTCGAATGACGCATCTGTTCTATTTGATGGGAAAGCGCAATATTCGTGCATGCCAAATGGCAAAGGAGGAATTGTTGATGATTTAATTATCTACCGCGTAAACTCGGAAGAATATTTTATCGTTGTCAATGCATCTAATATTGAAAAGGACTGGAATTGGATTTCTTCATTAAATGATTTAGGTGTTGAAATGGAAAATCTTTCCGATCAATACAGTTTATTAGCCATTCAAGGTCCAAAAGCAGCTGAAGCAATGCAATCCTTGACAAGCATCGACTTGTCAAACATGACTTATTACACATTTCAACATGGAACGTTCGCAGGAATTGAAAACGTCATGATTTCAGCTACTGGATACACCGGTTCAGGTGGATTCGAAGTGTATGTTAAAAATGAAGATGCCAACAAACTTTGGGAGGCTGTTTTTACAGCTGGAGCTGATTTTGGCATCAAACCAATCGGATTGGCAGCGCGCGATACCCTTCGTTTAGAAATGGGATTCTGCTTGTACGGGAATGACATAGACGACACAACATCTCCTTTGGAAGCTGGATTAGGTTGGATCACAAAATTCACCAAAGACTTTACCGATTCTGAATTCTTAGCGAATCAAAAAGAAGCAGGTGTTACGCGTAAATTAGTCGCTTTTGAAATGATTGACCGTGGCATTCCACGTCACGATTATCCAATTTTAGATGCAGCTGGAGCAGTGATTGGAAAAGTTACCTCTGGCACAATGTCCCCAAGCATGAAACTAGGAATCGGACTTGGCTACGTGACGATTGACAACAGCAAATTAGACAGCGAAATTTTTGTGGAAATCCGTGATAAAGGAGTAAAGGCAAAAGTAGTGAAATTGCCTTTTTACAAAGCGTAACCACGTTCGAATAAAGCTTGACGTAAATCGTCAGCGAATATTCCTGTTGGAGACTTTCCAAAAGCTTGTTTAATTCCTTTGAGGGAGCGTATGTCGTATAGGTATATTTCTCCACTTAAAAGTATAACTTCCCGCACATCTGAAGAATTCAGAGTCGCATTCCGCATGACCAATCCCTTTAATTGCGAATACTTTTTTAGGAGTGACTTTCCTTCTTCGAAATCATCCGTTGTATACAGCACATCCACAACTTCTGACAACTCATTTATCCAGTATTCATAAGAGCAAATCAACTTGACGTTAACCGAGTAATCACCAACTTGGTCCACCAATGCTGCCTTTAAATCTTCTAAATTGATGCTTTCATTTTGACAAGAATTGAAGTGTTTTAAGTCAATAAACAACTGTTGATCCGACTGCAGCAACGGAAGAACATCTGTTAATTTAACCAACTTTTCTTTTTTTGATGTACGGTAATTTAATTGATCAATTTCCACATCACTTAAATTGGAAACACATCCGATTCCTGTTGATTCTGTTTCCAAAAATTCATCATGGTAAAGCCAAAGAGTTCCATCTTTACCTAAGCGAACATCTACCTCAACTCCATTCGAGGTTGGTAAATTCAGGGCAAGTAAAATTGCTTCTTTTGAATTGTCGTGATAGATCGAATTATCCATACTCAAACCCATTCCGGCATGACCAAATACGAGCGCCTTTTTTTGTTCCTCACTTTTTTGGCAAGAAAAAAGAACCATAAATAAAAAAACGTGCTTAACGAATGACATATTGGACTCCAAATTTAACATGATAATTCCACGCGAATTGCTGATTCTTTTGATCCATGTGAGTAAACGACTCTGAAGTCGGTCCCGCCGAAGTTTCTTGAAAAAATTGCACTTGTTTGCCTACAGCAAATCGATATCCCATAGAAGAATGAAGGTACAAAAATCGTGTTCCAAAAACATGCGTATCTATTGAAAGGCAAATGACCGGACCAAGAAAAATACGGTTGATTTTCCAAAGTTTGCCGAAATCGAACGAAACAGTGGGAGCAAAGAGTTGTTGTGATACCTTTTGTGCTGAAAATCCAAGATTAATGGCAAGTATGTTTTTATTCTTCTCGACTTGAAACCGAGCACTAGAAAACTGATTGAATTTCTGGAATTCCTGCGTTAGTCCAACTCTCCAAACTACCGAATCATCCGAATTTTGTGCTTGACAAAACCAGGTTTGACATAGAAATATACAGCAAATTAACAGTCGGAAGATCACACTACAAAGGTGCTTAAAATTCGGAAAATAAATACAAAAAAAATCCCGCCAAAGACGGGATTTTCAATGATGTGTTGTGTTGGATTAAACCAAACCTTGATCAAGCATTGAATCTGCTACTTTCACGAATCCAGCGATGTTCGCACCTTTCACGTAATCTACGTATCCAGCTTCATCTTTTCCGTATTTAACACAAGCTTCGTGGATCGAAACCATAATGTTGTGTAAACGTTGGTCCACTTCTTCAGCAGGCCAAGAAAGACGCAGTGAGTTTTGTGACATTTCTAATCCTGAAGTCGCTACTCCACCTGCGTTAGACGCTTTTCCTGGAGCAAACAATACTTTCGCATCTTGGAATGCGGTAATCGCTTCTGGAGTTGAAGGCATATTTGCTCCTTCTGCTACACAAATTACACCATTGGAAACAAGTGCTTTCGCCTCGTCACCGTTCAATTCATTTTGCGTTGCACAAGGTAAAGCGATATCTGCTTTCACTTCCCATGGACGTTTACCAGCGATGAATTTAGCAGATGAATAAACGTTTGCGTATTCAGAAATACGTCCACGTCTCACATTTTTCAAATCCATCACGAATGCTAATTTATCTGCGTCGATTCCGTCTGCATCGTAGATGTAGCCCTCTGAATCGGATAAAGTAACCACTTTCGCACCCAATTGTGTTGCTTTCTCACAAGCGTATTGCGCTACGTTTCCAGAACCAGAGACTGCTACAATTTTACCGTTGAAAGAATCACCTTTCGTCGCCAACATTTCTTTTGCGAAGTAAACAGTTCCGTAACCGGTAGCTTCTGGACGAATCAATGATCCACCCCAGTTGCGTGCTTTTCCAGTTAAAACACCTGTAAATTCGTTGCGAATTCTTTTGTATTGTCCGAACATGTAACCGATCTCTCGTCCACCTACACCGATATCTCCCGCAGGAACATCTGTATCCGCACCAATGTGACGAGATAATTCCGTCATAAATGATTGGCAGAATTTCATTACTTCGTTGTCTGATTTTCCTTTCGGATCGAAATCTGATCCACCTTTACCACCACCCATTGGAAGTGTTGTTAGGGAGTTTTTGAAAATTTGTTCGAATCCTAAAAATTTCAAGATCGATAAATTTACAGATGGGTGGAAACGTAATCCACCTTTATATGGACCAATGGCAGAATTAAACTCAACACGGTAACCTCTATTGACTTGAACTTCACCTTTGTCATCTACCCAAGGAACTCGGAAAATGATGGTTCTTTCGGGCTCAACAATGCGATCTAAAATTTTAGCCGCTTTATACTTTGGCGTAGTTTCTACAATTGGAATAACTGCTTCCGCTACTTCTTGAACCGCTTGAAGAAATTCTGGCTCATGTCCGTTTTTAGCACGAACTCGATCCATGAACGCTTCAATCTCTGCATGATACTTGTTAGACATATTTATCGTTTTTAATAATTGAACTTGGGCAAAAGTAGCAACATTTTCGTACGATAAGCCAACTATTTTCAACAAATTATTAGTGTCAATATGACACTTTTAACATCTGTGTTCAATCCTGTTCGACATAAACTGTTGAAAAGAGTGAAATCTAACCGTTCAACCTTGTTATTCGAATCTTTTTTTCATATTTTTGATCCGCCAAAGCAACCACTGTCAATGGATTGTCGTTTAAGGCTCAGAACGAACTACTAGATATCGAAAATATGTTAAATCGATCAACAAAAAACATGAGTTATATTAAGTTATCCCTTGCATTTTTATTGATGTTAGCTACACAGCTAAACTCCTATAGTCAAAGCAATGTTGTTTTGTGTTTAGGACAAGATGCAACAGTGTGTGCTGGTCAAACGGTAACCATCAACAACTGTAATTCAGGAACGAACCCTGGAACAGCTGCTGGTGTTTACTTAAATGCACCAACAAGTGTATTTTTAAGTGACGACGTTTGGTCAGGATCAGTTCCAATTGGTTTTCCATTTAGTTTTTATGGAACAAATTATTCAAATTGTGTGATTGGTTCTAATGGACTTATCTCTTTTGTTACAGCAAATGCTGGTGGATATTGTCCGTGGTCACTAAACGGTGTGGCTCCATTGCCTAACATGGCTTTTCCTTCGGCGCGTAACTCCATCATGATTGCTTACCAAGATTTGAATCCGTCAACCGCTGGACAGGTTCAATACCAAACCATTGGAACAGCTCCAAATCGAAAATTTGTTGTGCTATATAAAAATGTTGCCATGTTTGGATGTACAACGCAATGTAATTATTTAGCCATTATTCTTTACGAGACGTCCAATATTTTTGAGTTACATATCGGAAACAAACCAATTTGTGGAACATGGAACAGCAGTTTGGCGATTCAAGGATCTGAAAACAATCCAATGACCGTTGCACACATTACACCGGGACGAAATGTTTCTGTATGGAGTGCAAATCAGGATGGTAGAAGATTTTTGCCTACAGCTCCAGCAAACACAAACTCGTACACCATGTCACAAATACCATATGTCATGGTGAATAGCCCAGGAAGTAATTTCCTTTGGGCAAATACATTGGGACAAACATTCCCATACAACAACGGAACCTTAAATGTGAATCCTGTTCCATCTGGAACAACAGGTTACTTCTTGACTGGTGCTGCTTGTGGAACGAGCGTAGGTTCAATTACCAACGATACTACGTGGTTGACCGTTTCGAATCCAACATTAACGACAACGACTGTTCCCGACATTTGTACACAAGGTATTGGATCCGCAACGGCGGTTCCAGGAGCTGGTTCTCCAACTCCATATACTTACCTATGGAGTAATGGTCAAACGGGGGCAACTGCAACCGGATTATTACCAGGAACATACACAGTTTCAGTTATCAACGGAAACGGATGTACCGCAACAGGAACAGCAGTAATTACCGATAATCCAGCAACATTTAACGGAACGACAACTCCGGTTTCTTGTCCTGGTGGAAGCGATGGAACCGCAACGGCAGTAGTAACACCTGTTACGGGACCAGTTAACTTCCAATGGAGTAATGGTCAAAGTACACAAACAGCCACTGGACTAAGTGCAGGAAACTATTGGTGTTATGCAACGACAGCAAGTGGATGTCAAGATACGATTTACGTTACGATTACTGAAATCCCACCGATGATTTTGACCATGTCAAACATCGTTGATGCCAATTGTTATACGATTGCGAATGGACAAGCAACTGTGAACGTAACGCAAGGAACTCCAGCTTATTCCTACAGTTGGACAGGTTCTACAGCTTCTGCTGCTACAGCATTGGATTTAGGTGCAGGATTACACAGCGTAACGGTTACGGATATGAATGGTTGTGTGCAAACCTTGGATGTAACCATTAATGAACCAGCGCCATTAGATATTACCTTCTTGACACAAGATACCATGATTTGTTCCGAAGATGCAATTTTATTGACGGCAACAGGAGCAGGTGGTTCTACCGGTTACACATATACATGGACCGAAGACGGTCTACCAATTGGAAATGGAAGTTCCTTAACTGTTGATCCAATTAATTCCGGAACAGTTTATTGTGTGACATTAAGTGAAGCATGTGGATCTCCAACAACCACGGAATGTATGACGATTATTTTCCCATTAGAAATTATCCCGAATACCGTTCCTGACTTCGCACAAAGATGTTTACCAGGTGACTTTGTATTCAGTAATATGTCTACAAATGGAGTCGATGTTGCTACAACACAATATATTTTTTCAACAGGTGAATCTTTTAACGTTAACAACCTTGATCCATTACCACATACCTTACCTAATCCAGGCACATATTCAGTAGACATGGTTGTTACCTCCATTCACGGATGTTTATACATGGGACACTTCCAAGATATTGTTGAAGTAACTCCTTTACCAACGGCTGACTTTACCATGTCTAAGAGTCCTTTGACTTGGTTCGAAACGACGGTTCAAACGAATGACATTTCGGCTGGAAATATTGCTAATTACAATTGGGTGAGTTCAGGTGCTACAAGCATTGTGAACAATGGAGGAACTGCCATGATTACCTTCCCTGAAGGAGTAATGGGAACTTACGACATCACTTTAATCGTTACAACGAATTTAGGATGTTCCGATTCAGTTACCTACCCAATTCAAGTAGTTTCTGATGTGATTTTCTATGCACCAACAGCATTTACACCAGACGACGACGAACATAACCAAGTTTGGATGTTCTACGTGGAAGGTATTGATAAAGCGAATTTTGAATTGACCGTTCACAACCGTTGGGGTGAAGTTGTTTGGGAAACGCATGACGTAAATTCTTATTGGGATGGATATTACAACGGTCAAAAAGTTCAACCGGGAATTTACACGTGGAAAGCTTGGTACAAAGAGCTAGACACGGATGGTAAAAACGAAAGAACTGGAATCATCAATGTTATTCGTTAAGCATGCTTAAAATACTCGCATTCTCCTCAATTACTTTGTTTATCGGCACGTGTTCGAAGTTTGACCCTTCAATGGTTTCTGGATATGTTAAACCTATTACCACCACTCCGTCAGCACCGAAATTAAGTAACCAAGAAGTGATTTCTGGACTTAAAGAAGCCTTGCAGGTTGGAATCAAGAATGCTGTAAACCTTACTTCGGTTACGGATGGATTTCTGAAAAACGAAGCGATTCGTTTGGCTTTCCCTCCTGATGCGATTAAAGCGCGTCAAAAAGCGATTGATTTAGGAATGACCGCGCAAGTGGATAAATTCGAAACAACCTTAAATCGTGCAGCAGAAGAGGCAGCGAAAGAAGCACTGCCAATTTTTGTGGATGCTATCACCAGCATGAGCGTCCAAGACGGATTCGCTATTTTAAACGGTGGTAACGGTGCGGCAACGAAATTTTTAAAGGATCAAACTACAGCAAGGTTAACGACGGCTTTTTCTCCGAAGGTGGCTGAAGCCATTTCTCGTGTGAAATTAACGGAATACTGGAGTCCAATCATGACGAAATACAATGCCGCAATGAATTTGACAGGTGGAGAAAAAATCAATCCAGATTTGAATGCATATGTCACTCAAAAAGCAATCGAGGGACTGTTCAAAATGGTGGAGCAAGAGGAAAATAAAATCCGAAAAGATCCAGCAGCTCGCGTAACCGAATTGTTAGCAAAAGTATTCGGAAGTCTTTAGTCCATGTATTTTCCTGCCACCGAACTCGTATTAAACGAGCGAAATGAAGTGTATCATCTGGCTTTAAACCCTAGTCAGCTTGCGCACAAAATTATTCTAGTCGGTGATCAGGACCGAGTAGCGCTCATTTCTGCATTTTTCGACTCGATTGAACACAAAAGTCAACACCGAGAATTCGTGTGTCACACAGGAACCTATCAAGGTAAACGAATCAGTGTCCTTTCAACAGGAATCGGAACCGACAACATCGATATTTGTATTCAAGAATTAGATGCTTTGGCAAACATCGACTTGGAAAAACGAACAGAAAAACAAACGAAAACCCAGTTAGAAATCGTTCGCATCGGAACATGTGGCATTTTACAAGCTGACATCCCATTGCATTCGTATCTATTGTCCACTCACGCCTATGGATTCGATAACGTGGCACATTTTTATCCAATCGACTTCACAGAAGAAGAAACACTACTGCGTTCAACTATTGATCAGCACTTGGACTTACCACACGGCATCATTCCTTATCTTATTTCTGCAGACAAAGAATTAACGAATCGACTCAGCTCATCCGAAACTTATTCAGGAATCACCATTACAAGCTCGGGATTCTATGGTCCACAAGGACGTAGTTTACGTTTGGAAAGTAAGATAAAAGATATTCATGTCAAACTTGGAAGTTTTCGTCAAGACGAAACTAAAATAGTCAACTTCGAAATGGAAAGTTCAGCTATTTTCACCTTAGGAAGACAATTAGGACATGCCTGTGCAACGATTTGTTTAGGCATAGCTAATCGTCCCAATTTGGAGTTTTCGTCAGGATGCGCGCGCGAAATGAATGAATTGATTACCTACGTTCTCAAACGTATCTAACTACTTCAGCTGCTTATCGATTTGAATATGTAACTTCATACCTCTGAGATCTCCCCTACTTGCAATGATATTGCCTTCACCATCGATAAGAAAAGCGGAAGGAATAGTCGAAACACCATAATTAGCTGAAGCAATCCCATTTTTATCAATCACGTGATTTTTCCAGGATAAACGATCTTCTTTTATCGCTTGTTTCCATGCTTTTTCGTCCTTGTCTATGGTCACACTAAATACTTCGAAGCCTTTTGCGTTTTTAAATTCTTTGGATTTGTATTTACCATAAGCCTCTACTACGTTTGGACTTTCTTGTCGACATGGTCCACACCAAGAAGCCCAAAAATCGACAAGGACTAATTTTCCGCGTAAATCGGATAGCTTTCGAACCTTACCATTGGTGCCAAGTAACTTAATTTCCGGTGCCATATCCTTTGCGTCAAAAGATTTTTCATTCCGAAAACAGAGTGAATAGCAAGTAAATGCTAGCAGGAACAATCCACCAAAAATCAGTTGTTTTTTCATTAGCCAACGCGACGAATGTCTGCACCAATATTATTTAAACGTAGTTCAATGTCTTGATATCCACGGTCAATTTGCTCAATGTTTTCAATAACGCTTTTTCCTTTAGCGGACAATGCAGCGATTAACAAGGAAACACCTGCACGAATATCTGGAGAGGACATCGTAATACCGCGTAAGTCGTGTTCACGATTCAATCCAATTACCGTTGCTCTGTGTGGGTCACATAAGATGATTTGAGCACCCATGTCAATTAGTTTATCCACGAAGAACAAACGCGATTCGAACATTTTTTGGTGAATTAATACCGATCCTTTTGCTTGAGAAGCAACAACCAAGATGATGGAAAGTAAATCAGGTGTAAATCCAGGCCAAGGCGCATCGTAGATCGTTAAAATAGATCCATCGATGAACGTATCAATTTCATATGACTCTTGAGCAGGGATGTAGATATCATCTCCACGGCGCTCCAATTTGATTCCTAGGCGACGAAAAACATTTGGAATGATTCCAAGATTATCCCAACTAACGTCCTTAATGGTAACTTCAGATTTCGTCATCGCAGCTAAGCCAATGAAGCTTCCGATTTCAATCATATCCGGAAGAATTCGGTGGAAACAACCACCCAATTCTTTCACTCCTTTGATGATCAACATATTCGACCCAATACCGCTAATGTTTGCTCCCATGGAGTTCAACATTTTACATAATTGCTGAATATACGGTTCACAAGCGGCGTTATAGAAGGTCGTTTCACCTTCCGCCATCACGGCAGCCATTAAAATATTCGCTGTTCCAGTTACGGATGCTTCATCCAAGTGAATGTATGCGCCTTTCAAATTCTTTGCTTCCACTGAATAGAAATGTTCACCTGCATCGTAGTTGAACTTTGCTCCAAGCAAGGCGAATCCTTCGAAGTGCGTATCTAAACGACGTCGTCCAATTTTATCTCCACCCGGTTTTGGAATAAATCCAACACCATAGCGCGCCAATAAGGGACCAACAATCATGATTGATCCACGTAATGAGGACGCTCTTTTTTTGAAATCTTCTGATTCTAGGTATTTTAAATCGATTTCCTTCGCTTGAAAAATATAGGTTCCTTTTTCTACTTTTTCCACTTTCACACCCATTGTTTGCAGTAATGCAATTAATTTATTGACGTCAACAATGTCCGGAATGTTCGAGATTGTCACTTTTTCTGCAGTTAACAAGGGCGCGCAAAGCACTTGCAATGCTTCATTTTTTGCTCCTTGAGGAATCAATTCTCCTTTTAATGGTTTACCACCGTATATTTCAAATGAAGCCATCGTTTATTGCTTTTTTTGGAATTTCTTTTTTTGTTTTTGCTTGAAATTGTTTGTCTTAACAAATTTCTTGTTGTTTGCCCCCAATCCTAACGTGCGAAGCAAGGTGTTTGTATTGACCAATTCATCTGGATTTTCAAGAATTAACTCGCCTTTGGACAATTCCTTTAAATGCTCCGCGATAACATTGTTTTCCACCGCATCATTGTTGTGGGACAAGTATTGTTTTTTCATGAAATTAGCCATGGAAGTTTTCAAGTATTCCTTTTCAGCTGGATCCACCGTTTTGTTCGCTTCCTCTAAAATCGATTGCGTATATTTTCCGTAGTGACCATAACGAATGGAACTTTTCGGATAAACAAGTCGATCTGGTTTTTCGTTTAGCACTTCTTGTTTCGGAATTACATACGGAGAATCTACCTCCAATTTAAAATCCGACATGACAAATAAATGCGTCCATAATTTATGTCGGTAATCATCGACATCTCTTAAATGGGGATTCAATTGTCCCATCACTTCGATAATTGCCTGCGCTGCACGATTCCGTTCTGTTCGGTCTGCAATTTCCATTGCATGTGCAATCATGTTCTGCACATTACGACCATATTCTGGCAATATCAACTTCCCTCTAGTGGTGTTGTATTCCATGTTTTCTATTTTCAATTTTCAAAATGTTTACCAAGCGCTGTATCAAAAAGATGCTTTGCTTCTGTTATAAATCCAAAATGCTCCTCATCGATTTGCATTTTTCCTTTGGTCACATGACCGAGTAAAGTGATGTTGACTCCACAGTTTACGGTGTATTCAAGGAATAACTCTTCTTGTTCCTCCGTTACCGATACTACCACACGTCCTTGTCCTTCCCCAAATAAAAAGGCATCCTCACGAATTTCGGAGTCTGTTACGATATCGAATCCAAGCTCACGTGGCATCGACATTTCTACCAAACTTACAAATAATCCACCATCCGATACATCGTGCACGGCGTTCACCAAATTATTTTCAATTAATCCTTTAACCGCATGCTGCATGTTATATTCTTCCTCTAAATCAAAATATGGCACTGGAGACGCTTTAATTCCATGGTACGTTGCCAAGTATTCGGAAGAACCTATGTCTTCTTTGTATTCACCGACCAAGAAAATCAAATCACCTTTTTGTTTGAAGTCCAGGGTCATTACTTTCTCCTTGTCTTCCAACAATCCAATCATTCCAATGGTTGGAGTTGGGAAAACCGGCACCTCTACTCCATTCATCGATGTCTGGTTGTAGAAAGAAACATTTCCACCCGTTACAGGCGTTTCAAATTTCAAACAAGCCGCGGACATTCCTTTAATTGCACCGACAAACTGCCAGTAGGACTCAGGATTGTATGGGTTTCCGAAATTCAAACAATTTGTAATCGCACTTGGAA
>JBAWZN010000028.1:0-16729 GCA_037143015.1 Flavobacteriia bacterium
GCCTCTTTTTGGTGGTATTTGGCATTTAATACTTGATGTGGAATCTTCTTCATTTGAAGCATTCTAGAAACCAATTCAGAAATCTCCACGGTCGTTGTTCCCACTAGAACGGGACGTCCAGCAGCGACTAATTCCTCCACTTCTAAAATAACTGCATTGTATTTTTCTCGTGCAGATTTGTACACGAAATCGTCTTGATCTTGACGAGATACTGCTCGGTTTGTTGGAACAATTACTACGTCTAATTGATAGATGTCCCAGAATTCTTTGGCTTCGGTTTCCGCTGTTCCGGTCATACCCGCAAGCTTGTGGTACATACGGAAGTAATTCTGCAAAGTAACCGTTGCGTATGTTTGTGTGGCAGCTTCTACCTCCACATTTTCTTTTGCTTCAATCGCTTGGTGCAATCCGTCTGAGTAACGGCGTCCTTCGAGGATACGTCCAGTTGACTCATCCACAATTTTCACTTTGCTATCCAAGATTACGTATTCCACTTCTTTTTCGAAGAGTGTATATGCTTTCAATAATTGGTTGATGGAGTGAATGCGTTCCGATTTAATGGAATATTCGCGAACCAATCCATCTTTTTGCTCTAAATAGATATCTTTCTCCAAGTTTTGCTTTTGCAATTTGGCGATTTCGTCTCCGATATCTGGCATGACAAAGAAGTTTCGGTCATCTTTTCCAGATACCAAATCAATTCCTTTGTCTGTAAGTTCAATGGTATTGTTTTTTTCATCGATGACAAAGAACAATTCCGCATCGATTTTTTTCATGTTTTTACCTTGCTCCGACATGTAGTAGTTCTCCGTTTTTTGAAGGTGAACTTTGATTCCTGGTTCGGACAAGAATTTGATAAGGGTACGATTTTTTGGCAATCCACGGTGTGCGCGAAGCAAAGCAATTCCACCGTCTTCTAACATGCGTTTCGCTTCGTTTTTATCTTCGGGAGCTTCGTTGATGACCGTCAATAATTTTTTCGCTTCAGCCAAGCATTGTTGCACATATTGTTTTTGAGCTTCCACCACGCGTTCAATGCGGGGTTTCAATTCGTGAAATTCGTGTTCGTCACCTTTTGGAGTTGGTCCAGAGATGATCAATGGCGTACGCGCATCGTCAATCAATACAGAATCGACCTCATCGACAATCGCAAAGTGATGTTTGCGCTGTACCAAATCGTCTACGTGTCCAGCCATGTTGTCACGTAAGTAATCGAATCCAAATTCGTTGTTTGTTCCGAAGGTAATGTCTGCAAGGTAGGCTTGTCTTCTTTCCTTGGAGTTCGGACGGTGTTTATCGATACAATCGACACTCAATCCGTGGAATTGGTACAATGGACCCATCCATTCGGAGTCACGTTTTGCCAAGTAATCATTGACCGTAACAATGTGTACTCCTTTTCCTGCTAGTGCATTCAAGTAAACCGGTAAGGTTGCCACCAATGTTTTTCCTTCTCCCGTTTGCATCTCCGAAATATTTCCTTTGTGCAATACAGCTCCACCCATCAACTGAACATCGTAATGCACCATGTTCCACTTGATGTGTCCACCTGCAGCGGTCCACTCGTTGTGCCAAATCGCTTTGTCTCCTTCAATGGTAATTCCGTCTTTTTTCTTGGCTAACTCGCGATCAAACTCCTCAGCAGTAACCACCAATTGTCCGTTTGTTGCCCAACGATATGCCGTTTCTTTTACTACAGCAAATGCTTCAGGGAGGATTTTAATCAGTGTTTCTTCGATTTGGGCATCGACTTCTTTTTCTAATTTATCGATGCGGTCGAATAAATCTTCTTTCTCGTTGATGCTAGTGTCAAGACTTTCTGCTTTGGTGCGTAAATCCGCCAACTGATGCTCAAGGCGTTCTTTTTCCTCGCGAATTTGGTGTTGAAATTCACGCGATTTTTGACGCAATTGCTCGTCTGATAAAGTTTTTATGTGTTCATGAGCAGCATTTGCTAACTCTACGTAAGGCCAGTATAATTTCTTGTCTTTCGCGTTCTTATCTCCAAAAATGGATTTTAAGATATCTCCAATCATCTTTTTTCTCTTTAATGCAAGCACCAAAGTTAATCAATTCTACTTAATCCAAAGGACATTCAGTCGCTTGAATTGCAACAATTCACAAGAAAATAATACAAGGTTGTTTCCTTCGGTTTATCGCACAAAAATGAGCAAAGCTTCGGGCATCGCTAATTAGCAATAATGCTTATCTTTGCCACATGCATGAAATGATATTAATTTTAGATTTTGGATCCCAATATACGCAGCTCATTGCGCGTAGAATCCGCGAGTTAAATGTTTATTGTGAAATCCATCCATGGAACAAAATACCAGAAATCGGAGAAAATGTAAAAGGTGTCATCCTTTCAGGAAGTCCTTTTTCGGTGCGCGATGAGGCATCTCCAAGACCAAATCTAGAAGCAATCAAAGGGAAGCTTCCTCTTTTAGGTGTTTGTTTTGGTGCGCAATACCTTTCTCATCATTTTGGCGGCGAAGTGTTGCCTTCCAGTATTCGTGAGTACGGACGCGCTCATTTGTCTTATGTGGACGAAAGTCACATCTTAACAAAAGGCATGACGAACGGTTCTCAGGTGTGGATGTCCCACGGAGATACGATTAAAAAAATCCCAAGTAACTATAAAATCATTGCCAGCACAGCTGATGTAGAAATTGCTGGATACCATATCGAAGGCGAAGAAACCTACGGAATACAATTTCATCCGGAGGTATATCACTCTACCGAAGGAAAGATTCTTTTGCAAAATTACATCGTGGATATTTGTCATTGCGCATGTGATTGGACACCAGATTCTTTTGTAGAAGAAACAACCGCTCGTTTGCGTGAGCAATTGGGAGCGGACAAGGTGATTCTTGGACTTTCTGGTGGCGTAGATTCATCCGTTGCAGCAGTGCTTTTACACAAGGCGATTGGAGCAAACCTACATTGTATTTTTGTAGACAACGGACTTCTTCGCAAGAACGAATACGAGTCTGTATTGGAGTCCTACAAAGGAATGGGCTTAAACGTAAAAGGAGTAAATGCTTCGAATCAATTCTATGCAGCTTTAAGCGGATTAACAGATCCAGAATTGAAACGCAAAGCGATTGGCAAAGTATTTATTGACGTTTTTGACGAAGAATCGAAGAAAGTAGAAGGGGCGAAGTGGCTCGGACAAGGAACAATCTACCCAGATGTGATTGAGTCCGTTTCTGCAACCGGTGGACCCTCACAAACGATAAAATCTCACCACAATGTTGGTGGACTTCCTGATTACATGAAATTACAGGTCGTAGAACCTTTGCGTTTGTTGTTTAAAGATGAGGTGCGTCGAATTGGACGTTCACTAGAAATCGATGAGCGCATTCTTGGTCGTCATCCGTTCCCAGGTCCTGGACTTGGTATCCGTATTTTAGGTGAAGTGAGCGCTGAAAAAGTGCGCATTTTGCAAGATGTCGATGCGATTTTCATCGATGGATTGAAAGAAGACGGATTATACGATGATGTTTGGCAAGCAGGAGCAATTTTCTTACCGATTCAATCTGTTGGTGTGATGGGTGATGAACGTACCTACGAAAATGCAGTCGCTTTAAGAGCGGTGACATCTACAGATGGAATGACAGCAGATTGGTGTCATTTACCTTATGAATTCTTAGCGAAAATATCGAACAGAATCATCAATCAGGTCAAAGGAATTAACCGCGTAACCTACGACATTAGTTCCAAGCCACCTGCAACAATTGAGTGGGAATAATCTTCGTTTCATGAAAAAATCCTTGTTGTTCTTTTTGTTGTTGAGCGCTTTGCTTGTCCATGGACAACAATACGCACAAATCACAGAACGAGAAGGAAAGAAATGTTACGTTCATACCGTTGCTGACGGCAATAACCTATACGGATTACAACAAATGTATGCGTGTCCGGCTGAGGATATCTTAAATATGAATCCCGGAATCGAACGTGGATTAACCACCGGAGAAGTGGTTTTTATTCCAGTTCAACGCAGAACGGTCAAACATACCGTGGTTCAAAAGGAAACCTTGTATTCCGTTTCAAGATTGTATGATGTATCGATGGATTCGATCATGAAGTACAATCCAACGACGAAAAATGGACTAAAGTTAAATCAACGTCTAACGATTCCCAATGCCGTAGCACGCATTCAGACGGATGAAACTTCGACATCTGTCGAGGTGATGCAACAGGAGATCCCAAAACCAAGTGAAGTTGCGCGTGCTAAGTTTACCATTTCGTTTTCGGATGACGTCATTTCTCATGTGGTTTTGCCGCAAGAATCATTGTATACCTTGTCCAAACGTTTCATGGTTCCTGTGCCTGAGCTTCAAGCCTTGAATCACCTTTCATCCAGCCGAGTGAGTCCAGGTCAAACCGTGCAGATTCCGGTTAAAAAGGAAAAGGTTGAACGCGTTCAAATTCGTCCTGTCCCACCTAAAAAAGTAGAAGAAGGAACCGATGAGTTGCAGTTTCCAGCGCGAAAATCCTTTGAAATCGCTCTCTTCCTTCCATTGAACTTAGATTCCACTGCAACCTTTAATCGTTTTGTTTCCAGTGCGGCTTTGGAGTACTATATGGGAGCAAAATTGGCCATGGATTCATTGACTCATCTGGGCTTAAACGCCGTTTTTCACGTGTACGATTACGAATCTGCGACTGAAAATCTAAGTGCGATTTTAGCGAAACCTGAGTTGCTCAATATGGATATTATTTTCGCTCCATTACAACAGCGAGAAGCCGAAATGGTTAGCGCTTTTACCCGCAAAAATGAATTGACAGTGGCCTTCCCAGTTGCGATGAAGGAAAGTGAGTTGATTGGCAATCCGAATGCGATTTGCCTTTCTCCCTCTTCTGCAAATCTCATGGATCAATTGGCCTTGAGTGTGCATCATCACTTTGTGAATCAAACGGTTGTTTTAATTAAAGGCGAGTCGGAAATCGATATGAAGATGGATCAGTTGTTCTTAACGGCTTTCCGAAATGTCCCATCTTCTGTTTCAAAAGCGAAGATCATCGAAGCAACGTGGAAAAACTACAAGCAGTATGAATTTATGAATGACGACATCATATACATCGCACTCAGTACCGATAAAGCAAAGGTGCTGTCCTTATTGGAGAAATATAAATCGAATGAGCATGTTCACATTTATGGACTAAAAGAATGGTTAGAGTGGAAAGAAGTCAGTGGAACACTTGAAAATTCGTACGCATTCACGTATGCGAGTCCAAGTTATTTCTCGTACCATTCGCCGAGCGTCATGACCCTGCACAAAAAATACCGTAAAGTGTATACGTCCGATTTGACAAAAATGGCTTGTTTAGGGTACGATGTTACGCTCATGGTTGGTCGTCAGTTACTTAGTCAAACAAATAAGCAAACAGGAATCATCAGTAATTACCAACTTCTTCAACAGGGAGTGGGCAATGGTTTTCAAAATACTGCTGGATATATTTTAGATTTTAAAGGATTTGAATCGAAGCCGGAATAAACATGACGCGTAAAGAAATAGAGGAATCTTACAGAGGATTACAGTTGCACATCTGTCAAGCCTTAGAGGAAATTGATGGTCAAGCAAGGTTTATGGAAGACCCATGGACACGTGAAGAAGGTGGCGGTGGATTTACGCGAACGATGAGTCATGGACGCATTTTTGAAAAAGCGGGAGTGGCATTTTCAGCGGTGCATGGACCTGTTTCTGTGGCTATGAAAAAGCAGTTGAATCTCGAAGGTGAACACTTTTTTGCGACGGGAGTTTCGATTGTTTTGCATCCAAAACACCCAAGACATCCCATTATTCACATGAATGTCCGTTATTTTGAATTAGATAATGGAGCATCCTATTGGTTCGGTGGTGGAATCGATTTAACGCCGCATTACGTGGACCGAACATTGGCAGCCGATTTTCATCAGCAATTAAAAGAAACGTCAGACCAGTTTTCTAGTGAATTTTATCCGAAATTCAAGGAATGGGCGGACCGTTATTTCTACTTGCCTCACCGTGAAGAGTCGCGTGGTATTGGTGGAATTTTCTTCGATCATTTGGATGAAACCTGCGGCCTGACGAAAAATGAAATCTTTCAATATTGCATGGCTCTTGGACACCTCTTCCCGAAGGCATATAAGCACCAAGTGGATTCCATTACTTTAAACGATGCTAGTGAGCAGGAATTGAATTGGCAGGCCTTGCGTCGAGGTAGGTACGTTGAATTCAACTTACTACACGATCGTGGAACGAAATTCGGGATTTATTCCGGAGGTCGAACAGAGTCCATACTCATGAGTATGCCGCCACGAGCGAATTGGGAATACAACCTCGAATTAGAGGAAGGATCAGAGGAAGCAGAAACACTTGCTTTTTTGAGAAAAACACATGAATTTAGTTTGAAATAAAATAGATTGAACAGCATGAAGTCAACATACGTCAACGTGAATGGCATGCAGCACATCGGAGTAGCTGTCAGTGACATGAATAAAATTCTTCCACTTTACAGAAAATTGTTTGGAATGGATATTCCCTTTTTCGATTCCGTTCAGGCAGCTCCACTGATGGACGTTTACACACACGGTGTCACGATGACCAAGCGTGCAAGTATGATCATGAATTTACAAGGTGGTTGCGCGATGGAAGTGATTGAAGCGACCTCGTTTAAAGGAAAAGGAAACTTGAACACGTTTGCTTGGGGTGATTTAGGAATCAATGCGGTTCAAATGAAATCGCGAAATATTGAAGCTAGTCACGAATTCGTTAAGGATTTGGCACCGACTAAATCCATTCAAGCTGGTCCAGATCAACGTAAGGGATTTTTCATGAATGACCCTGATGGGAATTTGTTTCAATTTGTTGAGAATAATGAGTTTTATTCGAACACAGGTCACCATTCTGGCGGTGTGTTAGGATTGAGTATCGGGGTGAAGAATGCCGATGAATCCATGAAGTTGTACCGAGATATTTTAGGTTTTGATGAGGTCGTTTATGATCAAACAGCTGTTTTTTCTGATTGGAGCGAATTGCCGAAGGGAACAGAAACTTTTCGTAGAGTTTTGTTGACAAAATCTAAGCCAACCGGCGGTGGATTCGGAAAAGTAACGGGTAAAAATTACATTGAATTGGTTCAAGTTGTCGACCGAGTTCCTCAAAAAATCTTCAAAGGACGCATCTGGGGAGATTATGGATTCGTTCATTTAGGCCTCGATGTAAAAGGCATGCGCGAATTAGAAAAAGACATGTCGGCAAAAGGATTCCCGTTTACGTGCGATAGTTTATCCGCCTTGAGCATGGGGAACACGAAAGTTCATTGTGTTTACATCGATGATCCAGATGGAACATTGATTGAAATGATCGAAGTATTTAAAGTTCCGATTGTCGAGAAATGGGGCTTATTCTTGAATGTCGAGAAAAGAGATCCGATGAAACCGCTTCCGGATTTCATGCTAAAGTTTCTGCGATTCTCTAGAATCAAAGATTAACGGTTAAGATCCGCAACCAACACAGTCGATGTGACTGTCCATCGGACGCACACCATTCAACTTCATTTCCAAGTTGTGAATAGAATCCTTAATGTCCATGTCGGAAAATAAGTCTCCTGTTAATTGTGACTTTAATTGATCGATTTCCGCTTGTAATTGTATTTGTTGTTCCATGGTTGTAGTTTTAGATTCTTAAAAATATTGATTTTTTTGTTTCGAGATTCAAAAGCGTAAAAAAATAGTACACCGCAGTTTTATTACGGAATTAAAACGTACATTCGAAGCATGTTTCAACTTACCGCACAAAGTCGAAGGGTACAAGTATTGTTGCAGTTCTTGCGAGGACAAGCGAATAAGCGCGCAACGTTTTTGGAAATATTGTCTCATTTGAATGAACAATTACCCTTGTTGGAGCAAAAGAAAATCAGTCGACGTAGCTTGGAAGGAGATTTGCAGTTTATCCGTGAGGAACTTGGACTCAACTTAAAACATGTCAATATCTCCAAACGCCATTTCTATCAGTTAATGGAGATCGATGGAATTCAGGCGGAGCTAAAACAAGATGTAGAGTCCCTCATGTTGCATCAACTGGCAAAAAATCTCGGACTCGAACATTATCCAGAACATTCCGCATCAGGTTCACCTTTGGAATCTGTGCTGTCCTTTTCATTTTCGGCTTTAGATGATGGAGGGAAGGCGATGACACTTGCGAAGGACATCGTTCAAAGCATCTTTGAGCAAGAGGCGATTCAGTTTTGGTACAAACCAATTCATACGACGTATCGTTCTAAATTACAGATTGTTGCGCCGCTTCAAGTGAAATTTTACGATGGACGTTTTTATTTAGTCGCTGTGGATTACAAAGATAACTCCGAAGATCAATTCAAGCGTACCATAAAAATATTTGCCTTCGATATGATTGAAGATTATGTCATTGCACCGGCTCAGTTGGAAAGTGAGGAAGGGAATTTAAGTGTGCGAACGATTCAATTTCACCATGCAGATTTAGCGCACAAAGTTGGATTAAAAGATTATTTCAAGCATTGTTTGGGCGTGGCGCGCTTTAAGGACAGTGAACCAGAATACATCCGCATTAAGTTTACTGATTGGGCGATGTCCTATGTACGTGCTCGCTTGTTACACAGAAGTCAGCGCATAGTGGTGGATCACCCCAATTACATGGTCGCAGAATTATACATTTACCGCACCTACGAATTAGACATGTTGCTCGCGCGATTCAGAGAATTCGGTGTAGAAGTGAAGTGAGTTATTTCGTTTTCGGAACGATAGCTTTCGGAAATTCATTCAGAAGATGTGGTAGGGAATAGGCTTTTAGTCCAGAAATGGCGACTACCTTTCCTTTTTCCAATTGCAAATGGTTCTCGCTGTCGAGGAGTTCTTCTTCGTAGAAGATTGCTTCAATGGAAGCGATGATGTGCATGCATCCATTTTCTTTGATCAGGTATTCATTCACGAATTTACAAAGCAGTTTAACGGGACTTCCTTTGACAAATGGAACGGGACAACCTCCGTGGTAGATGGGTTCCAACTTGGTATGTTCAAATTCACTTTCATCAGCTGAATAATTTGCGGAGGACTGATGCGCTTCCTCAATGATGTCGCTGTATATGTGGTTGATGGAGAAGTATCCGTATTCCTTGATATTCGAATAGGTATTTCTCGAGGTAAAGTTCGGACGAATAATGAATCCGATCAACGCTGGATCGCTTCCAAGGTGCGTAACAGTGGAGAAAACAGCGACATTGGTTTTGCCAGAATTTGAAATCGTTCCAATTAAATTCGCAGATTTATATCCCGTGCAGCTATTGATCAGGTTTAAGCGATGGATTTTTCCCATCTGTTCAATTTGCGGTCGATCAATGCGCACAAGTCCCATGGTGTGTAGTTTTTAGTAAAACAAGATTTGCGCATAAATGTTGAAAGCATGGCGCTACTTTTCCGTAAATTCGTGGCAAATCAACGCGAGAAAGGAATCAATAATATCTTTCGACCAAAATAAAGATCACATGAAAATAGAAATCTGGAGTGATGTTGCTTGTCCATATTGTTACATGGGTAAACGCAAGTTTGATATCGCACTTGCCCAATTTAGTGGAAAAGAGGATGTTCAAATTGAATGGAAAACGTTTCTTTTGAATCCAGAATTAAAAACAGATCCCAACGTATCGATCTTTCAATACTTAGCTGAAATCAAGGGATTTCCAGAAGAACAAGCGCAACAAATGATGTCCCAAATCACAAAATCAGGACAGGCTATCGGACTCGATTACCATTTTGATCAGGTCGTGCTCGCAAATACCACGAAAGCACACCAATTGCTACACGAGGCGCGCGTACAAGGATTCCAGCATGAAATGGAAGAACGTTTATTTGAAGCGTATTTTGTGGAGGGAAAAAATACGGATGATGTGAATATCCTCGTTGATTTGGCAACAGAAGTAGGAATGAACGCCACTGCGTTGGATGTAAAAATACTCGGCGCACACCACTCGACTGAACTAGAAGCGGATCTCGAACTTGCACAACAGTTTGGTGTCAGAGGCGTACCCTTTTTTGTCTTTGATCGAAAATATGCGGTAAGTGGAGCGCAGGAACCCGAGACATTTTTGAAAACGATGGAACAAGTATTGTCTGAAAAGTAATCTTTAGTTACAGTTGCCTTTCGCCACTTCACGTTCGGCTTCGGAGATCATCTGATTAAATTTTTCCTTTTCCTCCTGTTTTAAATACTTCAAAGCATTTCGGCAATCATTTTTGATGGAGGTTAATTTATCTAAGCCTTTCTTACGTTCCTCCTGAGAAAGTTTTGACGAATTCATCTACCTCTTTCAACACGAACTTAGTCAAGTCCCCACCGAACGCGATGAACTTTGGCAACGATTAGCAGATCATGCGTTGTATTTGAATTACCCGATTTTTTCGGACGCCTATTTCCAAGATTATTTTCTGAAAAAATAAGGTCAAGAAGACCTTCCAAAATGAATTATTGGATTTTTAAAATGAATCCAAGGTTTGCATTGAGGGACCGTTTGAGTTTGTAATCGATCAACAAGTTTTGGTTGAACTGAATGTCCGCCATCATGCCAAAGGATTTCGTAAACATGAATCGGGGTTGAATTCCGAGGGAAAGATGGAACATATCATCTCCTTTTAATAGAAAGGAATCGAAGAAAATGGGATTGCTTAAATGGGTAATTCCTATTCCACCGTAGGCGAATAAATAATACGGCTTACGTTTCAAATAGCGCAAACGATAGAGGTCGCGTCCCATCATCGCGGACAAACGAAAAGCACTGGAGTTCGGATAGGAGTTCAAATGAAGTTCTCCAAAAACAGACCAACTATCGAGGGATTTTGTCAAACCGAATTGAACATCGCTTCCCGACTTCTTCATACCTAAACTTACACCTGCACTACTGTAAATCGACCAGGATTTTCTTCCCATAGCCACGGGTTGCGCCCGCGAAAAGAGTGGAAGCATGAGCAATGGAAATACAACGTAACATAGACGTAACATCATGAAGTAAATATAGGAGAATAAATACGAAAGTCATAGAGATGAAAGGAGATCAAGTAGTTTTAAAGCGAAACTAAAGTTGTATCCACATCCCAAAGGACTCTGAGTTTCATGGATTCGCTTCTTGTTTATTTAAACAAGAATAAAACTTGGAATCAATGTATGGTTAACTTCTCCAAGTCTTTTCGATTGCCGTTGAAATGATCTCCATCGACATTTCCTTCGATACCTTTGACATAGATGAACTCTGTAAATTGGTGAAAGGACCAGGGAAGACCCGAAATTCGGTGTCGACCAGAATAGGCGGCAATCCAAAAGTGATAGGGTTTGAAATCCTTGGTATTGAAATAGCGCAGGTAAAAATCTCTGTTGGCGTAAATAATCGGTTTGACACCGTAATGCTTTTCCGCTAATGCCAACCAATTTTTTACCCCGCGAAGTAAGTTTTCTCGTCCAAACAAACTGTTTCGTTCCAAGTCCAAAACAGGTGGCAGATCTCCTTTACGCAAATAAACATGGCTTTTGAAAAAGTTAAATTGATCGGTGGAAGATTGATTCGGACGATAGAAATGATAGACTCCTCGGATAAAGTGTTTCCCTTCGCTTTCCTCCCAATTGCGGTGAAATTCGTGATCAAGAATCCGTGATCCATCTGTGGCGCGAATAAAGATAAATTGAATCGGATGTTTGGAGGTCGCTACGGAATCCCATTCGATGTATCCTTGGTGATGGGAGATGTCCAAGCCGAAGGTACGAATGCCATTCTTTTCGAAGGAGGATTCCTCGACGTTCTCGTAGTCCTCAGAACTCGCGAAAAAGTGAATTTTCTTGACAGGTGTCATGCGTACAATGCGAAAGGCAAAAGGAATGAAAAAGAGGAGGGCTGTTAAAATGAGCCATTTTTTCGGTCCCTTTTTCTGCAGGAAAAACAAGGTGATTAACACCGCAAAGACACACACGATTCCCGCAATGATGCGGAGTGGGTGATGGTGGATATATGCGGTTATTTCGTTCACTTATTTGGGCTTTTCGGATTTTTACGCTTCAATATTAGTCATTTAATGTACATGTACGAGAATCAATGTTGGATTAGTGCTCAGTGTGCTGTTTGCGAATTTCACAACTGTACTTCCGTAACAAGTGAAATTCAGTTTTGATTCGGTGAATATTGAAGGTAGCTTTGTTTCATCTTAAATTTGATCACATGAAAAAAACAATCCTACTCTTATTCTTCTTCATTCAGTTTTCTTCCTTCGGACAAGTTGCTCAAGATTCACAATTGGTTAATGCACCATTTATAATCTATAAAAATGGCATGCGTTATGCCGTTTCCAAGCCAATTGTTATTTGTGATTCCATGTGTTATTACATCAATCGGTTCAACAAGAAAGTGTATGCTGAACCCATTTCAAAAATTGAAGGATTCAGCAATAAAAATGATGTGCGGTGGATGACATATGATAAATTGCAACAAATTGGATCCACTTCGGTAAAGGGGTATTTTTGGGGAATCATCACGATTTATCCGACGGGACTAGGGATTTTTATCATGTCCGACATCACCAAACGAAGGAATATAAAAAAAATAACACAAAACCTAAACAACTCCATCTAAACACCCATTCAACAGATGAAAACACTTTTATTCGTATTAAGTTTATCCATTAGTGGGTTCGCTTTTTCCCAATTCGATTGGACAATCAAACCTTATGTGGTCGTAAATGATTCCCTTTATGAAAACGTGAAACACCCGGTGTTTATCATGGACTCCACCCTATACATTCGCACAGCGGAAGGAGTCGTATTGACTTTTCCTTCTCGCGATGTGAACTACATCAGCAAACGTTGTATTTATGATCGAATTACTCCGCAGGAGCAAAATCGTTTATCTAGATCCGTTGCAACAGGTTCTTATTTAAGTTTGGCCGGAATCTCTGGTGGTATTGCTTTAATCGTTAATAATTTGAATAAACTAGCATATATTAACGCTAATCCATATTATTATTATTATTCTCCTGCCGGATTGATTTTCGGTGTAGCATATATTATTCCATCAAGCATCGCTATCTATCATTTTATTCAACGGAAACGTCAAATGAAAATGATTATTGAATCCAAAGGACTGCGGTTTATTTCAAATTAGATCGAGAAACAGAGCGAAATTGAGAACGATCCGCCGCGGCGGAGAGAAACAGAGCGAAATTCGTCGAAGTAGACTCGGCACTGTTCACTGAGCACTAGTCACTAGTCACTACTCCTCAGTAGCCTTCTTCGATTTACGATACAAGAAACTTTCGTAGATAAAACGTTTAGCAAAGCGCACTTGTTTATCCGAGTTGATGAGTTTTTTGTACACATTCGCGTTGACGCCGAAGTACTCGTATGTGGATCCATCCGTGAAGGTAATTTCCAATAAAAGTCCTTTGTGTTTGTAGTCAGCAATCATGCATTCGTTGATGGTTGCCGTATACTCTGCTAAATTTGCTTCTTTCGTTTCTGGCGCGATGCTAACCAAAAAATGATAGCCATCGGTTACTTGTCGACCCATAATCGACGCTTCTTCTTTCAATGGATCTCCATCTTGAAACTTATCCGGATGCCATTGCTTCACCAACTTACGGTAAGTTTGTTTCAGCTCTGCCAAATCGATTTGACTTTCAATTTGAAATAATTTCTTGTATTCGTTGATGCGCTTCATAGGTCAAAAGTATCGAACTGAAACGTTGAACGATTCAGTATTTTTGTTTTCAAGGCGCGAAGTTAAGGATACAATTTGAAGTGAACTAGTGTTTTGGACTCGGGAAAAGACAAAATCCATGTTTTTTACGAAAAAGGGTCCTTCCATTTTTCAATCTTTCATGATTGAACGTGTCCGTGAATAGGAAAAAAGTGAAAAAACACCTCATGATCTTTTCAAACAGCGAAAGCATCCAAGAATAAATGACTAATTTTCCAACTGCTTGATGAATAAATCGGGATCCAAGAAAAAATCGATTTAGCGCGAGTGAAAAGTGTAGTTCATTAACCTCATTCAAACCAAATTCCGTGAGTCAAATTACGACAAGTACCTTTTTTAAGGTGGATTCTTTTTCAAACAGATGGTGGGCGTTTAGTCAAATGCAACTGGGCAAAAGCCAGTTACAAAATGTGGAAGGACTCACTTTTTTCAAAATTTTGGGCTCTGGAGCTAAAAATGGGTTTAGTGCTGTTCCGAATTTTGGAACCTACGTCCTCTTTTGTGTGTGGGAAACGGAAAGTCATGCCGATGTATTTTTTCAATCCCATCCTTTTTTCAATGAGTACATAAACCGAAGCAGCGAGCATTTTACTGCGTTTCTTCATTCAGCAGAAGCACATGGATTATGGGACGGAATCCAACCATTTCAGAAAGTGGCACAGCTGGACCCAGATAAACCGATTGTTGTGCTAACACGTGCCCGTATTCGTTTTCGAAAATTGTGGTCCTTTTGGAGTAGGGTCGGTTCCGTTAGTCAAAGTTTAGAAGGCTACGATGGACTCGTATTATCCATTGGTGTTGGTGAGTGGCCATTGATTCAGCAGGCGACCATCAGTATTTGGAAAACACAAAAAGAAATGATGGACTACGCCTATCAAAATGTCAAACACCGAGAAGTGGTTACCATGACCCGACAACTGAATTGGTACAAGGAAGAAATGTTCGCCCGATTCGTTCCCTACAAGTTTTCAGGAAGCTGGGAAGGAAAAAATGCCCTTGAATTTTTATAAATGCAATAGGAAGAACCTAATCCTCGTATAATGTCACTTCTTTCGAATCAAGATTGATCAGAATAGCCAAGCCATGTTCCGGATCCCACGAAGGACGAAAAACCACACAAGCCGTATCCCCGCTCTCTTTCTGTTTCTCGTTCTGTTGATCACTTCTCAAATAAATCGCTTGTAATTCCAAAGTCGGAAGAAACAACTCAAGTGTATCCAAATTCGTTTCAGAAAAATGCGGGTCAAATTCCCACAAGGAACGAAAATAGTCGTATGCGGTATGGTAAATCGCTTGTCCCACTTCTGGTCCGCACGCCATCAGTTTCAAGTATTGCTCACGCTCACTGTTTGAGAGGACATTCGTCTGTTCCGCAGTGCTACTAAAAACAATCGGAGTGATCTTACCCAAACAAGGCACGTTTCGGTGCGCGTGTAGATTCGTCCAATATTCATCCGTATGTAAAAGTCCGATGCTGCGATCAAAATAGCAGTTCTCCTCATTCACCACATCTGCTTCAATTTCCTTGTAATCGTTTAAGAATGCGCTGTCTTGAAAATCCGCTAGGTTCTCAAAAAGATAGGGATTAAAAACACGCTGGTTACTAACATAATGACCGAAGTCCATTTCACCCTTTTTGTATGGATCTTGAACGTGGATAGTTATTTTCCAGACAAAATCAATGTTGTCTACTAACTTATAGAAATACTTCTCCATACAGATGGTTTTTGTGTGGGTAAAATTAAGGATAATATGACTTCACAATCACAATCACAATCACCCTCACCGCACCTCATACACCAACACCGAATAATTTCCATCTGGCAATTCAACAACTAAGCTGATTTCTCCGAGGTTGTGAGGAATGAAGTTCAGCACATAAGAATTTTCTTTTTTCTCAAGCGGAATCCATTCTTCAAATTCATCGATTAAATGAAATTTCAAGTCTTCAGTGGATTTGATTTCAAATGTCACACGTTCTTTTTGTTTTAAAATGCGCGTTTTTGGCGCAGTAACAATCTGAAAATAAAGTGGTATCGCATTTGCCACCGGTAGATTGAAGGTTTTTTTCGTTTTCACATGCGCTAATAGTTCATCTGCCGTAATGAATCCATATTGGAGGACTTTTGGTTGGTAATTGGGTAGGCGTTCGAATTCTACTAAACTGATGTTTTGCGGCAAAAAGTTCTGATAGGGGATTTCAGCTAGATGGGTGAACACGGATTGTTTTGGTTCTACGTTGAACCATTGCTCATCAAATTTATTCACCGATTTCATTCGTCCTCGACTATCTACTGATCCACCCCCTTGTCCCCAAGTAGCATCGTAGATTTTCCAAGCACCATCAATTTTAACAGCATTCCAAGCGTGATTCGTCCCATCGAATTGATCTCCTTCGGAGTAATTAATCCCTTTGGCGTAACCGCTTATTGTAACGGCTTCGATTCCAGTTTTGACAGCGATTTCTGTGAACAGATTTGCAAATCCCGCGCAAACTGCCAAACGCGTTCTCAATACACCTTCAGCTGAGTTATCACCATAAATGCCAGCGTTGTATCCTGCATCATTGTAGAAGACGTTGTCGGTCATCCAAACATACACAGCGCGTGCTTTTTCGAGGTCCGTGCGCGCAGAACGATTGATGTAATACGCGATATCCGCAATGCTGCGCTCCGATGCTGCCGGACAATTCCGCATGTAGGCGTCGATGACACGGAACGGAGATCCAGTCGTTTGACAAATCGCGGCATTGACGAAAACTGGAAAAATGAGGAGAAGGAGGAGCAGGAATTTCATGGGCGTCTTTATGGTAGAATGGAAAAATTGGAAATGGTAACGGTTATTTATTGTTCAAAATTCAAAAAGTCTATAAAAAACAAAACCCTCAAGATAGTTGATACATCTCGAGGGTCTCTATTTCCTACAGCCATATAGGACGTGTCTTTAACGAAGCGTTTGCGGTCTGGACGGGACT
>JBAWZN010000029.1:0-16597 GCA_037143015.1 Flavobacteriia bacterium
ATAACTTGGAACAGCGCCCCATGATTTTGCTTTGCTTGCATCACTGTTCATATAGGTGTGCACACCAATGAGCTGCTCTTGACCATTCAACCACGCATCTTCGCGTTTCACTCTAGTTTGATCAATGTCCACAAGAACGGTTTCAATCATCTCATTTCGGTCTAATTCAGATAAGGATTGAATGCGACTCCACGTTTTTTCAATGAGTTGAATTGTCAATGCTTCCACAATGCGACTCCCTTTCATTGGATCTTGAACCCAATCAAAATGAGCTTCGTCGTTCAGTAAATTGTACACATTCAACGACATGCGCAAAGTAAAATCCTCTTTTCCTTCTCTCGCAAATTCATCCCAGGGGTGAATCACAAGTCCTTGAACACCGCCAGCGAATGCGGACATTGCTTCTGTGGTTTGACGTAGTAAATTCGTGTATGGATCCTTTAACGATTTATTCATCCATCCGATATGCGCTTGCACGCGATAAGCTGGATGAGTGATTCCGTGCAATGCGCCAATCTTTTGAATCAAATAATGAAGTGCGCGAATTTTGGCCATTTGAACAAAATACTGTGAACCGACACCTACACTGAAGACAACTTCCGATCGATTCCCTTCAGACAAATACTGGTGATATGCCGTTGCAATAAGACTCAATTCTTGCTGCGCGTTTGCACCTAATTGTTGCAATTCAAATCCATTAAAGTAAGCGTTACAAACGAAGCTTTCTTGTTGATTGATTTCATCGGAAAGTAAAATCAGTTGTCCGAATGCTTCACTGGACAATTGACCCTTTATTTCACTCACCTGTACCTCGTTTTGCACGAGAATCTCCGTTCGGATATATGCCAATCCCACTTGATCCAAAACGATTTTCCAATCAATACCATCTTTTTTACCGTGAATAAGTAAGGCATTTGCTCCCTGCATCAACGCCAATAAAATGCGTCGATTGCTTTCCTTTTCATCCAATATTCGCTCAAAATGAACGCTCATTACTTGATTCGATTCTTTTGGATACGAAATAGTTATGGTGTTTTTAGGAATGTCCGTAATGTTTAACGCCAAGTCTTCAATGGCGTCCGTAAATTCTATTTGTTCCGTTTGACCACGCAATTCTTTGTGAATTTGGAGGACCCAATCTTCATGAGCAACGGGTTCAAATGGGTAGTGTAAATTGGACATATCTGTCTAAATTTTCTTTTTTCAAATATACGACAGAAGTTTGAATTGAACTTCGGCTAAACGATTAGAATCGACAACTTATGACTAGTTACAAACGAAAAATGTATTTTAGTTGCTTCAATTCATAGATGGTGAAACACGTATTTATTTTTTTCTATTTGCTTGTGCACGTAAAAGCAATGAGTCAAACGACTTTTTCCAACAGTGCACGTTCCTTGTCCTTAGCGAATGCGAGTGTCACTTTGCAGGATGTCTGGGCACAGTTGAATAATCCAGCGGCACTCGTCGGACTCAAAAATCAATCCATCGGTGTTTCCTATCATAATCGCTTTGGATTGAAAGAATTACAGTCCCAAGGTGTCGTTTATGCGCTTCCACTGAAAAAGGTGGTGCTTTCCGCAGGAAGTCAATTGTATGGCTATCAACAATACCGTACGGTGAAAACGGGAATGGGCGTTTCCATGGCACTGTCAGAAAAAGTGAGCGCCGGAGTAAAATTAAATCATCACTTCATTCGACTAAATGAAAATTATGGAACTTCTTCTTCCTTAAGTGCGGATCTTGGACTATTAGTTAAATTTAATGAGCGCATTCACTTTGGATTCAGTGCCTTGAATGTTGTGAGATCTAAAGTGTCTCCGAATCTGAATGAGCGTTTGCCAAGTGCCCTGCGTATTGGACTCAACTACCGCATATCAGATCAATTAATCATGCTGGCGGAAATCGAAAAAAATGTCATTTCTCCCTTGCAAGTCAAATGTGCGGCTGAATACAATCCAACAGCAAAATGGTATTTTCGAGGAGGGATCTCAACGGCGCCCTTGTCCTTCTCTTTTGGTGTTGGGGGAAGATTTAAAGATCAGTTTCAGTTGGATCTAGGAACAGCTTACCATCAGCTACTAGGTTGGTCACCACATGTTTCTTTTCAATTTGACATGAAATAAGATGAGAATCCTTTGTGGCTGTTTTTTTCTACTTTCTTTCGCGAATGTTTTTGCGCAGGATCGAGGTGAAATCATTCAGCAACGCATGGAGTTTATATCCGAACAATTGCAGTCCGAAAACATGGACTTAACCAATGTCATTGAACAATTAAACTATTACTTCGATCATCCCATCAATCTGAACGCAACCAATGGTGAGGAGTTGGAGGAATTGTACTTATTGACGGGCGTTCAAATCAATGACTTATTGCTTCACCGAAAAGCCTTCGGAAAGTTTATTTCTATATACGAGCTACAAAGCTTGTCTTTTTGGGACCCGCAAACCATTCAGCTGGTGCTACCGTTCATCCGGGTGGATGATCGCCTCGATCAATTGCACATTACCTGGAAAGAAGCGATGAAACAAGGCAAGTTTGAAGAGTACCTGCGCTATCAACCGATGATGGAAGCGAAAGCAGGCTACGCTGATGTTAGTGATTCTGTTCGACAAGCTTCGAATAAATATTACTACGGAAATGGCGACCGTTATTATTCGCGTTTTCGTTACACGTACAAGACCAATATTTCGGTTGGACTCACAACGGAAAAGGATGCGGGTGAGCAGTTCTTTCGTGGAAATCAGAAACAAGGCTTTGATTTTTATTCCGCACATGCTTTTTTCAAAGGAGGCAAGTACTTGAAGTCAGCTGTGATTGGGGATTACCAGATTCAAGTCGGACAAGGACTCAATTTATGGTCGAGTTATGCGTTTGGAAAGACTTCCGATTTAACCACCATGAAGCGCACGGCGATTCCAATTCGAGCGTATACCTCTGTGGATGAATCTCGTTTTTTACGTGGTGCCGCAGCGGACTTTGGCTACGGAAATTGGTCCATGCTGCTGTTTGCGTCCAATAAAAAAATGGACGCCGTTTCTCTGTCCGATTCGACCTACGACGATTTGGAATTCGTTTCCACCATCGATTTGACCGGATTGCATCGTACCACGAGTGAAATCGCTAAAAGGAATGGCATTATTGAACGCATCGCTGGAGCAAATCTTCGTTTCGTCAATGGCGCCTTACGTTGGGGAGCAGCCTACATCTATCAGGGTTATGACAAACCGTTCAATAAACCTATTCAATATTACAATCAATTCGATTTTCGTGGGACTTCCTTTTCATCCATCAGTTCAGATTACAGTTATGTTTTTAGAAATGTCAATGTATTTGGAGAAATTTCGAAAGTCCTTCGTCCTGATGTCGCAGCGCAAAATGGCTGGGCAATGGTGCATGGCGCAATGATGTCCCTGGATCCACGCTTCAGTTTTGGACTACTTTATCGAAAGTATCAAAAGGACTATCAAACCTTGTACAATGCTGGATTTTCGGAGGGAAGCAATACGCAAAATGAAGAAGGAACCTACGCGGCTTTCAAATGGAAAATCGCTTCTGCTTGGTCGATCAATGCCTACGCGGATTTGTTTAAATTCCCATGGATGAAATATGGAGTAGACGCGCTGTCTTACGGACATGAAATCCTCATTCAGCCGATTTATCGTCCCTCGAAGACCTTTGAGATTTATGGACGTTTTCGTCAACAGTTGCGACAAAAAAACAGCCGTGATTCCGACGGGACCGTTACGGAAATCGAAGATGTGCTGCAGCGCAATTACCGCTTAAACATGTCCTGTGTGCTCAATGAATTTATTTCCCTTAAAACACGCTTAGAATACGTGACCATTCATCGCGCCAGCAATAAACCGGAAAAAGGAATGCTCTTTTCTCAGGACTTGATTTTTAAACCGAAAAGTAGTCCTTTTGATGTGTCCCTGCGTTTTGCTTTATTTGATACGGATAGTTACGATACACGCATTTACACCTTTGAAAGCAATGCCTTGTATGTATTTGCTGTTCCGGCGTATTATTACCAAGGAAGTCGCGCGTACGTGTTGTTGCGTTACAGTTTTTGGCGTTCCTGTGATCTTTGGATCAAATATGGGGTGTTTTTATACGAAAATCGCAGTTCAATCAGCTCTGGAGCGGAACAAATCACCGGAAATCGAAAGTCTGATTTGCTTATCCAGCTTAGGATTTCCATTTAATTTCAAATTATTTTGAATTTTTTTTCAAAAAAACTGATACGTTTTTAAAATTCAAGCGTTATCCCTTTAAGTGAGGACTGCAAGCCTCGCGATCTCCAAAAAAATCAAACTAGAACTAAAACCAAATCTTATGGCTGTCAACTTGGCTTACCATCAGAGTGCATTTCGTCTGGATGAGGAAATGAAACTCGTTGAACGTGCGAAAGAACACCCGCGTTATTTTGCTCCTTTGTACGAACGCTACCACGAAGCAATTTTTCGGTATGTGTTCAAACGCGTGGATGAAATCGAAAGCGCTTATGACATCACATCTTGTGTGTTCATCAAAGCAATGGGAAGTATCCAAAAATATGAAAATAGGGGAGTCCCTTTTTCTTCTTGGTTATTTCGCATCGCGAAAAGCGAATTGTATCAATCTTTCCGCGATAAAAAAGCGCAACGTACCGTGAGCATTGATTCTGTTACCTTGAAACAAGTGATGGATGATTTCACAGATGATAGCAGCGAAGAAAACCGTGCAAATTTATTAGTGGCTTTAGGAAAACTAAAGGAAGCTCAATTGCAATTAATCGAAATGCGTTTTTTTGAAAAACGTTCTTTCCGTGAAATTGGTGAAATTGTAGGACTTTCAGAAAACAACGCGAAAGTGAAAACGTTTCGTGCGTTATTGAAATTGAAAGAATTGTTTTATAAAAAAGAATGAACATGATAAAATTTCTACTGGACAGGGAAGAGCCTAGCTCCGAACAAATTCGACAACGTATGGATTTTGAATCCATCCATGGTGGAGTGAAGTATCAAAAATGGATCATGAATCCTTGGATTTATGTCCTAGGAGGTGTATTTACGGCATTGATTTGGTTCTAAACTATGGTACTTTCCCTGTGATGTAGAAATTAGTTTTTACATTTGTATATGTACCAATTGTTTCGTTCTATTTTATTCCGTTTTGATGCGGAAAAAGTCCATTATTTTGTTGTTGGACTCCTAAAGTTAATGGTGAAATTCCCGCCAAGTTGGTGGATTTTCCGTTCCATCTACCATCTGGAAGATCCGGCCTTAGAACGCGAATTTATCGGGTTGAAATTCCCAAATCCAGTAGGATTAGCAGCTGGTTTCGATAAAAACGCCAAATTCTTCGATGAAATGGAAAGTTGCGGCTTTGGATTCATCGAAATAGGAACGGTTACCCCGCTTGCTCAACCTGGAAACGACTTGCCGCGTTTGTTTCGCTTGAAAAAAGACGAAGCCATTTTGAATCGTATGGGATTCAATAACGATGGCGTTCAAGCAGCGCTAAATCACTTAAAGGCGAGAAAAAACAGGAAGTTAATCATCGGTGGTAACATTGGAAAGAACAAATGGACACCCAACGAAGAAGCGTTGAACGATTACGTGATTTGTTTTGAAGCCTTATTTGATGAGGTAGACTATTTCGTTGTAAATGTTTCTTCGCCAAATACACCAAACCTGCGCGCCTTGCAGGAAAAAGGTCCATTGATGGAATTGTTGTCGACCTTGCAACAGAAAAACGAGGCGAAACCGAAAGCTAAACCCATTTTACTGAAAATAGCACCTGATTTAACGAATGAACAATTGGATGAAATCATCGAAATCGTTCAGGAGACAAAAATCGCTGGACTCATTGCAACCAATACAACCATTAGCCGAGAAGGACTTCAAACGCCAAGTGCAGAAGTAGAAGCCTTTGGCGCGGGTGGCGTTTCAGGAAAACCATTGACGGTACGCTCAACGGAAGTCATTCGCTATATTCACGAACAATCGAAAGGAACGATTCCTATGATTGCCGTTGGAGGAATTCACTCAGCAAAAGATGCACTGGATAAACTGGATGCTGGAGCTACCTTGGTTCAATTGTATTCGGGCTTCATTTACGAAGGACCAGGACTCGTTAAAGAAATCAATCAAGCGTTGATTAAAAAATCACAACATGTCTGAATTGAAAATCGTTGAATGTCCACGTGATGCCATGCAAGGCATGCATGCATTCGTTCCAACCGAAGCAAAAATCGCATACATCAATCATCTGCTTGACTGTGGATTCGATACGATTGACTTTGGGAGTTTCGTTTCTCCAAAAGCCATTCCGCAAATGCGCGATACAGCCGAAGTCTTGAAGGGATTGAACCTGAATTCTTCATCAAAACTATTGGCAATAGTTGCAAACGAACGCGGAGCAAACGATGCGGCATCCTTTGACGAAATTCAATACTTAGGATACCCATTTTCCATTTCGGAGCAATTCCAACAACGAAATACGAATACGTCGATCGAGGATTCCTTGCATCAAGTCGAGAAATTACAATCCATTGCACAACAGTCGAAGAAAGAATTGGTCGTGTACCTGTCCATGGGATTCGGGAATCCATTCGGAGAAGAATGGAATCCGGATTTGGTGGTGCGTTGGTCCGAGCGATTGTTCAAGGACTTCGGCGTAAACATATTGGCACTTTCCGATACCATTGGTTGTGCGGATCCTTCGGATATCCGAACGCTTTTCCCAATTCTACAAGCGGAATTACCGAAAGTCGAATTTGGTGCCCATTTTCATACAATACGCGAAAAAGCGGCAGTGGTGATTGAAGCAGCGTATGAAGCTGGATGTCGTCGATTTGACACGGCTGTGAAAGGATTCGGCGGTTGTCCAATGGCGAAAGACGAGCTCACGGGAAATCTTGCAACGGAACAATTGTTGGCGTGGATGTCTGAACGCAATGTCGAGACTGGTTTGGACATGGATGCCTTTCAAAAAGCATTTCTTGCGTCAAGCGCTATTTTTAATTCGTAATTTAGAAGCATGAATCGATTGAAAACGAAAAAAGGCCTACTCATTGTATTTGTGACGCTCGTTGTGGTGGTGATCATGGTGACAATGAACCAAAAATCTGAGAATCCAACAGAGATAGAAACTCCGAAAAAAGAAACTTCGCGCATCGAATACATTTCCACGGACTTCAATCAAAACACCTTTACGGATGGGATTGAATTGAAATTATTGAAGGAATTGAAAATTTGTGATACAACGATTCTCAACGGACAATTGGGATCTTGTTCACCAAAATTCTTCCGTTTTTTCAAATTGAATGATCGAGTTTCCTTACGAAATGCGTTTTTATTGCTGGTCAATGGAGCTGCGTATCCGAATGATCCGGAGAACTTTAAGTCCAGACGTATTCTCATTTTTGAACGTGAGAAAGGACAATTAGTTTTAACAAATACGATAAAAGGAAATGTGATTGAACGTCGTAAAAATGGACCTTCTACATACGATGATTTAGTGATTCGTTTTCGCTTGGATGAATACAACGAAGCGTACCACTGTTTGTTTAAATGGAAAGAGGGTAAATACGAATTCAATCGTTGCGAAGAACTATATTCGTACAACTGTAAAGGAAAAGTGAAGCCAGAATTGGTGGATTCGGTTTCCATCGAAGTGAACAAAATCCTACATGACGAAAAATTACTTTATTAATTTCCTTTTGGTTTCGCTGCTCAGTGCGTGCACGGGAAGCGTCCGCACGGACAAAGTAGATTTCACACAGGGATTTACAGATGGAAACAGCAAGGTTTGGATGGTGGAAAAAATCATTTCGCCCGATGGTGCTGTACTGATGAAGCAAACCCTTCAGCAAGACATCTATGTTTTTTATCAATCCGGAAACTGCCTACTCACTAATCTTCAAAAATTAGCGCTAGGTAAAGGTAGTAGTGGAAAATTGACCTTTGACCATGATAAACACTACGTCACACTCAATTTTCCAAATGAAAAACGAGCGTTTGAGTTTGAATTCACCAATGATAATAGGTTAATACTTTACCCACTAGAAGGATCCGATTACACAAATGCGATGGAATTGATTCCCTTTCCGGAGTTTCGTTAAAACCCTTCATACGCGCCCAAACCAAATAAAGCGAAATCGTATTTTGCAGGATCTTGCTCGTCGTAGCTTCTAAAAAGTTCAATCAGTTCTTCGTTCGTTTTCCAATCGTTTTGTGAGCGGGTGAGGAGTCCGAGTTTGCGTGCGACATTGCCTGTGTGGACATCCAAGGGAATCATGAGTTCGGAGGACGAAATGCTCTTCCAAAGTCCGAAATCGACGCCTTTGTCGGCTGAACGAACCATCCAACGTAAAAACATAATCAGTCGTTTGGACGCGGAACCGGAAGCTGGATTCGAAACATGCTTTTGTGTGCGTGACAAGTGTTCTCCTTGGAAAAAACGTGCTCGAAAAGCACAAATGCGTTCCTTTAAGGTGTCGTCAGGAACTTGTTTGGAGAATGCGGATTCTAGTCCACCGTGCTGCGTGTAAACGTGATTCAAACAGGAGAAGAATCCGCCAAGGTCTTCGTTGTTGAAGGTTCTGTGGACAAAGTTGCTTGGAATTTCACCTTTGTAGGACATGATGTAATCATACGGTGAATTTCCCATGATCGTCAAAATACGTTCGCCACTTTTGACAATGCTTTTTCGGTTGCCCCAAGCAATCATCGAAACGATGAAAGCGACGATTTCAATGTCTTCTTTCCGTGTAAATCGGTGGGGGAGTTGAATGGGATCTTCTTCCAAAAAACGTGGATGCTCGTAATGAGCCGCTTTGAAATCGAGAAATTCGTGCAGTTCAGCTGGACTCACAACGTTTAGATGAAGTTTCCGTCACGCATCACGAGTGAACGATCAGCCATTTGTGCGAAGGATTCATTGTGCGTGACAATCACGAAGGTTTGCTTGAATTCCTCGCGTAATTGAAAAAACAACTCATGCAATTCCTGTGCGTTTTTGGTGTCCAAGTTTCCGGATGGTTCATCCGCAAAGATCACCGCAGGTTGATTCATTAAGGAACGACAAACCGCGACACGTTGCTGTTCTCCACCGGATAATTCGGATGGTTTGTGCGTGGTGCGGTGTCCAATGTTCAATTTTTGAAACAAGTGCTGTGCGCGTTCTTCCGCTTCTTTTTTGCTTTTTCCGCCAATTAACGCCGGCAACATGGCATTTTCTAATGCAGTAAATTCAGGTAACAATTGATGAAATTGAAAAATGAATCCAATGGAGGTATTCCGGAAATCCGCTAGTCCTTTGGATGAAAGGGTGAACGGATTAACGCCATCAATAAGTAATTCACCAGCGTCCGGACGATCTAATGTACCGAGTATTTGTAGCAAAGTCGTTTTTCCAGCGCCGGACGAACCTACGATGGAAATCACTTCGCCAGAAGCAACAGTTAAGTCGACGCCTTTCAGAATGGAAAGGTCTCCGTACGATTTTTGTATGCCTGTTGCCTTTAACATTTAGTCTAATTTTAGGTTGTGGCCCATTTTATCGCGCTTCGTCTCCAAGTAATGTTGATTGTGGACATTGCTGGCTACTTCTAACGGTACATTTTCCACAATTTCTAATCCGTAGCCAATTAAACCGGTACGTTTCTTCGGATTGTTGGACATCAAGCGCATTTTAGAAATTCCGATGGAACGAATGATTTGCGCACCAATTCCGTAATCTCTTTCATCGGCTTTGAATCCAAGTTTCTCGTTTGCTTCGTAGGTATCTAATCCTTCCTCTTGCAATTTGTAGGCTTTCAATTTATTCAAAAGTCCGATTCCTCTTCCTTCTTGATTCATATAGACAATCGCTCCTTTTCCTTCTTTCTCGATGACTTCCATCGCTTTGTGTAATTGTGGTCCACAGTCACATCGGCAAGAACCAAAAATGTCACCGGTCAAACAAGAGGAGTGGACACGAACCAATACAGGTTCATCTTTCGTCCAAGTTCCTTTTGTTAATACTAAATGATCTTGGTCGTTGCTCGTGTCTTTGAATGCGCGTAATTGGAAATCACCGAATTCCGTAGGCATGTGAACGGAAACTTGTTCTTCAATCAAGGACTCGTGTTCGACACGGTATTTGATTAAATCTTCAATGGAAACGATTTTTAAGTCGAATTTTTTCGCGATTTCAATTAAACTTGGAACACGCGCCATTGTTCCATCTTCGTTCAGGATTTCAACGATCACACCAGCTTCTTCGAATCCAGCCAAACGGGATAAATCAACTGCCGCTTCCGTGTGTCCTGCACGACGCAAAACACCGCCTTTACGAGCTCTTAATGGAAAAATGTGTCCTGGTTTACCTAATTCTTCGGGACGGATTGTTGGGTCAATCAAGGCTAAAATCGTTTTAGAACGATCACTCGCTGAAATTCCAGTTGTACATCCGTGTCCAATTAAATCGATGCTCACCGTAAATGGTGTTTCGTAGGCAGCTGAATTGCTTTGCACCATCATTTCTAATCCTAAAGCATCACAACGTTCTTCACTGATAGGAGCACAGATGAGTCCGCGTCCGTGAGTCGCCATGAAATTGATGACTTCCGGTGTTGCGTTTCTCGCTGCTGTTAAGAAGTCGCCTTCGTTTTCACGTCCCTCGTCGTCAACAACAATGACAACACGTCCTTGTTGGATTTCGATTATGGCTTCTTCGATCGTATTTAATTGAAAATTCATGTGCTAAAAATAAGGATTTTATTGGGATGAGGCTTCGCTGAGAAGCATCAAGCAATGCGTTTAAGTGTTTCTAGGTAATAGTTCCAAAACTTCTGTACGGAGGAGATTTGTACTTTTTCATCTGGAGAGTGTGCCGCACGAATGTTTGGTCCGAAAGAGATCATGTCGACTCCTGGTAATTGTTTTCCAAGGATTCCACATTCCAATCCAGCATGACACGCTTTTACTTTTGGTGTTTCTTGGAACATTTCTGTGTAGAGATTTTCCATCAAGCGCAAAACGCCTGAATTTGGATTAGGTTTCCATCCTGGATAGTCACCAGTTTGTTCAACATGGCATCCTGCATTTTCGAAGGCACCACGCATCACCATACACACTTCGCGTTTTGTTGATTCAACACTGCTTCGTTGTAAGGATTGTGAAACAAATCTTCCATCCTTGATGATGATTCGCGCCAAACTCGAAGAAGTTTCCACCAATCCAACAATGTCTGGACTCATTCGGTATACGCCATTGTGAACGGAACAAAGCAAAGAAATGATTTTGGTAAAATCGCTCGTTGCCATTGCTTGTTCCGCAGTCGTCGTTGCTTGCATCTCGAATTGACAATTCGGTTCAATGCTGCTATATTCTTCTTTCAAGGTTGCGGATACTTCAGCGAAAACTGCGTTCACTTTGGCTAAATCTGCACTGGAAATAACGGCTGTCGCTTCACGAGGAATGGCATTGCGCAAACTTCCACCATCGAATGAAATCAATTGGATGTTCGTCACTTGTTTCATTTCCCAAAGGATTCTCGCCATCCATTTATTGGCATTTCCGCGACCTTTATCGATGTCCATTCCGGAATGCCCACCCAATAAACCACGAATGGAAAGAGTTAAGGTTTCTCCTGCTACAGGAACTTGTTCGTATGTGTATGTGGTATTTGTGTCAATTCCTCCGGCACAACCAATGGAAAGTTCATCGTCATCTTCTGTGTCGATGTTCAATAAAATCGTTCCAATTAGAAAACTTGGATCCATTTTGATGGCTCCAGTCATTCCCGTTTCTTCATCGATGGTAAAAAATGCTTCAATGGCAGGATGTGGAATATCTGTCGAGGATAAAATCGCCATAATCGCAGCCACTCCGATCCCGTTGTCAGCACCTAAGGTTGTTCCGTTTGCACGTACCCAATCTCCATCGACCAACATCTCAATTCCTTGTTGATCAAAATCGAACGTCGTATCTGCATTTTTTTGATGCACCATGTCCAAGTGCGCTTGAAGAATCACTGTTGGACGATTTTCCATTCCAGCAGTTGCTGCTTTGTAGATGTATACGTTCCCAATCGCATCTTCTGCGGTTTTTAAGTTCAAGGATTTTCCGAAATCCACCATGAATTGACGCACGCGTTCTTCTTTTTTCGAAGGACGAGGAACGGCATTTAAATCAGCAAAGTGATTCCATAGTGCACTTGGTTGTAGTTCTCTTACTGACATACTTATGGGAATTTAGGGTATTGTAAAAAATCAGGATCTCTTTTTTCAAGAAAGGCGTGTTTTCCTTCTTGCGCTTCTTCGGTTAAATAATAGAGTAGGGTCGCATCGCCAGCCAATTCCATTAATCCATGTTGTCCGTCTAGTTCGGCATTCATCGCGCGTTTGATCATGCGAATCGCCAATGGACTTCTTTTCATGATGGTGCGTGACCATTCAACTACCGTATCCTCCAATTGATCGAAAGGAACCACTTTGTTGACCATGCCCATTTTCTCTGCTTCTTCCGCAGTATATTGATTACAAAGGAACCAAATCTCACGTGCTTTTTTCTGTCCGACGTGTCTTGCTAAATACGAGGAACCGAATCCACCGTCGAAACTTCCCACTTTCGGTCCTGTTTGACCAAAAATCGCGTTTTCTGATGCAATCGTTAAGTCACATACGACGTGTAATACGTGTCCACCACCAATCGCATACCCATTTACCATGGCAATCACTGGTTTAGGAAGTGAACGAATGGCTTTGTGTAAATCCAAGACATTTAAGCGTGGAACTCCATTTTCAGAAATGTATCCACCGACACCTTTGACGTTTTGATCTCCACCTGAACAGAATGCTTTGTCGCCTTCTCCGGTAAATACCACGACATTGATGTCTGGACGCTCACGACAAATGTTCATTGCGTCTAACATTTCAAAGTTCGTTTCCGGTCGAAATGCATTGTATACTCTTGGACGATTAATCGTGATTTTACCAATTCCTTCGAAGAACTCGAATTTAATGTCTTCGTATTTTTTAATTGTTTGCCAATTACGCGTAGCCATAAAAAAAGTTTTTGCAAAGGTACAACATCCGACGGCAATGGAATGTTTCTTTTGGAAGAAAATAGCTTGCCGATTTGGACGGGGGTCAAATCAAACTTCCCGCTAAAATGATCATCATAAGACTCCTAACCTAAAATAAGCAAGCGAAGCTCAATTGATTTGAATTTCATCGATGAAAATCCAAGGCATGTTTCCTTCGCCGGGAAGACCATTGGGGATTTTTTCATCTCCTTGAATGGTCAATCTTAAGACCTGCGTTTTCCTTTTGTAATCAAGTTTCCAATTTTCTGAATGCGGGATAAATCCATGGCCGCTTGAGCCTTCGCCCATTCCGATTCCATCGTTGCGTTTCGGTAAAATAGATTCTATTTCCACTTGATAAGGCGCATGAATCCAACTATTTTCGTCTTGCAAGAAACTCACGTTAACTTCGTGAATCTTTGTCATTTTTCCTAAGTCAATTTCTAAAACAATGACATTTGTGTCAAATCCAATCCATTCGTGTCCTTTCCACGGACGCGCACCGTACTGACCATCGAATAAAACAACGTCGCTAGCATTGTATTTTGGACTCGGTTGCGTGAGGTAGTTCACTTTAGCGCCAAGCGCAAGGTGATTCGTAATGACAATATGCTGCGTAATGCTTGGGTCATCCGGATGAATGGTGAATTCTGCTTTTTTGGTTTTCTTTTTCGTGCGAGTCACCGGAAAAGATAGCGTTGATTCCTTTAGTTTTCCTTCTTCGATCAACATTCCGGTAGACTGTAATTCGATTCCGTTATTTGTGCGAATGGTTTTCAAAGAAGCTTTTAGCGCACTTTTCGAATAGTTGACTTTCCAATGATCCATCAAGGGAAAATGTGTTTGAACGAGTACACTTAAAAAATCAGAGTATTTCAGTCTATTCGTGCTCCACAAGGCTTCACTCAAAGCAATTGCACGTGGATACGTCATGTACTCGACTTTGGAAAAAGTAGCAATGTATTCGGTCCAGATGTTCGCTTGTCCACCTAAAATGTATGCGGCTACTTCCGGACTTGCATCCGCAGGACAAGGATTAAACGACAGCACTTTTTCGAGTGAGGTGTATCCGCCAATCGCCAAGGGCTCATCTTTACCTTTTCCTTGGTAATGGTCGAAATAACAATGTGATCCCGGAGTCATTACAACGTAATGTCCTTGCTTCGCCGCTTCGAGTCCACCGTCGAATCCACGCCAAGACATCACCGCTGCATTTGGAGAAAGTCCACCTTCGAGGATTTCGTCCCAACCAATCATTTTTTTTCCTTTGGACGTAACAAACGCGTCTATTTGACGAATGAAATAACTTTGCAATTGGTGTTCATCTTTCAGGTGGTTTGCGGACATGATTCCTTGACATTTTGGACAATTGTGCCAACGTGTTTTTGGTGCTTCGTCTCCACCGATGTGAATGTATTCTCCCGGGAATAAAGGAATAACTTCGGATAAGATATCTTGCAAGAATTGAATGCTTTCCGGTTTGGAGCAGAAGATGTCATCGAAAATTCCCCAAAGTCCTTCCACGTCTTGTTGTTTTCCCGTACACGAGAATTCCGGGTACGCTGCCAAAGCCGCGCGCGCATGTCCAGGCATTTCGATTTCAGGAACAATAGTCACGTATTTCTCCGCTGCATACGCAACGACTTCTTTGATTTGTTCTTGCGTGTAGAATCCACCATAGCGTTGTTTGGTATAGGTTCGCGGAGTTGTTGTGTAATGTTCGTTTACGGTGCTGTCTCTCCACGCACCGATTTCTGTCAATTTGGGATACTTTTTGATTTCGATTCGCCATCCTTGGTCATCGGTTAAATGCCAATGGAAAGTATTGAATTTGTAGAAGGACATCAAGTCAATAAATCGTTTAACTTCTTCCACTGTAAAGAAATGTCGGGCAACATCTAAATGAAGTCCACGCCACTGGTAATTCGGATAATCCTTCACAAAACACTTTGGCAAAGCGAGTCCATTTTCGTTGCGCTTCATCAATTGCATGAGTGAAGTCATCGCATAATAACACGACGCATCGCTTGAATAAGAAATCGTAATGCGCTCCGCGACATTGATGCTGTAGGAATCTTGTTTGACATTTAGCAATTTCTTGAAATTCACCATCCCATTTTGGACATCGGTTGAAATGGTTAATCCATGAAACGTTTCTCCGAGGAATGTGAATTGCGCAAGAAGTCCCGGATGTATTTCCGAAGGATTCACCGTTAATGCTTGGTTGATTTGATAAGATCCTTCACTTTGAACATACGTAATGGGTGAGGGAAGAATGCTCGAGATTTGTCCGTAAACAGGTACAATCATCCAGCAGAAAAGAAAGTAAATCACATTTTTCATCCCTTAAAATTAGGTGTTTTTTGTCTGCTTTTTGTCCATCGAATTGAAAATTACCTTCCTGCCTTCATTCAATTCATTAACTTTGTCCAAAATCAACGAATGAAAGTCTACAATAACATCCTTGAAACCATTGGGAATACGCCATTGGTGCGCATCAATAAATTAACCGCTGATATTCCCGCTCAAGTTTTCGCGAAAGTAGAAACAACGAATCCAGGAAATTCTGTCAAAGATAGAATGGCAGTAAAAATGATTGAAGATGCGGAATCAGCAGGATTGTTACATCCGGGTGGAACCATCATCGAAGGAACTTCCGGAAATACTGGAATGGGCTTGGCATTGACGGCGATCATTAAAGGATATAAGTTGATTTGTGTGTTGAACGACAAACAATCCAAAGAAAAAATGGACATCCTTCGTGCAGTAGGCGCGGAGGTTGTGGTTTGTCCGACAGCAGTTGAGCCAACGGATCCACGTTCATACTATTCTGTTTCGCGTCGTTTGGCAGAAGAGATTCCAAATTCATGGTACGTAAATCAATACGATAATTTGTCGAACCGTCAAGCACATTACGAATCAACTGGTCCCGAGATTTGGGAGCAAACCGAAGGAAAAGTGACACACTTCGTAGTCGGTGTTGGAACGGGCGGAACCATTTCCGGCGTTGGAAAATACTTGAAAGAGAAAAATCCGAACATCAAGATTTGGGGAATTGATACCTATGGATCCGTATTTAAAAAGTACAAGGAAACAGGAATTTTCGATGAAAACGAAATCTATCCATACATTACGGAAGGAATTGGCGAGGACATTCTTCCTGCAAACGTTGACTTCGACGTAATCGATTTATTCGAAAAAGTAACCGACAAAGATGCAGCGGTTTACACGAGAAGAATTGCCCGTGAAGAAGGAATTTTCGTTGGGAACTCTGCTGGTTCGGCGATCAAAGGATTGATTCAATTAAAAGACCAATTGACAGCAGATGACGTAGTGGTGGTATTATTCCACGACCATGGAAGTCGTTACCTTGGAAAAATATTTAACGACGATTGGATGCGTGAACGCGGATTCTTAGAAGAAAACATCCTAACGGCAGCGGACTTAGTAGCGAAACATGCCGACAAACCATTGGTTTCATTGTATGCAGAAGAGTTGGTTTCCCATGCGATTGCGAAAATGCGCAACTTCGGCATC
>JBAWZN010000030.1:0-13510 GCA_037143015.1 Flavobacteriia bacterium
ATCAGCATCGGACGTGGAACAGACAAACCGTTCGAGTATTATGGACACCCTCGTTTTCCTAAAATGGACTTTTTCTTTACACCGATTCCAACACCTGGAGCAAAGACTCCCCCACAAATGAATAGATTGTGTTACGGATATGATTTATCAAGCGGAAGTTCTAAAAGAAGTTATGAAATCAACTTGAATTACTTGATTCAAGCACGTGATTTATTGGGGGATTCCGCGGTGTTTATTGATCAAAACGGATTCTTTAATCGACTTGCCGGAACGGCGACCTTGAAAGAACAATTGTACAAAGGATGGTCCTCCAAGGAAATCAGAGAAACGTGGAAACCAGGACTCGACGCCTTCATGATTACCCGGAAAAAGTACTTGTTGTACGAATAGGATTAGATTTCTAAGTTTTTCCCGCTCTCTTCCACCATCTCTTTCATCGAAATCGCGTAAGCATCCATTTTCGCTTGAACTTCTGAATCAAAAGCACCAATGATTCGTGCAGCCAAGATTCCAGCATTTTTAGCTGCATTCAGCGCTACTGTTGCCACTGGAATTCCGTTTGGCATTTGAAGTATACTGAGGATTGAATCCCATCCATCGATGGAATTTGAAGATTTTATTGGAACACCTATCACAGGTAAAGTTGTCATGGATGCCGTCATTCCTGGAAGATGCGCAGCACCCCCAGCTCCTGCAATAATGACTTTGATTCCTCTTCCAGCTGCTTCTTTCGCGTATGTCACCATTTTCTCTGGAGTGCGATGCGCAGAAACAATTTCCACTTCCGAAGTAATTCCAAATTCATCTAAAATGAGTTTTGCTTCCTTCATAATTGGCAAATCGGACTTACTGCCCATGATGATTCCAACGTGTACCATTATTCTACTGGTTTAATAGGTTCTATAATTTTTTCCTCAACGACGAAGGCCGCCTTCTCCTCTGTCGGTTTTTCCGTTTCCACTACATTCGTTTCTTCCGAGATGGAAAGTTCATCTTGTTCAATCGCTTTTTCGATTGGTGTTTGCGGTCGTCCGGTGTAATGCATGCTGTTTTCAACATCCGAATACATTTGATCTAAAGGCTGAACCAATTGTTCCTGCGTCTCTTTCAGAATGGAATTGATATTTAACTCCTCTTTGATGCCCATACCGGACTTCTTGATTTCCTGCTGTAATTCGTTCGATGCATTGCGGATTTGATACAAGGCTTGACCCATTGTTTTAGCGATTCCTGGAATGCTTTTGGAACCAAAAAACAATAGAATCACCGCGAGAATCACAAGGATTTCTGAGCCTGCAACATCTCCTAAAAACAATGGTATTCCGTACATAAAACAAAGGTATAATTATTTTAACAGAACTAAGACTTCTTAGGAACCGTTTGCATTTTTTCAATCACAGCAGAAAGCATTTTTAAGGGAATAAAAGGCACCATTTTTATCAAAAATGCAAATGACAATTCAGAAATTTGAATCACCTTTCCTTTCATCATCGCGTCGTAACCGGATTTTGCTGTTTTATATGCCGATGCTCCTTTGTCGAACATCGTTCCACCTTCAAGTCCGGCAACGTGCTCGAATTCGGTTTTCACTGGACCCGGACAAAGCGCAGTAACAGTTACCCCAGCATTTCTAAGTTCGTAGGAAATTCCCTTTGTGAAAGAAATGACGAATGCTTTTGTCGCAAAGTATGTTGCTTGCAATGGTCCTGGTAAGAATCCAGCTGTACTCGCTGTGTTCAGAATTTTTCCGTAACCACGTTCTTTCATGTCCTGAAGGAACAAGTGTGTTAATTCCACTAACGCTGTCACATTCAATTGAATCATTTCCAAATCCTTATCCAATGGACGGTCCACAAATTCGCCGTGTCCACCGAAGCCTGCATTATTCATCAAATAATCCACTTCTAATCCGGAATGATTGACAAAATCGTAGACTTTTTTCGCTGCGTGAATTTGACTTAAATCTTGCGTGAAAGTCGATACGTTAATTCCATAAGCTTTCTCCAATTCGTTTTTTAACTCATCTAATGCTTCTGTTCGACGTGCAACCAATATTAAATCACCACCTTTCGATGCGTGAATACGTGCTAATTCTTTTCCAATTCCACTTGATGCTCCTGTAATAAGTGCTGTTTTCATATTTTTTTTATTGTTTAATTTCAGTTATCTATTTATCAGAATAGGTCGTTTTCATTTTTGTGAAGGAATAATTCGCATCATTTTTGTTTCCAATGCGAAGAATTTGATCTACGGTTGCTGAATGAATCCATCCTGAATCCTTGTTCAAGTTTATGTTAATGGTAGCGGAACCAAGCAATTTCGAAGACGATGATTGTTCATCCGAAATCATTTCTGATTCTCCCGCTAATTGTATAAATTGTTCTTCCGTTTTCATCAAACGATAAGTCGTTTTTAACTTCGCTTGAATTTGCTGGGAAAAAATTTCTGTTTCTGTCACCCATGAATCATTTAGGTCAACGGCAATTTTTGGGTAAATCAGCGTGATGATTTCAAAGTTTCCTTTAAACGCTTTCTCTCCGTATGTCTCCGCCAAACTTTTTTTGATCTTCGCCACCTTTTCTGCTGATAAATCCAATTCTTTAATGCCGTTATCGATCACCCGATCGATTCCTTCAACAGCACTAATTTCGCCAAACGAACTCATCGTGATGTAAAATGGCGTGCGACACATCTGGTAGAAAAAATTCGATAAAATATCCTGAGAAGGCTTGTCCGATTCATAATGAATTTCCTTGTTTTCTGCGCCATCAGCCTGAACAATCGAAATATTCATGAAATCATATTGTGTTTCTAAATAGTAGCTATCGTTTTTTTCGGACTTAACCTTGTAGGTGATTTTCGCCGAAACATGCATGTTGACTTTCGTGGTTTTACCATTGATTTTTTGAAAAATCTCCGAATTTGAATTCAAGGTAAGATCATACGTTTTTCCTTTTTTCAAGTTTAGTTGAATCATGCTTTTCTGCGCGAACAAAGTCGGACAGCTAAGCACAATTAAAAACATCAAGAGGAATTTCATTCGATTGATTTTGGAGTCAAAAATACGGAATTCTTAAATTAAAAGGTCCATACCCACCCGAAAGGTTTGTGCATGTGCTTCCACAATGTCCTTGATTTGTGGACTGTATCCACCTCCCATGGTACAAACTACGGGGACATTCAATTGTCGAACGACATCAAAAACGATGCGATCCCGTTCCTGACAACCTTTCATACTGATGCCAAGTTTCCCTAGTTTATCAGTAGCCAAAATATCCACTCCGCATTGATAAAAAATGAACTCTGGCGAAAACGAAGTGAGAATTTGATCCAAATGCATGTGAAGCAAAGACAGGTATTCTTTGTCTTGAATGCCATCTTCCAATTCAACATCGCGGTTCGACTGTTCTTTCTGTAATGGATAATTATTGCGTCCATGCATGCTGAAGGTGAATACGCGCTCATCGTTTTGAAGCATAGAAGCGGTCCCATTTCCTTGGTGGACATCCAAATCGATGATGAGGATTTTGTTCATTCTATGATTCGTCAGTAAATCGTCGGCCGCGATCACTTGATCATTTAACAAGCAGAATCCTTCTCCTCTTTCAGCAAAGGCGTGATGGGTCCCACCAGCAATGTTGAAGCCAAGTTTCTTTGTTATTGCTTCTTCTGCTAGTCGACGCGTGCCCTCCATGATGCACAATTCTCGTTGAATTAATTCCGCTGAATGGACAAAGCCACTGACGCGTTGTTCTCGGTCGGATAACTGTAAATTCGATAGTCGTTCCCAGTAATCACTTGAATGAACCGATAGTGCTTTTTCGATTTCTAAGCTGTCGGGGACAATAAAATCAGATTCATTCGCCGTTCCCTCATGAAGCAGTTGCTTGGGAAGTAATTCATATTTCCCCATCGGAAAACGGTGGTTTTCCGGTAAAGGATGTACATAAATCGGATGAAAAGCAATCATGGATTGGTGATTTTCTCTACGATGCGGGCGACTGCCGGACAAACTGTGGTATTCGTTGCCGTAAGTTCCAAGATTTGAAACATGTTTTTTCTGTCTGTATGTGGATACTCGCGACAAGCCAAGGGACGATCTTCGTAAATCGAACAGGTATTGTCGTCGTAAAGGAAGGAGCAAGGTGACTTTTTCAAGACATAATCACTTTCCTCGTCCATCTTTAAATATTGGTCAATCAACTGAGCTTCCTTCATGCGCAGACGTTTGGCAATGCGACGAATATCCGCATCGCGAAAAATCGGACTCGTTGTTTTGCAACAATTTGCGCAAGTAAGGCAATCCATCTTTTGAAATTCCTGCGTATGCGCTTGATGAAAACGCTGGTCCAATTCTTTCGGCTTGCTTTGCTTCCACTTGCGGAATGTCTTCTTGGTCTGTTCGAGTTGCAGTTTTGCTAACTCCAAAGCATTTTGATCATTTTCCCTCAATTGACTCATCTCTTTTCTGTGTATCTTTGACGCGAATTTACACATTCATGGAAGAATTTGACTTAATAGTGATAGGTGGAGGTCCTGCAGGTTATGCAGCGGCCATGCGCGGAATTGATTTTGGCAAGAACGTTTGCCTCATCGAAAAGGACAGAGTTGGAGGAGCGGGAGTGTACAATGGTGCCTTGTCTTCAAAGACTTTATGGGAACTTTCGAGTCGTGTTTCCGACATCAATGACATGATCGTTTCGAAAGGAAGAACGAAATTTGAATTGACCTGGGATGATGTCCGCAAAAACTTATCCGAAGCCATTTTCGAACGAAAATTTCAATATGCAGCGCACATTAAGCTTTTGCAAACAGAAACCATGAACAAATTGCTTCAGTATGAGCGTGGACAAGCAAAATTACTTTCCAAGCATGAAGTAGAGATTGACCACGAAGGAGAAAAAAAGATCATACGCGGAGAAAAAATCATCCTAGCTACTGGAAGTCGTCCGAGATCCCTACCAAATATTGAAGTCGATGAGGAAATCATCTTAACAAGTAACGGCATCGATCACATCACAGATTTCCCGAAAAGCCTGGTGATTGTCGGAGCCGGAGTCATTGGCTGTGAATACGCGACGATTTTCTCCAACTTCGGGAAAACGAAGGTGTATTTAATTGACAGACAAGAACGCATTCTTCCTTTTGAAGATGAAGATATTTCCACATTAGTGGCGAACAACATGAAAAAACATGGCGTAACGATTCACTCGAATGCGAAATTGGAACGCTTAGAAAAAATAGATGGAGAAGTGGAATACGAATTATCGTATCCAGATGGAAGTCATGAGATTATACGCGTAGAAAAAGCCCTGTTATCGGTCGGGAGAATTCCAAATGTTGAAAACCTTGGCTTAGAAAATGCCGGTGTAGAAATGTCCCAAAGAGGCGTGCACATTGGAGATGACGACACGGTAACCAGTGTCCCGAATATTTATGCCGTAGGAGATGTCTCAGGAAGAATCGCACTGGTGAACATGGGCGAACTTGAAGCGCGTCACGCCGTGGAAAAAGCCTTTGGTAATATTCCTGAACGTTTGAATTATGACAACGTCTGTACGATAATGTTTCTTTCACCCGAAGTAGCTTCGGTCGGGTTAAACGAACAACAATGTGTGGAGCAAGGAATTCCAATAAAAGTGGTGAAAATCGATTATTCCTTGATAACCAGAGCGATTGCGATGCGCAAAACACAAGGATTCTTCAAAATCATCGTGACAAACGACAAAGAAATGCGCATCCTTGGTATGCGTGTGGTTGGTGCACATGCTTCGACAGCGATACAAGCGGTTGGACTCCTCATCAAATTGAATATGTCCATTGAAGTACTTTCGGAATTAATTCACCCGCATCCATCGATTGTGGAAGGAATTCAAGAATGCGTGCGCATGTTATTGAATAGCTCCGTCTTTAAATCCTCTGTTTTCAAAGATAAATTAGCGTGTTACTCACTAGTGGATGGCGTTAAAACCCCGCTTGAGCGACTGTAATGATTACGTTTGACTTTCCGCAATACCGAAAATTAGCAAATGACAAGTCCTTCTACAAAATTGTCGATGAACGACATTTTGAAGAAAAGCAATGCATTGGTAAACAAGTGTTTTCATTGAAAATTACCGCAGAACAATATCCGGAAATCATCCGCATTCAGGACATGTTAGCCTGTGCAGATGGATTTGTTCACTCCACCGAAGTAGAATTTCTCTGCATTGAATAAAATCCCTGATTTACAGGGACTAAATCCACCTCACACCATCAAGCAGATTTGATCCATATTCCTTCTCGAAATCAGCATTTTTTCCGTAGTTTTGCCTATCAAAAAACACGTGAAATAGAATGGAACAAGTAGCTCCCTACAAACCAGTCAATAAAATACGCATCGTCACTGCAGCCTCTTTATTTGATGGACACGATGCAGCCATAAATATCATGCGTCGCATCATTCAAGCAACGGGATGTGAAGTCATTCACCTCGGACACGATCGATCCGTTGAAGAAGTGGTAGATTGTGCGATTCAAGAGGATGCACAAGCGATTGCGATGACATCTTACCAAGGTGGACACATCGAATACTTCAAATACATGTATGATTTGCTTCAGGAAAAAGGAGCGCCACATGTGAAAATATTTGGTGGTGGTGGTGGAACCATTCTTCCATCTGAAATTGCTGAATTGCAAGGTTACGGGATTACCCGCATCTACCATCCTGATGATGGAAGGTCAATGGGATTACAAGGAATGATTAACGACCTCATCCGAAAATGTGACTTCCCAGTTGGTGAACCTAGTTCATTACCAAGTACAACAGAGGTTCTGACGAAGTTATCGGAGAAATTCGTTCCTACAATTGCACGTGTCATTTCAGGAGCAGAAAACTTCCCGGTTGAAAACAGTGCGCTTTTAAAAGAAATCCATGCGATTTCAGATAAATCTAAGATTCCCGTACTCGGAATTACTGGAACTGGTGGTGCCGGAAAATCATCCCTTGTGGATGAATTGGTTCGTCGTTTCTTAATTGATTTTTCAGACAAGCAAATTGCTGTCGTTTCTGTCGATCCATCGAAACGCAAAACAGGTGGAGCTTTATTGGGCGACCGCATTCGCATGAATTCCATCAAAAGTGACCGCGTGTACATGCGCTCTTTGGCCACACGTCAGTCCAATTTGGCTTTATCGAAGCACGTCGCAGAGGCGATTAGCATCCTCAAAGCAGCGAAGTACGATTTAATCATTTTGGAAACTTCAGGAATCGGACAATCGGATACGGAAATCCTAGATCACTCCGATGTTTCCTTGTACGTGATGACGCCAGAATACGGCGCAGCGACACAATTAGAAAAAATCGACATGTTGGATTTCGCCGACGTAATCGCTTTAAATAAATTCGACAAACGCGGTGCACTTGATGCCTTGCGCGATGTCCGCAAACAATACCAACGCAACCACAATCTGTGGGAATCGAATGTCGATGACATGCCGGTGTACGGAACGATTGCCTCTCAATTCAACGATCCAGGAATGAACTCCTTGTACAAGGTGATCATGGATAAAATGGTGGAGAAAACGGGAGCGGAATTACATTCTACCTTCCAGATTACACGTGAAATGTCTGAGAAAATCTATGTGATTCCACCGGAAAGAACGCGTTACCTTTCTGAAATTTCAGAAAACAACAGAGCTTACGACAAATGGGTAAATGAGCAAGTGAAAGTAGCGGAAAAACTACAAGGACTTCAGTCATCTATTGCGACATTGGAAAATTCAAGCATTGAGGACAAAGACCGTTTGATCAAAGGATTACAAGAAGCATTTGAAAAAGAAAAATTAAATTTCGATCCACGTAACTGGGAAATCCTTCAAAACTGGGAAGCAAAGAAACAATCTTTTAAAAATCCGGCTTACGAATTCAAAGTACGCGATAAAGTATTGAGCATTCAAACACATACGGAATCGTTATCTCATTCCCAAATCCCGAAAGTAGCTTCACCGAGATACAGCAGTTGGGGTGATATTTTACGATGGGTTCTTCAAGAGAATTTCCCAGGTGAATTCCCGTATACTTCTGGATTGTTCCCGTTCAAACGTGAAGGAGAAGATCCGACGCGCATGTTTGCGGGTGAAGGTGGGCCAGAGCGCACAAACAAACGTTTTCACTATGTAAGTTTGGGCATGCCAGCGAAGCGACTTTCCACCGCATTTGACTCCGTGACACTTTACGGAAATGATCCGGCTGTACGTCCAGATATTTACGGGAAAATCGGGAATTCCGGCGTTTCCATCTGCTGTTTGGATGATGCGAAAAAATTATACTCAGGATTTGACTTAAGTCACCCAGCGACGTCTGTTTCCATGACCATTAATGGTCCAGCTCCGATGTTGTTGGCCTTCTTCATGAATGCAGCCATCGATCAAAATTGTGAAAAGTACATCATTGCCAACGGACTTGAAGCGGAAGTGGAAGCAAAAATTGCGGCTATTTACAAAGCAAAAGGCGTTGAGCGTCCAAGTTACCAAGGGGAATTACCAGAAGGAAACAACGGTTTAGGATTGATGTTACTCGGTGTTACAGGAGACCAAGTACTTCCGGCAGATGTTTATTTGGACATCAAAACGGAAACCTTGAAGCAAGTTCGCGGAACCGTTCAAGCAGATATTTTAAAAGAAGATCAAGCACAGAATACGTGTATTTTCTCAACTGAATTCGCTTTGCGCTTGATGGGAGATGTGCAACAGTATTTCATTCAAAATGGTGTGCGTAACTTCTACTCCGTTTCCATTTCAGGATACCACATTGCGGAAGCTGGTGCGAATCCAATTACACAATTAGCGTTTACGTTAGCGAATGGATTCACTTACGTAGAATACTATTTAAGTCGTGGCATGGACATCAACGACTTCGGTCCGAACTTGTCCTTCTTCTTCTCCAACGGAATTGACCCAGAATATGCCGTGATCGGACGCGTTGCTCGTCGTCTATGGGCGAAAGCGCTAGCGAAGAAATACGGCGCGAATCCACGTGCACAAATGTTGAAATACCACATTCAAACATCTGGACGCTCCCTACACGCACAAGAAATTGACTTCAACGACATTCGTACGACATTACAAGCATTGTATGCGATTTACGACAACTGTAATTCCCTACATACGAATGCGTATGACGAGGCAATTACGACGCCAACAGAAGAATCTGTGCGTAGAGCGATGGCAATTCAGTTGATCATCAACCGTGAACTTGGATTAGCGAAAAACGAGAATCCACTGCAAGGATCCTTCATCATCGACGAATTAACAGACTTGGTGGAAGAAGCGGTATTGACAGAGTTTGACCGTATCACTGAACGCGGAGGCGTGTTAGGTGCAATGGAAACGATGTACCAACGTTCTAAAATCCAAGAAGAATCCTTGTATTACGAGACCTTAAAACACACAGGAGAATTCCCAATTATTGGTGTTAATACCTTCTTAAGTTCGAAAGGATCTCCAACAGTATTACCGAAAGAAGTCATCCGTGCAACTGAAGAAGAGAAAGAGTACCAAATCACGATGTTACAGCACCTTCAAAAAGGAAATGAAGCACAGGCTTTGAATGGTATTGCGAAAATTCAAGATGCTGCCATCAACAACCGAAACATGTTTGAAGAATTGATGGAAACGTGTAAATACGCTTCACTCGGACAGATAACAGCTGCCTTATTCGAAGTAGGTGGTCAGTATCGTAGAAACATGTAATTCGCTGATGCGCATAGACATCCCCCGTTCTTACACGCCGTTTTTCAACGAGAAACAGCGACTCTTTACTGAAAATCAATCAGCCTTACAAACGTGGATACATCGTCCCTTTTCGGAGGATGCCATTTTGGAACAGCTGAAAGAAAAGGAAGCGCAATTCTCTAGCAATCAGCGCCAAATTCTTTCAGATGGACTAGCAGAAAGCTATGCAGAATTTACCATTTCTGAGAAAGTTCAGGAGAATATCGAAAAACTGAAAGAAAGACATTGCTTCACGCTAACGACCGGACATCAATTAAGTCTAGCGACGGGTCCATTGTACTTTATATACAAGATTCTTCATGTCATTAAACAGTGTGAAGAATTAAACGAGGCTCATCCAAACTACGCCTTTGTTCCAGTGTATTGGATGGCATCCGAGGACCACGATTTTGCAGAGATTCAATCGGTTCAATTGTTCCAACAGATCTTGAAATGGGATCGTTCGAACGGCGGTGCAGTTGGACGCATGAACCTAGACGGACTCGAAACAATTATTTCAGAGATACATACGAAATTCCAAAATCATCCGGATAGCGAAATTCACACCCTGATGGATGCGATTTCAGGAGAAAACTACGGCGCAGCCTTTTTTCAATTCGTAAATGAACTGTTCGGACACTACGGCTTGATCATCATGGATGGCGACTTACCGTTGTGGAAAGAAGCATTCTCCCCTATTCTAAAACAAGAATTGATCACGGGATTTTCATCGAAAGCGGTGGAACAAACGAATCAATCGTTAAGTCAAGCGGGATTTCCATTACAAGTTGAAGCCAAGGACACGAATTTGTTTTATTTGAGTCCTGAAAAGCGCGAACGCATCCAACGAACGGAAACCGGATTTCAAATTGGTTCCAAAGAAATGGATACTGAAAGTATACTTGCGGAATTAAAAAACCATCCAGAGTCTTTTTCACCGAATGTGATTTTGCGTCCGGTTTACCAAGAATTTCTCTTGCCGAACTTATGTTACGTGGGAGGTCCAGGTGAAATCATGTATTGGTTGCAATTGAGAGAAGTATTTCAAGAAGCGAAGGTCTTGTTTCCCTTGATACAAGCGCGGACAAGTATTCTTTTGCTAGAAGAAAAAAATTGGAACGAATGGCAAGCGATGGGATTTTCAACGGAAGATTTATGGCGTAATCCAGCAGAATTGAAATCCGCATTTCTGGAACGCGAAGGCAGTCAAGCCATTGATTTCAGTGAATTAGATGAATTGACCTTGAAATTGAGTTCCAAATGGACACAATTGACGCAGGAAGTGGATTCCAATCAAGTCAGCATGGTCGAAGCCGAATTAACACGCATCACCAAGCAACTGATGCAATTGAAGGATCGTTTGGAGAAAATACGAAAAGGAAAATTTGACAAGCAATTGAAATTCATCGACGCCATTTCAGCGAAGTGCATGCCGAAGGGAGAACTACAGGAACGAAGCAGCAATCTTTTTAGCTTCTGCGCTGATGGACAAGTTTTCGCACGAATCGAACAAATCAAGCAGGAAATGGATCCTTTTTTAAGTGATTTTCAAGTCATTCTGATTTAGGAATCAAAGAAATCACGACCTTTGTGTCAAATTGACCCCAATGATACAAAATAACATCCGCGCAGTACTTTCTAAACACCCCGTTATTCCCGTAGTAACGTTTCATTCCGTTGACGAAGTTGCTCCAAAAATGGAACAATTAATCGCACGTAGTATTTTCTGCATTGAAATCACGTTGCGCACACCTGCTGCATTTGATTGTATTGCTGAAGCGAAAAGATTGTATGGAGATCGTTGTTCAATCGGAATGGGAACCGTTGTTTCGCTAAGTCAAATTGACAAAGCGGTAGAATTAGGCATTGACTTCATGGTGAGTCCAGGCTTGAATGCAACACTTGCCCCAGCATTTGAAGCAAGTGGCATTGCGTTTATTCCAGGTGTGGCGACACCAAGTGAAATCATCGAAGGACTGCAGTTTGGATGGGATACTTTCAAATTCTTTCCTGCGAATCTATTTGGTGGAATCGGCGCATTAAAAGCTTATGGACAAGTTTTTCCTCACGTGAAATTTTGTCCAACAGGCGGCATTACCGAAGAAACACATCCAGAATACTTGTCGATGGACAACATCATTTCCGTTGGAGGATCGTGGATGTAATCGTTCCACTTTTCCCTTCTTTCTCCTCTTTAATTTGATTTCATGATTTTTCTCTTCTCTCTCCTACTCATTATCGCCTCAGAATGGCTGTTCCTTCATGGACTGTTAGAACATGGATACATCCTACTAGCATTTGTTCAAGGAAGCATATTTATTGGCAGCGTTGGATTGTTGTTTTTCAATTTCCGTCGACGCACACAAAATGCCGATTACCGCTTGGTTTTTACTTACATGGGATTATTCATCGCATCCGGAATTCCAGCTTTGGTGTATTTACTTCCAGGACTTTCCTATTTATTCCTAAACTTACCTATTCTTCAATGGATTGGTTGGACCTTTTCCATCCTAATCTTCTTGGGAATTCTATACGGCATTCAATTTGGACGCTGGAATTGGAAAGTACATCCAGTGGACTTGTCCTTCCCTCACCTTCCCGATTCCATGGATGGTCTGCGCATCATACAGATTAGTGATGTCCACGTAGGAAGTTTTTTACACCGCTACCACAAAGTGCAAAAAGCCATTGACAAAATGAATGCATTGGATGCCGATTACGTATTTTTCACCGGAGATTTAGTCAACAACAAAGCCGATGAAATGCATGGATGGGAGCCACTGTTTTCCTCCATTCAAGCGAAGAAAGGAAAATTCAGTATTCTTGGTAACCATGATTATGGTGATTACGTGAAGTGGGGAGAACAAGACGAAAAGCAAGAAAACTTAAAACACCTGATTGAACTTCATCAAGCCATTGGATTTCGTCCCTTGTTGAACGATGCCGTCGAATTAAGCGAAGGCGCTTGGTTGTTGGGCGTAGAAAATTGGGGGAAAGCACCCTTTCGTCAAAGTGGAAAATTGCCAGAAACCTTGATGAAAGTCCCGACGGATGCTTTCAAGATTCTATTATCACACGATCCAAGTCATTTCGATGCGCAAGTCGTTGGACACACAAATATCGATCTCACGCTATCCGGACATACGCATGGGATGCAATTTGGCATTGAACGTTTCGGAATAAAATTCAGTCCCGTTTCCTTCAAATATCCCAAATGGGCAGGATTGTACGAAGTGGGGAAACAGTACTTGTACGTCAACCGTGGATTCGGTTTCCTCGGATTTCCCGGACGCGTTGGAATCTATCCCGAAATCACCTTGTTCACGCTGAAAAAACAGCATTAAACGACCATTTGTTTCACAGCAAGAATATCCCTACATTTAACTAAAATTTCCGCATATGACAGCCCTTTACATCATTCTCGTTATTGCACTCGCAATCGTTTTCAGTTCCCTATTTACGGTTACACAAGGAACAATCGCCGTAATCACCCTATTTGGAAAGTACAAGCGAATCTTAACACCAGGATTACGTATAAAAATTCCATTTATCGAACAAATTTACCGTCGCATTTCCATTCAAAATCAAAGTATTGAGATGGAATTTCAAGCTGTGACGATTGACCAAGCGAATGTGTATTTCAAGAGCATGTTGTTGTATAGTGTCATGGATGCCGAAGAAGAAACCATTAAAAAGTGGCGTTTAAGTTCATCAGCAACAAAGATTTAATGCAAGCCTTGATTCGCACCATTGAAGG
>JBAWZN010000031.1:0-12432 GCA_037143015.1 Flavobacteriia bacterium
GATTGCTTCTGCCGGAAACGACCATCGTTTGGGAGCGAATGAAGCGCCACCAGCCATTATTTCGGTTTTCATCGGTAGTCAACTTTCACAATTGTTAGATGACCTAGAGAAAAACATCAAAGCGGGTAAAATGACTCCGCAGGATAAAACGGAATTGAAAATGAACATCGGGAAGATTCCGCAAATCTTGTTGGATAATACGGATCGTAACCGAACTTCTCCATTCGCATTTACTGGAAATAAATTTGAATTCCGCGCTGTTGGATCTTCTGCGAACTGTGGATCAGCAATGATTGTATTAAATACGATTATGGCGAAGCAACTACGTGTTTTCAAAATTGCTATCGACGCACGCATCGCGAAAGGTGAGAGTAAGGACGAAGCAATCTTGAAGGAATTGCAATCCATGATCAAAAACTCGAAGAAAATTCGTTTCGAAGGAAATGGATACGGAGACGAGTGGGTGATCGAAGCGGAAAAACGTGGATTGGCGAATTTGAAAGATACGCCTCGTGCATTGCAAATCTGGCACGATAAAAACGTTGCGAAATTATTCGAAGAAATGGGCGTTCTTTCTCCACGTGAGTTGGATGCACGTCGTGAAATTGAATTTGAAAACTACGTCTTGAAAATTCAAATCGAATCTCGTTTGATGGGTGATTTGATTCAGAATAACTTCATTCCGGCAGCAGTTGAATACCAAAACAAGTTGATCACCAATGTGCAAGGATTAATCAGTATTCTTGGCGAAAAAGCGGGCAAAGCGGCTTCAAAAGCTCAGATAGAAATCATTGAGAAAATCAGCATGCACATGAATAAGATGAAAACAGCTTCTGATGCCATGTTGGAGCAACGTAAAATCGCTAATAAATTGGAGCATGCGGAGGAAAAAGCGCTTGCTTACTGTGATAACGTAAAATCACACTTCGATGAAATTCGCTACCACGCAGATAAACTAGAGTTATTAGTGGAGGACGAACTTTGGCCATTGCCGAAATTCAGAGAAATGTTGTTTACACGATAAAAAACGAAAATCCCCTGACGATACTGTCAGGGGATTTTTTTTGCTTAAAAAATGGACACCAATCTTAGGCAGCTGCCTCAAGGTTTTTTGCCAAAACACTTTTTCTGAGTGCGTTGATCTTTCCAGTTACCATCTCTAAGTGGATGCGGTACTCCAAGCAATGTTCAGGTGTTAAGTAACCTAAGTCCCGCGCAATCAAGGCTTGGTTCAATAATGCCATTCCCGCTGAATACGCAGACTGGTAAAACACCACCTGTTCTTTCCGAGGAACTGGACCACTCCCTAACGAAATGTTACTCACGATGTCAATACTGGATTGCTTCATCCAATTTGAGAGTCCGAAGCGCTCTGAAGTTGGGAATTTTTTTGTCGCTGTGTACGTCAGTAGGACCAATGCATGTGCATCCTTCCAAACATCCAGCTTTTCAAATGAAAAAAGGTACGTTTTCATAATTAATGATTTAAAGTTTCAGTAATTACGTCGAAACTGTTTTTTTTATTTTTTGGGAAAAAGACTTAAACGATTTTAATCGTTTTGAAGTTAGCTAGGACTATTCTTGTCCGTAAACGACCAGTGTTTTGAGTAATTCGTGAAGAACATTTTTTCCTGGTTTGAACGTGATCTCCATTCCGTTTTTAGAACTACTTACTTCTTTGGTGCCGTCGAATAATTCTTTGCTTGCTCGAAACGCTGGAATCATGTCTAATACGAGTCCGGCCCAACCGGTATTTTTGATGCTCGTTAATCGTCCCAAATCTCCTTTGCACAGGAATCCTGTTTGACAACGGGTGATGCTTGGAATGCCATTCGGACAAAATTGCGCTTTGCTAGAACAGATGTACAGTGTTTTGGGACTCGTTCGTTTGAAGAAAATTTCCTGACTTCCCATTTTTACGACATTTTCTTTCCAATCCAAGGTATCAAAAACGGACTGAGCGGTATGCAAGGCTTTTTCCATCGATGAAGGATTTTCGTATTCCAACAATACCTCAAAGGATGGTGCAAAAGGAAATTGTTGGTCCTCCGTTAATTTTCCGCCGTCGTAATTGATCGAAATGCGGTCTAACGAAAGGAACAAACAACGCAACGAAAATTCCTCAGGAATCGAAGAAAGCAGCTTCGAAGGAAATTGATTGCTGTAATGAAAGAAACGTGGACTTAAAATCAGCGCTTGATTCGTTTTCAGTTCGGTGGTGACATAACGTAGTCCTTCTGTATTCCACTGAAGCGTTCCTTCAGATAAGGTTCCGTTTAGTCCTTGGTGCACAACAAACTGTCCAGGAAGAATGGCTCTCGTTTTCCATTGTACATGTTTCAAAATCCACGAAGCTTGCAGGCTTGTTAATGGAGCGGATGGCGCATAAAACACGTCCTTCCCCAATTGAACATACTGTTTTCCCACTCTTTTTTTCTCACTGCCAGTTACCGACTGAAAGTGAATCAGCGGACCTTTGAACACCTCCGATTGGATCATGAATACACTCATCGCTTGGTTTAGATCCATTTGAAGGTCGTCCAAGGTGTTTTTAGCTCGTTTGGATGAGCTTAGTTGATGAAGGTCATTTAGAAACGCTTGATTTTTGACCTCAAACAATTCCGTCGAAATAAGTTCCTTGATTAAGCTGAAGGGATGTGCGCTCAGTTCGAAACGCGCTTCTCGAATAATGGGAATGCGTTGATTCGTACTCGGTTTTACCGAGATGGACAAGGATAGTTGAACTGTTAGGATAAACAGAAATCCCAGAGCCAGGACAAACACTATTTCTTTGAAGCGATTCATTTCTGCTGTAAAGATAAATGAAAGATGATTTGTTTATCTTTGAACATGCGAATAATAGTACGATTTATTTTTTGGGTGACTGGATGGAAGCTTGACCAACGTATTCCCAGCGACATTAAGAAGTGTGTCATTGCCGTCGGACCCCACACCTCCAATTGGGACTTTGTCATAGGTAGAATGGCCTTTATACTCTACGGAGTTCAGGGACGTTACCTCGTGAAAAAAGAACTTTTTTTTCCACCTTTAGGTTGGTTTCTCAAAGCAATTGGCTGCATTCCAGTAGATCGAAAAAGAAGAAACAATTTAACGGATACCGCCTTAAAGTATTTTGAGGATAACGAAACGATGTTCATCGTCTTTTCCCCCGAAGGAACTCGAAGTTACAATCCAAACTGGAAAAAAGGCTTTTACCATGTTGCACAAAAAGCGGGCGTACCCATTTACATTTGCTACATCGATTTCAAAACAAAAACCGGTGGATTCGACGAATTGTTTTATCCAACCGGCGATGTCGATGCGGATATTAAGTATATAAAAAGTGTGTTGAGTAAGTATCAAGGAAAATATCCTGAAAAAGGGATATTTTAATGTGCTAATCTGCTAATGTGCCAATATGCCAATGTGCCAGTGTGCCAGTGTGCTAATGTGCTAATGAATTTGTTTGCTTCGCTAGATGTTTATCGTTGAGATGACATTTAAAGTGGTAAGAATTCGAAAAAAAACGATACACAGTAAACTATACACGAATAATTAGCAGATTGGCACATTAGCACACTAGCACATTGTCTAATTAGCACATTATTTATCCTTTTCAACAAAAGTACCCGTCTTAAAATCAAACCCATACGGACAATGTTTACAGCCACTTTTACAACAATGACCACGTTTCAAATGGTATTTTTCAGTAAAAACAATATATCCTTCCGGAGAGACGTAATAGTCCTCTTTGTCTAAATTAGACCGTTTTGAAAAACCAGAAAACTCCTCGCCCATTTGTTCCTAAATTAGATAGTTGGATCACGGAACTCATTCGAAAAAGCACGATTGAGCCGCTAATTATAGGTGTTAACACAACAGCGCTAGAATTGTTCGTGAAACGCGATGATTTAATTCATCCACTGATTTCAGGAAACAAAATTCGTAAGTTAAGATACAATTTATTGGAGGCCTTCACATCGGATTGTGAGGGAATCATCACTTACGGAGGTGCGTATTCGAATCACTTGTTGGCGACTGCATCCGCTGGACACGAACTCGGAATCCCAGTAATCGGAAAGGTGAGGGGGGAGGAGCTGAAAGTCCAGTCGAATTCAATGTTGTCGCAGTGTCATTCCTTAGGTATGGACCTTCGTTTTTTAGCGCGCAGCACCTTTACCGAAGAAAAACACCAGTCCGGAAGAGTGGAATTTGAAGGAAAATTCTATTGGGTCATTCCAGAGGGAGGAGCAAACACACAAGGAATCCAAGGATGCACGGAAATCGTTTCAACGTTGGAAGAGACGTATGACTATTACATCGTCGCGCAAGGAACCTGTACGACAAGTCTCGGATTGCTTCTGTCCATTCCGGAAAACGCGAAACTGATTGTCGTTCCCGTATTAAAAGGCTTCGATGTGTTAAAGGAAATGCGCACGCTCCTCAACGACGATGCTTTGTTCGACGCACATCAATCAAAACTCATTATTTGGGATCAATACCATCACGGTGGCTACGGAAAATCGAGTGCGGCCTTAGATTCCTTCATTTCGGAATTTCATTCCTTGAATTCGTTTCACATTGAACCGGTGTATACGGGAAAGGTGTTTTATGCCTTGAACAATGAAATTTCTGTTGGCAATGTCAATTTTGTGGGGAAGAAGTTGTTGGTGGTGCATACGGGTGGGGTTTGGGCAGAGTGAGAAACAGAGCGGGAGCGGAGAGCGAGAAACAGAGTGAGAGGGGAGAGTGAGAAACAGAGTGAGAGCGATCCGCCGTGGCGGAAGAACGGAAAGCGGGAAAGATAGCACGCGGCGATTGAAAGTTTTGAACTATCGAAATAAGTGACCTGTTTGATATGAAACTAAAGATTGTTAACTTTGACTGTGGACGAAAAAAAATTGTATATCATAGGTGGATGCAATGGAGCAGGGAAGACAACTGCATCGTTTAACATTCTTCCTGAATTGCTGAATTGTAAAGAGTTTGTGAATGCAGACGAAATCGCTCGAGGATTATCTCCATTTCAACCCGAAAAAGTTTCTATTGAGGCGGGAAGACTAATGCTTACTCGAATTGATGAGTTAATTCAATCAAATCAAGATTTTTCATTTGAAACAACATTGTCAACAAGGTCATTTATACATACAATCGATCGAGCAAAATCATCTGGTTATTTTGTAACTTTGATATTCTTTTGGTTGGAGTCTGTTGAACTGGCAAAAGACCGCGTCAAAAAAAGAGTTTCCGAAGGGGGGCATCACATTGAGGAGGAAGTAATCAAGAGGCGTTACAAATTAGGAATTGATAACCTTTTTAATTTGTATGCAGATAAAGTAGATTCTTTGTTCATCTTTGATAATTCCGCTTTAGAATCCGATTTAATCGCAGAAAAAAAACTTCATGGAGAATTCAATGTTTACCAAAAGGATAAGTATAACAAACTAAAACGAATAGCCGATGAACGATAAAGAAAAAGAACTGTTAAATCAGAAAATCAAGAAAGCTATTCAGTTATCTTCTCAAAAATTAGTTGCTTCGAAAAGAGCACTTGGACAAAGCGTTGTAATTAGCAAGAATGGTAAAATACAGGAAATAAAGCCGTAATTAAGAAATTTGAATGATAAAGCAAAAGAAAGTCCCAAAGAGGGCTTTTTTTTTGCGATCGACGAACAACGTGTATCGAACAACGAACCCCCAAGCTTATCCTAAAATTGTGTAATTTTCCGCCAAATCCAAATTTCGGGTATGAAGGAACCAAGGCAAAAATTAAGTGAAACGGTTAAGGACTTGTTGCGGCAGGGACATATCGTGGAGTTAAGTGCCTATGGTCGGAGCATGATTCCCTATTTGCGTCCGGGACAGAAAGTACAATTAGCACCGGTGGACATGTCACAGATTGTCCGGGGAGATTTGGTGGCCTTTCACAAAGCAGATTATTTGGTTGTTCACCGGGTACATGCCGTGCTTTCTACGAATGGAACCATACAACTCCTGACCAAAGGCGATTCCAACTTGAATCCAGATGCGCCGGTTGATGCACAGAATTACCTTGCGAAAGTCATTGCTGTGCAGCGCAGAAGTTCGTGGCGCATACTTTCGCCTAGATCATTTCATTCCCACTTGGTGCTTCGCCTTGGAAAAGGATATTCTTTTTGGTTTTGGGTGTGGAAGCGCACTAGGAACTAGTTACTAGTCACTACTAATCCAAAAGAATAATTGAAAATTTATTATTGAATACCATAAATTGGTATATTCATAAAAAAATAAAATGATGGCACGAAATACATCCATTTTAATCGGAGAATATTACGAAAGTTTTATAAACAGACAAATTGCAACGGGAAAATATAATTCTGTTAGTGAAGTTGTTAGAACTGCTTTGAGACATTTTGAGCAGGAAGAAATTCGAACTCAATCTTTAATGACAGAATTAGAACTTGGAGAAAAAAGTGCGAAAATCCAGAATTTTAACCGAACGGAAAATCTAAAAAGGTTAAATGAGAATTTCCAAAAGTAATGACTGGATATACCTTAAGTGAAAAGGCTTTAGATGATTTGAATAACATTTTACAGCCAACCGCAGTTCTGAATTTTGACCACATTGTGCGAATGGCGGGTGACTGCTGGTATACGCTGCGGTTATTTCCATTGTTGTTTTACCTTATATTTTTTTAACGCAGAATCTCGAGTGATTAGAGTAAGGTTCTCTGCGATAGCCTGTGATATTATTAATCTGTCAAATGGATCACCATGATGTCTTGGTAATTCTGACAGTGTGAGCAAATGTTCAATATTTATTGGAATAATCTCTATTTGATTTCTGTCTATGTAATTAAATAAATCTTCAAGAGAAATATTCAAAGTCAACTTACCAATCTGAAATTTGATTGTTATTTCCCATAAACTAGCTACACTCAAAAAACAAGGCTGTTTGATATCCTTGATTTTATCTCGAACGGTAGGAGGAAGTTGTTTGTCTCCTGCGACAAACCAAAGAAAAGTATGGGTATCAAGCAAAAAAGCCATTACATGTAATGCTTAAATTCGTCTATAGGCATGTCAAAATCTGGAGTAAGCTCAATCTTACCTTTGGCAAATCCAAACTCTCTAACTTTCAGATTTGATTTTGTTTTCGACTTCTTTTTTAAAAATTCAACAAAATCTGCAACCTGCGCTCTCACATCTTTTGGAAGTGAATTAATCTCTAATTTCAATGTTGTATTTGTCATAACACAAATTTAGAAAAAAATAATTATGAAATCATAACAAATTTGAACGGAAAGGTGTCAGCCATTTGAATAACATTTGGATTTTCACGGCTGAAAATTGGTCGCTTGAACAAGCGAACCGATAGTATAATTTGATCATGGATGAAATAGAATTTGTCGCGGACAATTTTGAAACAAGCAAAGATTTCGGAAGCATTCGTAAAGGTTACCGTTATTCAAAAATCAAATCACACCTCATTTTTTTCAAACGAATTGAAAATTCAGATTTGGAAGTTGTGAGAATTTTGCACGAAAGAATGGATGTGATAAATAGAATCAACGATTAGAATTGAAATTCAAACGCTGATCTAGCATTGGCATTCTGCGAATCACCAGTCACTAGTCACAAGTCACAAGACACTAGCTACTAGTCACAAGGCACTAGCTACTAATCACAAGTCACCAAAAAAACTTAACTTCAACTTAATAGCGTCAAAATAGCTAACGAAACATAGAATATCATTGAATGATTTCACTTATAATTAATAGATACAAGTGATAATTTAACTCAATATTCACAAGAACTTATCAAGTTCATTATCAGGTCAAATTTCCTTAACACAAAATAGGCGATACCTTAACATTCCCCTAATTTACCCTTTATTTATTAGCGCGAGATTTGTCGTGATGAAAACTCATTTCCTCATGAAAAATTCAAGTGCCATGAAATCACCGCTAAGCCAATCGTTTTTACCTGCTCATACTTCTCTGCGTTCTGTTGTAGTTGATCGTTTTCGTTTGATGTTGAATGGTTGGGGTTTGAAGGTGTTGAGTTTGTTGTTGTTGGTGGTTTTTGGAGTGAATGGGGTGAGAGCCCAATCTTACACTTCAACTTCAGCTGCAACAGCTTGGAGCGCTTCAAGATGGAACTCCACTGATGCAGCACCTTACACTTCTGTTTATACAGCAAATAATGCCGTAAGCTTCACATCAGGTACTTACACATTTGCCGGTATGGGAGCTACTACGAATGTTGGTAATGTAACTGTAGCAAGTGGTGTGACTGTTAATTTTGCTTCAATAGGAAGCACTTTTGCTACTAACGGAGCAGTTCGTACTTTTGATATTGGGAGTGGGGGATTATTTGATTTTAATTCCCAAACAATTTCAGCGGTTGCTGGAACTGGTTTTATTAAAACAGGTGCAGGTGTTTTTGCTACTGGGTCGTGTGGTGTTTTAACTGGTGGTTTTACACTTAATAATGGAACTGTAATTATAAGAGGAACAACTGGTTTAGGGAACGGTACAGGATCTTTTCTCACATTAAATGGAGGAACTGTAGCTTCTAATGCAACACGATCAATTGATAATACTCGTTTACCTGTTGGAATCACTATAGGTGGTAATGTTCAATTTGGTGAAATGTCAACAGTGGTTTCACTTGCTCACAGCACCGCTGATTTAAGTTTTGCGAATAATATTTCCTTGGGTAGCAGTTTAAGAACACTAACTTTAGGCAATGGAGGTATAACTACTTTTTCGGGAGTTATCTCAGGTAGTGGTGGATTAATATTTGCCGCCAACGTAAATGGTACAGGATCTTTCGCGCTAGCAACTAATAACACATACACAGGTAAAACACAATTAACAGGAGGTATTGTTTCGGGTAGTGGAGAAAGTATTTTTGGAGGAAACCCAGGTTCATTTGTTGCGGACCAAATTACATTTAATGGTGGTACTTTATCTGCAGCAGGTAATATAGGCTTTTCAAGCAACAGAGGTATCACTTTTACAGGATCAAGTAATACCATTAATACTAATGCCAACATAGTTACCTTAACTAATGTTGCAACTGGTGCAGGTGGATATACCAAAACAGGTTCGGGCTCCTTAATTTTGGCTGGTGCGCACACCTATACAGGAGCTACAACCGTAAGTGCAGGTGTATTGCAATTAAATGCTGCTGGTACTTTCCCCGATGCAAGTGCTTTATCTTTAGCCGCTTCAACAACTTTTGATTTAAAAGGCTTCAGTGAAACCATTGGTTCTTTAGCAGGAGCTGGTGGCACAGTAACCTCAACAGCAGCAGGTACGCTAACTTTAACTACTGGAGGCGACAACACTTCTACAACGTACGCTGGTATTGTTCAAAATGGAACTGCTACATCAGTTAGTTTAACTAAAGTTGGAAATGGAACATTAACTTTAAGTGGTGGTAATACATACACCGGAACTACAACTATTACTGCGGGAACTTTGCGTTTAGGGGCAGGAAATGTTATTGCTAATACCAGCAATATGGTTTTGAATGGAGGTACTTTTAGCACGGGAGCAACTACTGGTTTTACTGAAACAGTTGGTACTTTAGATGTTAACGCCAATTCAACTATCGCTTTAGGAACTGGTGTTCATACATTAACCTTTGCTAATAGTAGCGCAGTTACTTGGTCAGGTACTACATTAACGATTACTGGTTGGACAGGTACTGCTGGTGCATCAGGTACTGCAGGGAAAATTGTAGTAGGTGCAAGTGGCTTAACTGCAAGTCAGTTAGCTAAAATTAATTTTTCAGGATATTCAAATGGTGCTGTCATTGTGTCTGGCGAGGTGGTTCCTGTTAGTATTACTGCGCCAACAGTAACTTCAAGTGCGGCAACAACCATTACAACTATCGATGCAATTTTAAATGGTGATGTAACTTCAGATGGTGGTTCTACTGTTACAGAAAGAGGATTTGTATATAAAACTTCGGCTGGTGCTACCATAAATGATAATAAAACAATTGTGAGCGGAACCACAGGTGCTTTTACGTTAACACCAACTTTAAGCGTAAATACACAATATTTTTTTAAAGCTTATGCAATCAACAGCATAAACACAACTTTAAGTACACCTGAGCTTAGTTTTTATACCCTAGCAAATGCACCAAATGCACCCACAGTAAATAACTCAACTGCCACCACATTAGATATAACAATAAATGCAAATTCAAATCCAAGTGCAACAGAATTTGCTATACAAGAAACAGGTGGTAATTACGTACAAGCAAATGGATCACTTAGTGGTTCGACTATATGGCAAACAGCTGCAACTTGGGGTACAAAAACAGTTACAGGTTTAAGCCCAAATACATCATACACCTTTAAAGTTAAAGCCAGAAACGGAGCTAATACAGAAACAGCTTTTGGATCAACAGCAAGTAATACTACAAGCGCAACTGTTTCGCCAACTATTTCTGCTAGCGCTAGCGTTGGAGGTGCAGTAAGCACTACTTATGGTACTGCCTCTGTTACACCAACAAGTTTTACCGTATCTGGAGCAACAATGAATGCTGGTATTAAAGTTACACCGCCACTAGGCTTTGAAGTTTGTTTAGCTTCTGATTTTTCAACTACTATTGGAACAAATGCTTCTCCATTAACTTTTGGTGTGGCAGGTACAATTCTAAGCACAACAGTTTATGTTAGATTACCAGCTACAGCAACAGTAGCAAATTCGCCTTATTCTGGCAATATAGAATTAACTAGTACAGGTGCTAATTCACCAAATGTAGCTACTGTTTCAAGCACGGTTACAGCAAAATCTTTAACAATAACAGGATTAACAGGTGTAGGTAAGGTTTACGATGCTACTACAACAGCTACTGTAACTGGCACAGCCACTTATAATGGATTGGCAAATAGTGAAAGCTTTAGCGTAACGGGTACACCAAGTTTTGTATTTGCAAGTAAAGCAATAGGTTTAAGAGCAATTACAGCATCTAACTATACAGCGCCAAGCAGTAATTATATATTAACAAGCCAACCAACAGTTTCAAGTGCAACTATTACTGCTGCTACACTTACTATTACTAGCCCTACTGCTACAAACAGAGCTTATAATACTACAACCAATGTAACTGTTGGTGGTAATTTAAATGGTGTGCTTCTTAGCGATGCAGTAACATTGAATGCAACTGGCACTGTAGCCACTGCGGATGTAGGAACAAGTAAAACAGTTACATTTAGTATTAGCGGTGCTGATGCTGGTAACTATATATTGACACAACCAAGCCCAAGCACGACAGTAGATATTATTAAAGCTGACCAAACCATTACGTTTGGTGCTTTGGCGAGTAAAACAACAGCTTCCGCTGCATTTGCATTGACTGCAACATCAAGTTCTGGTTTAGCAGTTACTTACACAAGTTCTAATTTAGCAGTAGCTACCATAAGTAGTGGTACTGTAATAATACAAGGTGCAGGTAATACAACCATTACAGCTAGCCAAGCTGGTGATGGAAATTATAATGCGGCTACTGCTGTTACTCAGACACAAACTGTAAATCAAGCACCAGTTATTACTGCAACGCCAACAAGTTTGGCAGCATTTAGCACAACTGCCGGTACTGCCTCAATAGCACAAGGATTTACAGTAACCGGAAGCAATTTGATTGAAGATATTTTAGTAACAGCTCCAACTGGCTTTGAGGTTTCTCAAACTGCTGGTGGTGCAAGTGGTTATAATACAACCCAAATTTTAACCCAATCTAGTGGAGCAGTTTCAAAAGTAGTATATGTACGATTGACTACTTCAGCTACCGGTACACCTTCGGGTAATGTTGCATTGACGAGTACATCGTCTTCAACGGTTAATATTGCAGTGAATGGGACGGTGAATGTTGTTCAAAGCACAATAGCAAATTGGACTTTTGAAACGAACAATTTTGCAGGTACGGCCACTACAACTGGGTCTTTGTCGCCAGAAACAGGTTCTGGAACATTTGCGTGTGTTCATGCATCAAATTCATCATATTCTGCTCCTGCGGGTAACGGTTCATCAAAATCGCAATCTTCTAACACATGGACTACAGGTGATTATTATCAATTTCTAGTCAGTACAATAGGAAAGACAAATATTAACATTTCTTGGGATCAAACCGGCAGTAATACAGGGCCTAAAAACTTTAAACTTCAGTATAGTTTAACTGGTTCTGGATTTCAAGATATGTCTGGTGGTGCATATACGGTTAATAATACCGCAGGCAGTTGGAGTTCGAGTACATTAGTTTCAGGCAATTCTTACAGTTATGATTTATCAAGCATAACTACTTTGAATAATGCCAGTTCAGTATATTTTAGATTAGCTGTTGTTGATATGACAGCTATCTCTGGCACTTTTGCATCTGCAGGAACTAATAGAGTTGACAATGTATTGATAACTGCATCTACCCCATCTACCC
>JBAWZN010000032.1:0-12266 GCA_037143015.1 Flavobacteriia bacterium
GGAACGAATTACCAAGCATCAAATACATTTGGCAATTTGGGAGCAGGTACATATACTATTTATGCGCAAGATGCAAATGGATGTATTGGTTCCAATACCTTAACGATTACACAGCCAGCGGCAATTGGTATGAATGCTGTTCCGACCATGATTTCATGTGCAGGATTAAACAATGGTCAAATTTTCGTGAGTGCTTCCGGTGGATCAGCTCCATTGACCTATAGCATTAACGGAACGACATTCGTTTCTAGCAATACATTTAATGGGCTTTCAGCGGGAACGTATACCGTAACTGTAAAAGATGCAAATGGGTGTCAACAAACATTCTCCACGACAATTACAGAACCAACACCATTAAGCTTAACCTGTGCAACTACCGTTTCTAATGGTTCTGATGGTACTATTACAGTTACGGGTACTGGAGGTAATTTACCATATACCTACAGTATCAATGGAACGAACTATTATTCAGGTTCATTATTTTCAGGATTAGCGATTGGGGTTTATACCGTTTACATTAAAGATGCAAATGGATGTATTTCCAGTACGGAAGTTACCGTGAATACCAGTGGTTTGGGGGAATTCGGATTCTCACTTATTCAACTATACCCGAATCCAAACAAAGGCGTTTTCGAGCTTGAAATTGAGGGAATTGTTGGAACGAATGTTGAGGCTAAACTATTCAATGTATCGGGACAATTGGTGAGTTCGTTTCAGTTAACCGCAAAAGATGGCAAAGTAAAACAAACCATTGAGATGAGTAAAAAACTCGCTGCGGGGACTTATTACTTAGGTCTATACAACGAACAAAAAACGATGGTTAAACAGTTTATCAAAGAATAATCCAAATTGTACTTACAAAAGGCTGATGGTTCATCAGCCTTTTTTTTTGACTTAAGAGTAAATTAAAAAAAATCATTAATTTCACACTTTCAACTAAAAAAGTATGACCCATTTAATACGTCTTTCGAGCATCGCATTGATTTTAATGATGTCTTCGTGCACCGCCATTTTCATCCCTAAAAAACAAAATGTTCAATTCCGAAGAATCATTCACGTTTGCCGCTAAAAGTGCTCCAGACTTCTTATAAACGGGTTTCCAGTTTTCTTTTTCAAGATCTGGAATCAGCTGTTGAAAATCCACACGTGTGATTTGTACAAAAGGATTCGAGGCAAGACCACTAAAAATAACTAAGAGAAATAATCTTCGCATAGGAACGTGTTTAAATAAAAAAAGCCGTCTTTTCAGACGGCTTTTCAATATTCTATAGAAGCTTACGCTTTCAATTTCTTAGAGAAGTCAATCAAAATTGGTGTTGCCACACAAAGTGAAGAGTATGTACCAATCACAACTCCTACAAGCATCGCAAATAAGAATCCTTTGATTGCAGGTCCACCGAAGATGAACATGATCAATACAACCACAAATAAGATCATGGATGTGTTGAAGGTACGACTCAATGTTTTGTTCAATGAACGATTAATGATCTCGTGCTGACTTTCCGAATCTGAGCTCTTACGTAAGTTCTCACGAATACGGTCAAAGACAATCACGGTATCGTTCATCGAGTAACCGATAACCGTTAAGATGGCCGCAATGAAGGCTTGATTCACATCTAAACTAAATGGCAAGAAACCGTGAAGTAAAGAGAAGATCGAAATAACGAAGAATGCATCATGCGCTAATCCAACAATGGCACCAATTGAATACTGCCAGTGTCCGAAACGCAACAAGATGTACGCAAAGATTGCTAACATTGCCAAGGACAATGCGATTGCAGAGGATGACCATAATTCACTTGATACAGAGGCAGAAATAAAGCGTTGACCTGTGATTTTGTGATCACCAAGTTTAGAATCACATGCGTTCAATCCTTGTGTCAATTTCGTTTTCACTTCTTCCATCGCACCTTCTTTCTTCAATAAGTAGTTGGTAACGATATCAACGTTATAGTCGTTGGATTTCGTTTTTAAGTCAATGGATGCAATTTCGTTGTTTTCTACAAACACTTTTTCTAGGTTGGTACGAATGAATTCGATATCGGCTTTCTTATCAAATTTCACAGAGAAGGTATATCCACCGGTAAACTCAACACTTTGTTTTAATCCACGAGAGAAAAGTCCAATCATACCAATTATCGTTACCGAAATAGAGAAGATGTAGAAGTACTTACGGTTTCCAACCCAGTTAAAGTTAAAGTTTTGGAAAAGACCTTTTGAATACTTTGTATTGAAAGAAACTGACTTCCCTTTCGACAACCATGTATTGATAACCAACTCACCGATAATAATAGCGGAGAACAATGAAGTAAAGATACCGATGATTAAGGTTGTTGCGAAGGATTCGATTTCACCCGTTCCGAAGATTTTCAAAATCAAAGCAACCAAGAAGTGAGTTACGTTCGCATCGATGATTGAAGGCAAGGCTTTTCTAAATCCAACACCAATAGCTGACGTTAAATCTAGTCCAGCGGCTTGTTCTTCTCGAACACGTTCGAAAATCAAGATATTCGCATCGACGGCAGTACCAATCGTCAAAACGATACCTGCGATTCCTGCCAATGTCAACACCGCTCCAAACGAAGCCAAACAACCGAAGATTAATACAACGTTTACCGTTAATGCAATGTTTGCTGCCAATCCTGCTTTTCCATAGTAGAAATACATGTAAATTAATACCGCTAAGAATGCTACTGCGAAGGAAATCAATCCAGCTTGTGAGTTTTCAGCTCCAATGGTTGGACCAACTTTTTGTAATTCTTTGATCACACATGGTGCAGGTAAAGCTCCACCATTTAATAGTCCTGCTAAGTCTTCCGCCTCTTGAAACGTAAAGCTTCCAGAAATTTGTGTTCTTCCTGTTGTAATTGGATTGATGACACGTGGTGCACTGTAAACAACGCTATCCATAGAAATCGCAATGATGCGGTCTTTATTTTCTGTTGTCATTCTACCCCACTCATCTGCTCCTTCTGTCGTCATTTCCAAATCAACCGTGATTTTTCCATCTTGTGAATCGTAACCTGTTGATGCTTTTGAAATGTGTGAACCGTTCACACGTGCTTTTCCTCCTTCAGGAATGCGACACGCATATAAGAAATAAGCCGTTTTTTTCGATTTATCATCTACATTCTCTGGTTCAGCTGACCACATGAATTGTACGTCCTCAGGAAATGCACGTTGCACATCACGGCGACGTAAAATCTGATCTACCTTCGACTTATCTGCTAATTCCGTATATCCCATTGCGAATCCACCTACAGGTTTTACCAACTCTGCCAATGATTTCGTTTTGTTATTCATGTTTTTCAAAGAAAGTCCAGCATCCGGTTTGCTTTCCGCGATTGTCGTATCTTTTGCAATAGTATCGTTTACAACCTCAGCAACTTCTTCCACTTCTACTTGTGTAGACAAGCGACTTGCATCTTGCCATTGGATTTGAAGTTGGTCCGGCATGTATGTTTCAAAGAACTCCAAATTAGCCGTTGATTGAATTTTCTTAGCTACCGTATTCTCATCCTGAACTCCTGGAAGCTCAATGTACAATCTATTAGTAGACAAATCACGTTGAATGTTCGGCTGCGCAACACCAAATTGGTTGATACGACGGCTGATGATTTGCTCAACACCATCCATAGAAGATGCAATTAACTTACGGAAGTAAGATTCGATATCGCTATCAGAAGACTTAATTCCAAGTCCATCTGCCTTAATGATGTAATTTAATGGAAGTCCTTTGTTGATTTTTTGATAAGAAGCGATGAAAATATCCAAGAAATCCCCACCATTTCTGCTGTACGATGCCATTGCTGCATCAAAAGGCTTTCTGAATTTTAAGTCCTTCGGATTTTTCACATGAGAACGAACCAAATCCGGGTAAGAAATTTCCATGGTTACACTCATCCCTCCAACAAGGTCCAAACCAAATGCCAAAGACAATTTTTTTACTTCAGAAAACGTTGCTCCTAAAACTGGATACACTGGTTTCTCCGCTTTTGAACGAAGAATCTCATTGATGTATGCAGATTTCGCCAACTCAGCACCTTCTGGAGAGAAGATATCTACTTTTGTGTTATTCGGAAGTAGAACAGAATCACCTGTTACTTTTGCTTCTCTTTTTAATTGCTCAACTTTGAGTACGGCCTCTTTTTCCGCTTTGCGTTCCACCCCACTTGCTACACTAGTAAAGGAAAGCTGGTAGACACACACAGCAGTCAATAAAATTGTCAGAAACCAAAAAAATCCTTTTAAACGCATGTTAATTCGTATTTGAAATTTATTTAAGGTTGCAAATATAGAATTTAGTATCCTGAAAGTCAAATAAAAGTTCGCCTTTCCTGAACAATCGACGAGATAATTAGTTTGATTTTTTGGATTGCTGAATCATATCTGCAAATTCGAGCACAGAATCCCCGAATTCATCCCACTCATTTCCGTTCTTTTCACTTTGCTTTTGAAGGTTTTCCACTACATGCTCCATCCTATTTTCAGAGAATATTGAATGGACTTGTTTTGCCAAAGCATTTCGATTCATCTCGTGAATGAGAAAACCATTTTCATTTTCAGCGATATCCTCAGCTAATCCTCCAACTTGACTTACCAAAACCGGAAGTTGGAAAACATCACACATCGCCTTTATTCCTGATTGCGTGGCCGTACGATACGGCAGGACACAGATATCAGAGGCACTGAAATAGACTTGAACTTTTTCGGATGGAATAAACTGATCGAAAAAATAAATCTGCTTGTTTTTAGATTGTTGAATGCAGGTGTCATACACTTTTCTGTCCCCGTATACTTCGCCAGCAATAATCAATTGAAAAGAATCATCCAAACTTGAAAAGGCTTCCAACAACAAATCTAATCCCTTATAATCCCTTATCAAGCCAAAAAACAATAGTGTTTTTTTATCCAGATCGACGCCAATTTCTTGTCGCGCCTGCTGTTTGTCCATTTTTCTTCCGAACTGCTGGTAACTTGGGTGCTTTAGTACACAGGTGAACGCATCAGGCTTCAACTCCAAAACAGCCTGTTTTACCGCTTCTGAAAGAACCACGAATCCATCGTATTGGTTTAGAAAATACCGGTTAAACGCCTTGTCGAAAAAACGTTTTTCGTGTGGTGCTAAATTATGAATCAATGCTATTTTCACTGTTTTTTTCGGTAAAACCCTCGCCCAGAACCCCATCATTGGTCCGAAAAAACTCATCCAGTAACTCGTTATGAACACTGTTCCACCGGACTTTCTCAGATGGTATAGAGCAGTCACATATGTCCAGGGACGAAAAGTTGAAACAATTCTAGGGAAATGGAATGACGGTGAGGCATCCTCAAACTGCGATTGACCGGGAAAAAGAAAATTGGGGTATTGTTGACGAAAGGTAAACGAGTCAACGTCGCGTACTTTAGCTAATGATTTTCGCAATTGTTCACTAAATTGAGCAATTCCCCCTCGAAATGGCGGTAAGGCTGAGAAAAAAGTAAGTTTTTCTTTGTTACTCACTGTTCTTATTGGTTTGGATCGAGGTTTTTATCCTTGCATCGCTTCAAAAACGACTCCAAATCCTTTCCCTCTAATTTAAATCCATCTCTCCACATCGTTTTGGATAATTGCGTTCCATTCTTATCGTAGTAATAAGCCCATCCGTGAAGAACATCTCTATTGTACCTTACACGTGTCATTACCTGTCCGGTGTTGTAATATTCCACCCACTCTCCAATTCGTTCTCCACCCGCATAATTTCCGGTTATTTTCACTTTTCCTGTCGGATGAAATTCCTTGTAGGCTCCATCTTTTAGGTCATTGACATAATTGGTTACTGACAGCATGTTCATTTTTCCAGCTTCCAGCTGATCGTTCAGGTAATAAATGATTTTTTTACCATTAAGTTTATCATCTACGTAACTTTCCGCACTCACCAATTCGCCGCGTTCGTTATAGTTGATCCAGATGGAATCCTTTTTTTGATCCCAATAACATCCTTCTGACATTAATGCTTCATTTTCGAAGTACATTTTTACCATCGAAAGTTTGGAATTGGGCTTGTTATCGACAATAGCTTTGATGCTTCCTGATTCGTAACGGTACTTAAAAACTCCTACAGGCTTGTCATCCTTGAAAACACCTTCGTAGACATGGATTTTAGTACCCGGAAAATCCTTGTACCACAATCCTTGTTTAAGCCCTTTCGCATCTACTTGATTGACTTGCGCCATCACCGTTCCGAACATAAAAACCCACAAAAAAATACTATACTTCATATGAAAGCTATTAAATCACCTAAACGATTAAGTTCCAAATCCGGTGCAACTGTTGTCTGTTCTTCGCTTCGAATAAGCACGGTCTTCATTCCAAGATTCTCTCCAAAACGGAGGTCACCATCCGTATCACCCACCATGATCGATTTGCTAAAATCAATTTCAGGAAAATCACCTTTTGCTAATTCAGCCATCTTGCTATGGGGCTTTCGCATAAATGGTTCTTCGCCTTTCAATTCTAACGCGGCATATATGCGGTCAAGCTTAGCGCCTGCAATTTGGAATTCACGAACCATTTTTTCATGCATTGACGCCAAATCTACCTGCGAAATAAGTCCCTTTGCGACACATTGTTGATTCGTCACTACAACAACTCGTCCGAATTTATCAAACAATTCTTTGGAGGATTCGAGAACACCTTCTTTAAATTGAAAATCTGAATATTTTAGAATGTATCCTCCAAAAACACGTTCATTTATTACTCCATCTCGATCAAGAAAGAGGGTCCAACTGACATCTACTTGCGCCAATTTTTCCATTAGAACAATTCGTTTTCTACGAGGTAATGGTTACGTGTTGAAGAATTTCGACCGATTAATTCGGCGAGGAATCCGGCTAGGAAAAACTGAATACCTATGATCATCGCGATTAACGCAACAAAAAATTCAGACCTTTCGGAAAGTCTCAGTGCTGAAGTATTAAAGAACAATTTATCAATTCCCATGTAGAGGAACAATCCAAATCCCAGCACAAACATGAGCATTCCCCATGCGCCAAAAAAATGCATTGGTTTCTTTCCGAATTTACCCATAAAAGCGACGGTCATCAAATCTAATGGACCGTTTAAAAATCGATTTAGTCCGAATTTCGTGACACCATATTTTCGTGCTTGATGTTGAACTACCTTCTCACCTATTTTGGTGAATCCGGCGTATTTTGCCAATGCTGGAATGTACCGATGCATGTCACCATACAACTCAATGCTTTTAATCACTGCATTTTTGTAGGCTTTTAATCCGCAATTGAAATCATGTAAGTAGATTCCGGTGATTCTACGCGCAGCCCAATTGTATAATTTCGTTGGAATTGTCTTCGAAATTGGGTCGTGACGTTTCTTTTTCCATCCTGAAACCACGTCAAAATCTTGTTGAACAATCATTTCGTACAATGCTGGAATTTCATCTGGGGAATCCTGTAGGTCAGCATCCATGGTGATGACTACTTTTCCTACTGCTTTTTCAAATCCCACATGCAAGGCAGCTGATTTGCCATAGTTACGCTGGAACTTTATTCCTTTCACTTGCGCATCCATTCGTTTCAAATTCTCAATGATGTTCCAAGAACCGTCTTTACTGCCATCATCGATAAAAATCACTTCATAACTCAAGGATTGATCGTGCATCACACTTTGAATCCATCGATGTAACTCAGGCAACGATTCCGACTCGTTAAGGAGTGGAATCACAATAGAGACGTTTATTTCTTCTGTCATAGGAGATTCAAAGTTACCAATAATTCATTTATTGTTTTATCCATGGACGAACTTCGTTTTGAAAACGAAGGAAATACATTCCAGATTTTAAGGATTCAACAGGAACTTCCAAATTCAAATCTTGTGTTGAACCTTGAACCAAAACCTGTCCATTTGTCCCAAATATTGTCCAGTCGCCAATAGCTTTCAATGCATTCACAAACAAACTTTCGGACGTTGGATTCGGATAAATTGTCCATTCATCTACCTGAATATTATTCACATTTGCCGTTGATTGATTCGTTACGGTAAAATGATCGAATCCGGCTTCTGTAATGTTGTTGTTTGGTGCGTAATCTGATATGCTCAATTTCAGCTGCATGGTGTTTGTAAAAGGCAGTAGTCCTGTAACGGGAATACTGACGTATTCAAAAGTCATCGGTGCACTTACTGGCGCTCCAACTTGATAAATCAATACACTTGTCGTTCCATTGGACAAATACACTTTCAAGGTATCATCAAATAATCCTGGTCCGTGGTAGCAAAAAAAGGAACGTGCAAAATTGATGTAAGGCGTGGACAAATTGCTGAAGTCCATTTGAGGCGAAAGCAATTGCGTAAATCCACTATCTAAATCATCGTGATCTGGATTCAATCCGATGTCATTTCCTGTCACAAAAGCATATTTACCACAATCCCATATGGCATCCACAGGCTGTACGGTATTCGTTGTTGGATTCGGAATACCTCTTTCCCACATTCCGGTTGTGGCATTTCCAGAAACACTCCAACCATAGTCAAACTCAAAATCATCGTAATAGCCTGGGACCAAATAAATCGTTAATGTATTCGTATTCGCCGTGACAACAGTATCCGTACAAAAAGTTTGATAACCCCATTTTCCAACAGTTAATCGATAACTTTCCTGATAATACATCACGAAATCCTCTATTCCCAGTCCATTTGTTATACCATTGTGTTCAATGATTGGATGTGAAAATCGAATTTGCGCATCTGGAATCGGATTGTTTGTCCCATATTCTAACACTATAATCTCCGCATTAAATGGTGCAATTGGAATTAAAGGGACATTTAAGGTAATCAATTCGTTATTCACTAAGGAAACTGTAAGGGTCATTGGATAATATCCCGCTTTCGAAAAACTTACAGAATAAACGCCGGACAATGCCGTTCCTGTGGCATAAAATCCAAGTTGATTGGTTTGTTCTTGCATTACCGCACTCGAAAGTTGGACTTGCACACTAGACAAATTCAAACCAGAAACCGCATCTGTTACAACTCCTTCAAGGTAACATGCTTTTTGATAATGCATCCCTAAAATGAACAATCCTTTGGTAATGTCTGCCGCCACCGCTTTTCCAGATGGGAAAAATGGATACACCCCCCAACAACCATCAAAACCTGGCGTTTGTCCAATATACGTATCGTAGCTACCGACTTTAATTAAGTTGTACGGATAAGTAGCATCGTGAATGATGACACCATCGCTATAATAACTCGTGACTAAGTATTCTCCACGAACGTGAACATTGTGTGGAATGACAAATGAATTGGCTGTACTCTGCACACGATCAAGTTCGGTAATGTTTAATCCGTCCGTGATGTCATAAGCGGCAATATACGCTCCTGAAATTTCATCGGTTGTATAAACTACTTGACCATTAGCGGATGGCCAAACATTGTGTGTAAAAGAATTCGGTGTGGTTTTAGTTCCAATAAGAAGCGGATTTGCCTTATCGGTTACGTCGAGAACACTAAAAAATCCATCATAAATATGACCAATGTATAAGGTGTCATTTCGTTCGAATCCATCATGGACATAATGGGGATCGTAGGTTCCAACTTCCACTGGACTCATGGGGTTGGATTGAAGATCCAGCATAATTACACCACCGTTTCCGCGATTCGCTCCGAAAATATACCCATATCCACTTGGAGAAGTGAAACAGGTGTGGGCGGACTGCCATGGATTGGAACTAGGTCCTGTATAAAGAGACGTAGGTAAGTTTGTTGATTGTGGCAAGGGACTTAAATCGATGATCAAAAGTCCATCTTCCGCTTCCGTTGTTACGTATGCATAATTCCCATAAACACAGGGATCACGCCAAATGGATTCTGTTCCTGCCAACCAAAAAACTTCTTGCGGATTAGCACCGTCAGTAATATTGACGATCGATGTTCCTTTCGAGGTTCCGACGATGGCATATTCATTTCCCAGCTCATCCACGTAGCCCCAAACATCGTTGAGATTGGCCTGATGTAATAGTTGGTAATCGATGTGCGACAAGGAATCTATGTTCAATTGCGCATTGGACTGAAATCCAACAAGAAACAAAACAAAACTCAGGAATAAACTACGAATTAATGGCATAATTATGTCCTCAAAGAATAAAAATAGCTGCGAAAATAAAAATAACAATAATGACCAAATACTGCCAAATATCCGGGAAATATTTAATGATCGTTTCTTTCCAATTCATAAAGTAAAAATACGTAAAATTTCGGAACGATTCACCATGTATAAAAAACGAAAAATCAAGTAATTTGAGTATTTTGATCAGATGATATTTATAACATTTTATTCCCCGTAAACGAATGTAGAAATACTAACTTTGACAAAAATTGACACCATGAAAAAAAGTTCATCATTTGGAGGCGAATTCATCAGTGATTTAAGTCAAAAATCCTTTTTACTGTCTCAAAAAGTAGCCGCAGATTCCCTATCGAAGAGTTTCCTAAGATTTATTCAAGAGGAACACCCCGAATTCACTGAAAACTGTTTTTTATCGATCAGGGAATTAAGCTCACTTCGTGTTGAGTATATTTCTCAAAAACTAAAAGGACAACTAGGAGAATTATCCTCTATGGAGAAATTGGTTGTTGATACACTATCGAACGGGGACGAGATCAGCAATCTTGCATTGAGTCAAGATACCACCCCATTATCGCGAGGACAAAAAATGGCCGATCACGTGGCAACATTTGGTGGAAGCTGGACATTTATCATGTCATTTGGATTTTTCTTATGTGTGTGGATTATTTTGAATACAGCATTTTTACTAAATAAAGGATTCGACCCTTATCCTTTCATTTTATTGAACCTGATCCTTTCGTGTATTGCGGCACTTCAAGCCCCAATCATTATGATGAGTCAAAATCGACAAGAGGAAAAGGACAGAGAACGCTCCAAACTCGACTACATGATTAACCTGAAATCCGAATTAGAAATTCGAACCTTACATGAAAAGTTGGACCATTTAATCATTCACCAACAACGAGATTTATTTGAAATTCAAGAAATTCAAATAGAAATGATGAAGGACATCACCCTCAGCCTGAACTCCTTGAATAAAAAATAATTAGTTTTTCACCAATTCCTTTGTATACACTCGTTGATTCGTAATAATCCTCACCAAGTATGTCCCTGCATTCATGGCAGAAAGATCTAAAAACGATTCAGCAAAAAACTGCGTTGCATTCATTTTCTCCTGCATCAATTTTCTACCGGATAAATCATACAATTCGATGGATGCATCGTTATAAACAGACCCGCTTACTTCAACAGTTGTCACACCGTTCGTTGGATTCGGATAGATCGCAATTTCGTGCGCTAACTCCTCTTCCTTCACGTCAAGTGTAAATCCAACAGAGAAATCGTATCGGTGGTAACTACCAAAATCGGCCGGAAAAAATTCAATGTATGAACCACCAACCTGACGTAAGCGCATTTGACCGGTCGTTTCACCTTCTACTTGATTCGAATACCAGAAACCAAGTCCATCGTTGTCAGAATCTTCAATGATGATCGAATAGCATCCTGGAGCCAAATTGAAGGTATCTTTGTATTGTGACTGATTAGTCAAGACATCACGTTGAAACAAAATATTTCCGGCATGATCCACCATACGGTATTTATTCTCACTCGCTTTATTGTTCGTCGTTAACCAAATGAAGAATGGACCATCGATTCGCTCCGGAGCGTCAAATTTTGTCGATGTTAAACTATTTTGATTGTATTCGTCTTCTCCGATGATTCCATTGACATCCGCAACCCATGCGGTAAACGTTTGATTACTGTATAAATCCGTCCACCAATCAATGTTGTCAACTGGCAATTCAATGACGACTTCTTCTAAAAACCCTAGGTTACCTGTCCAATCATAAACGATGTTATCACCGTAAGTAATCCAAGCAAAAATGCGGCAAGATGTCAATGGTTGTGCACCGGTATTTTTCAATACCACACGTGGATTCTGACAAGTAGGATTCCATTTTCCATAATATTCCCAATTATTTGGATTCAAAACATCCGAAATCGATGCGTCGTTTTGAAAATTCGGTGCGGAATACGAAATTAAATCATATGCAGCAATGTAATTCCCTCCTGCCTGTCCTGGATCATTTCCAGGAACAGCATTGATGGCATAATCCAATTTTACCGTATCCCCCGGAGTCACGTACGGCGTTAATTCAAATTCATGTTCTTTTACACGGTCTCCTGGACACCATCCCTCGC
>JBAWZN010000033.1:0-11986 GCA_037143015.1 Flavobacteriia bacterium
AAAAACGCTGTTTCCTTATTTCTCAATACTTCAAAGAACTTCTTTAGACATTAATAGAACTCGCATTCTAATCAACATTAAGACTTTTTTCCCGTTCGAACTAACCGTTGTTTGTTCCGATGTGGGGTGCAAAGATAGGCACTCTTTTTGGATGTGCAACAATTTTTAAATTTTTTTTTTGATTTTTTTTCTAGTCTAATTACAACCTATTGATATTTGGAGTTTTACAAGTAAAGAAAAATCTAATTCCTTATACTACTCCTTGGTTATTCGATTTGTAGTATGCTTTCAAGGAGTGAATCGAATCAAAGGGCTGAGAAAATCCAAGTATCAAACTCGTCAACACTTTTTCATTTTCTCTATTCATCACATGCAATCGTTTATCAGCATCTATATATAGGAAGGCATCATCCGTATGAACATAATCATCACCCCAATAATACACGCAAAATTGAAAAGCTATTTCAATTGCCTCCGAACGCGTGCACAACTCCTCTTTACTCCTTCTTATTTCAACATTTGCCAATAATAATCCAATGCGATCTTTCAGGATGCTAACATCCATTTTATTCCACTTAAATAAGGAAGGATACAATCGCTCCAAATCAAACCAATCGTTCGCGTTGATTAATACCCGATCCCTAGTGTTGGAATTTAACTTTGCCGCACGAAACCAAAAACGAAGCGAAACGATTACCACAAGCAAACAAACGAGACCAGAAATCTTTGCCAACACAATGTAATTGGTTAATATAGCACACGGAACCAAAATTAACAGCAAAAAAATTACCGTTAACCATATAGGAAAACGGTAATTCACACGATTTTTGTTTTGATTCATGAGCGTATTATTCAATCACTATTTTTCAACTACCCATTTGTCATTCAACATTTCACCTTTGATATTGACATCTTTTGTTCTTTTATAATCTTCAGCAGCAATGAGCATTTGCTCTTTTGTATCTCTTCGTATTAAAATTGCACTTGAACCTTGAGATTTAACTTCTATATAAAATCCATTTCTCAATCGCGCTGGTTTTGTTGGCGGTCTTCCCATTATCTCTTTATATTAATTCTTAATAAATATAACAACTTTTTTGGAATTATGTTGTATTTCAGTAAAAAAATCTGTCAAAAACCGTGCCTTCTTATCCTATAACAAAAGCAATAGAGTAACTTTGCGGCATGATTCAACTCGAAAAACTGGGATATTTCTTACCACAAGGCTATTTATTTGAACAAGTAAGCGTACAGGTAAACCGTGGAGACAAAATTGGACTCGTTGGTAAAAACGGAGCTGGAAAGTCCACCATGCTTAAATTGCTATCCGGACAAATCACGCCAAGCGAAGGAGCAATCCATCAGCCGAAGGGATTAAAATATGGTTATTTGACTCAAGACATTGTCATTAAATCAAAAGAAACAGTCTATAATTACCTATTCCTTTCTAACCTTGAATTAAATCGAATTCGCGAACGACTTGACTTTATTAATCATGAATTAGTCACTCGTACAGACTATGAATCCGATTATTACTCCGGAATACTAGATGAACTCAGTGAATTGAATCATGAGTTTCAAGTATTGGAAGGATTTCAATGGGAAGAAAAAATTAAAGCGACATTAGATGGACTCGGATTCTCTGACCTAGATCAACAAAAACTGATTCAAGCTTGTTCCGGTGGATGGAAAATGCGTGCGGAGTTAGCAAGAATTCTTGTCAACAATCCTGACATCTTATTATTAGATGAGCCGACCAATCACTTGGATATTATTTCCATCAGTTGGTTAGAAACATACCTTCAACGATTTGATGGTGCCGTCATCTTGATTTCTCACGACCGTTTGTTCTTAGATAATGTTACGAAACGCACCTTAGAAATTAGTCAAGGACGTGTGTTGGATTTTCCTTTTGCCTATTCGAAATACAAATTGATGCGTGCTGAAGAAATGGAACGCATGGAGCAATCCAAAAAACAACAGGATAAACAGATCAAACAAACGGAACAACTGATCGAGAAGTTTCGTGCCAAAAGCAGCAAAGCTTCTTTTGCACAATCCCTCATGAAGAAGTTGGAAAAAACAGAACGCATCGAAGTGGAAAAAGATGTAGTTTCTAAAATCAAGCTAACGTTCCCTCTCAGTGTTCATCCTGGAAAGTGGGTACTAGAAATGAATGACCTGAGTAAGACTTACGGTGATCGTACATTGTTTGAATCTGTGAACATCACTGTTGGACGCGGAGAAAAAATTGCCTTGTTAGGACCAAATGGTGTGGGTAAATCAACTCTGCTAAAATCCATCACAAAAGATATTGACTTCGAGGGCGAGGTATTATACGGACATAATGTCAATGTGGCTTACTTCGCACAAGATCAAGCGGAAAAATTAGATCCAACAAAAACGATTTACGAAACGGTGGATGACATCGCTGTGGGGGACATTAGAAAAGATTTACGTTCCATTCTTGGAACCTTCCTGTTTACAGGAGAAGTCGTTGAGAAAAAAGTAAGTGTCTTATCTGGAGGTGAACGAACACGCTTAGCTCTTTGCGTCCTATTATTGAGCCCGTCCAACTTCTTGATTCTCGATGAGCCTACCAATCACTTGGATTTACAAAGCAAGGACGTACTAAAACGAGCACTTCAATCCTACGAAGGAACGTTTGTTGTCGTTTCGCATGACCGGGAATTTTTGGACGGATTGTGCAACCGAATTTGGGACATTGAAAACCGGAACTTGAAGATTCATCACTTTACCTTGAATGAATACTTGCAGTACAAGATGGCTAAGAAGGACCTTCCAACTGGAAAAGTGACAGAGCTCGTGAAGGAAAAGGTTGTCAAAGCAGAGAAACCTGTTGTTGAAAAGAAACCTACGAACGTCAAAGTTGAGAAAGAAGTTCAGCAAATTGAACGCAAAATTGATGAATCAGAAAAACAGATAGCGGAAATGGAAGCGCAAATTGCTACCTTGGTTTTTGATGAAAACAATACACACACAGATGTTCTTAGTGAATATGATGCCACAAAACAAAAACTAGCTGCATTGATGGCCGATTGGGAACTCAAAGTGAGTGAATTGTAAGCTGAGATTTTCAGTATATTTGTTACATGAGAGCACTTCTTTTTCTTTCTTGTTTGATTCTTTTGTCATCTAGTAATTGTGACAAAGGAAAACAGAATCCAATTCCTTACGTTCCGTTTGACATCACGATCGATATCCAACTTCCGAGTTACAATCAATTGCAAGGTGTTGGCGGATGGAATTACGTGGTTGGTGGATCCCGCGGAATCATCGTTTACCGGCGTGGAATCGACGAATTTGTTGCTTTCGATCGTCATTCGCCGGTGGATCCGGATGGAACTTGCTTTCTCCCCCTTTTTCCAGACAACGAAAACTTCTTAGTCTTAAAGGACACATGCAACAATGCCACATTTTCGCTCTACGATGGCTCTCCAGTTTCCAATAGTGCTTTTGGACTACGTCAATATGCCGTTCAATTCAACGGAAGCAATTTAGTTAGAATTTACAATTAAAGATATGAATGAGATTACAGTAACCATTATCGACCGCGAAGGTGAATCACATGCTTTGGTAGGTCCGACGGACATGAACATGAATATCATGGAATTATGCAAAGCCTACGAATTACCTGTTCTCGGCGAATGTGGTGGAATGGCGATGTGTGCCACTTGTCAATGTTACTTGGAATCAGAAACGGCACTTCCGGAACAAAGTGATGCAGAATTGGACATGCTAGACCAAGCGTTTTATGTAAAAAACAACAGTCGTTTGGGATGTCAAATTCAACTGAGCGACGACATCAATGGAATCGTACTTCGCCTAGCACCAGAAGCTTAAGTTAAATCCTAGTGATTTAACTTTTCCTTAAATACTTTTCTGAACTTCTCTACTTTCGGACGCACAACCGCTTGACAATACATGTTCTGCGGATTGTTTTCGAAATAATCGTGGTGATAATCCTCTGCTTCGGAGTAATTATTTATCGCAACAACCTCCGTCACAATTGGATTGTCCCAAACTTTTTCTTTTGTCAATTTCTCCTTGTAAGCAAGCGCCAACTCTTTTTGCTCCAAATCGTGATAGAAGATCACCGAACGGTATTGCGTTCCTGTGTCATTTCCTTGGCGATTCAACTGGGTAGGATCGTGAACAAACCAGAAAATCTCGAGCAATTCTTCATATGAAATGACCTTGGGATCGTATTCCACTTGTGCTACTTCTGCATGTCCGGTAGTACCTGTACATATTTGTTCGTATGTCGGATTCACGGTTTTTCCACCCGCATAACCCGGGACAACGGAAATAATTCCTTTCACATCCTTAAAACATGCCTCGATGCACCAAAAGCATCCAGCACCAAATGTTGCTTTTTTCATTCCTTTTTTGTTTGTGTAAATATAAGCAATCGGTTCGAAGTCCATCGCAAGGGAATTCAGACAATACCTCTTTCCTGTAGGCTCCGGACCATCATTAAATAAATGTCCGAGGTGGGCATCACAATTGGCACAGCGAATCTCGATGCGATCCATGCCATCACTTAAATCGCGCACTTGTTTCACTTTTCCTTTTGTCAGGACATCGTAAAAACTTGGCCATCCACTACCCGACTCGTATTTTGTTGTACTTGAAAATAAAGCGAATCCACATCCAACACAGGTGTAGGTTCCTCTTTCATGGTGATCCCAAAATTCACCGGTAAATGGAGCTTCCGTTGCGCCATCGCGAATCACCGCACATACATTTTCGGGAAGCGCTTTACCCTTCCATTTGGAAAATGACTGATTGGCAGAACTGGAATCTTCTTTTTTATCCGGTGTCTGTCCGCAGGCATTCATCAAAAAACTCAAAACGAAAAGCATTGTTAATCTCATATATCTTAAACAAAGCGTTTAGAAAAAAGTTCGAACTAGATAAAAGCGTACTTTTGCGCCATGAAATCAAGGTATAGTCGCAATTTTTGGATCGTTTGTTTTGCGATGTTTTTTTTCATGACCGGTTTTAACCTAATCATGCCCGAATTAAATAACTTCATCACGAATCTTGGTGGAGAAAATAAAAAAGGGTTGATTATTCTTTTGTTTTCCGTTTCAGCCGCTATTTCTCGTCCCTTCTCTGGTAAAATCGCAGACGTCGTTGGAAGAAAATGGGTAATGTACGCTGGTGTTATCTGTTCATTCGTTATTTGCCTCTGCTATTCTTTTGTTGAATCGATTGCCTTTTTCTTGGCTCTACGTTTTTTACATGGATTTAGTGCAGGATTCGCACCAACTGGAGCAACGGCACTTCTTACAGATGTGATTCCAGATAAGTCTAGAGGAAATGCGATGGGGATTTGGGGAACCTTTATTTCCCTTGGAATTGGTGTCGGACAATCACTTGGATCATGGATTTATCAATCTTTTGGATTTGACACCTTGTTCATGTCCGCAGCATTTATCACGTGTATTTCTTTCGTCATGGTATCCATAGCGACAGAAACTTTGTCGAAGCGCGAGAAAATAAATGTAAAACACTTGCGCATCACTTGGAAAGACGTTTTCGAACCCAATGTCCTTCCAGCTGCATTTGTCATGTTCTTGACAGCTATTTGTTCGGGAATCATTTTTGTTTTGACACCTGACATCTCCGGAATGTTACACATCGAAAATAAAGGCTTCTTTTTCGCATTTTATGTCATTTCCACCATTGTCATCCGTTTGTTAACCAGTTCTGTTTCTGATAAAATTGGACGACCACAAACCTTAATTATCGGTGTTCTTATTTTAATTCTGAGCATGGTATTAATTGCAACGGTTCATACGACAAATGCTTACATCTTCGCTGCTATTGTCTTTGGATTCGCAACAGGGATTTCTAGTCCAACTCTGTTCGCATGGACCGCAGATTTATCACACAAGGATCGTCGTGGAGTTGGAGCTGGAACACTTTTCCTCGCTTTAGAATTTGGGATTATTTCCGGTTCAGTCATCACGCTCTTCGTTTACGATAATGGTCCAGCCGGAATTTTTCGCGCATTCCTTATTGGCGCAGGAGCAGCCACTGTAGCGGTGATTGTGTTGATTTTTCAAGTGAGAAAAAGTCGACTTAAGAGCTAAGCGTATTCGAATTTACTTCCTGTTTGTTCAAATACCTTCTCATGAGGTAATGTCCCAAATAAATCAACGGCGTTAAACTGATGGCGATGAATAATTTCAAGATGTAATTCGTTGGAGCAACGGTCATGTACGTTCCCATCGACATTTTGCCGGGTAAGACGAATCCAATGTACAACACAATGTAGGAATCAATCACTTGGGAAACAACGGTACTTCCCGTACTTCGCAACCAAATGAAGCGATTCCCTGTTTTGTGCTTGATTTTATCAAACAAGAAGGCATCCAATAATTGAGAAACGAGGAAGGCGCAAATACTTCCAACGATGATCATCTGGGATTGTCCAAATACTTTCAAGTAGGATGCATTGTCCGCCAAGTCAGAACCTGGAATTTCGTACGCAGGAATCGCCAAGGAAATACCAACGATGATGAAACAGTAAGCGATGAGTCCGGCCGTAATCCATGAGAGTCTGCGAACCGCTTTTTGTCCATAGAATTCGTTCATTAAATCCGTCAACAAGAATACGATGGGCCATGGAAGAATGCCAATAATCGTTGCAAAGGGTCCAAAGTGATTGCCAAATAAGTTGAATTCGATGGGAACTTGAATGAGCTTGTTGCTCATTAATTCGGCTGTCACTGCATTGGTTATAAACAATCCTGCCAGGATGATAAATAACCAATTACGTCTTTCATTAAGGATTTCTACTTTCAAAAGGAAACGATTTAACTAAACTGAATAAACAAAAAGTGTAAGGTTTGACTGAACTTATCCGCCATAGTCCAAGCGCTTTGTTTTCACATACCGACGAATGTAGTATTCGGAGGTTTTAAAATTGTCGATGCGTACACCACCGTTCGCGGAGTGAATGAATTTAATGGCGGAAGGCGTGACTTCCACCACCATGGCAACGTGTCCAACCACCGAAGAATTGACATTGCTTCCTTTAAAGAACATCAAATCACCCGGTTGAATTTCAGACAGTTTGATTGTCTCACCTAATTCTGCCAATCCATAGCTGGTGCGCACCAAAGAGAATCCAAAATTCCCAAAAATGTAATTGATGAATCCAGAACAGTCGAATCCAGATGGCGTTGTTCCACCATAACGGTACGGCACACCCAAGAAAGATTTGGCGTAGGAAATGATCGCATCCGCTTTGGGATTCGGGGGACGAACTTTAAATGTCGTATCCGTCACTTTGGCTTTCAAGGAATCCCCAGGGACTACTTGCGCAAAGCTGTTGTTCAAACAAGACCACACAAAAAGAACGAAAAATATATGTAGAAAACGTATTTTCATCTTTCGATTGCAAAATTATAACTATTTTCGGAAACTAATTCAAGTAACAAGGTGCCAATAATTGATATTCAACAACTTAGCAAACTCTATTATTCCATTGGGGAAGTAGCGGATTTACTGCATGTAAACGCTTCATTATTAAGATTTTGGGAGAAGGAATTTCAATTCGAAATCTCCAAAAAGAACGCCAAAGGAAACCGTTTGTTCTCTGTAAAAGAAATCGAGAAAATCAATCGCATCTATCATTTTGTTAAAATTGAGGGCTATACCTTAGACGGAGCAAAAAAAGCACTCAGATCGAAAACCGTTCCAATCATTGCCGTTGAATCGTCAACTGATCATTCAGAAGTCCTTCGTAAATTGGAACACATCAAAGCGCGTTTAATTCAATTGAAATCTAGCCTACCTTCCACCGATCAAGTAGAAGAGAAAGCGCCAGTCTTCGAACAAAAACCAATTCCAAGCATCTCTCCAGCACCGAAAAAACCGGCTGCTCCTAAATCATCCGCAACGGACATGCCGACTTTGTTCGATTAGAAAACGTATCCAAACGATAATTTCGGATAAACATTCGTTTTCCAATCTCCTGTATTCGCGTATGCTCCTAAACGCGTAAAGATTCCGAATCCCACACTTGATTGTCCACTGACATACAATCCATTGAACAAGAGACCCGCTTCGTGGAATCCTTTGTCCATGGTATTAAACGACAAGTTATGCGCACTTTGATTAGTCATTGTTCCATAACCAAAGGCATAATGCACGCCGAATTGCGGCTCGTTCCATTTGGCTTTCGTACGTTGCGCATTCCAGATGTACCGAAGAAAGACATTCACTTGTTGTTGGTGATAGAATTCTGTTACAGCAACCGTTTCAAAGGTATTTGGAATGGAAATGGAACGTTTGACATAAGATGCATGAACGGCTTGTTGGTACAATAAAGGCGTTGGGACGTTTGTCCATGCCGCGCGGACATTCCACGTTAAGCGTCCGTTTCCAGGAATGGTGGTGACGTGAAAAGCATTGAATTGAAGGCGGAGAAAATCCATAGAGGCCATATCCAGGCTAGGCAAGTTCCACGCTTTCTCCACTTTGATTTGAATTTTAGGAAATTTAGATGCTTTGGGCACAAAAAGATCACCAAGAATGACTCCTTTTTCACGGATTGCCCAAGAAAACAAAAGCGAACTTATGAAAGCGGAACAAGAAGATTGCTGATTATAACGGTACCAATTCGTAAACTGATTTTGCTGATAATTCAATTCTAGGGTAAAGTGTTTGTTTGCGCGGACAATCGTCGAAAACTGGATGCCCGCTTTCCTTTGGTAGGACATGTTATTGACAAAAAGCATGCGTCCCGGATCTTGTGAATAGAACAAACTTGTCTTGTAAAGCACGTTCCCTCCTACTTCCACCACATCATTGGAATAAAACAATTTCAGATTCGTTTTGGTACTTGGATCTAAGTGAAAGTCCAGGGCGCCACCGTATTTCCACACCTTATCTCCAAAACCATAGGCACCATAGATGCTAGTGGTCATCCACGGAATGACTTTATCAGAATTTTCGAGTCCAAGTCCGAGTCTGGTTTTCTCAAAACCATTTACGGAGAATAATCTTGACACATCGAGGTTCACATATCCGAGTGGAATGCGTCCCGACGAAAGTACTTTTGCCATTTTCAAGTAACGATCTAAATGCTCTTCTTTCGAAATACTATCGATGCTTGTATAGGTATTTATTTCTTTGTCCGTCAGTTCGAAAGGACGCAAACTATCCCACGTAGCATCAACTACTTTTTCCGAACCCACTTTTGTCTGCACAGCGATGTTATTGAATTTTACTTTGTCCAATTCTGGCGGATTAAACTGAACAGTCTCCATGTATGTAGCGCCTTTCCCGGAAACAAATGCTGTTTTTCCTTTGGAAACATTGATGGCCGCAAACACCATCAGTACTTCCGTTGACAACTTCACCGGAAACCATTTTTTTCCATCAAGAAAGGCATATTCTTGAATAACGGTTATGAACATACCTGTTGAATTAGGTCTATATGGGGCAGCCATCACCTTTTCAATCGCGAAGCCATTTGTATTGATAAACAAGCGTCCGGTTAATCCTTCAAAGTCCTTTCCTTTTCTTGGACGAAAGAAAATGGTAAAAGTCGTATCTGTCCCATTGATGGTCGTATCCTCCAACACAAAAAGGTAACGGTTGATGCCGCCAAAGGCAATTGGATTGACAAATTGTTCACCGAGCAATTCCACTTGATTATCATAGAAATGAAAGGACTGCATGGACTGTGCAAAGGTGGAGAACATGGGATCTGTAAATCCAGAAACCTTGTATGCTTCTATGATTTCCTTTTCCTTATAGGGTGGTTCAAAATAATGTTGTGAAGCGGTTTCGATTAAGAACAAATGCTGTCGACCGAAGAATTGCTTCATGCTGTAAAGGTTTGTATCCGTTGGATCCGCAACGGTATCCTCGAGGATTTTCCGCGAAGCGTCGTCTAGGTCAAAGACAAATTTGCTGTATTGTTTCGAAATGAATCCATCGTTTTCGAAGGGATGATTTTTCATGCGGTTGGCAATCACTTGCGCCATGATGCGTTCAGCGGGATTCACACCAGGTTTCACCACCACTTCTTGCACATTTTGTGCTTTGCTTTTGAGGTAGATTTTACCATTCTGAACCAAGGAAAGTTGAACAGTGCTATCGTAATATCCTGTTGCACGCACTTGAATGCTTTGCAGCGTATCTAGTACTTGAAAGATTCCATCGATGTCGGTTAACCGTGGATTTTCCTTGCTCGGAATGACTTTTCCAAACGGAATGGCTTCACGGCTTTGTTCATCCAACAATTGATAGGCCTGAGAAAATGCGTGAAACGAAGTGAATATCAGGAGAGAAAAAAGAAAACGCATGGGTCAATTTTGATTAAATATACATATTTCTTTACAAAATCAGGAGGTTCATTATTGGGTTTTTAAAGTCATTGATTTAACATCCCCGAAACACAAACAATGGAAAAAATGTGTAACGTTGCACCATGAAAAAATACGTAGCGGTTTTGTGTTTCTTTTGTTTCTTTTCCTGTGAAAAAGACAAAGTACCAACTCCTGTTGTCACAAATACAAACTGTGTGCTAAACGATACCGTTTCTTTTCAAAACGAAGTTTTTCCGCTCATCAGTCACTATTGTACTTCTTGCCACAGTTATCCTGGTTCTGGTGGAGTCAATCTGGATTCCTATGCGGGCGTTCAATCGTTCGCCGTTACGGGACAACTCTATCCTACCTTGCTGCACGATCCAAATGGAATCATCATGCCACCATTACCGGCGGCTGGTCTTGACTCCTGTGAAGTCAAATTGATCAAACGTTGGATTGACCAAGGAGCTTTGAATAATTAAGGGATTAAATTCTCAAAATAATTCGCTGCCAACTTCATCCGTGATCCATACCATGAGCACATTTCGCCATCAATTAAACGAATGTCTGCTTTTGGAAACATTTCTTGAAACTTCTGTCGATGATTTTCCTTAAATGGATAAGGTTCTGAACTGAGAAAAACGACGTCTGGTTGCACGTTTGGACAATCAGTCAACGCGGGATAACGTTCCAAGTCACAGGCATTTTTGTATCCGATTTTCGTTAACATGGAATCAATAAAGGTGTTTTTCCCTGTCAAAAAGGCGGGATCATCCCAAATGAAATAGAGGAAGGATTTTTGTTGACCGAGGTTTTCAAGGGGAGCAAATGCTTCGGTGATTTCTTCGACCAACAACTCTGCTTCGTCCTTGCGGTTAACGATGTCACCCAGGACATCAATCATGTTTAAGGCATCATCAAAGGTGGAAATGTCACTCATCCAAACGGGAAATTCCTTTTCAAGTGCTTCGATGTCTTCTTTGGTGTTTTCTTCCTTGTTTCCAATGATGAAATCAGGTTGCAAAGAACGAATGAGTTCGATGTTCAATTGCTTTGTTCCGCCCACACGCTGTTTGACACGAAACCATGCAGCAGGATGAAGGCAAAACTTGGTGATGCCAATCACTTCATCGCTTAAACCAAGGTCGTATAGCAATTCGGTTTGCGAAGGAACCAAGGAAATGATTCGCTTGGGCTCCAGGGGAATGCGAACACTTCGCCCCATTTGATCGACGAATTTTCTTCCAATCATCAAGAGATCGCTGAAATAACGTCGTAACGTGAAACAATGTGAAATTGACCATTTTCCAATTCTACCAAAACTGCAGGCGTTTGCTTGTTAATTAACTTGCAAATGTCCTCGATATGCGTCGCATGATTGACTACTGGAAAAGGTGCGTTCATAATGGACGAAATCGGTGCGTCGCGCAAAGCTGGATCTTCCACCAACAATTGATACACATGACTGTCGTCGATGGAACCAACAAACACGCCGCCTTTCATCACCGGAATTTGACTGATGCCGAAGTTGCGCATTTTCGCAATCGCATGTGACACCAACTCCTCTGCATACAAGGAAACCAATGGTTTATCGGGTCGACTACACCCCCTACATATGTTAAGAAATG
>JBAWZN010000034.1:0-10708 GCA_037143015.1 Flavobacteriia bacterium
TTTTAAGGATAGAGGAGCGATCGCTTTGCTCACGCACTAGGCACTAGTTACTAGTTTCATTCGCTTAGCTCATGGGTTACTTTTAAGGATAGAGGAGCGATCGCTTTGCTCACGCACTAGGCACTAGTTACTAGTCACTCGTTTCACTCATGGACTTCGCTCTCTTCTCTCGCTCTCGCTCTTCCTTTCTCAACGCCGCGGCGTGAGAAAGGATTACCTCCCTTCGGTCGGTGAACCAGTCGTGGGCGACGTGCAGTGGATCAAAAGCACTTCCTCGCTGCGCTCGGACGGTGCTTTTTTATTTTTCGCCTTCGCTCATCCGCGAGCGGATGGACTCGGGGAAAAATAAAAAAGCACCTGTTCTGACGAACAAGTGCTTTTGATCAGAGTGCCCACGACTGGATTCGAACCAGCACACCTAATGGCACCACCCCCTCAAGATGGCATGTCTACCAATTTCACCACGTGGGCATACGTGAAGTGCTAAAATAGCAGAGGCAAAGATACGTTTTTTATTAAAAAGCATCCTTCAAAAAAAACTTTCTCAAAAAAAGTAAAAATCCATTGCTCATGTTATGTTCACGTGAATATTTTTCAATTAACTTCACCGAAAATTTGTCCGAATGACTCATACTACTACTCAGAAAATTAGTTTTGCCGGTTTATTAATTACCCTAGGAATCGTTTTCGGGGACATCGGAACCTCACCGCTATATGTGTTTCAAGCGATCACGGGTGGTGGAAAACACATTTCAGAACCTTTTATTTTAGGGGCCTTATCAAGTGTAATTTGGACCTTGATTTTATTGGCAACAGTCAAGTATATTCATTTTGCATTAAATGCGGATAACAAAGGTGAAGGTGGGATTTTTGCCCTCTTTGCACTATTAAAGGAAAAAAATATCAAATGGATCATCATTCCAGCATTAATCGGTTGTGCCACCTTGATGGCCGATGGATTCATCACACCAGCAATCTCAATTTCATCCGCAGTTGAAGGAGTGAACAATATTTTTCCGGATATGCCTGTCATTCCAATCGTCATTGGAATCATTGTTATGCTCTTTGTTATTCAGCAGTTTGGAACTGCAGCTATTGGTAAAATGTTCGGACCAGTGATGCTCATTTGGTTCGCCTTTTTGGGATATTTAGGATTCATCAACGTCACTCAAAACTGGGAAGTTCTAAGAGCGTTTAATCCCTATTGGGCTTATAATCTAGTAGCAAATGTCGACGGTGGATTCGCCGTTCTAGGGTCCGTTTTTCTTTGTACCACTGGAGCAGAAGCCTTGTATTCGGACTTAGGTCACTGCGGAAAAGGGAATATCCGCTTGAGCTGGAGCTTTGTTTCTGGACTTCTTGTTCTGAATTACTTGGGTCAAGCTGCATTGTGCTTGAAACCTGGTTTTCAGTTGACAGGTTCCAACACGGTGTTCTATTCCATGGTACCAAGTTACATGATGCCTTTCGCAGTTGTGATTGCGACGATGTCCACTATCATCGCTTCGCAAGCCTTGATTACCGGTGTATTTACCTTAATGAACGAAGCCATTAAACTGAAATTATGGACGAATCTTCGTGTGAAATATCCTTCTGATCACCAAGGACAAATCTACATTCCATTTATCAACTGGTTCCTCATGGTAGGTTGTTTATTGGTGATCGCGATCTTTAAAAAATCAAGCGAAATGGAACATTCCTACGGTTTGGCGATTACAGTCAACATGGTGATGACCTCCATATTAATGGCGATGTTGTTGTTTATTCGCTACCCAAGATGGCGCGTGGCAACGGGAATTATCTTTTCTGTGTTCTTAGCAATAGAGTTCATCTTCTTGTTGTCAAATCTTGGTAAAATCATTTCCGGTGGATGGTTTACCCTCATCCTTTCGATTACCTTTTTCATCCTCTTGTACCTTTATTACAAAGCGAAACAGCTGCGCTCAAACATTACGGAATACGTTCCAATGCGCAATGTGATTCCATTGTTGGAGGCAGTACAGGCGGACCCAGGAATTGTCTACGAAGCGACAAACCTAGTGTTCCCAACTCGAAGTAATTCCCCGAATAAACTCGATCTTACCGTGTTCCATTCCATGTTCAAAAAGAAACCGCGCAAAGCGGGAATCGTTTGGTTCTTACACTTGGATATTCTAAATGAACCTTGGGGTGTACATTATTCTGTGAATGAAATCGTTGACAAAAAATGTTACTACGTGAGTTTGCAATTGGGATTCAAAGAAGAACACCGCATCGAGTACATGATGCGTAAAATCTATTGCAAAATGATTGAAAAGGGCGAATTCAAAGGAGAAAGTGTGTTTGAATCCATCCGCGGAAAAATAGAAGAAGTGGACTTCAAATTCATCGTTTTAAATTCGCGTGTCTCCACGGATAATCACTTAACTGCTTTCCAACGTCTGTGCGTGAAAGCTTATCGTTTTGTGAAGTCTACGGGATTAAAACCTGCAGAGGACTTTGGTTTGGATAAAACGAATGTTTACGTGGACTTCATTCCGATTTCTGTCACCAAACAAGTGGATCAAGACATGACCGAAGATTTTGAGAATTACTCGCAGAAAATCTACAAGGTTTCGTCGAAATAATTCAAGTCTTTCCCAAAGGTTTCTGTTAATCGCGAAATGCTGTAAAACGCCAGCGAGATAAACAGGACACCTACAATGAGCGCGGACCAGCCATCGTTGATTCCCGAGCTGACTAATATTCCGAAGAAAAGCACGACAATGTTGACGGATCCCCTCACGAGATTCGGAATGGTATTTGCCGCTGTTGAACGAATGTTCGTTCCAAATTGCTCGGCTGCAATCGTGACAAAAATCGCCCAGTATCCTGTCCCAGCACCCAAAAGGAAACACATGAAGTAATAGGTGTTTTCGGTGATGTTATAATCGTGCATCTTCAAGAAAATCAGGACGCATACCAACGAGAATCCCAAATACAACTGCACAACTTTCTTACGGCTTTTTAACAATTGACTTAAGATCCCTGAAATCAAATCGCCTACGGAAAGTCCAATGTACGCGTACATCACCGCTTTTCCATTCGAAATGTCATACACACCTAGCCACGGTCCAAAATTGTCTTTCGAATTCATAATCAACAATCCAATCACAAACCAAATCGGAATGCCAATCGCGACGCAATGAAGGTACTTGATGAGGTTCGCTCGTTGAAAGAAAATCAATTTTAAATTCCCCTTTTGAATGCTTTTGTCCTGATGCATGTCCTGGAAATAATGAGATTCCAAGGTGCCAATACGCAGAAATAAAAGCAAAATCCCCATGGATCCACCTACCACATACGCGACTTGCCAATTATGTAGCGAAAGTCCAAACAGTTGTTCAATTCCGGTGGCAATCCAAGCACCCTCTGATCCAACCAACGAAGCGACTACCGCACCCAATGCGCCAAAGGTGACAATGATCATGGTTCCGTATCCGCGTTTTTCCTTGGACATCATTTCGGATACCAAGGTAATTCCCGCTCCGAGTTCTCCCGCGAGTCCGATTCCGGCAATCACACGAATAACCGCATACGTGGTGACATCAGTGACAAAGGCATTGAGCAAATTCGCAACAGAGTAGAGGAGGATCGATCCAAAAAGGACTTTCAATCTTCCGCGTTTATCGCCTAGGATTCCCCAGAGTATTCCGCCCAACAACATTCCCAGCATTTGCATATTAAATAGGAATTTCCCGGTAGCGGCAATCGATTGCTCACTGGCATTCACCATGATGTCTCCAAGGCTTTCTGCTTTCACTACACCAAACAAAACAAGGTCATAGATATCCACAAAATAGCCAAGTGCAGCAACGATGATGAGGAAGATGATTTTTCGGTCGATGGGTTGAGCTTGTGTATTCATGCAACGAATTTAATTTATTTTTCGAAAGGTTCGAGTTCTACTACCCTTGTGATTGACCTCTTCCTTACCGTATCCCGTTTAAAACGTGTATCTTTGCAAACAATTAAAGCAGAATGGCACATAAATCAGGATTTGTTAACATCGTAGGAAGCCCAAATGTCGGGAAATCAACGTTGATGAATCAATTAGTAGGAGAAAAAGTTTCCATCGTTTCCTCAAAGGCACAGACGACACGTCACCGTATTTTAGGAATTGTCAACGATGAAGATTACCAAATCGTTTTCTCCGATACACCAGGTGTGGTGAATGCAGCGTATAAGTTGCACGAAAACATGATGGACTATGTCAACTCTTCCATTCGCGATGCGGATGTATTGTTATTCATTACCGATACCGTTGAAAGTGAAATGAATCACGTAGAAACCTTGGAGCGTATCAAACGTTTGGAGGTGCCCGTTTTGTGTTTGATCAATAAAATCGATAAATCGTACCAAGAGAAATTAGAGGAACGTGTGAGCTACTGGAAGGAACAACTCCCAAATGCGAAAATATTCCCAATTTCTGCCTTGCATAATTTTAATATTGACAATGTTTGGGCGGAAATACTCGCTTTAATGCCCGAAAATCCAGCATACTACGAGAAAGATGAAATTTCTGATCGTCCGATGCGTTTCTTCATCTCTGAAATCATCCGTGAGAAAATTTTCATTCACTGTCAAAAGGAAATTCCATACAGTACGCAAATTGAAATTGAAGAATTCAAAGAGGAAGCAGGAATCACCCGTATTCGTGCGCACATCATCGTTGAACGCGATTCGCAAAAAGGAATCATCATCGGTAAAGGTGGTGAGATGTTGCAGCGAATTGGACGTGCAGCGCGCCAGGACATGGAAAAGTTCCTCGATAAGAAAGTATTCTTGGAGAACTTCGTGAAAGTGGACAAAGATTGGCGAACATCAGCAGACAAGCTAAAAAAGTACGGGTATTAATACCTTTTAATTAAGAAAAAAACATGAGTAATATAGTAGCAATCGTTGGACGTCCAAATGTTGGAAAATCAACGCTTTTCAATCGCTTGACGGAATCCCGTGATGCCATTGTAAAAGAAGTAAGTGGGGTGACAAGAGACCGTATTTATGGAAAATCAGAGTGGAATGGATACCAGTTTTCTGTCATTGACACCGGTGGATACGCAACAGTCAAAGAAGATATTTTCGAAGGAGAAATCCGCAAGCAAGTTGAATTAGCGGTGCAAGAAGCGTCCGTGATCATTTTCATGGTGGATGTCATGACTGGAATCGTGCAAATGGATGAAACGGTTGCGCAATTGCTGCGAAAAAGCAAGAAGCCGTGTATGATTGCCGCTAATAAAGTGGACAATACAGAACGCGTTGGACTTTCTTCCGAATTCTATTCCTTTGGACTTGGTGAAGTGTTTGACCTAAGTGCGACAAACGGAAGTGGAACAGGAGAGATCTTGGATAAATTAGTGACGTTTTTCAACAAAGAAGACGAATCCATCCGCGAGGAAGATAGCTTACCGAGAATTGCAATTGTTGGTCGTCCAAACGTTGGAAAATCATCGATGATTAATGCCTTCACTGGACAAGAACGAAACATAGTTACAGATATTTCCGGTACGACACGTGATTCGATTCACACGCGCTACAATGCTTTTGGTTTTGACTTCTTATTGATTGACACAGCTGGAATCCGCAAGAAAGCCAAAGTAACGGAGGACATTGAATATTATTCCGTTTTGCGCTCGGTTCGCACCATCGAGAACTCAGATGTATGTTTGTTTATGATGGATGCCTCAGAAGGACTTCAAAAGCAGGATTTGAGCATTTTCTACATGATTGAGAAGAACTCAAAAGGTGTCGTAGTTTTGGTCAACAAATGGGATTTAGTGGAGAAAGACCACAAAACCATGTTGGAGTACGAAGCGAATTTACGCGAGCAACTGGCGCCATTTAATGACGTTCCAATCATTTTTACGTCGACACTTACCAAGCAACGTATTCACAAAGCCTTGGAAACGGCCATGCGCGTGCATGAAAACCGTACCCGTAAAATTGCAACACACGAATTGAATGAAGTGATGCTCGAAGTGATTGCTCAAACGCCACCGCCAGCAGTAAAAGGAAAATACATTAAGATTAAGTTCATTCAAATGTTACCGACACACGCACCAGCATTTGCGGTCTTCTGTAACTTACCACAATACGTTCCGGATTCCTACAAACGTTTCTTTGAGAATCGCTTGAGAGAGAAATTTGACTTCGAAGGTGTTCCAGTAAAGATCTTCTTCAGAAAGAAATAAGAATGATTAGATAACAAAAAAGGCGCTTAAGTTAAGCGCCTTTTTTTGTTTCGTATGTTTAGATCTTATCGAATCAAATTCAAGTGACCAGTTACTACTTTGCGGTCATCATTTTCTTTTGCTTCGTATTGCATTCTCCAAGTGTAAATTCCAGCAGGGACTTTCGTGCCAAGAGAACCGTATGTTCCATCCCAAGCTTCAGCAGCATCACGTGTTTCCCAAACTACTTCTCCCCAACGGTTGTAAACCGTTAAACTGAAGGCAAATGGATCGAATCCAGTCGTGAAGATGGCTTGCCACGTTTGATTATGCTCATCTTCGTCTGGTGTGAAGGTATTCGCTACGTAGTAAATTGGATCAGAAATCACAGGAATGGAAATCGTGTATTCATCTGAACAACCAAGTGGCGTGTATGCGGTTAAGGTAACCAAAAGGTTCTCCGTAACACCAACATACATGTGGTTTGGATCCGACTCCGTAGATGTGTACGAATCGTCAAAGTCCCATGTGTATGTTGTTCCACCCACAGTCGAGTTCATAAACTGAATCGCCTGTGTCGTTTCCGTTAAACTGCTCGGTGCAGAAGAGAAGGATGCAAGAGGGTAGCTTTCCATGTAAATGTAGTCGTTGTAGGTTGTTGTTTCAATACATCCAAGTAAATCGTATTCAAGTGTGATGTCATGGTACCCACTTTGGTCAAATTGGTAACTAAGTGTGCTTCCTTGTCCAATTTGTGTTCCTCCCCAATACCATGTGTAATTTGCTCCAAGAACAGGCACTGTTGATAAGGTCACATTTAATGGATTACATCCTGTTAATGTGTCCGCTACGAATTGCGGTGGAACAGCTGGAACAATCGTGATTGTCATGTCAATTGTGTCACCACATTGTCCAGCATCTGAACTAAACGTGTACGTGAAGATTCCAGGGATTGATGTGTCAATTAATGGTGGAGTCCATGTACCAGTAATAGCTGGTGCATTGTTCGTTACCAATGGAAGAACTGGGTTCGCATCATTCTGACACAACTGTGGAACTTGCGTTAAAGCTGGGATAATTAATGGATCAACCGTAATCGGCATTGTGTATGTGGAAGCACATTGACCTGGTGTTGGTGTAAAGGTATAATTCGCAGTTACCGGTGCACCTGTAATCACGGTTGGACTATTCCAAGAACCTGTGATTAACGGACCATTGATGAAAGGTGTCGTGTTTAATGCCGTTGTAGGAATCACCACGTTCACTTCGTACTGACAAATCTGAGCCATTGGATTAAAGTTTGGAGTCGTCAAGGCATACGTAACGATATCCATGGAATTCGCTAAGGCACATTGTCCAGCAGTAGGAGTGAAGACAAACGTCGCTGTTCCTGCAACCGCTGTTGAGATCGTCGCCGGACTCCATGTTCCTGTGTACGCAATATTGTTTGTAGAAGTCGCAGGTAATGCTGTTGGTGTATCACCAATGCAGAATGGACTAATTTGATTAAACGTTACTTGCTCATTTGGTAAGATTTGAATGTTCATCGTTGCTACATTGGCACAAACCCCCGCATTTGGCGTGAAGGTGTATGTTTGTGTTCCTACGATAGCTGATGACACCAACGCTGGATTCCATGTTCCTTGTATTGCTGGAACATTGGTTGAAATCGTTGATAAATTCGGCACTGTTCCGTTTTGACACATCGGAGCAATTTGATTGAATGTTGGATTCACTGGAATGTTCACCACTACCGTTGTTGTACTTGTAGAAGTACATCCTCCTGCATCATACGATAGGGTGTAAACACCTGCATTTACTGCTGTACAGTTCGGGATGATTGGGTTTTGTAAGGTAGAAGTAAATCCATTAGGTCCAGCCCAAGTATAACTATTTGCCCCCGTTGTAGCATTCAATTGAATGGATGAACCTGCGCAATAAGGACCAGTATTTGATGTCGTAATCGAAACAGAACCTGCCGTAAAAGTAATGGCAACAACACCATTTCCAGTATTGTTTCCTTGCGTGCACGTTCCACCAGCAGGATTCAAACTTGAGCCACCGCCGCCGCCACCGCCGCCATTGGCGCCAGCACAACAGTTGTCGCCACCTCCACCTCCACCGCCGTAAAGTCCGCCACCACCGCCACCGCCAGAAGCTGTTGCGTAATAACCACCATTACCACCGTTTCCGAGAGTTCCTGCAACACCTGGTTGACCGCCTCCCCATGGAGGTCCGCCATTTCCACCAGCAGTTTGTGTCCCACCGCCACCACCTACTCCAACGAATGGAGATCCAGCACCAGTCATTCCTGTCACACAGCCTCCTGCGCCACCTATGGCGTTATATTGAGGTGAACAGCCGTTTTTTCCACCGCCACCACCAGCGACTACGATGCGATTCGCTAATGCGTAAGGTGTAATTCGAATATCAGAAGCACCACCACCACCGTAAGATTGGTAAGTGACTGGAGCCGCAGCAAAACCGTTTCCTCCACCATTCCATCCACCAGTTGGTCCAGTTGGATTTTGTCCAACATTGATTTGTAATACTTGTCCAGGTGTAACCGCAATACTTGGATTCAAAACAGTTGCTCCTAATCCGCCTGGTCCACCTCCTTGCGCACCTTTAACAGATACAGAAATAGTGTAAACACACGGAGGAACAGTCCATGTTTGAGCAGCACCAGTATAGTTAAACGTAACCGTTTGAGGCTGCGAAAATCCGTTATTAAAAAGAGAGATAAAAAGAAGGAGAATAATGGTGTAAATATTCTTCATAGGTAATTAAGTCGTGGTTTGTAACAAATTTAATGCTAAAATTCTTCTTGAAAACGACATTTACCGAAAAAGGTTGCTTGGTTTTTTTCACATGGAGCAAAAAATACTAACGGAGGCGAAGAAGTGTTCCAGAAAAGATGGAGAATTCATCATTTTGCTTCTTTTTCAGTCGCAAAATCCAAGTGTATGCGCCGTCTTGAACGTCCTGACCACCAGTGCCATAGGTGCCGTCCCACGCTTCTTGGTAATCAAAACTTTCCCAAATGACTTCCCCCCAACGATTGTATATTGTTAGTTGGTAATTAGATGGGTCAAAATTGTCACTGAAATATGGCTTCCAAGTTGGATTAAATTCATCGGCATCTGGGGTAAAACAATTGGAAGCAAACACAAAACTGTTTTCGATTAAAGGAACTTGAACTTCAAAAGTGTCCGAGCACGTTTCATTCAGTGCGATTAACGTAAAGACAAGGTATTCTTCGTCGTTGGTGAGGAAAGATGGATTTACATCGCTTGAAAATTCCTGGTTATTGATTTGCCAAATGTATGCAGTAGCATTTACACTGCCATTTTGAAAATACAAGGTGGAACCAATGAGAATACTGTCCGGAGGTGAAACGCTAAATTGTGCAATCGGCTGATCAATAATGCTAATGGTCATGCTTACCGTGGACGTACATGTCCCTGAAGATGGCGTGAAAGTGTAGGTCGTTGTCGCTTGGTTGTTCAACGTTGGCGACCACGTTCCCGTGATTCCATTCAGTGAACTTGTAGGCAACGCGGATAAATTCCCACCTTGACAAATTGCATTCACCGCAGCGAATGTGGGAATAATCGTAGGATTCACAATTATTGTTAAAGAAGTTGTGTTTGCACATTGTCCAGCAGTAGGCGTGAAGGTATAAGTCGTTGTCGCTTGGTTGTTCAAAGCTGGCGACCACGTTCCCGTGATTCCATTCAGTGAACTTGTAGGCAACGCAGATAAATTCCCACCTTGACAAATCGCATTCACCGCAGCGAATGTGGGAATAATCGTTGGATTCACCGTAATCGCTGAGGTCGTTGTGGTGGCACATTGTCCAACAGTAGGAGTGAAGGTGTAAGTCGTTGTCGTTTGGTTATTCAAAGCTGGTGACCACGTTCCGGTGATTCCATTCACAGACGAAGTTGGAAGTGCTGTTAAAACATCCCCTTGACAAACCGCATTCACCGCAGCAAAAGTGGGAACAATCGTAGGATTCACCGTTATCGTCAACGTCGCTGTGGTAGCGCATTGTCCAGCAGTTGGCGTGAAGGTATAAGTTGTTGTCGCTTGATTATTCACAGCCGGTGACCACGTTCCGGTTATTCCATTGAGTGAACTAGTTGGTAACGCAGATAAATTCCCGCCTTGACAAACCGCAGTCACCGCAGCGAACGTGGGAACATTCGTGGGATTAACCGTAATCGTCAACGTCGCTGTGGTTGCGCATTGTCCAGCAGTTGGTGTGAAGGTGTAGGTCGTTGTCGCTTGGTTGTTCAATGCTGGTGACCACGTTCCGGTGATTCCATTTACAGACGAAGACGGAAGAGCCGTTAAAACATCCCCCTGACAAATCGCATTCACCGCAGCGAAGGTGGGAACAATCGTGGGATTAACCGTGATACTCAAGGTTGTCGTTGATGCACATTGTCCAGCAGTTGGCGTGAAGGTGTAGGTCGTTGTCGCTTGGTTGTTCAATGCTGGTGACCACGTTCCGG
>JBAWZN010000035.1:0-10412 GCA_037143015.1 Flavobacteriia bacterium
GTTTTAAAAGAAAAACGTCCGATTGTTCAAATAGAAATTGATCCAAAAAACACCGAACAGTTATTGGCATTTTTCACCGAACTTCAGTTCGTTCAATATGGAATTGTTCAAGGAAAATGTGTCGCCGAAAATGGAAAACAAGCTGAGCAAGGTGACTATTTGTTCATTCCAGTTGAGAAAACAAACTTAGTTCAAGGATGGAACGCTTAACGAATCTCTTACATCTCTTTCTAATTCTTATTTTGTTCTCTTGCAATAAAGGAGCTGGAGAATTCAGCATAAGTGGCATTGTGAGGGATGATACATTTAATACTTCTTTAGTTGGCGCGGAAATAGCCCTTTACAAAGTTCCACTTGCCTCAAACACGGAACAATTTATCGGAAGTCAGACCATCGCGGCAGATGGAAAATATCATTTCACGGTTCCGAGAGAGCGCATCGAAAAATACATCTTACGCATCACGAAGCAATTATATTTCCCCATAGAAAAAACCATTTATTTTTCCGAATTAAAATTAAAGGAGGAAAATATTTTCGATTTAACTACATGGGCACAGTCCTGGGTGGAATTAAAATTCGTCAACCAGAATCCTCTTTCGATGGATCATTTTCGGTATATCAAACAGGCAGGATACGCTTCTTGCACAACATGTTGTCCGATTACTGAACAAGATTTTTACGGTGCCGTTGATACATCCATTTTTTGCATCAATAAGGGAAACACCATTTATTCCTTGCTTTACTGGGTGTTAAATACGCCGAATCAAGGATACTTGGAAGCGAATACAACCGCTTTTGACACCACTCAGATTTACCTGAACTACTAAGGTTCAACTAAAAGCACTTTGTATTTTAAGAGTCCTTCCGCTCGTGAGCAGGCATTAAAATGCCACCATTCTGTTTGAAGTTGACGAAATCCTTGAGACTTCATTACTTTACGCAGTAAATCGCGGTTTCCGATGTGAACATCTGTCAACTTTCCTTCCGCGAGAAACTGTTTTTCCATCGATGGATACGCGACTTGACGAATGTCATCATATCCAGCACCCATGTCCAATGGAACTCCATTTTGATCCAAAATAGTTAAGTCCACGGCTGCACCCAAATTATGTAAACTTCGGTTTTTTGGATTGGACACAAACTTCCCTCGCTCAACGGGCGGTAAAGAATCAAGTGCATCCCACATATTTTGTTGAACACTAACCGGACGAAGTACATCGTATATCAACAAATGGAAACCAGGGTTTAATTCCGCTAAATAATCTTGAACTTTTGAAAGTCGTTCCGCGACATCTTTTTGCAAATAGGCTTTTTTCAAGCGCTCGTACAAAACGATACCCATAAAATTGTCGGCTGTGGCATATTTCAAATCGACGTAAATCCCTTTATTCAATGATTGAACATCGACTAGATTGAACTGTGAAACGATGGCAGTGTCTTTTAGGTTTTCCGTTTGGCCTTTTGGATGACTTAGTTTATCGCCAAATTCCGCGCGATTCACTTTCTCAGGAGTAGCATCCGAGCATGAACAAAGTAAAAAAAATACAGAAAGACCTAAATGGATCGTTCTCATGCCAAAATTGACTGTGTTTCAGCAGTTATTCGTTGACGAAGTCCGTCAGAAACAGGATGTAAAGGCAAGCGCATTTTCTCAAGCATGATGTTTTGTACATTCAAAGCGACCTTCACTCCACCTGGATTACCTTCTTCAAAGAACATTTTCGTGATGTTAAACAAATCATAATGTTCCTTTCGAGCAGAATCCAAATCACCAGCCATGGAAGCGTGAACCATTGTCGAGAATTTCTTTGGAAAAGCATTTGCGACAACAGAAATCACACCGTCCGCACCAGCAGCAATTAAGGGCATTGTTAAGTTGTCATCACCAGAAAGAACGCCGAAATCTGGACGTCTCAGGCGGATAATTTCCATAATCTGCTCCATGTTTCCAGAAGCCTCTTTTACTGCAACGACGTTAGGGATTTCACTCAAAGTCAAGGTCGTTTCTGGAGTCATGTTTGAACCTGTCCTTCCCGGAACGTTGTAAAGTATAATTGGAAGTTCCGTATAGGAAGCGACCAATTTAAAATGTTCGATGATTCCTTTTTGAATCGGTTTATTGTAATAAGGTGAAACCGATAAAATTCCATCTACCCCGCTTGGAAGTTTAGCGAAAATCCCTTCCAATGCACGCGTATTGTTTCCACCTACTCCATAAACAACGGGCAATTGTCCCTTGTTTTCGTCAATGACCGTTTGTAGCACTTCCATTTTCTCCTCTTGCGTCAACACAGGCGATTCACCAGTTGTTCCTTGCACAACAAGAAAGTCTGTTCCTTCATCAATTTGCATTCGCACCAAGCGACGCAACGCGTCAAAATCAATTTGTTCGTTTTCTAAAAAGGGAGTAACCAAGGCAACGCCTGCTCCAGTGAATGGATTATTCATTTGTAGATATTTTTTTAAGTGTTTTGATGACAAATTGAAGCATTTCTGAGGGTGAATCGGAACCCGCATTTAACTGCAGATCAAAAGATGCATCTTGCTCATTCACAATGATTTTTCGACTAACTGCCGCATCTTTTACATAAGGGAATATTTTCGCTTCGGTATTTCCAAACCAAATCATGATGTCGTATGCGCGCTGTAATTCTGTTTCCAATTGCACATCTTTCAATTTATTCCAAAAATTGAAATCCAAAGGAGAATTGTAATAAATTAAAAAGTGTGGTGGCAAGGTATTTTTATCCACCTCCTTCGGGACATTCACCACAATAATTAGACGATCTACGTTACTCGAATTGAGCATGCTATCCAGAGCAACTCTATATTCTTTTAGTTGCTCCTCGTTTTCATAATTGAAAGCGACAAGTAAGGACTTTGCTGATTCCCAAATATTTTTATCGTTCACTAACTGATCATTTTTATAAATTCATCTTCACTGATAATCACAACACCTAAATTAGTGGCGGATTTTAGCTTTGCAGGACCCATATTTGCTCCGGCAATAAGAAAGTCTGTTTTACTCGAAACAGATGACCCCACTTTACCAGCGTTACGTTCGATTAATTCTTTTATTTCATCCCTTGAAAATGTTTCAAAGGTACCTGAAACCACTAATACTTTTCCACTCAGGACAGCAGATGCTTGTTCTTTTTTCACTATTTCAAAAGAAAGGCCAACTTCTTCTAAGCGTTCAATTAGGGCTAAATTAGCTGAATCTTGGAAATAGTGAAGTACTGAAATGGCAATTTTTTCACCAATTTCTTCGACATCGATTAATTCATCAAAATTCGCACGTTTCAAAGCATCCATATTTCCAAATGCATGCGCTAATTTTTTAGCAACCGTTTCTCCTACAAAACGAATCCCGAGTCCGAAAAGAACACGTTCGAAGGGGATTTCCTTGGATACTTCCACTCCCTTCAATAAATTATTTGCGGATTTCTCTCCCATGCGATCCAGTTCAAGCAATTGATCGAAAGTCAAGTGATAAAGTCCACTGATATCCTTTATTAAACCTTTTTCAAACAACAGTTCAATTGTCTCTTCACCGAGTCCATCAATGTTCATGGCCTTTCGACTAATGAAATGGGATATTTTTCCTTTAACTTGCGGTGGACATTCACTTTCATTCGGACAATAATGTTGAGCTTCACCATCCTTGCGAATGAGTTCTGTTTGACATTCTGGACAATAGTCGATGAATTGTATTTTTTCCACTGATGTCCGTTCACTTAAATTGACTCCCACAATTTTCGGGATGATTTCACCACCTTTTTCTACCTGTACCAAATCACCGATATGAAGATCCAATTTTTCAATTTGGTCGGCATTGTGCAAGGATGCTCTTTTCACGGTCGTACCACCCAACTGAACAGGTTTTAAATGAGCTACTGGAGTTATTGCACCAGTACGTCCAACTTGATACGTTACCGCCTTTAAAAGCGTTTCTACTTGATTTGTTTTGAATTTATAAGCAATTGCCCAACGTGGAGACTTCGCCGTGAATCCCAGTTTGCGTTGTTGATCGTAAGAATTTACTTTGATGACAATTCCATCAATATCAAAAGGCAACTGATTTCTTTCTTCATTCCAAAAATGAATAAAATCCATGATTCCTTGGATGCTATTCGTTTTCTCAATGAATCTTTTTTCTGGAGGAGGAATTCTGAATCCCCATTCATTGGCTTTCAACACGGACTCAAAATGTCCGGACTGCACCTCATTTAATCCATAAAGTCCATACAAGTAACAATCCAATTTACGGTCCGCAACAACTTTAGAGTCAAGCGATTTTAAGGTTCCAGAAGCTGTATTTCTTGGATTCGCATAAAGTGCCTCACCTGCTTCTTCACGTTCCTGATTGAGTAAGTTGAATTGCTCGTGCGGCATAAAAATCTCACCACGAATCTCAAAGTCCATGGGGAAATCCCCCTGCAATTGCAATGGAATTGTTCTTATTGTTCGAACATTCGTTGTGACTAATTCTCCTTTTTCTCCATCGCCACGCGTTACAGCAGCTGTCAATTGTCCATTTTCATAGCGAATACCGATAGCTACACCATCGTATTTCAATTCACAAACGTATTCAATCTCTTCGTTTATTGATTTTTTAATACGGTTTTCCCATTCCATAATTTCCTCTTCGGAATACGTATTGGAAAGGGATAACATGGGATAACGATGAGTAAGTGTTTGAAACTTCTTCGTTAAATCTCCACCCACCCGTTTTGTTGGACTATTCTCGGAAGTAAACTCCGGAAATTCCTTTTCTAATTTCTCTAAACTTAGGAGAAGTTGATCAAATTCATAATCCGCTATTTCAGGAGAATTTTGGACATAATACAGATGATTGTGGTGATTTAACACCTTCATTAATTGTTCAATTTCTGCTTTTGCTTGAATCGCATTCATATGTTAAAGTTACACTTTTTGCGCTTTCAACATACGTGATTTACCTTGTAAATCTTTTCGGATTTCAATATTCTCAAATCCAAATAATTGGAGGTAATCCCTCACTTCATTTCCAAATAATTCATGAAGTTCAAAAAACAAATAGCCACCTTTCACCAACGAATGTTCTGCGAATTTGATGAGTTCTTTATAAAATATGATTGGGTCTTTATCATCCACAAACAAGGCCATCGAGGGTTCATGATCAAGAACATGTGCCGACATCGTGCCTTTTTCTTTTTCAGGAATGTAGGGTGGATTGGAAACAATGACATCAAAATCGATTGCATGAGCAAGGAATTCCTGGCTAAAATTCAACACATCCTCCTGAATCAATTCCAAATGTAGATCAAGTTTTTTAGCGTTTTCAGCGCTCAACGCTAAGGCTTCCGGCGAAAAATCCAATGCTTGGACAATCGCCTCAGAATAAACTGATTTTAGGGCCAATGCAATGCATCCTGAACCAGTGCAACAATCAAGGATTCGTTTTGGCTTTCGTTCGGTTTCAACAATCCAAGCAACCAATTCCTCTGTTTCTGGACGAGGAATCAAGGCACGCGAATCACACGTGATGGTTAGGCCATAAAATTCTGTTTCACCGATTAAATACTGAAAAGGGACTGAATTCAACAATCCTTTCACGAAACTCCGCACATACAAAAGATCTGATTCCGACAAGCGTTCAGCTTGATTCAACAGTAAATCACTTGCCGACCAATTCATTCGTTTGCAAATGATTTGTGTCCACATGGACTTCAATTCGGAAGGAGAGAAAATGGCAGCAAGTCGATCGGAAAAGTACTTTTTAGCTGAGCTTAGGGTATTATCTGAAACGAACATTATTCCTTGCGCAGCTTTATAAATTCTTTGATTTTCTCGTTTTCGATCAGGACTGTTAGGTTGTAGTAAGCGATTTTCCATTCTCCGTTTTCCAGCACACAAATACCGCTACCCCGACAAGACTCCATCCATGTCTGAAGGTCTTCATCAAAATAGGCAATCGTTCCATTTGAAATGACATTCCACTGGCGATTACTGGGTTTAAAGTCCCATGCCTTTCCTTTATCAAAATAGGGTTTACAAAATAATTGAAAATCCGCTTTATTCCAACGTTCACCGGGAGCAGTTCCTAAAAAGATAAAATCGTTTGTTGTCGCGTCAAAGTACTTTTGAAAATTAGCCTTAGCTGCGGAAACATGCCATTGGTTCATCAGTTTATCAAGACTCATTAAGGTTTCATTGAACTGCGTTCGTGCAATCAACGCAGTAAATAAGAACAAAGAAAGGAAGGTGATCCGCATCTTATTTTCTTGATTTAACTGCTTTTTCACACGCTCTTACCGCTGCTTTCAAGTTCACAATTCCACCTGTTACTGATTTAGATGGAAAATCAAATCCAGCATAAACCGTTGCTGTTTCCAATAAAATGGTTTTAATTTCCCACATACTCAAACTTGGAAAATACGATTTCAGCATGGCTGCAGCACCAGCTACCATTGGAGCAGCCATAGAAGTTCCCTGTAAGTTCATGTATGCACTTTGAGGGACAGTATTGTAAATTTCCAATCCCGGTGCAAATACATCCACAGTTTCAGCTCCGTAATTCGAGAATTCAGCTACCATTGCTTCACCCATTGTTCGTGTAGATGCTCCAATGGTTAATAAATTACTGAAAGGCTCATCTTGATATTCAAAACGTGATGATGGGAAATTTGGTTCAACATCCACATCCTTCGCATCATTTCCTGCTGCATGAATCATTAACACTCCATTCGTATCGGCATATAACATGGCTTGATAAACTTCATATTGATGAGGAGAATAATCTTTCCCAAAGGACATGTTAATCACTTGCGCACCGTTATCCACTGCATAACGAATAGCCATCGCAACATCTTTATCTTGTTCATCACCATTAGGTACGGTACGAATGGACATGATTTTTACATTTTCGGCTACGCCATCTCCACCTTTTCCATTTCCACGAATGGCAGCGATGATTCCCGAAACATGTGTTCCGTGTAATGCTTCTGGACCTTCTACATCGTTGTTACCATAATGGGTATCCGTGAAATCATCTGGATTATCACCAATTAAACTACGGTCATCGTAATAGATGTTTAAGTTGTAATTTAATTGATCCTCAATATACTTCTTCGTTTCCGCATCAAATTGTCCATTCGCTAATCCTTCTTTGTATTGCGCTAAGTTTTCTAGCTCCCCCTCCACTTCTGCTTTTGCATTGGCATACATGAAATATTCCGTGTCATCAAATAAGGTAGCAGGATCAACGCCCTCATACTTATCCTTTAGTTTGGCGTAAATACGTGTTTTTTCCAAACGGGCATTCTCTTGGTTTTCGCCATTGGCATTCCCTAGGAAATTCCAACCGTGAACGTCATCCACAAACCCATTTTTATCATCATCGATTTTGTTCCCTGGAATTTCTTTTGGATTCACCCAAATTTTACCCTGCAAATCTTCGTGTTCAATGTCCACACCTGAGTCGATCACCGCCACAACAACTGTCTGAGATTTTTTGTTTTTAAGCATTTTATACGCTTGGTCGGTGTACATTCCTTGTCCATCACCATTGTACCAATTCAGTGTTCCTGGAATCGCTTGTGCGAACAATTGTGGAATGGAAAATCCAAAAACGATGAGTAAATATTTTGCTGTGTTCATGTGCTTTTTTTTCAAAATTAAAAAATTAACGTCAGGGAATTCATTTGGTATCAGTAAAACTTACAATTCATCCAAGGCAAATACCATTTTCCCACGGATAAAGGTTCTCCAAGCATAATTTTGGTCAAAAGTCGGATGACTTTCCAGTGGCTTATCGAAAATAACAAAATTGGCCCTTTTTCCTTTTTCTAAGCTACCAAGTTCATTTTCTTGAAACGAAGAAAACGCAGCCCAAATGGTCATTCCGCGAATCACTTCATCCAAACTTAAGGATTCTTGTGCTAAGAATCCATTTAATGGTTCATTGGAGGCGTTTTTACGTTGCACTGCTGCGTGAATCGTGAAAAATGGATTTGTGGGTTCAACTGGAAAATCTGTTCCAATAGCCAGCATTCCGTATTGATGCAACAATGTTTTATAAGCGTATGCTCCTACTAGTCTTTTCTTCCCTAATCTTTTCTCCGCCCAACGCTGATCGCTTGTCGCATGTGTCGGTTGAACGGATGGGAAAACAGCATACTCAGAAAATTTCACAAAGTCGGCAGGATCGATTACTTGCGAATGTTCGATACGAAAACGGTGATCCGGATTTCTTTTGAAGGCATTTTTATAAATATCCAATATCAAGGCATTCGCGGAGTCTCCAATTCCATGGGTATTCATCTGGTATCCATGCTTTAAGCAGAATTGAGCGACATTTCGCATTTCATTTACGGATGTCAACAACAAGCCATGTGATTGATGCTCATCGGAATATGGTTTTTTCAACAAGGCACCTCTGGAACCTAGTGAACCGTCTGCAAAGACTTTAAAACTTCGGATGTATAAATTCTGAAAGCGATACGGACCATGTTTCATCGCAAACGTCCGATTTTCAGCAGAATTCATCAACATCGCGTACAATTCTAACTTCAATTTCCCACTTGAAATCATGGATTTAAAAAGCTTGATGTGTTTAAAATCAATTCCAGCTTCATGCGTCCCGGTAATTCCATATTGAAACAATTCCTCTTGAATTTCAGCAATTGCCGTCTTTACTTGACTCAATGGATAAGTTGGCAACAATTTTGAAACGAGATTCATGGCATTATCTAGGAGTAGTCCAGTTGGAACACCTTTTATTTGCTTCACTTCTCCACCATCTACGGTTGTGGCTTGAATTTTCGCTTTTTTAAATAGAAAGTCATTCACGAGCGCCGCATGTCCGTCCACGCGATACAAACAAACCGGAATGTTTCTAAATACCTCGGAAAGCTTCTTATTGTTCGGCATGGAATCATTCCCCCAAAGTGATTGATCCCATCCTCCTCCGATGATGAATTTATTACTCGATTTCGCTAGATACTTTTCACAGCGATAAATCACTTCATCCATGGATTTGGCACCCGTTAAATCCACTCCAAGCTTTTGATTCGCGTACATGAGTAAATGTCCGTGCGCATCGGTTAATCCCGGATACACATCTTTTCCCAACGCATCGATTTCCTCTTCAGATCTGTATTTATTTAAAATTTGACGTTCGGGTCCGACTTCGATTATTTTCCCATCGCGAATGGCCATTGCTTCATGGACAGATCCTGCGTCATCCATGACATGAATGTTCGCATTATGAATGATCAAATCCACCTTTTTTCCCTTCATGCAAGAAAATAAAAAGGACGATAGGAACAGGGAAAAGAAGATACACTTTGTCATTTAAAAATAAATTAGAATGGATAACCTATACCGAAGTTTAAGTAATTGGGAAGAAAAGGTTTAGGCATTATTTTCTTCACTTGATCCAGATTCATATTAAATTGATCCATTCCTTCTTGGTAGTAAGTTTGACGGGTTCCCATTTCCTGAAATACCCATTTTGCACCTTTGGAAAAAGCGGGATCGTAGATGGGAAATCCTACGTCCAATCGGATGATAAAAAATTCTAAATCCATTCGAAGTCCAAATCCCGAGGAAATCGCAATTTGTGGAATAAAGGTATTCCAATGAAATTGGCTACCAATTCTGCTTGCATCCTCTCGGAAGGTCCAAATATTACCAAAGTCTGTAAAGATCGCTCCTTTAAACGTGGAACCTAGACTAAAACGATATTCCAAAGATCCCGCAAAACGAATATCTGCAATTTGTGTTGCCAAACGATTGGTATCCAAGTGGTATTTGTAGGCACCAGGTCCCAACGCTCTTGCTCTCCATCCCCTATTGTCATTTGATCCACCACCAAAGAAACTGTAGTCATATGGCATGGCTGTTTGAGAGTTTTTATAAGGAAGTCCTGCTCCAGCGGATAATTTTAAATGCAGGGATGATTCTGATAAAATACGCTTACTCGCTATGAATTGATTATCCAATCGAACAAATTGAGAATACGGCTGATTTCTAAGTAAATATTGTCCATTTAAGGTGTCTTGTCTCGCTCGAAATTGATACAATAAGTTTCCAGCCGCATCGAATGTTGAGTTGAAATAAATAGAAGTATTTCGTACGTTTTTACGCTCTTTTCCTTCTTTTAGATCCTTTTCCTTATTGTTGTATTCGTAAGAGAATTTAAAATCTTGCCAAATGAATTGATTGTTATAGGTTGCATTTAAAAAAACATCATTGATTTGATTTAATTGCTCTTGAAATTCCGCGCTTTTCTTAATGGAAACATATTTAATCACCGATGCACCTGGTAGTCCCATTTGAAAAACTTGTGTCTTTCCAACCAAGAATTTCCACATATAATTCAATTGGAAAACACTTCGGTCGAAAATACTTCGCTTCTCAATGTTGTA
>JBAWZN010000036.1:0-9703 GCA_037143015.1 Flavobacteriia bacterium
ATCAAATACTTCGGACTATTAAACATGTTCCTTCTCACCTTTGTGATTACCTGGAGCATCTACAAGCACAAAAGAACGCAAACAGAAAGTAATTTACTTGTGGACATTAAAAACGGTATGTTAGCGGGAGTTCCGTATACCGTAATTGTCAGTGTATTTTTGTTTTTCTATTACGGACAAATCTTCCCGGAATTCAGAGAAAAGAAAATGAATGAAGTCTATGTTCGCATAGATACGAAGAAAGAATTAGATGCTATTCGTCAAAACCAGCCGGAGTTAGAAAATAAGAGTGATGTTGAAATCAAGCAATTAGCCATAAAGGACTGGAAAAATAAATTAGATCCTCAATTTACCATGATGATTTCACTACTTGCTTTGCTTTTCTATACGACGATCAATTGCTTATTGATTTCACTCGTTTTTAGAAGAATCGTATTTAGAAATTAGCGATTGATGAGTTGTTGAAATGCAGCGTGAGTCAGTGAAATACGTTTCGTTCCAAAGTCAAATTTACTATAGGCCTCCTCAGGTGAAGTCATGACTGTAGCAAAAAGATAACGGTCTGAATGATTTTTCGCGAATCCGACAAACCATCCAATGTCTTGTTCATCTTGAACACCCCAACCAGTTTTCCCATACAACCGAACGTTTCCTTCGCGACGTTCTTCAAAGATTTCCATCAACGTTTCATAGGTTTCTGGACGCAATCCCAATTGACGCTTTTCAATTTTATGCAGGAACTCAATTTGTTCCATTAACGTAATGCGTAGGTCTCCGTTCAACCAAAACTTAGTCAACTCAGGAGTTATTAAGGTGTTACCATATTGAAAACGTTTCAGATAATTCTTCATCGTCATATCTCCAATTTGCCTTGCCAATTCTTGGTAATACGGAACGATAGAATGCTGAAAAGCGAATTTCAATGTTGGATCATCCAACGCTCCCAAATTCAATTTCGTCGTTGAATCCTTTAAAATGTTACTTTCTAATCCAATGAGTGTATTCGGAATTTTAAAGGTCGAAGCTGGAGAAAAGGGAATATTTACCAAGGAATCATTGTAGTAAAAATACTGCTTGGTTTTCAAATCGTAAATCACCACGGAAAAGGAATATAGATTGCTTTCCTCCTTTTTTAAGTCTAGAAAAACGGCCTTTTCGACTTGGAATTTTGGCAAGCCACAACTTGTAATGACGAGTAATAAAATAAAAACACTTACAACGTTGCGCATAATTCTTCCCCTAGTTGATCGTAATCGATGCCATCAAAGTTCCCTGATGACATCATTAAAAGTACCGCATTATTCCATTTCTGAGTACGAATGAATGACAGAACATCGGCCGTTTCGTTTTTCACTTCAACGCCTCCACCGAATCCATCGGAAACTTGCTGAATGGAAATTGCTTCTAATTTTTTATGGTGAACAACCTCTGGATTGAAATACACCAACGCTTCATCTGCCGCAATCATTGCTCCCTCATAATGTGGCAAGAATTCCTTTTTTAAAGATGAAAAAGTGTGTAATTCCATGCAAGCAACAACTTTTCTTGTTGGATACTGGTGTTTCACTGCTGCCGTTGTTGCTTTTAATTTGGATGGAGAATGGGCGAAATCTTTGAACATAACGAAATCCGGACGCTCAATCACCTTTTGCAAGCGTTTTCCAGCACCTGTGAAATCTGACATTTCTGTTAAGAAATCTGTATTGTCGATGCCTATCGCTTTTGCCAAATTCATCGCGCCCATTAAATTTTGCAAGTTATGTGGACCGAAAATCAACAGTGGATAAGATTTTCCTTCGAAGTGTAAAAGAGTCCCGGTTTCTGTCGGTACGAACGTTGGTGTCTGATAGGCAATCGATTCGATTCCCTCACGTGTTTGCTCGCCTAACTTGCGTACTTCTGGATCCTCCGTGTTGTACATCAATTTTCCATTTGGCTCAATCAAATCGCAGAAAATCTCAAATTGTTCCACGTAATTTTCAAAGGTTGGAAAAACGTTAATGTGGTCCCAAGCAATGCCGCTAATCAAGGCCACATTTGGACGGTATAAATGGAATTTTGGACGACGGTCAATCGGTGAGCTCAAATACTCGTCACCTTCAAGGATCATGAATTTGGCGTCGTTGGTTAGTTTCACCATGCAATCGTATCCTTCCAGTTGTGCTCCGACCATGTAATCGACATTTAATCCCAATTTATTGATGGCATGCAACAACATGGAAGTAATCGTTGTCTTTCCGTGACTTCCTCCAATGACCACACGTACTTTTTCCTTGCTTTGTTCAAACAAGTATTCCGGATAAGAGTAAATTGGTATTTGAAGTTCTTTCGCACGCAGCAATTCAGGATTGTCCTCGCGGGCGTGCATCCCCAAAATAACAGCGTCTAAGTCCGAGTGAATGCGATTGGCGTCCCATCCAATTTCGGCAGGTAAAATCCCTTCTTTTTCCAATCGTGTTCGAGACGGTTCAAAGATTTCATCATCCGAACCACTCACCTGAATTCCTTTTCGATTCAAGGCGATGGCTAAATTGTGCATGGCACTTCCTCCAATGGCAATAAAATGTACTCTCATTTCTTGATTTTTAACGAAAATACAAGAAAGCGAAATGAGTTCAGAAAGGAATCTGAATAGTTACTGACAACGTACTATGAATTTACTTTTCGATGACGTTCGCGCCAGTTGATTCGTTGAACCAAATGTAATCCGTAATGACTTGATCGTTGCGCGTGAAGGAATTAATCCCATCCTCCGTCGTCGTTTGTTCAAAGACAACACCGTAACCATTTTTATCCACAACTACGCGGCGTACAATCACTTTGGTCACGAATCCTTGGTTGTTTTTCACCGTATACGTTCTTTCCGTCATCGCATTTTTTGGAAACAACACTCCATCTTCGTCCTGTAGGTTGTTCGGTGCATTCGTAAGTGTCAATTTTGAAGAAGCGATTTTTTCAATTTGCTCGTATTGTTGATCTTGATTTGTTGCATTCTCAACCTCTCTTTTTGAAACAGAAACCTCATAATTTGTTTTCATTTTCTCTTGAGCAGACAAATCCTTTTGTTCTTGGTTTTTCAGTTTTTCCTCACGAACAGACTCCTCGTTTGACAAGCGATTAGATCGTGAAAGTTCAGATTCTTGCAAGTTGTCCGATGCTTTTTGTTGATTGGCATTTGAAACATCTTTTGCGTCCTTCCACGTACTGATGTTTTCAGCGTTTTGATTTTGTTTTTCTTCTTGCGTTTTATTTCGTGTAGTGACCGTTACTTCATTTTTTTGAAGTTCGTTCTGCAAATCACCTTGTCTTTGGTCAGCGTCAACTTGATTTTTACGATCAATCAAGATTTGCTCAGATTTAAACGCTTCCATGTTTTGATCGGTAGATTCTTGCTGAACAGCGCTCATCGTCTCATTGAAATGATTTTGATAGTCGAATACATTTTTGATCTCTTGCAATTGTTCCTGTGGACGCTCAGCTTTTTGCTGAGATGATTTATTCAAGTCGTTAAATGCTTGTTCGGGTGTCCCAGTTGTACGTTCTCCTGGAGCTTTTAACTTTGTCCCAACAATCACATCCTCCTTCACACTTGGAGTCGTCTTAACTGCAGCGGGAGTGGTAATCGTTGTTAAGGAATCAATACTTTTTTGCAATTGCGTTAATTCCGCTGCTGGTAGGGAACGAGCATTCGTTGTAGCAATAACTTGAACGGCTTTTAGTTCCTTCAATGCTTGAGGATTATTTTTAGCCTTCACTGTCGCATAAGCCGCCTTGCGCTGCGCATAATACGCTTCCATTTTGGTGATTTTGTCCTTCAACTCGATCACCGACGGTTCATTTTGACGACTTTTCATCGGATCAGAATTCAAAATGTTTTTGGCCATTCCGTAGAATTGAGGTCCTTTCAAAAAGTTCTCATTGGCTTTAGCAAGTTGATCTTTGTAAATCTGATCCTGCGAATTTTTCCAATCAGTCACTTTTTTCATTCCATTTTGCAATTCTTTGGAATATTGATCGATCAGTGTTTGCTTTTTGAATTTGGCAATGCTCACTTCCACTTTTTTGTACATGTCAATCGACTGATCATATTTCTTTTGAACATACAAATCATTGGCTGACTTTAATTGTTTCTTGACCTCTAATTCATTCGCATTATCATCTTTGATCGCTTGAATCTTTAAAATCTCTCGCAATACGATGTCCTTTTGATTGGAATTTAATTTCATTGCTTCGTGGTATTTCGCAATGGCATCATCGTATTTTTTTGCTGTAAAAAGCGTATTGGCCGTGGTCATGGTTTTTTCGTAAAGCGCTTTGTTCTCTACGTTCTTTTTCTCCGTGATTACATTTTCTGTAATTTTCGCCAATCGCGCTACAATGTAAGGGTCCTTTGGGATTTGCAGATCAGCCAACTTGTATTTTTGTTCTGCAAGGGTCCAATTACTTGCCGTAAAAGCGGCATCTCCTTCGCCTTTCAACTTATCAAATTCCTTTTTGCGTTTCGCTTCGTTCTGGTTGATTTCGATAATCGTTTCCACCGATTTTTTCTTTTGCGTAATGCCCGGATCTGCTGGTGCAACAATCAATGCCGAATCATAATAAATCACTGCCTTTTCATATTCTTTTCGGCTCACAGCTAAATCCGCTGCAGCAACACAATACACTTTACGATCCTTATCCTTTGCAATTTTGTACAAGTCTTTTACTTTCTTATCCATGTCCGCTTTCACTTGTGCATCCGGAATGGCTTTATAAATGGATTGATCCCAAACAAACTTTTCAGCGTAGGTTTCTTTTGTGAAACTCAGGTCAACATTTGGACGAATAACATACAATTGCAAAGGCAGGTTATCAATTAATCTCACACCATTTGAGGCATTTGCTTTAGGAACGATCGACTTCAAATCAAAAGACAGTTTCTTCGTCATGTATCCCGGATTTGCCACGACAATAGCCATGATTTGAGCAGGATTCACCCTTGCCGAAACATAGTAATTTCCTTTGTTATCCGAAACAACTCGGGAAACAGAAACGCCATTTTGAATGACATTGACCGTTGCTCCAAAAAGTTTTTGTCCAGTTACGAAATCTTGTACCGTTCCTTCTAGGGCAACAAGGACGGGAGTTTGTCCAATCACCATTGATTGAAATCCTAAAAACAAAAGAAAAATAACGAGTCTATTCATAGCTGTAACTTAGAAAACAAAGCATAGAATCAACGTAAAATCCTACTTTTGTTTCAAAGACAAATTTGCTAAAAATTAACGAGTTAAAAAAATGCTGCCTTTTTCCAAGTTAAGTTTCTGGGAACGATCTATTTACACCGATGGAATTGATTTTACCATCATCGGTGCCGGAATCGTTGGAATGAGTACTGCGCTGCACCTGAGGAAAGCAAATCCAAAGGCAAAAATCGTTATTCTCGAACGAGGGTACTTACCTACTGGAGCAAGCACAAAAAATGCTGGTTTTACCTGTTTTGGAAGTCCAACGGAATTGAGTGACGATTTGAGCAAGATGGATGAAAACACCGTTTGGGAGACCGTTTCCATGCGATTAGAAGGATTACGCGAATTGTTTTCCCTTGTTGATCCAACGAAAATTCAGTACGAAGCGTGTGGTTCTTGGGATATCATCCGCAAGGAAGAAGCAGCCTTGAAACCCGATTTTCTCGCTTATTTAAATGAAAAATTAGTAGAAATATCGGGAGAGAAAATGGTTTACGCTGAGGATCGATCCAAACTGATTGCTTCAGGATTTAAAGGCGTAAAAACTGCCTATTACAATCGCATAGAGGGAGCCATTCACACAGGGAGATTAATCGAAGAACTGCATCGCTCCTGCACTAAGGAAGGAATTCATTTTTTATTCGGTGTAGAGGTTCTTTCTTTTGATTCACATGATTTCGGAGTCGAAATACACAGCGCTTTGGGAATTCTTCAATCCGCAAAACTGTTCGTCTGTACGAATGCCTTTGCGAAGGAATACCTAAGCGATATTCAACCAGCACGCGCACAAGTTCTCGTGACAAAACCCATTTTAGACCTATCAGTAAAAGGAACCTTTCACATGGAATCTGGATATTACTATTTCCGCAATGTCGGTAATCGAATATTATTCGGAGGTGGAAGAAACCTAGATTTTTCGGGAGAAACGAGCACGGAATTTGAAACGACACAGTTGATCCAAGAAAAATTAATACAGCAGCTCAAGGAACTGATTCTACCAAGTACTGCTTTTGAAATTGATTATTCCTGGTCTGGAATCATGGCTGTTGGGAGTGAAAAAAAACCAATCATCCAAAAAACGAACAAAAACATTGCTTTTGGTGTTCGTATGGGAGGAATGGGTGTGGCCATTGGTGCATCTGTCGGTAAGCAACTGTCAAAAATATTTTCGTGAGTCAAACTGAAGGAAAAAAATCATTTATTAATCCCATTGATCCAGATAAGATCACGGAGAATCCACATTCGTTAGAATACGCACATCACGCCGGATCAGCCATCATCAAACCGGAGGACCAAGGAAAAATAAAGGGTCGTGCGGTGAGTGCCATGGAACATCAAACCGACATGCAGCTTTCGCAATTGTATGAACAAATGCAATTATTGGCCTCGCAAGCGAAGAAATTGAACGAACGAAAAGAAATTTCACATTTCATCTATCAAGCGGAGATGCGCTTCGAACCTTTCATCAACCATACGTATCATTTGTACCAGCGAAACACAGGGAAATTTTCGTTATCCTTGGTTGGTCCCACCGAATGGGGAAGATCAGGTCAAGAGTTGACCTTTATTGCAACAGTGAAGTTACTTGCTGATCACACATGGGACATCCTAGAAAGGAATCTAGATTTTTCGTTTAGCGAATAAACACCCACTCGTCTTTTGTGGACTGCAACTCGTTGTACTGGTATCCATCCACATCGTATAATTTCAATTCTTCGATATCGGACAATTCATTTTCTATTAAAAACCGTGTCATTGCCCCGCGAGCATGTTTCGCATACATCATCACCGTGGTGAACTGACCGTTCTTAAATTCCTTGAAAATTGGTGTGACGATTCTATTTTTTAGCAGGTTTTGTCGAATGACTTTAAAATATTCAGAGGAAGCTAAATTGACTATAACCTCGTCTTTCTCCAATTCCTTTTTTAATTTTTTAGTGACTTTGTCACCCCAAAAATCATATAAATTCTTTTGCTCCTCTTTTGGTGAAAATTTGGTTCCCATTTCCAAACGGTAAGGATAAATCAAATCGAAGGGTTTTAAGATTCCATATAATCCAGAAAGAATGCGCAGTTGATTATTCAAGCTGTCAAATTTCGTAGAATCTAAGGTTTGTACGCTCAATGCGCGGTAAACCTCACCATCAAATACCTCTACTGCAGTAAGGGCATTTTCAGGTTGATGCGATGCTTTTTTCCATTGTTTGAAACGAAGAACATTTTGCGCAGCTAAATCCACAGAAATATCCATTAATTCCTGCAACCCAACCTTTTTGATTTTTTTCAAGTCTTTCACCAATTGATAAGCCTCTTTTTCAAAAACAGGTACTGATCCTCCGTGTGTCAAGGTAGATTGATCATTTAAATTTTTCGCTGGTGACAAGAGAATTTTCATGGAAAAGTAATTTGTTATGCGAATATAGCTAATTGAAAAGAATGTCTTAAATTTAATGCTCAAAACTATAAACTATGCAAAAAAGACTACTCCAACTTGGATTGTTTACCCTGTTGAATTTCCTGAGTTATGCACAGGAATCTGAATTCCTCGGTAACTTCACTCCGACCATTTCCCATTTAGTTCCTGCAACAGCAAGTCAGGTTACACCACATGCGCAGATGATCAAACCAAACTTCAAAGGAAGAGAGTTGATTGAAGTTGATCAAAGCAATACACACAATCCTGACTGGGTTTGGCAACAACATGCTTCAACGGAAAAAATTGCTTCCGCAAGTGTTATTTGGGCATATCAAGGACTCGGAACAAACTTGTCTCCACCGGATCCAACAGTGGACGCAGACAGTAACGTAGTGATTGAATCAACGAATTCAAGTGGAGGTGCCGTATACCGTATTTTTAACAAAAACACAGGAGCAACAATTGCTAGTTCTTTAACCATGCAATCGCTTGGTGGTGTTGCAGGACTTGGTGATCCAATCGTTTTATACTACAAACCAGCTAGAAGATGGTTTTTAACCGAGTTTTCAAGTTCAGGAAACAAGTTATTGATTCACGTTTCTCAAACGAGTAATCCTCAAGGAGCTTATTACACCTATTCTTTTACATGTACTGCTTTCCCAGACTATCCAAAATATGCCTTTAGTCAATCATCGGATGCGTTTATCGCAAGTGCAAATCAGGGAGGACCACCGACACTGTACGCAATGAAAATCAGCGCTATGCTCACGGGAGCGACTTCTCCTTTCATTAAAACAACCATCGGATACACCTTAAATGGTTTTGGTTTTCAATCCATTACACCGGTAGACTTAGAGGGCGACAACGCCGCTCCAACAGGAATGAAGCCGTTATTCATACGTCATAGAGATGACGAGTCACACACAAATGGATCACCCGACAGTGGTACGAACGACTGGATTGAGTTTTGGGAAATGACTATTGATTGGACAGCCAACACAGCAACCGTAGCGAAAATTCAAGACGTCGTAATTGGTGAAATTGACTCCAAATTATGTGGATTGACAAGTTTTGCGTGTATTAAACAACCAGGAACAACAAACACATTGGATCCATTAAGAGAAACAGTCATGTATAAAGCGCCAATGCGTGTTTTTGACGATCATCAAACAATCATGGCAGCAATGGCCACAGATGTAGATGGCGCTGACCGAGCTGGTGTTCGATGGGTAGAATTACGCCGCGCAGCAAACGTCACCACACCGACATGGGTGAACTACCAAGAAGGAACATATGCTCCGGGAACAGGAACGAGTAGATGGATGCCTGCCATTAATATCGATAAATTCGGAAACATTATCATGGCTTATTCCACTTCAAGCAACACTGCGGGTGATTTTCCATCGATTAAAATGACGGGAAGAAGACCTTGTGATCCACTTGGACAAATGACGATGCCTGAAACAACGATTATTGCGGGTACGTCATCAAAAACGGGAGATACACGTTGGGGCGACTACCACCATATGTCTATTGATGACTTCGATCAAAAAACTTTTTACTTTTCGGGTGTTTACCACAATTCACAAACAAAAACGAACGTTAGTGCGATCCGCATGAATCCAGATTTATTGGATGCTTCGATTGCGAGTGTTTTTGTTCCAGGAACAGGTGCTGCGTGTGGTTCATCCACTCAAATCGGTATAATTGTTGAACAAACAGGAAGTACGAGCATAAGCTCTGGAACGCTTAGTTGGCAAGTTGGAAGTGGAGCAGTTTCTACCGTTAATTATACATCATCTCAGTTAAACGCAGTTGGGACAACAGATACCATTTTTGTCACGGTAAACGGTTTAATTAGCGGAACAAATACCATCAATTTATCTACCACAACTGTCAACGGTATTTCACCTGACGATAATACGTGTAACGATTCTAAGTCCATTAACATCAGTGTATCGGGCGGTTCATCCATCACGGCGAGTATGACCATTAATTTCTTGCCAACTTGCACATCGAATAATGGACAAATCACTTTAACAGCAACTGGGGGGACAGC
>JBAWZN010000037.1:0-9262 GCA_037143015.1 Flavobacteriia bacterium
GATGGACAAATTCTCCTCCAAATACTGCTGCATGTCCGCTGGCGTGTTAACGGCCGCAAAAGTGTCGAAAAAGGTTTGACGACTAATTTCTTGCAAAGCCAGTAAATCCGCTTCTTTTACCTGGTGGATTTCAAATTCATTCATGTTTTAAAGTTAACAAATCGCTTTGTTGTTTTCGTAATTTTTTCAGAAAGAAACTACATATTATTGATTCATGGATGCAAGAAAAAAGCTAATTTAAACTTCAAATTAGAAACCATGTTAAAATCACTTTTATCTATCACCTTGATATTGGGAAGTACTTTGTTCTTAAGTAGTTCTTTTCAGTTGACAAACGGACAGTTAAATCCAACCGGAACCTATGAATACGACAAAGGTGATAGTGGAAATGGAATTATCAAAGTTAAAAATATAGGTAAGGATAAATTCAAGGTGAGCATCTTTGTGGTCGGTGGCGGACCAAGTCATAACATGGGGGAATTCATGGAAGATTTGAAGTTGAAAAATGGCGTGATGATCTATAAGTCAGGCGAATGTGAATTGAAATTTATCTTCAGTGAAAAGGCAGTAAAAGTTATTCAACCGGGTTGGGACTGTGGATTCGGAATGGGTGTAATGGCGGATGGCTATTACAAGAAAACATCGAGTAAAGTCCCAGATATGCAAGATCCTTATTAATGAAAGCACTTCTTTTTTGTTGGATATTAGGTTTTGGTATTTTTGGATCGAGTTTCGCTCAGTCTGAGGTGAAGTTGATGTCCTATAACATTCGTTACGACATTACCACTTCCAATGCAAGTCCGTGGACAGAGCGTCACACAGCCATTGCTGGTCAAATCAAACGTTACGATGCCGACATCATTGGTATGCAAGAAGTGTTGGATCACCAACGTACGCAATTGTTGACAGATTTACCGGGATTTGTATCGATTGGAGTTGGACGGGATGACGGACAAAAAGCTGGTGAATATGCTCCAATTTTCTATAAAGAAGAACGATATGGACTCATGAATTCCGGCACCTTTTGGCTCTCTCCTACTCCGGATGTTCCATCGAAAGGTTGGGATGCCGCGTTGAACCGAATTTGCACATATGCACAGTTTTTCGATCTTGAATCCAAGGAATCCTTTTGGGTATTTAACACGCATTTTGATCATGTAGGAGAAGTCGCTCGCATGAAAAGTTCTGAGTTAATCCTTCAGAAAATTCAAGAAGTCACCAATGGAACGCGTCAGGCAGTGATTTTATGTGGTGACCTCAATTTAAACGACGATCATCCAACCATCACTTTTTTACAGTCGCAAATGAAGGACGCTTTACTTGTTTCCCAGCAGGTTAAATCCAACATGAATAGTACCTTCAATAATTTTGATCTGGAAAAGGAAGCTTCTAAACGAATCGACTACATTTTCACCAATAAAAAACTTGCGGTATTAACGTTTGAAACAATCGTTGAACGATTTGGTGTCAGTTATCCGTCGGATCATTTTCCGATTTTCGTTTCCTTGAAGTTTAAAAGGTAATTAGCGCAGTTTTCCTGCGTCGTGAATGGACTTTGTCCAAGTTTGCGTTTTCTCAATGGCAGGAAGCACCTCTTCAGGTGTTTGAACGATTTGATATAATTCACCTAGGTCATCAGACATAAATTTCTCTGCGACTGCTTGTTGCATCATCAACTGAAAGGCATCAAAGTAGTTCCGTGTATTGAGAATAATGATGGGCTTCGTAAATTGCGCCAATTTTTTCAAGGTAATCGCCTCAAACAATTCCTCGAACGTTCCTGGTCCACCGGGTAGTGCGACCAATGCATCCGTTCCTTCCAAAAACTTCGCTTTACGTTCGTGCATGGTTTCTGTGTAAACGAAATCCGATACACCACGATGTCCCCACTCTACCTCGTTCATGAATTGCGGCATGATGCCTTTGATTTGTCCACCAGCGGATAGAACACCGTCTGCTAGTTGACCCATGAGTCCAGATGAACCACCGCCAAAAACGACATTCACATGGTTTTTCGCGAAAATATGCGCGAGTTCTTCAGTCGCTTTAAAATATTCCGGATGGATTTGTGCACTTGACGCACAGTAGACACAGATTTGCATTCGATGAAAATACGAAATAATTCATAAATAAAATCTAACTATTCATAACATAAATGTAATTCACGCATTCACGTTATTATTCAAAGAGATTGTTACTTTTGACTACATCAATCAACAACAAAATGAAACCAGAAAGTTTAATGATGAGTCATGGTTACAAACCTGAACTTAGTCAAGGAGCTGTAAAGTGCCCCGTTTTTTTAACCTCCACCTTTGTTTTTCAAACCGCAGAAGAAGGGAAAGATTTTTTTGAAGTTGCATATGGACATCGAAAATCTCGTCCAAATGAAGAACTTGGATTGATTTACAGTAGAATCAATAATCCGAATTTAGAGATTTTAGAAGACCGTTTATCACTCTGGGATAAAGCCGATGGTGCGGCCGTTTTTGAATCTGGAATGAGTGCCATCTCAACCGTATTACTAGAATTTTTAAAGCCTGGTTCATTATTGTTATACAGTGCGCCTGTCTATGGTGGAACACACCATTTCATACATCACGTGTTAACTAAATTCGGAATTGATAGTGTAGAATTTGTCGTGAATGATTCAAAAGAAGACATCCTTGAAAAAATTAAGGCTAGCGGCAAAGAAAAGGATTTAGCGATGATCTATATTGAAACACCAGCTAATCCAACGAATGATCTATTTGATATCACAGAAGCCATTGAATTAGCCAAACATTTTTCCACGGAATCAAACAAAGTTCATGTAGCTGTTGATAATACGTATTTAGGTCCAATCTGGCAAAAGCCACTAGAACTTGGTGCAGACATCGTGGTGTATTCAGCAACGAAATACCTGGGTGGACATTCCGACTTAATTGCCGGTGCTGTTTTGGGGAATTCCGATGTCATCACACGCGTAAAAACGTTGAGAACTTTTTTAGGAAACATGATTTCTCCTCATACCGCATGGATGTTGTTGAGAAGTTTAGAAACGTTGCATATCCGCATGGATCGTCAACAGTCCAATGCCCGTATCGTTGCGGATTACTTAAAGAATCATCCGAAAATTGAGAAAGTATATTACTTAGGATTAGAGGATGAATTATCCCCACGCACTAGAGAGATTTACAAGAAACAATGCTTGGGTCCAGGTGCCATGATTAGTTTTGATGTAAAAGGCGGTGAAAAAGAAGCTTTCCAAATTTTAAATCGATTGAAGCTAATCAAATTAGCAGTAAGTTTGGGCTCAACAGAAAGTTTAGCGGAACATCCTGCAACCATGACGCATGTAGATATTCCTGAAGCAGGAAAAAAACTCATGAACATTACAGAGAAAATGATTCGAGTGAGTATTGGTGTGGAAGACCCGTATGATTTAATAAATGATTTTAAACAAGCAATAACAGATTAATAAGATGACTGAAGTTCAAAAACCAAAAAAATGGAAAATCATGCTCGTGTCATGGTTATTTGTTTACCCTTTGATCAACGTGATGTTTGCCATCGTTTTTCCATTGGTAAAAGAGCAGCACCAATTGGTAAAGACGCTTGTTTTCACATTGATTTTGGTTCCAATTATGGGGATCTGTTTACCATTAATCCACAAACGTTTCTGGTCTTGGATTTGTAAATAATGCTTTCTAAGAAACCCAAGTTACAATTGAGTAATTAAATTTCCCACATCTTTGTCAAATGGAAAAGAGCATTAAAGAACACTGGGAAACCGTTTACGCGACAAAAACACCACAAGAAGTATCGTGGACGCAAGAAAAACCAAGGATTTCATTGGATTTCATTGAATCTTTCCAGTTGGATAAATCTGCCTCTGTCATTGATATCGGTGGTGGAGATAGTTTATTAGTCGACTTTTTACTTGATTTAGGATATACGAATATCAGTGTTTTGGATATCTCTGTGCATGCGATAGAACGCGCAAAAGTGCGATTAGGTGATAAAGCTCGATTAATTACGTGGATTGTTTCAGATATCAATGACTTTGAGCCTACTGAGATGTATGACTTATGGCATGATCGTGCAGCGTTTCACTTTTTAACGAATCCGAAGGACATCGAACGGTATGTTAAACTCGTTTCGAACCAAGCCAAGAACCTCGTCGTTGGAACTTTTTCCACGAATGGTCCATTGAAATGCAGTGGATTGGAAATTTCTCAGTACGACGAGATAAGTTTGGGTGAATTATTTGCAGCGGAAGCATTTAAATGCATCGAAACCAAACGCGATGACCACATGACTCCTTTCGGTACAACACAAAACTTTGTTTTTGCTTCCTTTAGTAAAGTGGGTAAAAGCTGAAATACTTTAATGTACCTGTTGTGATAAGTTTTTTTGTCTGAATGACACTTTTATAAAATGCGTACTTTTATGAAATAATCCTTCGAAAGAACCTAATCACGGTATGTTTAGTCAATCAAATAAGTCGTATTTCATTTCCAATAAACAAGGAATGAAATTGGAGTTTCTTTCCTTTGGTGCCGTTCTTCGATCCTGTATTCTTCCTGGAGAAGAACAATTGGATGTGGTCTTAGGATTTGACGAATTAAACGATTATTTGTCTTCCATGCAAATGGAGAATCCACCGTATTTTGGTTGCATTGTTGGACGATACGCGGGTCGTATCCGAAATGGAAAAGTGAACATTGGAGATCAAGAAATTCAATTAACGACAAACAACGGCGGACATCATTTACATGGTGGATTCAATTCCCTAAGTCGCGTTTTTTGGGATGTCGAAGAAAACAAAGATTCGAATCAACTAATCTTCGGATATGTTTGTTCAGCCGGGACGGATAACTATCCCGGAGAATTGACAGTTCAGGTAACGTACACACTAACAGAGCAAAACGAACTGAAAATTGCCATGCGTGCAGTTTCAACGGAAGATACCATCATCAATCTAACACAACATCATTATTGGAATTTGGATGGACATGCGTCCATCGTTGAAGGTCAATCGGTGTACATCAATTCCAAGCGCTACTTGGTGAAGGATTCAGAGAATATTCCAACGGGAGAATTACGCGAGTGGTCGAATAATCCATTGCAAGAAGCATTGCCAAATGAATTATTAGAAGGCATCGATCATTCTTACGTTTTAGAGAAGTCTAGTGGGATTCAAGCAAAACTGATTCATCCATCTAACAATTGGCAGATGTCCGTGTACTCCAATCAAGCAGCTGGACACATTTTTATTGGATGTGGACTTCCCTCCCAACTCACTGGTAAAAATGGTCAGACTTATCATTCGAAAAGTGGAATTTGCTTTGAAATGCAGAATTTCCCTGATGCACCAAATCATGCGCATTTTCCATCCAGTTTATTGGAAAAAGATAAAATCTATGAAAATAATACGATCTTTCACTTTGAAAAACAAACACATGAATAAACAAATATTAAGCATTCTATTACTTTCTTTCGTTGGAATTTCTGCTTCCTGCAAAGATAAAAACAAGCCGAAACCTCCTACTCCACCCGTTGCAGTTGATTATTTGGCAAAAGGTGGTGATGTAAGTTGGTTGCCACAAATGGAAGCAACTGGATTTAAGTTCTTTGAATCCGATGGAACTGAAACAGATTGTTTAGTCATCTTGAAAAACAGAGGGATGAATACCGTTCGCCTTCGAGTTTTTGTGAATCCGTCGAATCATCCGCAAAATGGACACTGTTCGAAGGAAGAAACCGTTGCGATGGCTGTTCGTGCGAAGGAATTAGGCATGCGGGTCATGATAGATTTTCATTATTCCGATACTTGGGCAGATCCAGGGAATCAAACTAAACCTGTCGCTTGGGCGAATTGTACCTTTGCTGCCTTGAAGGATTCTGTTTATCAGCATACCTATGATGTATTGAATGCACTGAAAACCGCTGGAGTGACGCCGGAATGGGTTCAAATTGGAAATGAAATTCCAAGTGGAATACTATGGCCGGAAGGATCGTATACCAATTTTGGACAATTGTCCGCACTTATCAATAAAGGCTACGATGCAACGAAGGACATCGATACAAACATCAAAGTGATTGTGCACATCGATAAAGGAAACGACAATGCACGTTTTCGTTGGTTCTTTGATTTAGCCGTAGCAAATGGAATGAAATTCGATGTGATTGGTGCTTCGTATTATCCATACTGGTTAGGAAGTGATTACACAGCAACGATTAACGATCTTGAAACAAATTTAAACGACATGGTTACGCGCTACGACAAAGATGTCATGGTAGTAGAAGTTGGTGGCGATTATACCTTGGTTCAGAATACACAGGACATGTTAAATCAAGTCATTTCCATTGTTCGTGGAATTCCAAGCAATCGTGGACTCGGTGTTATCTACTGGGAACCAGAAGGAGCGAAATCATGGAGCAATTATCAATTGAATTGCTGGCAAAACAATGGGAAGCCATCAGTGGCGTTGGATGCATTTTTAAATTAGACAATTTCAACCAGCAAGCGACGTTGCAACCCAATTTCTACCAATTTAAAAAAAGTAGAAAATTGTATATCGCTCATCCCGCGCTCAATACGCGAGATGTAGCTTTTCTTTGTGCCGGTTCTTTCGGCTAATTGTTCTTGTGAAAGCTTTGCTTCTTTTCGCGCCGCTTTGAGTTGTTCGCCTAAGCGAAATGCAATGGACTCACGATCGAATTGATCGCGTTTTTCACTGCCTCTTGAGCCATATTTGGCTTGCAATAATTCTTCAAATGTGCTAATCTTTTCCATGGCTGTATTCTTTTTTAAGTTTTTCTGCTAAACGAATTTCTTTTAATGGCGTTTTCTGGGATTTCTTCACGAAACAATTCGTGAGAATAATCAGTTCTTCTTTTTCTTTGAAACAAAGGATGCGAATACTCTTTTCGCTGGTTAACACGCGTACCTCATAGATTCCATTGCTTGAAACAAGTTTCTTGAAGAATTTAACGGGTACTTCTCGTTCGAAACGTATGTAATCTAAGATGTAATCGATTTTGGTTTGAACCTTTGGTGATTGCTCAAAGTAAAAGCTTAAAAAACGCTCTTTATAAAATCTAAATTCTCTAATTTTTTCCAAAGTTAACTATTTAGTTTACATTTTAACAAATTCCCCATCATTTTTTCAAAAAAAAATTCTTTGGAACAGTTTAACGTGATTTTCTTGAACTTATTTTAATGGTGATTTTGGATGTTAATTCATCATTCGCTTGTATTGTGTGTATATTTGAAACTTAACTACACTTATGCGATACCTTCTGAATGTTTGTTTGATATTGATTGTGCTGACTTCGTGCAAGAAGGATAAAGTTCCCACACCTACTCCACCAATTCCAACAGATCCTTCGGGTTATATTCAGTACGGAACACCTTATGCATCGATGCCGGCAACGGAAGATGCAGTCATTTACGAAGTGAATTTACGTGCATTCAGTTCTACAGGAGATTTGCAAGGGGTAATCAATCGTTTAAATGAAATCAAAGCACTCGGTGTAAATACAATTTGGTTGATGCCTATTTACGAAGAAGGAGTTTTAAACAGTGTTCATTCACCTTATTGTGTGAAGGATTACAAAAAAGTAAGCACAGAATACGGTTCTTTGGAAGACCTGAGGACATTGACAACTCAGGCACATCAATTGGGAATGTCTGTTATTTTGGATTGGGTAGCAAATCATACATCTTGGGATAATGCCTGGATTACAAATCATCCAGATTGGTATTCGCAAAATGCGGCGGGAAATATCATTATTCCTCCAGGAACGAATTGGAACGATGTTGCGGACTTGAATTTCAATAATGCAGATATGAAATTGGCGATGATTGATGCCATGAAATATTGGGTGCTCGAAGCAAACGTTGATGGATTCCGCTGCGACTACGCCGATGGTGTGCCATTTGAATTCTGGCAACAAGCAATCATCTCATTGAATTCGATTTCAAACCGTCAGTTGTTGTTTTTAGCCGAAGGAACACGCGCGGACCATTATACTGCAGGATTCCATTTAACCTATGGATGGAATTTCTACACAGCTGCAAAGAATTTATGGGCTGGAACAGCTTCTGTCACGAACTTATACAATACACACTTGGCTGAATACACCAATATGCCGGTTGGAAAACACAAAATTCGTTTTACAACGAATCATGATGAGTCCGCTTGGGATGCTTCGCCTTGGTCGCTGTTCAACGGAAAGGCAGGTGCGTTAGCTGCTTCAGTTTCAACGATTTTTATGGGAGGTGTTCCATTGATATACACGGGACAAGAAGTTGGACGCAGTACCACTACTCCATTTTTTACGAATTCACCGATTAATTGGACCATTAATCAGGACATGCTTCAAGCATACAAAGACATGTTGGCTTTTCATAATGAATCGGCAGCAGCGCGCAAAGGTAGTATTTCGAATTACGCAGTTTCCACCAATGTACTTTGTCTAAAGAAAACACTGGGAACAGAAAATGTGGTGATCATCGTGAATGTCCGTAATTCGAATCAAACGATTACGGTGCCAAGTCCGCTGACGGGTAGTTGGACCAATGCACTCACAAATGCAAGTTATACTTTAGGAAGCACGGTGAATTTAGCTCCTTATCAGTACCTCATTCTGAAAAACTAAAACGCGCCAGATTTGATTTCGTCCACAATGGATGGATCTAACAAGGTACTTGTGTCTCCTAGATTTGAGGTGTCACCTTCGGCTATTTTCCGTAAAATTCGTCGCATGATTTTTCCACTTCGTGTTTTTGGAAGTCCAGAAACGAATTGAATTTTATCCGGTTTAGCTATGGCACCAATGATACGTGAAACCGTTTGAAGAATGTCTTGTTTGGTCAAGGCCGCATCGGCATGATGCTGTTCCATAATCACATACGCATAGATTCCCTGTCCTTTTATTTCATGTGGATATCCAACGACAGCGCTTTCAATCACGCCTGTATGCATGTTGATGGCGTTTTCTACTTCTGCTGTTCCGATTCGGTGTCCACTAACGTTTAATACATCATCCACGCGTCCCGTAATGCGATACATGCCATCTTCATCGCGCATACATCCGTCACCTGTGAAATAATAGTTTTCGTAGACCGAAAAGTACGTTTGACGACAGCGCTCGTGGTCATTATACGTTGTTCGAATAATTCCCGGCCATGGAAACTTAATGCACAGATTCCCATTGACACCGTTTCCTTCAATTTCCTTTCCCGCATCATCCACCAAACAAGGTTGAACGC
>JBAWZN010000038.1:0-9038 GCA_037143015.1 Flavobacteriia bacterium
ATACAAAAACGATTATACAATGAATTAAGACCCTGAAGGGGTCAAACCTCAATACGAAAAAAAATGATTTACGAAAACCTAATTAACAAAGAAGCAAAACTCGCATTAGTCGGACTCGGCTATGTCGGATTACCGATTGCCTTGGAATTCGCGAAGCGCGTGAAAGTCGTTGGATTTGACATCAACCAAGCACGTGTGGACATGATGCGTCGTGGAGAGGATCCAAGTCGTGAATTGGAAGCAGCGGACTTCGTAAACCGTGACATTACCTTTACAGCAGATATCAACGACTTGAAGGATGTCAATTTCTTTATTGTAGCCGTTCCCACTCCGATCGATGATACCAACCTTCCAGACTTGAAACCCTTATTAGGTGCGAGTCGTACGGTGGGAAAAGTTTTGAAAAAAGGTGATTACGTGGTGTTCGAGTCTACGGTGTATCCAGGATGTACGGAAGAGGACTGCATTCCAATCCTCGAAGAGGAATCTGGATTGAAATTCCCGGAGGACTTCAAAGTTGGGTATTCACCGGAACGCATCAATCCGGGGGACAAAGAACATACCTTACAAAATGTGATTAAAATCGTATCCGGTTGTGACGAAGAATCGCTGGATGAGATTGCAAAGACATACGAAATCGTGGTAGCTGCAGGAGTGCACCGCGCGACGAGCATCAAAGTGGCAGAAGCGGCGAAAATTGTGGAAAACACACAGCGCGACGTCAACATTTCCTTGGTGAACGAGCTTTCGATCATCTTCAACAAAATGGGCATCAACACCTTTGACGTCCTCGAAGCCGCTGGAACAAAATGGAATTTCTTGAAATTCTACCCAGGATTGGTAGGCGGACACTGCATCGGTGTGGATCCGTATTATTTGGTACATAAAGCCATGCAATTGGGTTACCACTCGAAGGTGATCAACTCAGGTCGCTACGTGAACGATTCCATGGGCTTCTACATCGGTAAGCAAACCGCGAAGAAAATCATTGCGCAAGGAAAAATGATCCAAGAAGCACATGTTTTGGTGATGGGGGCAACCTTCAAAGAAAACGTGAGCGACATCCGAAATTCGAAGGTCATTGACGTCGTAAACGAATTAAAATCCTTCCTAATCAATGTCGATGTGATTGATCCAAACGCAGATTCCTCCGAAATGGAACACGAATACGGCGTGGCATTGGCAACAGACATCCGCAAGGACTACGATGCGATCATTTTGGCTGTCAATCACCGTGAATATTGTCAATTCGACGAAAATTATTTCAAAGGAATGATGAAAGACGGCAAAGGCGTATTCGTTGACGTGAAAGGCATTTACCGTGGAAAAATAAACGATTTAACGTATTGGTCTTTGTAAACAGAATCAGAAAGAGAGCGAGAGCGGAGTTCGGCACTGAGCACTGTTCACTGAGCACTAAAGAAAGAGAGAGGAGAAACAGAGCAAGAGCGGAGTACCACACTAGGCACTGAGCACTAGTCACTAGTCACTAGTCACTAAACAACTAGAAAATGAAAAAAACAATCATCATCACCGGCGGCGCCGGATTCATCGGATCGCATGTTGTTCGTCGTTTTTTGACGAATTATCCCGATTACCTCATCGTGAATGTCGATAAACTGACTTACGCTGGGAATTTGGAGAACCTGATCGACGTGGCGAATCATCCGAATTACCGTTTTGAACGCGTGGATATCGTCGATGCGGGTGCAATTCGTGCGCTTTTTCAAAAGTACGCGGTGACGGATGTCATTCACTTGGCAGCGGAATCGCATGTCGATCGTTCGATTGAAGGTCCAATGGATTTCGTCATGACGAATGTCGTTGGAACCGTGAATTTACTGCAAGCAGCGAAAGACGCATGGCAGGGAACAGAAGGACACGTTTTCCATCATGTTTCTACCGACGAAGTGTACGGAAGTTTGGGAGACGAAGGCTTGTTCACGGAACACACACCTTACGATCCACGTAGTCCGTATTCGGCTTCGAAAGCATCTTCCGATCACTTCGTGATGGCCTTTTACCACACCTACGGACTTCCGATTAAAATGTCGAATTGTTCCAATAACTACGGAAGTCACCACTTTCCAGAAAAGTTGATTCCCTTGATGATTCATAACATCCAACACAAAAAAGCGTTGCCTGTTTACGGCAAAGGAGACAACATCCGCGATTGGTTGTGGGTGGAAGACCATGCAAGTGCGATTGATGCCATTTTCCACACGGGAAGAATCGGTGAATCGTACAATGTGGGTGGACTAAACGAGTGGACGAATATCGAACTGGTGCGCTTTTTATGCCAACTGATGGACCAAAAACTTGGACGTGCACAAGGAGAATCTGAACAACTCATCACCTACGTTACCGACCGCGCTGGACACGACAAACGTTACGCCATCGACGCCTCCAAACTCGAAGAAGAACTCGGCTGGACACCTTCCATCACCTTCGAAGAAGGACTTTCCAAAACCGTTGACTGGTATTTAGAAAACCAAGATTGGGTGGAGAAAGTAACGAGTGGTGCATATCAGGAATATTATGATTCAATGTATGCGAAAAGATAATGGGCTAAGGGGAATGTGCTAATGTGCTAATCTGCCAATGTGCTAATGGTTTGTGCGCTTCCGCCGCGGCGGAGCTTGATGTTAAATGAATGAATGTGCTAAAGAACCACGATTCCAGCACTGTTCACTAAGCACTCACACACTGAGCACTCGGCACTGAGCACTAGTCACTAGTCACTAGCCACCAACAACTAAAAACAATGAACTTTATAACTAAACTATTCGGCACCTCTTCCAACTCCAAATACGATCTAAGTCAACTGTGTGTCGACATGCACAGTCATTTGATTCCCGGGATTGACGATGGTTCGCCGTCCATGGATCATACAATTGCGATGTTGGCGAAGTTCGAGCAAATGGGCTTTCGCAAGGTGATCACGACTCCGCATATTTTGAACGATGTTCATCCGAATACACCGGAAACTATCCTCGGTGGATTAGCAGATGTTCGAGCGGAAATTCAGCGTTTAGGCATGTCCATTGAAATCGAAGCAGCGGCCGAATACTACTGCGACGAGACGTTTTTGCCGTTGATTGAGCAAAATAACATCCTTTCATTTGGACAAAACCTTGTACTCATGGAATTCGGATTTTTGAGTCCGTCCCAATACGAAGCGCAAGCTTTATTCAATTTACAAGTCGCAGGCTATGTCCCGGTAATTGCGCACTACGAACGCTATCCCTATTACTTCGGGGATTTCAAAAAAGTCGATGAACTGCGCGAGCGAAACATCCTCATACAGGTCAACTTAAATTCCCTCACCGGACATTACGGTCCCGGCGTAAAGAAAATGGCCGAGCAATTGATCAAAAACAAGCAAGTCGATTTCCTCGGAACAGATTGTCACCGCATGGAACATTTGATGATGATCGAACGCAGCTTGGATTTATCCATCTATAAGCACATCGAGGCCTTGAACTTGAAAAATAACCGACTGTGATCCTACATTTCTTGCGTCATGCAAAAACGAATCAGGTGAGTCCAACTGGACGTGATTTCGACCGCGAACTGCTCCCTCGAGGCTACGAACAACTGTCGGAATGGAAGTCCAAATTGGCACAAAGTCCGATCGCTGTCACCCGCGTTTTTTGTTCCTCGGCGCAACGCACACGTCAAACATGGAACGAAATCGCGGATCTTTTTCCCTCCGCCACCATTTCCTTCCATGACGAACTCTACCTCGCCTCCCAACAAACACTCCTGAACTTCCTCACGCAACAGCAAAGCACCGAAACCATCCTACTCATCGGACACAACGAAGGACTTTCAGACCTGGCCTCCTACCTCACCGGTACCGACATGCACCTAAAAACGTGCGGCTACGTTCAACTTTCATTTCCTTTTGATCATTCGGGATTTATCTCGGCTAGCTCAGGGACGTCTATTTAATGTGCTAATTTGCCAGTGTGCTAATGTGCTAATGGGTAGCTGTTGGCTCTTCGCAAGCGAAGATTGGTTTTGTAATCGGTTTATTGTAATCAGTTGTCGTTTTCTATTCTGCTGTAAACATTTCAACTATTCCGCCTTGGCGAAACAAATCATTGGCACATTAGCAGATTTGGCACATTAGCACATTGATTCTGCTAAGCTTAGCATTCGCTCGTTTTCATGCAGTTTCAAAAACGCTTTATTCAATGTCGTGTATTCTATGTTCAGATGCTCAGGGATGTGGTTCCTGGGAAGGAATAATAATGTTATCCATAAACCCCAAGGCCTAGAAGAAATACTTCGGGACCCGCATTTTGAAATTTTCCGCTTTGAGCAATAGTGGGTGAAGTATTTCTTCAAGCTGAAGAGCTCCTTTTTTGCTTACTTTTTTTGAGCATAAAAAAAGTAAGAGCATATTTTGAGGTGTTTTTTCTCCGCCGCGGCGGAGCTAAAAATACCGAAAAACCTGTTATTAAACTTTTATGGTAAAATTGGATTCGTTAAAAAAGAATCTTACACTAGCAAATCTAAGAGCCGCGGCAGAGGCAAATTAGCACACTCCTATTTCTACTAATTACAATGAACTTCCAGCGGAGCGAACAAATCATTAGCACATTAGCAAATTAGCACATTAGCACATTGTATTCCCTATATTTGCAACATGCAAACTCTCTTAGACTCCCTTTCCAATCGCTTCGGATCAACACAAATCCAAACCATCCAACGCAACAACGATTCATACTACCTAATCACCATACCAGGCTCAAAAGAGCTACGGATATTAATGACGACCGGATTATCTGATTTTCAGATGAAGGTCCATGAAAAGCATGTCGGAGAAGAATGGAAAGAATTGTATGTCTTGATACCCAGCTATTGGGACTTAGCGGATGAGGCGAACGTCAATATGAATTGGGTCTTCGACTGGTTGACGAAATTAAAAAACTACGTGATTTCGAATGATACGTGGCTCGGACACGGACATACCATGCCAACAGGAAAGGACATGCTTCCGATTTCTCCAAGCATGAAACAGAATCATTTTATGCTATCAGATCCTATAGAACTGATGGAGGAGTTGGCGCCGATTGAAGTGGAAGGGAAATCGATCGGATTTTTAGCCTTAATTCCCATCTTTGCAGATGAAATGGACTACAAACAAGGAAAAGGAACAGCGAAATTGTTTGCGAAATTCGCACTGCAAAACATTACCGAAAAATTGGATAATTACCGCTCAACGGTGCTGAAAACACGTTGGAATTTCCTAGGTAAATGAAAGAGAAAAGTACGCAAGCACACATCGCATTGCTGTTGGTCAATGTCCTATATGGAGCAAGCCATGTACTCGCGAAAGGCGTTATGCCGGATTTTCTGAGTCCAACGGTATTCATACTTTTTCGCGCGGCGGGAGCAACCTTGCTTTTCTGGATCGTTCTCAGCATGAGCAAACGCTCGAAAATCAATGGAAAAGACTTCCTGCTGATGGCCGTTTGTGGACTTTTCGGTGTGGCGATCAATCAATTGTTCTTCTTTCATGGATTGAACCTTTCCTCGGCGTTTAACTCGGGAATCATCATGGCTTTGAATCCGATTATTGTCGTGATTTTATCCTTTTTTCTCTTGAAAGAACGACTCACGGCCTTCAAACTGACAGGAATTACCTTGGGTGCAACGGGTGCGGTGCTACTCACCTTGAAAGCATCGACCGGAATGGGTGATTCGCGCTTAGGTGACTTGTTCCTCTTCATCAATGCACTGAGTTATGCCATCTACCTCGTACTGGCGAAACCATTGATGAAAAAATACAGTCCGATTCAAGTCATTACTTGGGTCTTTACCTTTGGACTGTTGTTCGTACTTCTTTTTCCTCCAACATTGCAGGAATTGGCACAGACGGATTTCGGACAGATTTCCAACGTCATTTGGATGAAAATCATTTACGTCATCATCGGCGTGACGTTCCTCACCTACCTCTTGACCATTTTTGGACTCAAATACCTCAGCGCGACGATCTCTAGCGCTTACATTTACACACAACCGGTGATGGTGATGCTGTTCACGTTTCTCTTTGCATACATCGGTTGGTCGGACGATTACCGTCACACGATTAATGCGGAAAAAATTCTCTACATGTTCGTTATCTTTACGGGCGTATACCTTACCTCGAAATCAACTTCTAAGCAATGAAACACCTCATTTTAGTCGCTTTCCTACTTGGACTTTCCCACGCATGGAGTCAAGGAAAAATCATCGATCACCAAGCCTACAAAGAATGGAAACGCTTGGAAAAACAACAATTTAGTCAAAATGACGCATGGATTACCTACGAAATCAATCCACTGGTGGGCGATGGCTACTTGCATTGGTATAAAAGCGCAACGGGAAAACACGATTCCTTGAAACGCGCGAAGGATGCACAATTGGATCCAAACGGACAATTCATCGCATGGAAAGTCGTTCCGGGATTTGATACCCTGCGCAACTGTGAATTGAACAAAGTCGATAAGAAAAAATGGCCGAAGGATAGTTTGTACATCTATCTGACAGCGAACGATTCCCTGATTAAAATCCCGAAACTGAAATCATTTCAGGTGACGGAGGATGCGTCCGTCCTTGCCTATTTATCCGAAGTGAGTCCAAAACCAGCGCCGGATGTCAAAAAGAATTGGCTGCAAAAACATGGATTCCAAAAGGAAGAAAAGCCAGCTGAAAAACCAAAAAGCGATGGACATCAACTCACACTTTGGACCACCACAAACTCCTGGAAGCAAACGAATGTGACGAAATATTCCTTGCCGAAAAACGGAAAATACGTGGCGATTGTCACACAGCAAAAACTTAAAAACGATTCTTCTCAAGTGCGCATTTATGAAGTGTCCACGCAAAAACTCATCAAAGAATTTGACCGAAATACCGCATGTGAAACACCAGTATGGAACGAAGATGGAACACGAATGGCGTTTTTCGCTAGTTTGGACACGAACAAAGTGAAACAATTTGAATTGAATGTCTTTGACATCGTTTCCAATAAATCCTGGGTTTTTGGCGATACGCTGACACGCGACTTCGATACCTTAAAAGGCGTTTCTGAAAACCGCACGCCGATTTTTACTCAAGATGGACGTTTCTTATTCTTTGGCGTCACAGAACGTGTGAAGGCTGAAGTAAAAGACACCTTGTTGGAATCGGAAAAAGTGAAAGTGGACATCTGGCATTACCAAGACCAGGAACTTCAAGCACAACAATTGGTGCAGTTGAATCAAGCGAAAAAACGCAGCGATTTGTACGTCTTCCGCTTTGACAATGAGAAAATCATTCCACTCAGCAACGATACCTTGAGCGTGCGCGTGTCCGACCAGGAACTGGGAGATTACATACTTGGGTCAAGCAACGAAGCGTATGCCATTCAACAACAGTGGAAGTCCCCTGGATTGGAAGACGTATACCGTATTTCTTTCATCGATGGTTCCATTGAATTAATCGGAAAAGGACTTTCGTATCCAGGAATCTTGTCACCAAAAGGAAGGTACTTCACGTATTTTCTTCCGGAGAAAAATCAGTCCGTTTTACTCGATGTTTCAGCAAAAACGACACGCGTGATGAACGCATCCCGCAAGGACATCACCTGGAGCGAAGACCTCAACGGTCAACCAATGGAAGCAGGTCCAGAAGGATGGATTGGCTTTGATCGCAGCGAAGACCACGTCTATTTCAAGTCACGCTACGACTTATGGGATTATCAAATCAGTACTCAGAACTTACGTTCATTAACGAATGATTGGGCGACGAAAAACAAAGTTCGCATGGACCTAGTAAAATGGGAGTCGGACAGTGTGTACATCGACCTCAGTGATTGCTACGCGACTAGCTTTGAACTTTCTACTAAAAAAGAAGGACTACACCACTTCGATGCGAGTCAAACAAACGGATTGCGACAAATCATTCAAATCCCCGCACGCATTTCCTTGATCGAACGGGCGCCATCTAAAAATTGGTATTTTTTCCGTTGGATGACCGTTTCGCGTTACCCAGAATTGGAATTGTGGAACGATCAATATCAACCGCGAGCGGTTTTGTCGGTGACCAATCCACAGCAAGCAAATTACAACTGGGCAACGAGTGAAATCGTGAAATGGAAAGCCTACGACGGACAAAACCTCGAAGGAATTCTTTACAAGCCAGCAGATTACGATGCCACGAAAAAATATCCACTCATTTTGTATTACTATGAATTGAATTCAGATAATCTACACAACTACCAAGGACCACGTCCTTCAGCGAGTACGATTAATCCAACGGAATACGCATCCGCAGGATATTTTGTCTTCATTCCGGACATCCGCTACGAGATTGGTCATCCTGCCAAATCGGCATATAATTGCATCATGAGTGCAACGGATTACCTCATCAAACATTTTCCGATTGATTCCACACGCATGGGCTTGCAAGGACAAAGTTGGGGTGGATATCAAACAGCACAATTGGTGACGATGACCAAACGTTATGCCGCAGCAATGGCTGGAGCGCCTGTCGGAAACATGATTTCTGCCTACGGCGGCATTCGCTGGGGATCCGGATTGAACCGCCAATTCCAATATGAGTCCACGCAAAGCCGCATCGGAAAAACGATTTGGGATGCACAAGCATTGTACATTGAGAATTCACCCTTGTTTCACCTACCGAATGTTTCAACGCCTTTGTTGATCATGGCGAACGACCGTGATGGCGCCGTTCCGTGGTACCAAGGACTCGAATTGTACAACGGCATGCGTCGTCTCGGAAAACCGTGTTGGATGTTGAACTACAACGACGACGACCACAACTTAACGAAGCTTCCCTACAAATTCGATTTAAGCATCCGCATGCGTCAATTCTTCGATCACTACTTACAAGGAAAAGCAGCACCACTTTGGTTGATGGAAGGCATTCCAGCGATTGACAAGGGAGAAAAACTCGGCTATGAATTGGAATAGGCGTTGGCTTGCGTTGACCATCATCGTTTTTATCGGAATAACCATTTTGAGTTTACTTCCACCTAAATCAGG
>JBAWZN010000039.1:0-7581 GCA_037143015.1 Flavobacteriia bacterium
TGGAGGAAATGGTTTCAATTTCATCGCCCCAAAATCCAATTCGAATCGCATAATCGGCATAAGCCAGGAAAATGTCCACCGTTTCTCCGATGGCACGAAACATACCGCGCTCAAATTTATCTCCAGCTCGCTGGTATAAGTTTTCGACTAGTCGGAAGAGAAATTTATTTCTCGCGACGGATTGACCAACAGTCAAATGCAAAATGCTCTCTCGAAATTCTTGCGGATTTCCAATTCCATAAATACATGAAACCGACGCGACCACTAGGACATCTTTGCGTCCAGAAAGTAGGGCAGAGGTAGCGGATAAACGCAATTTTTCAATCTCATCGTTGATTTGTAAGTCCTTTTCAATGTAAACGCCGGTTGTTGGTAAATAAGCTTCCGGTTGATAATAGTCGTAATAGGAAACAAAGTATTCAATCGAATTCTCTGGGAAAAACTGTTTGAATTCCCCGTATAATTGGGCTGCAAGTGTTTTGTTATGAGAAAGAATTAATGTCGGACGTTGGATTTGTTGCACAACGTTTGCGATGGTAAACGTTTTCCCACTTCCGGTCACACCTAATAACGTTTGGTCACTAACGCCCGCAGCTAATCCAGCGACTAATTGACGAATCGCTTCGGGTTGATCACCAGTTGGCTGAAAGTCGGAAACAAGTTGAAAGTTCATTGTCACAAATGTAAGGAATATCAAGTGACGCGTTGAATGAAATAACACTTTTCCTATCTTTGTTTTATGGAACAAGAATGGATTGAAGTAGAAGCAATGATTGAAGCGCCCATCAATGATGTATGGGAGAAATGGACGAAAAGTGAACACGTAACGAAATGGAATTTCGCACATGAGTCTTGGTGTTGTCCGAAGGCATCCATCGATTTACGCAATGGAGGCGCCTTTATGTTCCGCATGGAAGCGGTGGATGGGTCGACGGGATTCGATTTTCACGGGACCTATGACGAGATTGAAGATCAGGAATTCATTGCCATTACTTTGGGTGATGGAAGGAAATGGGAAATTGAGTTTTCAGATTTAGGATTGTCAACACATGTAACGGAGCGATTTCATCCAGAAACGGAAAACACCCCAGAATTGCAAGAAGCAGGATGGCAATCGATTTTAAATCAATTCAAATCCTATTGCGAAGAATAAGGCATGCATCCCGAGGTAGAAGCACATATTCAATCCTTTCCAAAAGAGACACAAGAAAAACTATTGGAACTAAGATCTTTTCTCTTGAATTACGTTGAAGGACTCGAAGAAACAAAGAATTATGGAATCCCAACCTTTAAATTGAATGGAAAAAATTTCATTCACTATGCGGGATACGCCAAGCACATTGGATTTTATCCAGGAGCTGGTCCGATCAAAGAATTGAGTGAAGAGTTGAAAGGATTCAAGTTTGCGAAAGGATCCATTCAATTTCCCTTGAAGGATGAATTGCCTTGGGAATTGATACAGAAAATCATCGATTTTAAATTGAAAGCATAAAAAAAGCGCATAAGCGCTTTCAAGTAAACTTTTCGACGGATTAATATTTTAATAGCCTAAGTCCAACAAGATTTTAATGTTTTCTTTCACTTTTTCTGAAAGTCCCGACGGAAGATCCCCAATTTTTTTAATCAAACGTTTATTGTCGATAGCGCGCAGTTGGTCAATCATCACGTCGCACGATTCCTTCACTTTTGCGGTTCCTTTTTTCATGTGAACTCTCAAAATTTGACTTTCTATTTTGATGTTAGTCGTAATTGGACAGATAAGTGTTGAAGGATGAATTTTATTCAGGATATCAGTTTGTACAATCAACACGGGTCGAGTTTTTCCTGTTTCTGTGCCAATTCTAGGGTCCAGATTCGCCAGCCAAACTTCATATTTTCTAGCTGTCATAGTCCTCAAAATTTTCAAATTCATGTAAAACCTTCATGGACTCATCGCTTACCATTTTAGAATCTGTAATGAGCAGTTGCTCAATGAGTTTCTTTTTTTGTATTTGATTATAATATTCTAAGGCTTCGTTGATATACCGATTCCGAGTCTTTTGGATTTTCGCTAAAAGTTGTTCCGTCTCTTCAAAGACGCCATTGTCAAGTTTTAAGGATAAAGTTTTCATCTGACACTTTTATTAAGTATATACCAAAAGTATATACTATTTTGGAATTTAACTAAAGTAACTTCGTAGAAACATCTGTTTCCCAATAAAAAAAAGCCCTAACAAATCTGTCAGAGCTTTTTTTTAGTTTTTGCAAATGAAGACCTTATGCTTTTTCAGTTTCTTCACTTCAAGTGCTTTACTGTAATTCAAGATAAAATTAAGTGCCGCATTTGAAGGTTTTAACTTCGCTTCATTTTCCACTAACGTTTCGGAGTAAAATTTTTGAACCATAGGCTTATTTCATGTTTTCTTGTTTAACGTAAAGAATGGTAGAATATTGTTTCAAGCTTGCATTTTCTTTGGATTTTTATGGAGGTCTACTGTTGCCAAAGTGGATGAATGTGAGCGGATTGTTTTAGCCAAAAATATCAAGTGCATTTTGACCTAATTTTACTACTTTTGCGACATCAATCAACAACACAATGAGTAATTTAATTAAATCAGGAGTAGCAACTGGGGATGAAGTCCAAGCGATATTTCAACTTGCGAAAGAAAAAGGATTTGCCCTTCCAGCAGTGAATGTGACTAGTTCAAGCACGTTAAACGGTGTAATGGAAACGGCAGCAAAGTTAAATGCGCCGGCCATCATTCAGTTTTCGAATGGAGGTTGTCTGTTTTTTGCCGGGAAAGCACTTTCGAACGAACATGAGAAAGCGGCAATTCTAGGTGGAATAGCAGGAGCAAAACACGTTCATGCTTTGGCGGAAGCATACGGAGCGACCGTGATTCTTCATACCGATCACTGTGCGAAAAAATTACTTCCCTGGATTGATGGACTTTTAGATGCAGGCGAACAGTTTTTTAAAGAAACAGGAAAGCCACTCTACAGTTCTCACATGATTGACTTAAGCGAGGAATCCTTGGTAGAGAATTTAGATATCTGTAAACGTTATTTGGAGCGTATGTCCAAAATGGGAATGACGCTTGAAATCGAATTGGGAATAACGGGCGGTGAAGAAGACGGGGTGGACAACTCGGATGTTGATAATTCCAAATTGTATACGCAACCAGAAGAGGTTTCTTACGCCTACGAAGAGTTGATGAAGATTAGTCCAAGGTTTACCATTGCCGCAGCGTTTGGAAACGTACACGGTGTTTATAAACCTGGAAATGTTCAGTTGACTCCAATTATTTTGAAAAATTCACAAGAATTTATTCAAGAGAAATACCAAACAGAACCAAATCCAATTGATTTTGTTTTTCACGGTGGATCAGGTTCATCATTAGCAGAAATTCGCGAAGCAATCGGTTACGGTGTAGTGAAAATGAACATTGATACAGACTTGCAATTTGCCTTTACAGAGGGTGTGCGCGATTATGTTGCAGAAAATATGGAGTATCTTCGTACACAAATTGGAAATCCTGAAGGGGAAGAATTGCCGAATAAAAAATACTATGATCCAAGAAAATGGATGCGCGAAGGTGAATTGACATTCATTAAACGCCTCTCGCAATCTTTTGAGGATTTAAACAATATTAACACACTTTAAATTGAAGGAAATGTCTTGGTTTAAACGAAGTAAAGAAGGAATTACAACAGCAACTAGTGATAAACTAGAGGTCCCTGAAGGACTGTGGGTACGTTGTTCAAACTGCAAAACATTGTTTACCAGTGATGACCTGGCGAAAAACAATTTCGTTTGCGATCGTTGTTCTCACCATGAACGAATCGGTTCTGAGGAATATTTCCACTTAATTTTCGATGAAGGAAAATATACGGAAATCGCTACGGATTTAACATCTGGAGATCCGTTGGAGTTCACGGACACTAAGAAATATGTAGACCGAGTTTCTGCTACACAAAAAGCTACTGGATTAAAAGATGCCGTTCGTACAGCAAAAGGAACAATCGACGGACAAAACCTGGTTATTTCTGCCATGGACTTTCAGTTCATCGGTGGATCCATGGGTTCTGTTATGGGAGAGAAAATCGTTCGTGGTATCGATGAAGCAATTAAATCCAATGCAGCCTTTATGATTATCTCGAAATCAGGAGGAGCACGCATGATGGAGGCTGGTTACTCCTTGATGCAAATGGCGAAAGTTTCCGGTAAACTTGGACAATTATCCGAAGCGAAGTTGCCATACATTTCTTATTTAACAGATCCAACAACAGGTGGTGTCACCGCTTCTTTTGCTATGTTAGGTGACATTAACATCGCTGAACCAGGTGCCTTAATCGCATTTGCTGGTCCACGTGTCGTGAAAGAAACAATTGGACGCGACTTGCCGGATGGATTCCAAACCTCCGAGTTTTTGTTGGAACATGGATTCCTTGATTTTATCGTTAATCGTACAGAAATCAAACAAAAATTAAGCTTAGCTGTCAAGATGTTCATGAGCTAGTTCTCGATGAAAATCACCAAGTTAAATGCGGATAGTTCGTGGCTCTGGGAAATAAATGGGCTGAAGATTTTAGTCGATCCATGGTTTTCAGAAAGTCAAGTGGACTTCCATCCCCGCTTTTCCACACAATATCATTTGGATAAACAACCTGATATTTCCGATATCCCACATCCGGATTTCATTTTTATCTCTCACCCCTTCACGGATCATTGCGACCAAGAAACATTAGTAAAATTATCGAGTGAAATCCCGGTTATTTGCCTGCCTGTTATTAAACGGAAAATACAAAAATGGAATCATTTTAGAACGTTCTTGTCCTTGCAAGATACACCATTTCTCCTAGAGAAAATCTCACGAACCGGTCTTTTGGATTTAGTGCACCACGCGTATTTGGTTTCTGACGGAACTTCAACCATGTGTTATGCACCCCACGGGACTAGAAAAATTCAGAACCAAAAAGAAGCAACTATTTTGCTTACCACAGTCACCACGTATAAACTTCCTGTCTACCTAGGCGGAACAGTTAATTTGGGTTTGAATAAGGCGCTTCAATTAGCTGACAAATTGAACGTTAAAACGATAATATCCACGCATGACGAGCAAAAAAGACAAGTAGGAATAGTCGCACGATTGTCCAAGCGAAAGTATGTTCCTTCAAATCAGTTCCTTACCTTAAATCAAGGTCAGTTATTCGAGTTTTAATATTTTTTTTCCTCCGGAGTAATTTGTATTTTAGAGCATTCTAACCTACTACCATGCGAAAAATAGTACTTTACCTTTCATTTTTACTTATCGGATTTCAGTTAAAAGCTCAAGATACCACTTGGGTACAGACATTTACTTTCGATTCCATTACCAGTCGTCGTTCATGGTTTCAGTTCCCACAAGAGTTGGATACCATGCGTTTCGAAAAAGTAATGATGTACTACAAGTTGAAATGCAGTCCATTAACTACTTGGGACCAATATGATTGTGGTGAGTGGGACTATCTTACCTATACAAGAGTATTCGATCATACGGGAATTTACGATTCTGTGGCAAACAATTCAAATCGCTATTTATCGAATTGGACTTCGCCAAACACGATTAATTACAAACCCATTCCATACAACGAAGCGGATATTTATCAGCGTCAAGAATTCAATCGAGTAGCGAACGGCTTAACATTTTCCAATCCGGAAGTAGCTAATAACAATGCCAATTGGCCTTTTAAAACAGATGAAAAAGGAAGCAGATTCCAACAGTTAATCACCGCGCAACAGTTAATGGCCGCTAACGTTCAACCAGGGAATTTACAGTCGTTGAAATTGTTTGTGCAGAGTTTAGGGACGAATGGAAATCTATTCTACCCGGTCATTCGCATGAAAGCGACCAACGATCCAGAATTAATTGCTTTTCATTCGGACGGATTTACGGAAGTTTACAACGCTTCGAGAGGAATTCCCAATAGTCAAGCTGCATTACAAATTGGACCAAATGATTTTATTTTCTATCAACCGTTCAGTTGGGATGGAAGTTCCAATTTATTGGTAGAGTTTACCTTCGAAAACGACTTCCCCAATTTGGCTTCGTTGAATTTTGAAAGTGTTTCCATCACTGGAAACAAGGCAATCTCCTTTCAAGGAAAAAACGGATGTTTATCTTTTAATGGAAACGACTACACTATGTTGGAATATTCGGATGAGGTAATGGGAGATGAGGTAACCATTGAGTTTTGGGCAAAAGGAAACGGTGTGGCAGGAACGAATACAAGTTTCTTGGAGGCCTACGACACGCTTGGAAATCGAATCTTGAATATTCACATGCCTTGGAGTAATAACAACCTTTACTGGGATGCCGGTAATGAAACGGGATATGACCGCATAAACAAAGCAATGGCGACCAATGAAATTGACTCTGTTTGGAATCACTGGGCATTTGTAAAGAAACAAAGTACGGGTGAAATGTTTATCTATAAAAATGGGATATTGTGGCATTCAGGTACAGGACTAACACGTTCAATTGGCTACATTCATCGATTCATTTTAGGTGCAAGTAAGGATCAAGCGTTGAAATGGAAAGGAAGCATCGACGAATTTAGAATCTATAACGCTGCTTTAAGTCTGTCCACCATTCAAGCAAACTATCAACATAAAATTGATGCTAATCATCCAAATTGGTCGAATCTAAAAGTGTATTATGACTTTGATAATGTGAATTACGCCGTTGATCAGTCCCCGAATCATCTCGATTTAATGCCTTCTGAATACCAAATGATTCAATTTAACGAAGTGCCTCTGGCTGGAGTGAACCAAGAAATGTCGATGCCTAAATTTTCTTTTGGACAAGGGAATTTAGTGACACCAGTAGACACGGTTATCACCAATCAACCGAAGAAAATTGAACCAATTGTTGTCTTTGAGCAAGTACCTTTATTTCGTCATTTCGATATTGTAAATAGTTTTATTGGTGTTACTGATGGAGACATGCATGTTTATGATATTTACGGTCATGAATTAAGTGCTCAGCATATACAAACTACTGTAGCGCTGAATAATCTTCCAATCGTTTGTTATAATCCACCATATGAATTGGTCAATGATGTGGAGATTGCACGATACATTACGCCTTATGGCATTCAATTCGATTTAGGTTCAAATGGATTTACTTGGAAATACGATGTGACAGATTACCAAATGTATTTAAAAGGCATGGTTGATTTAGCGGCGCACAATACCCAAGAATTAATTGACTTGAAATTTGCTTTTATTGAAGGAATTCCACCGAGAGACATACATGCCCGTCAGCCAATTTGGAGTGACTTTAAATCCTATAATTTCGCTCAAATGGCCAATGACGTTGTTCTTCAAGAGAAACCAATTATTTTGGCTGATTCTTCAGAAACGTTTAAAATCAAAACGAGAATGTCTGGTCATGGTCAAGTAGGGGATGGCGCTTGCTGCGAATGGGTTCCGAACGATCACCAAATCAAGGTGGATGGCATTCCTCGTTTCAACTGGAACATTTGGCAATCAACGGAATGTGGAGATAATCCAAACATCGGACAAGGTGGAACCTGGCCTTACGCTCGCGATGGATGGTG
>JBAWZN010000040.1:0-3992 GCA_037143015.1 Flavobacteriia bacterium
TTCCTAATGCATCTTTACCGTCCCAATTATTCTGATAGTTAATTGAGGAAAAAACAACATTGCCCCAGCGATTGAGGATGATAACTTCTGTATTCTCCTGTAAATTCTCAATTTCGAAAAAATCGTTTATCCCATCGTTGTTGGGAGAAATTACGTTAGGGATAAGCAAGGGAGAATCTGGAATTACGGGGGGAGGATCCTGAGGACAATCAACCAAGGTTAGCGTAAGTTCTAAGGTGTCTGTATAACATTGAAATTCCACAAGGGCTGAAACCGTATAAGTTCCGACATTAGAAAATGAGTGGCTTGGATTTAAACTCATTGAAGTATTGCTTCCCCCGGAATTTGGATCACCAAAGTTCCAACTCACTTGATTTATGGATAAGCCCGTATTGATGGAAAAACTGGTCGTACTTTGCCAACAAGAATCGGGAAGCATCGTGATCGGAGGGCTTGAAAAGTTGCGTTCGGGCACCCTCGCAGGGAGTCCAAGCAAGACGAGTCCATTGATCGAAAGTGCATTGCTCGTGTAATTACAAAAAGAACTATTCGGCGAATTAATTACATCCAATACATTGCTCCCTCCAATTGCTACGTATAACTTTCCGTCGAGGCCTTCCTCTATTTGAAAGGTTGAATTTGCCGGAGTGGCTATCAAGGTATGCGACGTGGCAATTGAAAGCGAATCATAAGCTGTTAGCTTCAGCTGATAAACTGAAATGTTGTTGGTATAATAAAACATGCTTCCGTCCGGTGAAAAACTACACCCGTATTTTCGAATAGGTGATGCTGGCGTGTTGTCGGTAACCTCAACCGTGATCGGATTGAATAATTGACCGCTTGCAGCATCAAAGGAATAAAAGTCGATGAATTTACTGTCGTCAATCGGCATAGCGATTCTATCTCCCGCATTATTAGCTTTCATGGAACCATAAAAAGGCATGCGCGGATCAAACGTAGAATTCGCACCTAAGAGTTCCGTTCCGACATTACTTATCACTGGAATTGGATCTACTCCACAGCCGTCCACTTTGTACGCCAAAAACTGATTGCTTTCGCGTTTATGTACAATCACCCAATATCCCCGAATATACTCACTGCGCACAACCGTTATCTTTTCCGTTAAAAAATTCGTTAAAAAAACGTTTTTTTGGAGGGGATCAACGGCACCCATTCCATTGTTTTGATTCATATCAACCACCGTATAACGCAATCCATTATCCAACTGCGGAATGTCATATTCCAAATCGTCCAAGGTGAACACGTAATATTTCGAATTATCTTCTGGAAAAGGAACGATTAATGGCCCTTGGGTACTGGACAAAAAAGCCCCGCCAAATAGATTCAGCCCATTCGGCATCACCGTGTGGTTGGCATCCCAAACGCTCTGCCCATCTGAATAAAAGAGCAATTGACCGGTGGCCTCATTGGATACGGTGGCACATTGTTCATTGCTATAAATTGCCGACGCTCCAGTTCCTACGGGAACACCTCCCGTAAAATCCACCCAACAATTATAACCAAATGTCCAATGGGAATTTTGAAGTTGTGCCTGAGCCTGACCCAAAAACACCGTGAACAAGATTAAAAGTACCCGTTGATATAACATCTCGGACATAAAGTTAAATACTAAAACCTAAAGTTTTGACTCCTTTTATATAGTTTCCTCGATTAATGAATATTCAACTGCCAGGAAATATAATTGAAAACAAATCCGATCTTTAGCTGTTTCATTCAGAATGTAATGAATTATTAAATCAATGCTCGCCCTCTCCCTTTTTTTAAACATCCTTATTCTTATACCCATTTGCTATTTAATGTTGACCAATAATGTTAGAATTGTCGAAACATTGGGTGAATTCAACCCAGCAAGAGGAATTCTTTTAGCGATTTACATGACGATACTTATCGCATCTATTGGCTTATTGATTTTTCCAGATACCAAATTTGCGATTGCACTTTTACTAATGCAAATCGTGTATAAACTCCTTACGCCAGTTACCGTCAAAACACTGAAACACCCGTTTGTAATTAGTAATATGTTGGTTGCGATTGTTCATATTGTGACGGTGTGTTCGCTCCGATAATAGAAGCGTCGCTAAGCAAAATGCTAAAACTTTTGTTTTATTAAACTCTTAGGAATTATTATTATTCAAAATTGACAAAAACCACTTTTCAATTTTTTTTGTTTCTGGCATTAAAAAACTAATTCGGGAAGTCTGACAGAAATCACCGTACTAAATGCACAAACCCATGACCACTTCTACCAGTTTTGGTTGTGAATTTATAGGTATAGACGCCATCCACCAGCTCATTTCCTAAGGTGTTTTTCCCATCCCAATTGTTTTGGTAATTGGTTGTTGAGAAAACAACATTACCCCAGCGGTTTAGAATGATTAACTCCGTGTTTTCTGGTAAATCTTGTATTTCAAAAAGATCGTTCGTACCGTCGAAATTTGGAGTGAAGACGTTGGGAAATATAAATTCTACGAAACTACTATCCGTTGGTTCTTCGTTGGTGCATGGCAAAACAACTATCTGATCACTCCCCAAGCCACATGTACTCGTTACTGTTGCACTGAAAATTCCGGGATTTGTAACGATGTAAAATTGACTCGTATTGGTAGACGCATCTCCACCCCATTCCCAAGATATCCCATCTCCTGCGTTTAATAGAAGGGTATCTCCCGGACACAGGTAAACGGTATCTGGACCAAATTGAATCTGAGCATCGTAGTTGTTATAAAAAATCCAAGAAGGGAAATTGGGTAGAGTGTAAAAACCTATCGAAAGAATGGAATCATTCGGGAAGGATAAAACGCCAGAAAAGACAGTTGGGTCTGAAGTATTTGGGCAATTAATCGTTCCCAAAAGCGTTGTAAAACCCAAACTTTGTTCGGTGAAGTAGATTTTTCCATCCGAAGCTAATTGCATATACAAACCATTGAAGTTTTGCACAATAACCTGAGCGGTTGATTCCACGGTTTGTCCCGTTTGAGAAGGGGCAAATACGTTATATTGCACCAAATTAGAAACGAACGTATTTGGATCGAAAATGCTTGCATATAAATAAAATCCATTCGGAGAAAACTCAAAATTGTAGTCCGACGCAGCTCCCAAATCACTTTCAAATGTAAGTACGCCTGTAGACAAATTGAAGTCATAAAGTCCCGCGGATGTCATCACTTTATTGCAGCAAGGTGCTCCAACGCCACTCTGGGTTGGGCTAGACTTAATAATACCAAATCCGTTGAAAAATACTGGATGCGGATAAACGCCGGCGAGTTGAACTCCACTTTGAGTGACACTGTAAACTCCGATACCTGTTGTATCTTGATTGATTAAAATCCAGTAATCCGTTTCATTTGAATGGCGAATCGCACAAATCCCTTCGTACGAGTAATCATATACTTGAACATCCGCTTCAATAACATCACCCAAACCGCCGTTCAGTGTCATGTCGATTTTAAAATAACGCAATCCTCTGCCGTTTGGTTCTGAAGGAACTACCCCGTCACAATCAAATTCAAGCTCCTCCATGGTAAAAAGGTAAAAAACATCAGGTTCCCCAGGAGCAGGAACCACAACCGATGATTGCGCCGCACTCCATCCCCCACCTTCTTGGCCTTGCATATCGTACATGACCTGGTTGTTCTTATTCCATATTTTACCTCCGTCTTGACCACTCGCAGGAAGTCTTCCTCCGCCATTTGAATAGAAAAGCAAGTTGCCATTTTCATCACAATAGGAGGCACATCCTTCGTTAGTATACATCTGACTGCCTGAAGTTTGTACGGGAGATCCACTATTAAAATCCAAGCTGTTACCTATTCCAAAATGCCAAACATTGGCCTCCTTTTGGGCAATTGAGGCGCCAAAAAAGAGCAAACATAGGAGGGTGATTGGTAGATTCATCGAATTAGGTTTACATGACCAAAAATTGAATATGAAAAACAAAAGTTTCATGCGTTAAAAATACAAAAAGCCAGTCA
>JBAWZN010000041.1:0-2877 GCA_037143015.1 Flavobacteriia bacterium
TGCAAGAAGAATAAATAATGTAAATAAAATAGGTCATCCTACAATAAAAAAAGCCTTACGTTTCCGTAAGGCTTTTGCTCCCTTAAATTTAATTTTGTCGAACCAATTCATTACAGATCTGAAGCGTTTGAATGTTCTTTATGAATTCATTACCAATGATATAGCTGGTTAATAACTTCATAGTTCATGATTTAAATGCAGGTGCAACAGTCTCGTTCACTAGAGCTTATTCCACAACTAAGCGTTTAACCATGTCGTTGATTCTAACTAAGTATATACCAGAAGCCCAGGAAGATTCTATTTGTTGCTGAATCCCCGAAATGATTCCTTGGGTTAGTAAATTCCCAAATTCATCGGTAATGGTGTATGGTTTTCCGACCATTTCCTCGCTGTTGACAATCCAAAAATTGGCTTCGCATGGATTAGGAAATAACAAGAATCCATTTGCCGGTACGTTGGATGAATTCACCCAATGAGCGATACTTTCTGACCATTCACATCCAGAAGAATCAATGGAACTTAATGATACCGTATAGTAACCATTTTGATTGAAGGTGTAGGGCAGGGTCCAATCACCAAGAATCGTATCATTTCCGACACTCCATACATAATCAATGAGCATGGTATCTTGCGCTAAACAAATTATCTCGTGATTCCCCACAACAAGTTGAACATTAAAATTGACGTTGGGTTTTCGGGCCTCAATATGCACTGTTTGCCGAGAGAAACATCCCGAGGTATCGGTGGCTGTCAAGGTGTAAAAACCGGTTTCTGTGGGAGTCATTATCTGAGAATTCGACCCTGGCTCCCAATCGTAACTATAAGCATTGGACAACCCGTAATTTAATGTGACTCCAGCACAGATACTCGTATCGCTGAGGTTTGATAATTCTGGAAAAACCGTATTATATAGGTCCAAACTATCATCGATCCAAGCCAAACGTTGGGTAATCCATATTTGAAGATTATTGACATTTTCTTGATAACTTGTTCCATTTTGATTTGGCCAAACAATTTCATTGCGGCCAACGGCAGAAGCTAATCGAAGTTGTAGACTGTCTATCGTTTGTTGAATCACGCTGTTCGATAATGCTCCTTGACGATAGCTTTTCCAACGGCACTCGGTTTCACGACGGTATTGCTCGTCCGACCAAAATTTGGACCACCAAAATGGAAAGGGCCAATAATAATTGGTGATTTCCCAAACCCAACCTTGAGTGCTTGGCCAGTAATAACCGAATCCTTGATCAAAATCCCATGGTGGACCTGCTTTGAGCTTTCCACCGTCATTTTGGTTTTCTTTTACCAAAAAAAAACTCCGACCGTAGGTATCATAATTTGCAGCGAATTCGCTAATTAACATAAAGTCAATAAAGGAATAAACATCGATGTAAGCACGATAACCTAAAATTGAATCTTGGAATTGAGGCGATGAAAGTGCATTTTCAAATGAATCAGTGAATTCTTTTATATAGTTAAGCTGCTCGATTGGAATGAAATCGCGGTCGGGATATACTACCCTAAATTCAACATTATAATCTGTTGTAGCTTCGTTGATGGGGTTATAATTTGAGGTCCAATCAAAGGCTGATCCGGTGTTATTAATTTCGTATATATATCCGCCACTAATATTGGGTAAACTGACGTCATTCGTTAGAAGTTTATCGATTTTAACTCGGTTTTTATCACGCTTTATTTTTTCTTGGAGGGTGTACACACCTAGGTATTCCCCATCGAGAACAACCTCGCAAAAACGGGTACGGGGTGCGTAACTCCCCATTTTTTGAAAAAGTTCAAAGACGAGATGGTTTTTCATTAGGGTTCGATCTAAGTATTCTGCTTTGAGTACCCAGTCATTCTCCGCTGGTAAGCCTAGCAAAGGAACATCGATTTTGTTCCCCTGCGTATCTGCTATGTCGAAATCGAAATTCTTCTTTGGAAATCCTGGAGCGCTCCAGCCTTGCCATTCAATATATGCAGAACCTGAGTAACTTGGGGAATCGTTTTGCCAATCGTTCAAGCCAAAGGGACTGTCGTAGCTTTTAAATCCAATTTTTTCTTTACTGTAGTTGTTAATCGCTTTATTTTGGGTTTGAAGTTCGATGATTGGTAAGGTAGAGTTCGAAAAGTAAAATGGGAGCGCCGGCTGGTTTCCGAACGATAACGATACGTTTAAAAAAATACCCTCGGACCCCGCTTCAGGAATATCGTCGTAAATCCAGATGTTCCATGTACCATTGGGATTTTGTCCATTGTTAACTTGACCAAGTGGTAACGTTGACCGGAACGAACCTGTGTAAGGTGCGTTACCATAATAAATTGGGGAACTAGTATCGTCAAAGCACGTAGCGCTTAAGTTGTCATCTGTGTTCCCAATTTGGTGCATGAGTGTTACTTTGGTTCCATCCGGCGATACCAATTTCAAGGTAAGATTATTCAATTGAGGATGTTGTATATTTAGACAGACGGAAGTAACGCCAAAATTTGCCCCAATGCTATTGGGTAAACCGTTTACCAATATCGGTATAACTGTCGGTGTATGGTATTGTATAGACTCAGAAATTGCTTGCGGTATATTATTAGTAAATGTTTGAGAAAACAGATTTCCTACACAGAAAAAAAGTAAGAATAAAGCTTTGAATTTAATTATGTAAGAAAGTAACATTTGAAATCACGTAGAATTAGAAACCAAAATAAATATAGGAATTCAAAACAATTCCGCCAAATTAAGACATGTTAAAATAAGAGAATTCTACTGGTTTCCAATCGTTTGAACATGTATAAACAAAAAAAACAGGTCAATTTAGACCTGTTTTCCTGTGTCGCTCCCCCTTCAGTCCGCTCCGCCGCGGCGGAGGCGGATTGAACCTGAGACCC
>JBAWZN010000042.1:0-2283 GCA_037143015.1 Flavobacteriia bacterium
CCTACAGCCATATAGGACGTGTCTTTAACGAAGCGTTTGCGGTCTGGACGGGACTCGAACCCGCGACCCCCTGCGTGACAGGCAGGTATTCTAACCAACTGAACTACCAAACCAATTTCTTTCACTTACGTGAGCAACAACAGCTGCTTCAGAATTGTGTAATGCTTTCGTTAAAGCGGATACAAAAGTACGACTTATTTATAGAATTACAAACGATCCGGGTAAAAAAAATCAAAATAGTTCGGAAATCACCAAACTTCGGAACTGATGAAAACCGTTCCTCGAAAATAAGCTACGCGCTTACCTTCTTGATTTTGAATATCTACCACGTAAACTCCGGTGCGTTTTCCACGGTGGGACTCTGTACAAGTTGCTGTTAATACATCTCCTCGTTTCACCTTTTTTAAATGGGCAATGTTCGTGTCCACACTGAAACAATGCACACCATACGCATTGGAAGCAAAGGCCAATGCTGAATCGGCTAACGAGTAGGTGATTCCGCCATGGGCAATGGCGAATCCATTGGTCATTTGGGAAGTGACGGTGCAACGCAGGACACAAGACCCTTGTTCAATTTCCAACAGTTCCATGCCCAACAATTGACTGAAGGCATCCTGCTGCAACATCGTTTCGACTATTTCTCTTGGATTCTTCATCCTATAAAGCGCTGAAGGAAAAAGATTCACCTAAACGAATGCCTTTCTCTGTTTCAATCAAGGTGCAACATTCATTGACGGAATCATGCTCTAGGAACAAGATAAAGTCGTTCGCTGCGGCATGTTGAAGGAATTTCGCTTTTTCGTCTAAGGTCAACAATGGACGCGTGTCATACCCCATCACATAGGGTAGGGGAATGTGTCCCGTACTTGGAAGTAAGTCCGCCATAAAGACAAGCGTTTTTCCTTTGTACTGAATGTGTGGAAGCATCATGCTTTCTGTGTGTCCATCAACAAACAGGACATCCATTCCTGGAAGCGCTTGTGCCGTGAAATCTCCACTACGTTCAATGAATTTCAATTGCCCACTCTCTTGAATCGGAAGGATGTTCTCTGCTAAAAACGACGCTTTTTCACGTGCATTCGGTTCAACGGCCCATTGCCAATGTTTTTCTGTGCTCCAATAGGTGGCGTTTGGAAAAACGGTACGGTATCCTGTTTTGGAATCGTTCCAAGCGACTGCTCCTCCGCAATGGTCAAAATGCAAGTGGGTCAAGAAGACATCCGTAATATCATTCGCATGGAATCCCAATTTCGCTAAGTTTCCATGCAAGGAATCGTTTCCATACATGTAATAGTGGGAGAAGAACTTTTCACTCTGCTTATCGCCAATGCCGGCGTCAATCAGAATCAAACGGTTGCCATCCTCTATTAACAGCGAGCGCATCGCCCAAGAGCACATGTTGTTTTCATCCGCTGGATTCGTTTTTTGCCAAAGTGTTTTCGGCACGACACCAAACATGGCACCACCATCGAGCTTGAAAAATCCAGTATTTAATACGTGTAACTTCATGTGTCCTTTTCCGCTCTTTAATTTTTCTTTTTCTCCACCATCGCTGAAATACTCAACACTTCCATCTTCGGATCTGTATTCGCAATGACGGTTACGGTTTTATTTTGCTGTCCTAGTTGCGTTTCCTTCGGATGGAATACCACCACAATTTCGTCGCTTTTTCCAGGTGCTATAGGTTTTTCAGGTTTTGATGGAGTCGTACAACCACAACTCGCAGAAACTTTTTCGATAATCAAGGGCTTTTTTCCGGTATTCGTCACCCGAAACACGGTCTTATTGTCAGTGTCTGCGGTAACTTTCCCATAATCATGACTCATTTTATCAAAGGACATCGTCGTCATGTTCGCTAACGCTTCTTTCGCTAAGCGCTGTTCTTCTTTCTCTACATCAGATAATGACTGACGCAATTCACGCACAGATTCATCTGTGGCAACAATGCTTTGTGGTTCTTCTGTACTCGCTTGTTTTTGTTGATCGATACACGCAGTGAAAACAAGGACAGATGCAATAAAAATAGTGAGGCGTTTCATAATAAATTATTTTTTTTTCAAAAGTAAGGAGATTTTGGATTCGGGTGGAATATTCTTGGTGTATGAATGAGATTCATTCGCTTTGCTCATTTGGTTGAGGCGTTGGGGGCGTTCTCGGCGATCGCTTTGCTCACGCACTGAGCACTGAAGTGTTGTTCGCTTTGCTCACGAGTTACTTGAAAGGATAATGGAGCGATCGCTTTGCTCACGCACTAGGCACTAGTTACTAGTTTCATTCGCTTAG
>JBAWZN010000043.1:0-1951 GCA_037143015.1 Flavobacteriia bacterium
TCCGGCAGAAGCAATCGCTGCACGTAACAATCCAGCATTCTCGTGAATCGCCATAATCGTATTCACGAAAAACGTTAAGAACTGTAAATTAGATTTAGGATTTTTCCCTGGAGCCAACAAGTTCACTCCTGTATTCGTACTCAACGACCAGTTGTTGTGTTTTCCTGATCCATTGACACCTGCAAACGGTTTCTCATGTAATAACACACGGAAGTTGTGCTTACGGGCAGTTTTCTCCATGATGTCCATCAACAATAAGTTGTGGTCATTTGCTAAGTTACATTCTTCGAAAATCGGCGCACATTCGAATTGATTTGGCGCTACTTCGTTGTGACGTGTTGTAACAGGAATGCCCAACTTCAACGATTCCACCTCGAATTCACGCATGAATGCATTCACGCGTTCTGGAATCGATCCAAAGTAATGATCTTCTAACTGTTGACCTTTTGCTGGCGCATGTCCAAACAACGCTCTACCTGTCAACATGATATCTGGACGCGCATTGAACAAAGCAGAATCGATCAAGAAATATTCTTGCTCCCAACCAAGTGTCGCGTTTACTTTATTTACGTTTTTATCGAAGTACTGACATACTTCAACTGCTGCATCGTCAATTGCATTTAATGCTTTTAATAACGGCATTTTGTAGTCCAATGACTCTCCCGTGTACGAGATGAAAATCGTAGGAATACACAATGTTTTTCCAATAACAAAAGCTGGTGAACTTGGATCCCAAGCGGTGTAGCCACGTGCTTCGAAGGTATTGCGAATTCCACCATTTGGAAAAGAAGATGCATCTGGTTCTTGTTGCACTAATAAATCACCGTCGAAACGCTCAATTGCTTTCCCTGGTCCGATTGGTTTAAAAAAGGCATCGTGTTTCTCTGCCGTCGTTCCTGTTAACGGTTGAAACCAGTGTGTGTAATGCGTTGCACCTTTGGAAATCGACCAATCTTTCATGGCTGAAGCGACTTGATCTGCATTTTTACGATCTAAACGTGTTCCGTTTTGTGCGCACTCCAACATAGACTTGTACGTCTCAGAAGGAAGGTATTCACGCATCACATCGATGTGAAATACATTTTGACCAAACAATTCCGACAGTTTCCCATCAAATTCAATGTGTTTTGGTTCTCTACTCAACACATCTTGATACGCATTTAATCTTTTACTTGCCATTTTCGGTGTTTTTTTGACAAAGTTATTTCTTTTTAGCCAATCGAATGATTTTTTTCTACTTTTTTCTCCACGCACCCCTATTTTTTAGGGGGTAATTAACTAATTATTACTTTTTCATGAATTTTAATCCTTTTTTTCATTGCTTTAATGGAAAAAATGCATTTTTGCACGTATGACAAAAGGCGAATTGATTCAACGACTTCAACAAACGTTACCTGGTGAATTGGCGCATGAGTCTTTTGCACCTTATCGAAAACAGTTTGAACAGGATGCGGAATCGATTCGCAAGAAGGCTGCGGTGGGAATTCACCTCTACCCGCATCAAGAGGAATGGCATTTCTTCTTAATTGAACGATCCACTTATGATGGAAAACACAGTGCTCAGATGGCCTTTCCGGGTGGAAAACCAGATGCTACAGATCTTCATTTGGAACATACCGCGCGTCGAGAATCGGAAGAAGAATTGGCTATTCCAATAAACAGTGGTGAAAAAATCACCGAACTTTCCATGGTTTGGATTCCTGTTTCGAGTTTTGAGGTGAGTCCTTTTGTTTTTATTCACGATCAACGTCCACCAATTTCGATTAACGAATATGAAGTTGCACAATACTATGAAATCAATTTGAAAGACTTGCTTTCGGATGATTCTGTTTCGAAAACAACGATTAAGGTATCTGAACACGTTCATATGACAGACATCCCTTGCTTTATATTGAATGAAAAAGTTGTTTGGGGGGCAACTGCGCTCATATTGTCGGAGTTGAAGATGATT
>JBAWZN010000044.1:0-1610 GCA_037143015.1 Flavobacteriia bacterium
GCCTGTGCTTTTTTACATAATTGCGAGGACCCGAGTCCGATGACGGGAAGCTTTTATCAGAACTACCTCGATAAAGCACCGTTATTCGCGAAAAACGATGTGTTAAAATTATCAGAGTTCATTAAGCAACATGTCAAGTTCGGTGACTATCGAAATGTCATGTATCAGATTGAACATGGGAAAATTCGTCCGTCAAAAGGAATTGCGGATGCCATTGCGCGAATGATCGAAGGAAACGAAGAATTTGTGATGATTGATGATCAAAAAGTCGTTTACGAACGTATTGCTCAACTCATTACGAAAGCAAGTTCTAGTTCTAAACAAGTGGTAATTGTGGAAGGTGGACCAGGAACCGGAAAATCCGTTGTGGCTATTCAATTGACCGCCAATTTAACCAGTCAGCAGAAATTGGTGCAATATGTCAGTAAGAACAGTGCTCCTCGTGATGTTTATGCGAGTAAATTAACGGGGATACGGACAAAATCATGGGTCAATAATTTATTCAAAGGCTCCGGATCTTACATCCAAGCAGAAAAAAATCAATTCGATGCCTTAATCGTTGACGAGGCGCATCGCTTAAATGAGAAAAGCGGAATGTTTTCAAATCTTGGTCACAATCAGGTTATGGAAATCATTGAAGCGGCGCGATGTTCCGTATTCTTTTTAGACGAAGATCAGCGTGTCACCATGAAGGATATTGGATCAAGTGCGGAAATTGAAAAATGGGCACGTTATTCAGGTGCGGAAATTCACCACCTCAAACTTTCGAGTCAGTTCAGGTGTAACGGAAGTGATGGATACATGGCTTACCTAGATCAACTTTTAGGAATCCGAGAAACAGCAAACACAGATTTAACAGAGCTCAATTATGAGTTTATTGTGTGCAATAGTCCTGATGAATTGTATGAGAAAATTCTACGTAGAAATAAAGAAAGAAATCGTGCGCGTATGGTTGCCGGATATTGCTGGCCCTGGAATTCCAAGAAGGATCCTAAGGCTATGGACATCATCATTCCCGAATTCAATTTTGGAAAACAGTGGAACTTAACTCAAGACGGCATGCTTTGGATTGTGAGTCCAGAATCAGTTGAGCAGATCGGATGTATTCACACATGTCAAGGACTAGAAGTCGATTACATTGGCGTGTTCATGGGACCAGACCTTGTGATCCGAAATGGTCAATGGTTGTGTCAACCCGAAAAACGAGCATCGAGTGACAAAAGCATTCATGGACTTAAATCACTATTAAAATCAAATCCTCAAAAAGGACAAGAAATGTCAAATGCCATTATCAAAAATACCTACCGCACACTCATGACCCGCGGAATGAAAGGATGTTTTGTGTGGAGTAGTGATGCGGAAACGCAGGAGTGGTTGAATAAGAACATTACCAGAACAAATTAGAAGATTAAAGAAATCTTCGTTTAAAGATGGGTCATAATCTTGTAAATGGAATCTTCAATTATATCGATTAGTATTAAATAATTATAAATCCTTTTTCCAGCCAGATTAAAGAACTGTTAACTTTTAAGTAATTTTAGTATCTATAGAATTAATTAGCGTGCATTATTTATATTTAATAATTCATTCTTTATTTAAAACACATGTAC